>NZ_KB903782.1 GCF_000379845.1 Moraxella boevrei DSM 14165 | reverse complement strand
TAGTCTTTTGCTTCGCCACCGTTGTGTTTTGCTGCTACGGTTGCAATCGCTGCGGTTAATGTGGTTTTACCGTGGTCAACGTGTCCAATGGTACCTACGTTGACGTGTGGTTTGGTACGTTCAAACTTGGCCTTTGCCATAATTTAATCCTCTTTTAGTGATAATAGATATTTTATCAAAATAAAATATCTGTGTTTTAACAGTTTGAGAATGCCAACACTTGAATAAGCATTGGCATTTTTTAATGAATTTGATTAAGAGTTAATCAATTATTCATCATCATCTTTGCTGGTGAATTTTTTGATAATTTCGTCAGCAACATTACGTGGGGTTTCTGCGTATTTTGCAAATTCCATAGAGTAGGTTGCACGACCTTGTGACATTGAACGTAAGGTTGTTGCATAACCAAACATTTCAGCAAGTGGTACTTCGGCACGGATTTGTTTAACACCGCCAAACATATCGTCCATGCCTTGTACCATACCACGACGACGGTTTAAATCGCCCATGATATCACCCATGTAGTCCTCTGGTGTTTCTACTTCAACTTTCATGACAGGCTCAAGTAGTACAGGGCTAGCGGCCATAAAGCCTTTACGGAAGGCAATGGAACCTGCCATTTTGAACGACAATTCATCAGAGTCAACGTCATGGTAAGAACCATCATATAGCGTTGCTTTAACGCCGACAACTGGATAGCCTGCAAGGACACCATTTTTCATACGTTCTTGGATACCTTTGTCAACCGCACCAAAGTATTCTTTCGGTACAACACCACCGACAACTTCTTCAGCAAATTCGTATTCTTTACCTTCAGCTGTGTCAAGTGGTTCAAGACGTAACCAAACGTGACCGAATTTACCACGACCACCAGTTTGACGTACGAATTTACCTTCTTGTTCAACCGTTGTACGGATAGTTTCACGGTAAGCAACTTGTGGTGCACCTACGTTCGCTTCAACGTTGAATTCACGTTTCATACGGTCAACTAAAATTTCTAAGTGTAACTCACCCATACCGCTGATAATCGTTTGACCAGATTCTTCATCGGTGTGGACACGGAATGAAGGGTCTTCTTTTGCCAAACGGTTCAATGCGATAGACATTTTTTCTTGGTCAGCTTTGGTTTTTGGTTCAACTGCCAAAGAAATAACTGGGTCTGGGAACTCCATACGCTCAAGCGTGATAACATTGTCTTCATCACATAGCGTATCACCAGTGGTTACGTCTTTAAGACCAACGAATGCAACAATATCACCTGCACGAACTTCATCAACTTCTTTTTGTGAATTTGCGTGCATTTCAACAATACGACCGATACGTTCACGTTTCATTTTAACTGGGTTGTAAACGCTGTCACCTTGTTTTGCAACACCCGAATAAACACGAACGAATGTCAAGTTACCCACATATTTGTCATTCATGATTTTAAATGCCAAACCTGCAAATGGTACATCATCAGATGATTCACGGCTTGCAACAGTTTCTTCTTTGTCGTCTAGCACACCTTTGATGGCTTCAACGTCATTTGGTGCTGGCAAGAACTCAATTACCGCATCAAGCATACGTTGTACGCCTTTGTTTTTAAATGCTGTACCACAAAGCATTGGTTGGATTTCACCTGCCAAAGTACGAGTACGCAGACCTGCTACGATATCTTCACGGGATAAATCACCCTCATCAAGGTATTTATCCATAAGTTCTTCTGATGACTCAGCTGCAGATTCAACCATTTTTGCACGCCATTCGTTAGCCGTTTCAACTAGGTCAGCAGGAATTTCGCCGTATTCAAACTTCATACCTTGAGATTCAACATCCCAAATAATCGCTTTCATTTCTAGCAAATCAACAACACCTTCGAAGGTATCTTCTGCACCGATTGGTACAACCACAGGCACAGGGTTACCGCCCAAACGTTGTTTCACTTGGTCAACAACACGGAAGAAGTTTGCACCTGTGCGGTCCATTTTGTTAACAAACGCTAAACGAGGTACTTTATATTTGTTCGCTTGACGCCATACTGTTTCAGATTGGGGTTGTACACCACCAACCGCACAGTAAACCATACACGCACCGTCAAGAACACGCATTGAACGCTCTACTTCAATAGTAAAGTCAACGTGACCTGGAGTGTCAATTAGGTTAATACGGTGTTCTTGGAATTGGTTTGACATACCTGACCAAAAACAAGTGGTCGCAGCAGATGTAATGGTAATACCACGCTCTTGCTCTTGTTCCATCCAGTCCATGGTTGCAGCACCTTCGTGTACTTCACCAATTTTATGGCTTTTACCTGTGTAGAACAAAATACGTTCTGAAGTAGTAGTTTTACCTGCATCAATGTGTGCAGAGATACCGATATTACGATAACGATTTAAGGGGGTTTTACGTGCCATAGTATTTCCTAAGGACAATGATTAATTTTAATTCAAAACAATACGTTGTAAGATAAATAAGGTTTGCTATGCTTTTGCTAACTTGCAGAGCATAACAAACCTGTCTAAATTCACTACGATTAACGTTAAAAAATTAGAAACGGTAGTGAGAGAATGCTTTGTTAGCGTCAGCCATGCGGTGAACTTCATCACGTTTTTTCAACGCATTACCTTTACCATCAGCAGCATCCATCAATTCGCCTGCTAAACGCAAAGCCATTGACTTTTCTGAACGTTTTGCAGCAGCTTCTACTAACCAACGCATGGCTAGGGCAGTACGACGGGACGGGCGTACTTCCATAGGTACTTGATAAGTAGCACCACCAACACGGCGAGCTTTAACTTCAACCATTGGGCGAACTTTTTCTAACGTTTCTTCAAAAAACTCAACAGGGTCAGCGATGTTATTTTTTTCAATAACACGGTCTAGTGCACCGTAAACGATTTTTTCAGCAACTGATTTTTTACCATCAACCATAACGTGGTTAATGAATTTAGCAATAGTTTTACTACCGAACTTTGGATCTGGTAAAATCTCACGGGCAGCAACGACACGACGTCTTGGCATAATAAATTCCTTGTGTATTCAGGGTAGTCTGGTAGTTTAACACCAGCCTTACTGCATTGTTATGTATTATTCATGTTTTAGGTTGATCAAAATACAATTTTCAATGCAAACAATGTTAATTAAAGGTTAAAAACGGTTAAAGCTAAATTACGCTTTAGGACGTTTTGCACCGTATTTTGAGCGACCTTGTTTACGATCTTTTACGCCAGCACAGTCTAACGCACCACGAACAGTATGATAACGTACACCTGGTAAGTCTTTTACACGACCACCACGGATTAATACAACGCTATGCTCTTGTAGGTTATGACCTTCGCCACCGATGTAGCTTGACACTTCAAAGCCTGAGGTCAAACGTACACGGCATACTTTACGCATAGCTGAGTTTGGTTTTTTTGGCGTGGTAGTATAGACACGAGTACATACACCACGGCGTTGTGGGCAAGCTTTTAACGCTGGCACTTTTGATTTTTCAGTAATGGTATTGCGACCTTTACGAATTAATTGATTTGTAGTTGCCATAAGGCACCTTCTCCCGTTGTGGTTAATGGGTTATTTAGTTAAACAAGCCATTAACAAATTAAAAAATAATTTATCCAACTGTTGCCAATATCAAATTTTAAAATCAATGATTAAAAATGAGATATTAGTTATTTTTGGACGATGTATTATAAATGATACTCGCCGAAACTTCAAGTGCTTTTTCACAAGCCACGAATAAGTCATTAATCAAGGCTCTTATCCATGATGTTTGTGGCTTTTGGGGTGGGTGCAAAGGTGTTTAACGTGGCTTGTAACACTTCTTCAATAATCATGCTGTTGTATGCCGAACCAATGGCAATGGCAGTTAATGGCAAAAGTTTGTGTAAAAAAGCTAAATTAAAATGCTGCAAATTAATGTTAAATTGATTAGCAATTTCCTCAATCTGTTTTAAATTTTGATAAAGATTTAACGGTTCGGTATCGTCATCTTCTGCGGCGAAATGCCCACTCTTTATATCCGTATTGGTATATTGAAATTGGTACTTTTGTGAACGTTGGTATTGTTCAAAACTGTTATCTGCCATGATATCCAAAATGCCCAAACCTGCCAAAAGTGTTTGTTTTTCTTGCACTTTTTCCAAGTCAATATGACTTAAAACTTCAAAGGCAATCGCAACGCCTGCGTTGCCTGTCAATGGTTTATCATACACTTCGGCAATCTGAAAAATACTGCGTAAACTCACGAGTAACAGCCATAAGGTATCGACAAAAATCCCCACCAACCCTGTTGCGTTGCTGATACCGCCAAGCGTGGCAAGGGTGCGATTTTGGTTAGCAATCGCATGGGCTAGGGAGTGTCGTTCGCTAGCATCAAGCCCTGCGTGAAAACGCTGATCGTGTTTTAAATCAAAACTTGCCCAAGATTGTGCGGTGGTTGCTAATCGGTTTAGGCTTAAATGGAGTAGTTTTTCAAGACTATTTTTTGGGGCAATTTTGTTTACAAATAGGCTATATTTGCCGATTTTTGACGTTTTAAATAGGCGTTTTGATAGTTTGGGAATTTGTTGGTCAAAGGCATTTTTGGGACGCTGGTAATCTTTTGGGTCAGTGTTGGCTCGGTGTTGTTGATAAAATTTTTCAAGGTCTAAACCAACCAAATGACTTTGCGTTAATGGATTGTTTTTATTGAGTTTATGAATATTTTTGCCTAGTCTTTCTATCTGAATACGGACAAAATTGCCAAGTTGATTTATCGGTTGAAAATTGGTTTTGTTATCAGATTTCATAATTTTACCTGTAATTTTATGCTATTATTTATTTAAATGTGTTAATCAAGCCCATGAGTTTTTAGTTTTTTGCGTAACGTGCCACGATTTAGGCCAAGGATTTCTGCGGTTTTGCTCTGGTTGCCACGGGTTTGTTCTAGCACCACTTTTAACAAGGGTTTTTCTAGCTGTTGCAACATGATGTCGTACAGGTCACTTGGCGTTTCGTTACCCAAATTTCTAAAATATTGACGCACTACCAATTCAATGTGCGTACTTAGGGTGACAGTTTGTTGGGGTGGTTTGGCGGTTTGGCTCGATGCTGACATAGGAGGGAACTCAGGTTTTTTGAAATTCAAACAGTTAACTGAAAAATTTGACAAGAACGTCTTTATTTTAATGTGGTTTTTGGTGGATGACAATGCATTTTTTACTATTTTTTTGCAACTGTTTTGTATAAATTGGTATATAATAGGCAAGTGCATTGGCGATTTTTGGTAAACAGTTTGGTAAACAAGTTGGCAAATCTAAAGGTGAGTGATGAATAATTTTTGGCTGTTATTTTTGCATTTAATCGGAGCGAGTGTTTGGGTTGGCGGGCATTTGTACTTGGCGTTACGCATTGTACCGATTGCAATTCGTGAGCAAAATAGCCAAATTTTGTTGGATTTTGAAGCGGGTTTTGAAAAATTGGGCATGAGTGCGTTAATGATTCAAGTATTAACAGGTATCAAAATGGCGAATAGTCTGTTGCCAAATTGGGCGTTGTTGTTGCAACATGGGGTAGAAAATCCATTACGCCAAGTGTCAATTTTGCTAACTATGAAATTATGTTGGTTATTTTTGACAGCCTTAACGGCGATTTCAGCCCAAGTTATTGCTGTTCCCCGTGTCAAACGTGAGCCAAATTCTGCTAAAGCCAGACATTTTTTTGTGGGGCATATTTTGACGGTGACGGTGTTGTCGGTGGCATTTTTGGTGACTGGCGTACTATTTCGTACAGGTTGGTAGTTTGGCTAAATTGCTATTGTTGTTTAGCTGAATGTGCTACACTGAACCGCTTAAATTTTATGTTAAATTGTTAAAAAGGATTAACCAATGGATTTTATGAATGTCAGTTTTGCCAGTATTTTATCGATGTTGGCAATGGGTGGTGCGGTGGAACAACCGACCGAAAAACCGCAAGTTGCCAAAATTTCAACCCACGTTTTGCCGAGTATCGCAGGGCAATGGCAATTACAAATTAGCCAAAAAGACCCAACTCAGCCACATTGTCAAGAGCGTTATAATTTTGGGCGAGACCAGATTTTTCAGGGGCAAAGTGGTAAAGAAATGTCGTATGGTAAATATTTGTTTAGCGATACAGGCAATGGACTACCTGCGATAGCCATTCAAACCGAATACGACAACAATGCCAAAGACTGCTCAGGCAATCAAGTTGACCAAACAGGCGATATTTTGGTGGCGTATGTCAAAACAGTGGACAACAATACCATGCAATGGTGTAGCGACAGCGATGGCAAAAACTGTCGCATGACCTTGCAACGCATTTTGCCATAACGATAATTTTCTAATAAAAATTTATCAAATCAAACCTTTAAATAATCTGTTAACGAATTTATGATACCACCTTTTTCACAACAATCATATGAAAATAGCCTAAGTAAGAATAATGTGGCAACAGCAGAACAACGTCTAATCAATCCAACAGGGCGGAGCGAAGACAAGCAAGACAGCCACATTCGCCCAAGTCTGCTAAACGAATACATCGGTCAGCCCGTGGTAAAAGAACAAATGTCGGTTTTTATCGGTGCGGCCAGAGCAAGGCAAGAAGCCTTAGACCATACGTTGATTTTTGGTCCACCAGGGCTTGGGAAAACCACGCTTGCCAATATTATCGCTCGTGAAATGGGGGGAAATCTTCGCTCAACGTCAGGGCCTGTGCTGGAGCGAGCAGGGGATTTGGCAGCGATGCTTACCAATTTGGAAGCGGGTGATGTGTTGTTTATTGATGAAATTCACCGTTTAAGTCCTGTGATTGAAGAGATTTTATACCCTGCGATGGAAGATTTTCAACTAGATATTATGATTGGCGAAGGGCCATCGGCTCGTTCGATTAAGTTGGAGTTACCACCGTTTACCCTAGTGGCAGCGACTACTCGGGCGGGACTGTTAACATCGCCATTGCGAGACCGTTTTGGCATTGTGCAACGCTTAGAGTTTTATAGTGTGGCGGATTTGACTACGATTGTGGCACGTTCGGCTCGTTTACTCGGTGTGGCGATGACCGAAGAAGGTGCGGTGGAAGTGGCTCGGCGTTCTCGTGGGACACCACGGATTGCCAATCGGTTGTTACGTCGTGTGCGAGACTATGCCCAAGTTAAAGGCGACGGCACGGTTACTGCAGAAATGGCTCACGATGCCTTAGATATGTTAGCGGTGGATAGACGTGGGTTGGATAATCTTGATAGGCGTTATTTGGATATGTTGCATGAACGCTTTGACGGTGGTCCTGCAGGAGTGGAGTCTATTGCGGCGGCCTTGGCAGAAGATAGGGGAACGCTAGAAGATGTGATTGAGCCGTATCTAATTCAGCAAGGTTTTGTGGTGCGAACCGCTCGTGGGCGGATGTTAACTGATATGGCAAAAAATCAATTAATATAAGAACCTGTATTTACAACCTGTCGCAACTTAATTTTTTCCGATAAAATAGTCAAAATAAAGTTTTGCTTTTGTAGGAAAACTGCATAAATCTTGTTTTTTTGCGTCAAAAACGCTGTGAATTATGAATACAGTTTCCAAAGTTCTGTTAAACAATAAAATAAAAAAAGCCCTTAATTAAACTAAGAGCTTTTTGGTATAAATGCAAAGAATTATTTTTGTTGGTAAGAGAGTTTGACACCAACGATATAACCATCATTGTCTTCAAACTCACCAACGCGTGATGTGTGATCAGGCAGTTGAGCAGTCGCATCACCAAATTTTAAGTATTTAGCCCCTGCAGAAACAGCCCAATTTGGGGTCAAATTATATTTTGCACCCAAGCCAAGGCTGTAGTAACCTTCAATTGGTCCAAGCGTCGTGGTTGGATTGCCTGCCCCTGTATCAAAACCAACAGTACCTGAAACTGCTAATTTATCATTAACTTGTTTGGCAACTCCAATCTCACCAGACCACTGGTCATCGCTATAATCTACCAAATTATAACCTGATATTTGATTATATAAAGTCGGGGTTACTTTAAAATCTGACCAAGGTACATAGCGTATTTTCGCAGTACCTAGTAAGCGATGTTTAGCACTTAGACCAGTTTGGAAGTCTAAATTATAAGATTCGGGTGTTTTTACCTTAAATTTATTCGTCTGACTTAACGGCATGTTGCGTAAAGGTGCTAACGGAAATACTTCAGAAATACTCGACTCATGTTCAATTTCTGAACGATAGGTTAAAGATGCTTTTAACGCAATTTCAGGTTTTGTATATGCAACGCCAGCTACCCATCCAAAGGCAGTATCTGGACTGATGATAGCATCATAGCTTGTTGCTCCTTTATAAGCATTACCACGTAAATGTACCTCACCTGTCAAATGTTGGGCTTGTGGACCTGCAAAAATTTGGAAGTTTTTATTTGCACCAAGTTTCATACCTACTAAACCTGTTAAGTTTCTAGTATGCACTTCAACGCTGGTGTTGCCATTGTCACTGGTTAATAAATCTAAAGCTTCAGGGGCTTGTTGTAACGCTTTTGCACTTTGAGTAAATTGGTCTAAATATCTTTGCATTACTGCTTTTGTTTCAGGAGAAACGTTTGAACTTGCTAAGGATTTTTGAATGGTTGCAATACGTTCTTGGCTTGCTTTAGCAGATGCAGGTAATGAAGCTTTTAAACTCTGAGAAATCATTTCAGGCGTTGCACCGTTATCAACGGCATTTTTTACCCGCTCTAAGCTTTGTTGAGTACCACCAAATAATTCAGCAAGTGCTAGGTAGGCTGATGCTTCTTCAATGGTTTTAGAAGTAAAGGCTTTGTTTGCTAATTCTAAAGTAGTCTCAGTTAGTTTGTCTTGACGTTCTTTGCTGGCTACCGTGTTAATGGTTGATAAAGCAACGGCATCTGCATCACCTGTAAAGTTGTTAGTGCCTGTATAATCAACTAAAGCCCCAAAAGGCTCATCATAGATAACACCAACGCTAAATGTATCATTGACATCAGTTTTTACACCGTAACGGAAAAAATCATATTTTTCGGCGATATCATTAATTTTATTACCAGCACTATCCTTACCTGATACATCGGCATCAATATGGGTATAAACCGCTTCGGTGTAGGTACCGTCTTGAAAAAATGCACTCGTATCCTGTCCTGAACGGTCAAGACCTGCAGAATGGGCTGAAACAGCTGAGAATGATGCAATAGCAAATGCTAAATGGTGGATTTTGAAAGACATGAAATGCTCCCTTTTACATTGACTTACAGAAAAGTAATAATCGGATAATGACTGCATAAATTCTTCATGAAATTTACAAATTATCAAATTACCGTGAATTAGTGTTGCTAAGAATAATCAAATTTTTACAAATAAGCAACTAAAAAATTATCAAAAAAGGGCAAAATTTACAAAAAATCCGAAAAATTTTAGATTTTAGTCAACAAGTGTTGATTAAATGGTGGCTTTAAGCTGAATAAAAATAATTTGATAAAAAACAGACATAACAAAAATCCATGAGAATATGTCATGGATGGTTGCAACATTGACGAGCGGATAAACAATACTCGTAAAAATCAACGACCACGATAAGTGATACGGCCTTTGTCAAGGTCATACGGTGTCATTTCAACTTTGACTTTATCACCTGTTAAAATACGGATGTAATTTTTACGCATTTTGCCTGAAATATGGGCGATGATTTCATGTCCATTTTCCAAGCGTACTTTGAATAACGTATTGGGTAAGGTGTCAATAACTTCGCCTTCAAACTCAATGATGTCGTCTTTTTTTGCCATAGTATTATCAAAAATTAGTTAAAAAATTAGCGTGCTATTATAGATAAGTTTTGCCAAAATAGCAACTTTATTCGGTTAAATTCAGCCAAACAGGAGATAAGTGTAAGTTTGGCAAGGCTTGCTGAAAGTTTTGGGGATACAAAGCATTGATAAAATATAAGCCGTCCGCTGCTGCAGTGGGGGATGCTTGGGTGCGGTCTTCTGCCAAAATCAGCTCATTTATCCACTCGGGTTCATGTTCGCCACGTCCGATGCTAAACAGACTGCCCATGATGTTACGCACCATATGATGTAAAAATCCGTCTGCTTGAATGTCTAGCACGATAAAATCACCATGACGTATCAAATTGGCAAAATGCACATGACGTACAGGCTGTCTGGACTGGCATTGCGATGCTCTAAAACTGGTAAAATTGTGTGTGCCAACCAAAAATTGGCAGGCTTGTTGCATTTTTTCAAGGTTCAACGGCGTGTATTCGTGGGTAACTTGTCCGTATAAAATCGCAGGGCGAAATACTTGATTAAGGGTAATATAACGATAACGGCGTGCGATTGCCGAAAAACGTGCGTGAAAGTCATCACTCATCGGCGTAATGGCACGAATGGCGATATCGTTTGGTAATAAGGCATTCACGCCACGCACCCAGTTATACGGTTCACGTTTGGCATGGGTGCAAAAATGAGCAAGCATATTGGACGCATGAACGCCTGCATCGGTGCGACCTGATGCCACGATTTCAACTGGTTCGTTGGCGACTTTACTAAAGGCGGTTTCTAAGGTTTGTTGAATGGTGGCGGGGTCATGCTGTTGGCGTTGCCAGCCACGATAATGTGTGCCGATAAATTCTAGGTTAATGGCATAAGTTTGGGGCATTTTTTTCTCAATTATTCTTCATTATCAACGCTTAAGCCGTCACCAAATCGCCATGTACGAATAATGCGTAACTCAACGATATCTTGCATATCTTTGCTAAAATGACCAAATGGGGCGGATTTTCTCACCGATTCTTTGGCGGCTTCGTCCAGTATTTTTGAGCCTGATGACTCAAGGATTTGAATGGCTTTCACTTTGCCTGTTGGGTCAATGATAACCATAAGACGCACGTCACCTTTTAAGCCTTTGGCTCGGGCTTCTTGGGGATATTGTTGGTTACCGATGCGATAGGCTTGTTGGCGAAAGTTTTCAATATAGCGGGCGGCTTCGCCTGTGGTTGTAGAATTACTGCTGACCACTTCTACCGCAGATTTTTTGGCAAGTAATTGTTGATTACTGCTGATTTTGGTTTCTAGTGTGGCGATTTGTTGGCGTAGGCGTTGTTCTTGGGCTTCTAATTCGGAGCGTTGGTGGTCTTTTTTATTATCGTTTTCTTTGTTAACTTTTTCCCAACTTAACGTCGTTCTTAGGTAGCTTTCTTGGTAAAATTGTTGGCGTTTTTGCTGTTGTTGGCTGATGATATCATCGGTTGGATTGACTGCATCATCATTGATTGGGCTAATCGTGTTATTTTCAAAACGCACTTTTTCATCAGTTTCGCCACCGCCTTCTTGACTGGCATTGGCAATAAAATCGGCTTTTTCATTTTTTTCTAAATTTTCGGTTAACACCGTGGTCACGTCTTGCACCACAGCAGTTGGCGATACGCTGTCGGAAAAACTTACGCCAAAAATAAACAAGGCGTGCAACACCACCGCCGACACGGTAGAAAACAACATAACACGGTCACTAGGGTGATGATGTTTGACAAAATGGTCGCTAAGACTGTCTTTAATGTATGCCAACGCAAAATCCACAAAAAATCAAAAGCCCTATTATAAAAGTTTTTTGCTGTAAATTAAACCCATTTACCAATTTATTGTGAAAATCTCACACACAATCACACGCTTTTTTGTTAGAATGGGAAAATTTTTGACAAAGTCATTGGTTTAACCGATAGATGCTATTTGGTAAATTAATGATAAAAATAACCAATGTGAAACAATATCAACAAGGAATGGCTGTGAATTCTACGAATTTTACCCAAACAACCCAAAAATTTAGCAAAAAAATGCGTGATTTTTTACATGATTTTAGTGAGCGACAATTGAACTTTTGGTTGCGTTCGCTTGCCGAATTTTCGCAAAATAGCTATGACAAATTAGAAACTAGCGTAGAGCAAGAATTTTTTATTCCTGCCAGCGAAACTCAGATAAATGATGCCTTAGAGCAGTTTGTTACTCGTAATGTAGATGCAGTGTTGGATTTACATTTGGATTTGCACGAGAACTGGTTACGCTTATATACCACCGTGAATGTAAAGGGGGTGTTTGCCAATTTGGCAGTGAATTTGCGTCTTGTTCATGTTCAGCTTGACACATATCATCAGCGTTTTGTCTTTGGGCAACTTAGCAATACCGATGTGTTAAGTTTGTATACGGATAATTATTTCAAAACCAAAGTGGTGCGACTGGCGGTGTGGTTTTTTCACAAAGTATTAAAAAAAGATCCGCTTGGACTGATTTTGGGTAAACTTAAGCTCGTGCATCAAAAAGAAGATATTTTATACCTTGATATTGGGCGTTGGTTAAAAAAGAATGAGAAAATCATGGATACGTTGAAAAAAGTGCAGGTCAATCATGGGTTTTTGGCACAAGAGCAGTTGGTGTTAAAAGCCAATGTTAACCTATCGCAACTGATTAACCTTAATGCAGGTAAACAGCTGATTACTGAAGTGGATAATCCGAACAAAGTCGCTGAAAAAACAGAAAAATAAATAAAAAAGCCACCCAAAAATTTGAGTGGTTTCTATCAATCATTTAAAAATTACAAATCAAACGTTTCAATCACATTAACGTGCAAACGCACCTCCACATTGCCACGTACCGCATTGGAATACGGGCAAACTTCGTGGGCTTTTTTAATCCATTTTTCGGCGTCGTCTGTGCTCACGCCTTCCACCGTAATCGTGATGTCCAAATCCAAACCAAACGCCCCGTCCGCCTTTTGACCGATACCGACCGCCACCGAAGTTGATGATTTTTTGGCTTGAATGCCCAAACTTGGGGCGATGTGGTTCATCGCACTGTCAAAACACGCTGCATAGCCCATTGCAAAAAGCTGTTCGGGGTTGGTGCCGACCTTGCCGTCTGTGTTTTGAAAGCCGACCAAATCAAAGCCGATTGAGCCGTCATCAACACGGGTATGACCGTCTCGTCCGCCTGTTGCTGTTGCCGAAGTGTGGTAAAAAATTTTCATAAAATGTTCCTAAAAAGGTTGGTTAAGTTGATAAAACTATTATAGTCTAAAATTAAATTGTGTGCAATATATTTTTGTGAAATTTATAAGCAAATTGTCAAAATTATGTCTTTTTATATCAAAATCAATGATTTAACTGACTGGCAATTTTTTGTAAGACCGCCACTTCATCAGCCGTTAAATTTAGGCAGTCTGAAACTTGATTAGGGATATTGACCGCCTGATGTTCCAACGCTCGCCCTTGATTGGTCAGCGTGATGATGACGGTGCGTTCGTCCGTTTGACTGCGAGTACGGGCGATTAAGTCTTTGCTTTGTAAGCGTTTTAAAAGTGGGGTTAAAGTACCGCTATTAAGGTGTAATTTGTCGCCAATCTCGCCCACGCTTTGCTCGCCAAATTCCCAAAGCGTGAGCATTACCAAGTATTGCGGATAAGTCAAATCCAATTCGTCCAAAAAGGGCGAATATTTGCGGACGATTTCTTTGGCAATGGCGTAAAGCGGAAAGCAGATTTGATTGGATAGGCGTAATTGTTCGTACATAGCAGTTGATAAAAATAAAATATTTTAGCATAAAATTAGGTTTTGCAAAATATAAATCTTACCCAAAATTCAACCTTTCATTACCTTAACCACATCATCAAGCACCTCTGGCAACACATCAGGCAACACCATAAAAGCCTGAAACGCATTTTTATAAAGGTGTAAAGTGCAGTCTGCTCCCTGTTCTCTCGCTTCTTGGGCGAATTTTTTGGCATCAGGGCATAAAATGTTATTTTTCCCTTGATAAATATGTATAGGCGGTAAGCTCGTCAAATCGGCAAAACAGGGCTAAGCGTTGGTGAATTTAAATCCGCCCCATTTGCCCAAAAGCCCACAGGGTAAGTATAAAGTCCTCACAGCACGGTTAGCATAAACAGCCCCATTGACAAGCCAAGCGACAGCGACAAGCGTACATAAAATGCCACTACCAGTAGCGAACAAATGTACGCCAAAATGGGCGACACCGCATAAATCATACCCATAATCGTAACAAAAATCGTGGGAACGCACAGCCAATGGATTTGTTTGTTGATGGGGTTTTGGTGGCTTTCGCCATAAGCCGACAGCCAGTCGTTAAGGGTTCTTTTGCTCATTATAAGCTCTCCTTTTGTAAAGGCGGATTGGTAAAGTTGTCAGTATCGCAAGGTGCTTACCACACACCATTTTTTAAATTATCATAAAAAATACCCTATTTTAACAGCGTAAAATACATTAAAATAGGGCAAAATCAAACAATTTTAGGGTAAAAATGAAACCTTTTGACATTCCCTTATTAAGGGCAAATCCCACAAACAACATCGGCTTTAACTGTGGTTTTTTAAATGAATATTTAAAATCCAACGACAACCACAATCAGCACATCATCAGCCATTTGTTTGGCGTGCATCGGCTCAGTTTTTTTTGTGTGGATTGTCTGTACAAAAGGGTGTACCGAGCATATGCTTGACTGCAAAAAAATTACTTTAAATGCAGGGCAAGCGATGCTAATCCGCGCCAATCAAGTGCTAAGTTTAAAAGAGGACGATGGCTTTTTTGTGGCGTGGCGAGAGGATTTTTTGTTAAAAAGTATGGATTTGGGCAATTTGCCAAGCGTACAATCTTTTCAACAAAAAGATGTTGATGATTTAATGAGTTTTAGGCAGTTATTGACAAGCGGTTATCAATTTGAGCCGTTAAACCTTAAAATTGCGTTTTTTCAACATCAGCTCACCGCTTTTTTGCATTATCTTGCCCAAAAATTTGGTCAAGAGCGTCCAAAAACCTCTGCCGAAAAACGCTTTTTGGCATTTATGGATTTGTTAGAAACGCACTTTTTTACCCAAAAACAAGTGCAATTTTATGCCAATGCCTTAAACTGCTCGCCTAAAAATTTAAATTCGGCATGCCAAAATAAAACAGGCGAGAGCGTCAAAACCGTGATTGAAAGGCGGGTTTTGCTAGAAAGCAAACGCCTTTTAGTGCATAGCAAATTATCCATCAATGCCATCGCTGATGAGCTTGGTTTTATTGATGGCACGCAATTTGCCAAGTTTTTTAAAAAGTATGAAGGGCGGACGGCGAATGAGTTTCGGGTGGGTATGGGTATTGGGTAAGATTAAGATAAAGCACTACTTAAATTCAATTTAAAAGGGGTGTGTGAGCGTAAAACAAAAAACCACTCAAAAATCTGAGTGGTTTTTAAAGAAAATCTAGCTTTTTAACTCAACTTTTGCAATCACATCATCACCATGCACTTGTTGCAAGATTAATAAATTATCTGTATTTTCAATGACTTGCCAGCGTTGATTTTTATCAACATTGCCTGTAATACTCACCGAAATGCTTTTATTTTTTAACCGAACTATCGGCGTTTTATGCTGATACCCGCCATGTTCCAAGCCCAAAATATGATGAGCAATCGCCGTCGCCTGCTCACGCAAAGGAGCGACAAATCGGCATGCCTGCCCACCAATCGCAATACAATCGCCAATCGCAAAAATCGCAGGGTCGGATGTTTGTAGCGTGTTTTCATTCACCACGATGCCTTGCGGTAGATAGCTTAAATTGGCTCGTTTTGGCAGACGTTCGTCGAGTTTTAGCCCAGTACTTGCGATAATATGGTCGCAGATAAGTTCGTTATTTGCCAGTTGAATGCGGTATTGAGTGTCGCCATTTTCGCTAAAACTAGACACTTGTTCAATCACTTGATTGGCAAGGTAGCCGATATTTTGGGCAAGTAACGCCGTTTTGACACGTTCGCCAGCAATCGGTGGCAAAATCTCCGTCAACGGTAACTCATCACGGTTAATTAGGGTAACCTGATGACCTGATTTGGCGATATCTTCGGCAATCTCAACGCCAATCATGCCTGCACCGATAACCGCAATGTGTTGGTTGGGTTTGGCGTGCAGTTTGTGTTGCAATTTGGCAAACATATCTACATGATTGACCCGCCAAACGCTATCAGGTGGCAGGCTTGCAGGCAGATTTGGGGTTGCCCCTAATGCCAAAATCAACTGCTGATAATCAAAATCACCCCGAGTGGTTCGCACTTGTTTTTTGTCGCTGTCAATGTGAATGACAAAGGTATGCGAAACTAGACTAATGTTGAGTGATTGGCTTAAATCTTTGGCAGATTTTTGGATAAGGTCGCTTGCCGTTTTGTTTTGGCTCATGGCAATCGATAATTGCGGTTTCATGTAGCGGTCGCCACTGTCGGCGGTGATTAGGGTGATTGGTAGATTTTTGTCAAGTTTTCGCAAGGCTTCAATCACCGTCCAACCTGCTGTACCGCCACCGATGACCAAGACACCGTTGCTATCGGTTAAGGGGTTTACCAGTGGTTTATCAATGGCGATTTGGCGTTTTTCAAAGGGTTCAAAATCTCGTTTGGTTACGCCACACAGGGGACAAACCCAGTTGTCTGGAATGTCTTCAAAGCGTGTGCCTGCGGGCAATCCACCGTCAGGGTCGCCGATTTTTTCGTCATAAATCCAACCGCACGCACGGCATAAAAACTGTCGCCATTCGCCACGCCCGTCGGTTGGATTGCCATTTTTATCTACATTCATTTTTTGCTCAATTTTTATCAAGGTTTAAAATTATGTTTAAATTAATTCGGTGAAATATCACTCATCAACTGATGCGATAACGAGCGTAAATGCTTAATCGCAGGAGTAACAATCGCCACAAAATGAGCTTCACGGATACGGCGTTGCGGATTTGCCGTCATCAGATAACCCCTTGCCCCTTGGTGCAATAGGCTGGCTTGCGTGGCTTGCAAGCTCAACTTCGCCCCTTGACAACGCAAATCCAACACATCCAAGAAAAAATCTTTACTGGTGTCAAACGGTGTTTTGGCAAGGCTATGCGTCTGAGCAATCGCACCATCTAATGCTTCTTGCAAGCCGTCCGCTTGGTCTGCCAAAAACTGATTGACGTGTCCGAGCTGATTTTCCACCGCCTTGATATCGTTAATCGCCCCTTGGATAATGCCAATGCCAATCCCCATTTGCATCAGCACGAACGCCCCACGCACCTTTTCAATAAACGGCTTGACAGGGTCAGCGATGATGTCGCTTGTTGGCACAAAATAGTCGTTTAGCTCAATTTGCCACGTACTAGAGCCCTCCATACCGCTAAAAGTCGGACACGGATTTAACCGCCATTGGCCTTGGCGTGCGTCATCAAATGCCAATAAAAAGAAAACATCTTTGCTCGCATCTCTACTTTCCACGGTTGCAATCGCCCCACAATACTGATTTGGAGCGATATGACTAATCCACGGTAACGTGCCTGACACCACATACCCACCGTCCACCACGTTGGCACGCAAAATCATGGACTCAATGTTGGCAAACGTTTTCATCGGATTGGATAATGCCGTACCGCCAAAGGTGTTGCCAAGCAGATGATTTGGCAGGATTTTTTCGGTCAAAGTGGTGTTATCCGACTGGTCAAGATACAAACCCATGACCTGATGACACCATGACAAAAAGCCCGTCGTACCACAGACTTCAGCGATTTTGGCGGTGCTGTCAATCGCCACGTCAAAGTGGTTGCCAAAAGCGTTCAAATGCGGTGCAAACGCCCCAACTTTGGCAAGCTCGCCCATTTCTTTGACAGGGTAATAGCCTTTGTCAATTTCTAATACTTTTGGGGTTAAAATTGTATTGGCTAAGTGGCTAACATTATTTAATAAAAGTTGGCTATCTTGCCAGTCGTTGATAAGTTGGGGTGGTGCGATGTTTGCCAAAGTTGGATTTGTCATACGATACCTAAATAATATGTAAACCTAAATGTATAAAAAATATGAATAAAATAACTTATTATAAAGCAATAAATGCGTGGTCTTTATGCTAATTTTGCATAAGTAAATAAAATTTTATCGCTAACTAAGATTGTCAAAAAAAGTTATGTTACAATAATTATTTAATTTATCAAAAATTGCTGATTAAATCCAGATGACCAACCAATTTGAGCCGAATTTTACAACAAATTTACCCCTAAAATCACCACCAAAAACCGCCTGCATCACAGGCGGTGCAAAACGCATTGGACGAGCGATTACTACTGCTTTACATCAAGCGGGTTATCAAGTCGTTATCCATTATCATCACAGCGAGCAAGATGCCAACGAGCTTGCTCATTCGCTCAACCAAATTCGCCCAAGCTCTGCCAAAACCATGCAAGCAAATTTAGAAAATTTTGATGAAATTCAACCCCTTGCTGATAAAATTTTAACCGCATTTGGCAATCTTGATGTGCTGGTGCATAACGCATCCCGCTTTTATCCCACGCCTTTTGGTGATATTCAAAGCCAAGATTGGCAAAATCTGATGTTATCCAACGCCCAAGCACCGCTATTTTTAAGCCAAGCCTTAGCAAAAAATCTTGAGCAAAATCAAGGCAGTATTATCAGTATTTTGGATATTCATGCCAATGCTCGCCCTTTTGTCGGCTATAGTGTGTACAATATGGCAAAATCGGCTCATCAAATGTTGGTACAGTCATTAGCTCTGGAGCTTGCCCCTCGTGTGCGGGTCAATGGTGTTGCACCGGGGGTCAATATTTTGCCTGCTGATAATAGCGAACAATCGTTAACAAAACAACAAATTGACGCTATTTGTCAAAGCATTCCGTTACAATGCGTGGGCGAGCCGTGTGATATTGCTGATGCGGTGGTATTTTTGGCAAAAGCTCGTTATATTACTGGGCAAGTGTTGGCAGTTGACGGTGGGCGTAGTTTGACCTTGGCAGGGAATTTGATAGCGAATTAGGGCAAAATTTGCAAAAGTGGCTAAATTTTTTGGCAAAATTATGCTACACTAATGCTTGCTTTTTCCCTTTAATTTTTTTAACAATTAGGTTTTTTTATGACAGCTCAACCATTTGCATTGCTCTCTGTTTCTGATAAATCTGGTATTGTTGATTTTGCCAAAGGCTTATTAACACATAACTTTCGTTTACTTTCTACAGGTGGAACGTATAAATTACTCAAAAACAATGGACTTGATGTCTTGGAGGTCGCTGAATACACAGGTTTTGCCGAGATGATGGATGGACGTGTCAAAACTTTGCACCCAAAAATTCATGGTGGTATTTTGGGTCGCCGTGGGCTAGACGATGCGGTTATGGCGTTGCATGGCATTGACCGCATTGACATGGTGGTGGTGAACTTGTATCCGTTTGCTCAAACCATTGCACAACCTGACGTGAGCAAAGAAGATGCCATTGAAAATATTGATATCGGTGGTCCAACTATGGTGCGTGCTGCCGCCAAAAATCACGACCATGTCAGTATCGTTACCAATCCAAATGATTATTCAAGCATTTTGGGCGAATTGATGGCGGACGGTGCGATTTCGGCAAAAACACGTTTTGATTTGGCGATTAAAGCCTTTGAACATACCGCCCATTACGATGGCATGATAGCCAACTTTTTGGGCAGTCGCTTACAGGATTTTGACAATGCAGACGATTTTCCACGCACCTTTAACGTACAGATGGACAAGATGCAAGACTTGCGTTATGGCGAAAATCCACACCAAAAAGCCAGTTTTTATGTGGAAAAACCCCCTGTTAATGGCAAGTTAGAAGCCAGTGTTTCAACCGCAAAACAGCTTCAAGGCAAAGAATTATCTTACAACAACATTGCAGATACCGATGCCGCTTTGGAATGTGTAAAATCATTTGACGCACCTGCGTGTGTGATTGTCAAACACGCCAATCCATGTGGGGTTGCGGTGGATAGCGACTTGACAAATGCTTACCAAAAAGCCTTTGCCACTGACCCAGAGTCCGCATTTGGCGGTATCATCGCCTTTAACCGTGAATTGGACGTAACCACAGCAAAAGCCATTGTAGAACAGCAATTTGTGGAAGTTATCATCGCCCCAAGCGTGGCAGACGGCGTATTAGACATCACAGGTGCGAAAAAGAACGTGCGTGTGCTAGTGTGTGGCGAATTGCCAAAACCGAGTGAACGCCAAGCCCAGTTTGATTTTAAACGGGTAAATGGTGGCCTGTTGGTACAAGACCAAGATTTGGGCTTGATTACCCTTGATGACTTGCAAGTTGTTACCAAAGTACAACCAACGCAACAACAGTTAGAAGATTTGCTCTTTACTTGGAAAGTGGCAAAATATGTCAAATCCAATGCAATTGTCTATGGTAAAGACCAACGCACCATCGGCGTGGGAGCAGGGCAAATGAGCCGTGTTAATTCGGCTCGTATTGCAGGGATTAAAGCCGAACACGCAGGGCTATCACCTGTCGGTGCGGTTATGGCATCGGACGCATTTTTCCCATTCCGTGATGGCATAGACAACGCCGCCAAAGCAGGCATTACCGCGATTATCCAACCGGGTGGCTCAATGCGTGATGACGAAACCATCGCTGCTGCGGACGAACACGGTATCGCCATGGTATTTACAGGTATGCGTCATTTCCGTCATTAATTTGATAATTGCAAATGATACAGACCCTTTTGAATTTATTTTAAAAGGGTTTTTGTTAGTCTAACAATAAATTTTCCAAAATCTTTTCATAAATGAGCGTTAATTTTTCCAAATCATCAACCGACACATTTTCGTTTACTTGATGTATGGTGGCATTTAACACGCCGAGTTCCACCACCTGCGAGCCAGTCGGTGCAACAAACCGCCCATCAGATGTACCGCCAGAGGTGGATAGTTCGGTGTCAATCTTCATAACCGTTTTAATGGCGTTTTGGCAGGCAGTGACAAGCTCCCCCCGCTCTGTCAAAAACGGCTGACCTGACAACTTCCAATCAATTTGATAAGTCGCCTTTGAACCCTCAAAATTTTTATCAAAAATTTCGTGGGTTTTACGTTTCAACCCTTCTTCTGTGGTTTCGGTGGAAAAGCGAAAATTAAATTCTGCCGTTAAAGTATTTGGAATGACGTTATTCGCCCCTGTGCCAGCGTTGATATTCGAGATTTGCAGGGTGGTTGGTGGAAAAAATTCGTTGCCGTTATCCCACGTTTGATTAACCAAATCTGCCAAAGCTGAACTTGCTTCATGTATCGGATTGACTGCCAAATGTGGATAGGCGACGTGTCCTTGCTTGCCTGTGACGGTTAAAATCCCACCAAGCGAGCCACGCCTGCCATTTTTAATCACATCGCCCAAGATTTTGGTGCTAGAAGGCTCGCCAACTAGGCAATAATCGATTTTTTCGTTACGATTTTGCAAAGTTTCCACCACTTTTACCGTGCCATTAATGGATGGACCTTCTTCGTCTGATGTCAAAAGTAATGCGATTGAGCCGTTGTGATTGGGGTGTTTTTTGATAAAATTTTCACACGCCACGGTAAAACAAGCAATCGCCGTTTTCATATCAGACGCCCCACGAGCGTACAATAAACCGTTGTCAACGGTTGGTGTAAATGGGTCAAATTGCCAGTTTGACACATCGCCCACAGGCACGACATCGGTATGCCCCAAAAAGCAAATCAAGGGAGCTTTATCGCCACGTCTTGCCCATAAATTTTTGACTTCTGAATTTCTCCCAGTGTCAGTTTTATCACCAAAATACATCAATTCGCTATGAAAGCCAATGTTTTCTAAACGCTTGGCAATCATATCTTGGCAGTTTTCGTCTTTTGGGGTAATTGATGGTTGTTTTAACAGTTCTATCGAGAGATTTAGCGTGTCAGTCATGCGTATTCCTATTAGTTGATACTTGTCAAGTGTTAATCACTGAATTACAATGCCATAATTTGTTAAATTTTAGCACGTTCGGCAAGTTTTTTGTAAAATTATCAACCTTTTTTGGATAAATTATGAGCCTTTCCATTTACTTGTACGGCATGAGCATGGGATTTTCCTTGATTTTGGCGATTGGTGCTCAAAACGCCTTTGTACTAAAGCAAGGGTTAAAACGTGAATTTGTCTTTACCGTTTGTCTAATTTGTGCCTTGTCAGATGCCTTGTTAATCAGTGCAGGGGTGTTCGGTTTTGGCAAATTTATCAGCCAATATCCCCAAATTGTTACTGTGGCAAAATATGCTGGGGCGTTGTTTTTGTTCGCTTATGGGGCGAGAAATTTTGCCAGTGTGTTAAAGTCCAATGATGGACTGCTTGCCAAAGGCGAATCAGTGACCAGTTTTGGCAAAGTCGTGGCGTTGTGCGTGGCGTTTACTTGGCTTAATCCGCACGTTTATTTGGACACGGTGGTATTTTTGGGGGCAATTTCTACCCAGTTTAACGACAAAATCGCCTTTGCACTGGGGGCGATGAGTGCGTCATTTTTGTTCTTTTTTGGTCTGGGTTTTGGGGCAAGATTGCTTGAGCCTATTTTTAGAAAACCAAAATCTTGGCAAATTTTGGACGTGATTATCGGCATTGTCATGTGGGCGATTGCGTTAAAATTGTTAATTGGTTGATTTAATGGCTTTCAACAATGCTAGGTAACGCATGGCGGTCTTTTTGTGGCAAACTATTGCCCATTTGTTGCGTGTTGTCAAAGTTGGAAAATGTGCGTTCATACCAAAAAACTGTTATAATAGCCTGTTAAAATTTTTACGCTTACAAAAACAGAAAAAAACGAGAAAATCCATGAAATACCCCAAAATTTATGATGTGATTGTGATTGGTGGTGGTCATGCAGGTACAGAAGCCTGCCTTGCGTCCGCCAGAATGGGGCAAAAAACCCTGCTTTTAACCCATAATATTGAAACGCTTGGACAAATGAGCTGTAACCCTGCGATAGGTGGTATTGGCAAATCACATTTGGTCAAAGAAATTGACGCATTGGGTGGGGTAATGGCATTGGCGACCGACCATGCAGGTATTCAATTTCGTGTGTTAAATAGCCGAAAAGGGGCGGCGGTGCGTGCCACACGAGCCCAAGCCGACCGACTATTGTACAAAGCTTACATTCGTCAAACGTTGGAAAATGAGCCAAATTTGGATATTTTTCAACAATCTGCCGATGATATTTTGGTAGAAAATGGCAAAGTCGTGGCAGTTGTTACCCAAGCAGGGATTGAGTTTTCCTGTGGGGCGGTGGTTTTGACATCAGGGACATTTTTGGGCGGTACGATTCATATTGGTTTGCAAAATTATAAAGGTGGACGAGCTGGCGACCCACCGTCTATCCGTTTGGCAGAACGTTTACGAGAGTTAAAATTACCTGTTGGGCGTTTAAAAACTGGCACTCCACCACGCATTGACGCACGCACGGTAGATTTTAGCAAAATGCAAGTGCAAGCAGGGGATACGCCCTTGCCTGTGATGAGTTATATGGGCGATGTGTCCATGCACCCACGCCAAATTAACTGTTATATTACCCATACCAATGAACGCACCCATGATATTATCCGTTCTGGACTTGACCGTTCGCCCATGTATTCAGGCGTGATTGAAGGGGTTGGTCCAAGATATTGTCCCTCTATTGAAGATAAAATCCATCGTTTTGCCGATAAAGACAGTCATCAGATTTTTATTGAACCTGAAGGCTTGACCACGCATGAATTATACCCAAATGGTATTTCAACCAGTTTGCCATTTGATGTGCAATTGGACTTGGTGCATTCTATGAAAGGGCTTGAAAATGCCCATATTTTGCGAGCAGGTTATGCCATTGAATATGATTATTTTGACCCACAAGCCCTGCACCCAACCTTAGAAACCAAAGCCATTGAAAACCTGTTTTTTGCAGGACAAATCAACGGTACAACAGGCTATGAAGAAGCAGGGGCTCAAGGCTTATTAGCAGGGTTAAATGCAGGGTTAAGAACACAAGGCAAACAAGGCTTTATCCCACGCCGAGATGAAGCGTATATCGGTGTGTTGGTGGACGACTTAATCACCAATGGTACAAAAGAGCCGTACCGAATGTTCACCAGCCGTGCCGAATATCGCCTAATGCTCCGTGAAGACAATGCCGACCAACGTTTGACCGAGATTGGACGAAATTTTGGTTTAATTGATGACGCACGTTGGGCGAAATTTAACGACAAAATGGAAAATATCGCCAAAGAAACCGAGCGGTTAAAAGGACTTTGGGCAACGCCAAATAATGAGCTTGGCAAGGCATTTATACAAAATAATCCTAATGAAGTGTTAAGTAAAGAAATTAACAGTTTAGATTTGCTAAAGCGTCCAAATATAACCTTTGCGGATATTGCCAAAATCACCGATTCAAGCGTAAGCGAAGATGTGGGTGAACAGATTGAAATTAGTGTGAAATATCAAGGCTATATTGACCGTCAAGCAGAAGAAATTGAGCAAATGAAACGTCTTGAAAATACGGCTTTGCCAACGGATTTTGACTACAGTCAAGTGTCTGGTTTGTCTAATGAAATCGTGCAAAAACTTAGCCATATCCGCCCTGCGACTTTGGGGCAGGCGAGCCGAATCAGTGGCGTTACGCCTGCGGGGGTGAGTTTGCTTGCAATGACGATTAAGAAGATTAAGAAGGTGGTGAAATAGCGTTTTTACCCTTTCAATTTAATCTAAAAATAAGCGAAATTGTGATGAAAAAATATGCGTTTTTAGTAGCCATGATTATGACTGGTTGCGTTAGTTCAATGCAATCAACCAAACCAATAGCCAATCAAAAACAAGCGACTTTGGCGGATTTTGATGGTTGCGTTGATGTGTATGATGAGGCTCGTTTGGAAGATTTGTATTTTGAAAAAACCAAACAAGCCTTGCGATTTTTTCCAAAATTATTGGATAAAGACAATGCCCTTGTACCAAAATATAATAATGCTTATTTTAATATGGTGTGTGGCGGTACCGCTTTAACAGGTAATATCAGCACTAGCCAAAAACAAGGCAAAACTTGGGTGGAAATTCAAACTTGTGGCGATTTGACTTTGCAAAGTGAACAAGATGCGTGTAGCATTGATAAAGGCTATTATCAAAATGGCTTAAAAATGGCAAACGGCGAAACCATTATTTTAAAATATGGCTATATTTTTTATCTAAACAATGAAGGTTTTGTAAGTGCTTATAAAATTGAGCAATTTTAGGATCGAAAGAGCTAGAAGCAAGGTGTGTGTTACATATAATTAAGGAAAATTTGTGAAAACCAGAATTGATAAATTAAATACCCAAATCAATAAACTCAAATTTCACAATGCTTGCTTATTGTATCTTTTGGGTGAGTTAAGAGATAACAAAAAATTAAAATTTCCCACCATGCAAGAAGTGTGCGTACTATTTGATTTATCAAGTGATGAGTTAAAAGTGATATTAAAAAACATTCAAAAATTTGATGATGTCAATCAATTTATGAATGATACTTTAACCCACTTAGATGAAAAAATCAGTCAAGATGCGTTATTTTTTATTATTAAAGGCATTAAAAACAGCATAAATGGCAGTCTTAAAAAGACTTGCAAAATTTTGTTAAAACATAAAAAATCAAAGAACCAACGATGAACCCCCAAGAACTCCTGCAAGCGATTAGTTTTGCTTTTATGATTGTATTTCCAAACCTTGCTCTTATGGGGCTGGGTTTTTATTTGAAAAAAACAGATAAAATCAACCGCAATTTTATTGATACTGCTTCAAATATGGTGTTTCATTTTGGTTTGCCGTGCTTACTGTTTTTTAGCGTGATAAAAAGTGAGGTGACTATCGGTGAGCAGCTGCCCCTTATCATGGCAGGATTGGTGACGACTTTTGGGCTGTTTTTTGGGGCGGAGATTTACGCCAAATTGTTTGTCAAAAATGTGCGTGATAAAGGCGTGTTTGTGCAGGGTGTGTTTCGCTCCAACATGGCAATTATTTCGCTGTCGGTGGCGACTAACGCCTATGGGGCGGTGGGGACGAGCGTGGGGGCGGTGTACATGGGGATTATGACAATACTTTATAACATGTTATCGGTAATGACACTTTCACGCACCAGCCAAAACACCGATTTTAAATCGCAAAGCATTGATGTGATTAAAAAAATCTTTAAAAATCCGCTCATCATCGCCCTAGTATGTGCCTTTATTTATAAAGCGGTGGGATTGCCCATGCCCGCAAAACCGATTGCCAAAACAGGTGAACTGCTTGCCAACATTGCTCTACCGCTTGCTCTCATCTGTGCAGGGGCGACGCTTGACATCAAATCCATGTTTGGCTTATCAGGCGTGTCCATGCAGGCGAGTATTGGTAGAGTTATCGTTGCTCCAATTATGGCGGTGCTTGTCGGTGTGCTGTGTGACTTACCGCCTGTGCAGTTTGGCGTGCTGTTTTTGATGGTGGCAAGCCCTGCCGCTGCTGCAAGCTATGTCATGGCAAAAGCAATGGGCGGTAATGCGATTTTGGCAGCCAATATTTTAGCCTTTACTACCGTATTTAGCATGATTGGCATGGCGGTCGGTATGGCGATTTTGCGGATTTTGGGTTGGGTGTGATTACACGCCTGCCGTTACCACAATCTCAACAAGCCAGTTGGGATTGACCAAATTGGCTTGCACGGTGGCACGAGTGGGCGGTGTGTTGCCTGTTATCCACGCTTTGTATTCATCATTAAACTTGTCAAAATCATCTAAATCTTTGATAAACACTTGGGCGGTCAAAAGCCGAGATTTGTCCGTGCCTGCCTTTGCAAGAGCTTTGTCAATATTTGCCAACACTTGCCGAGTTTGCCCCACAATATCAAGGCTGTCATCATCAGGCACTTGCCCTGCTAGATACACCACACCATTATAAATGGCGATTTCGGTGATGGTTTCGTTGTTGTCTAGCTTTTTGATTTCGTTCATAAAAGTTACCTATATTGATTAAAAGTTAATTAAATCCAATGGTTTTAAACCAAATGCCTTCATCGAAAATTTTTAATTTTTGGTCTTGCAAAGGTAATAGCCAATTGCCAGCTTTATCCAATACGCCATATTTACCATTCATTATGATGTTGCACAACAAAAACGGCATCATCATCAAGCATAAAAGTGTAATCGGTAATGGTTTGATATTCAAAAGGCAAAATAACATTGCCCTGATAATCCAATAAACCCATTTTATTGACGTCTTCTTTATCGGATTTTTCTAAGGTGGCGATAACAACCTTATCAGCCAAATCCAACTGCTCATATTGTGGCGGTATCACAAAATGTCCGTTTTTATTGACAACGCCTTGCAAGTTTTTATTTTTATGGCTGACAAAAACGGCATAGCCTTATTTTGTATAATTTTTTGGTATTGCATAGGGATAATGGTTTTGCCATTAGCGGTAATAATGCCAACGCTTTTATCATCGCCTTTGTCGTCCGATATTTCAACAAATACCGAATTGGCAAAAGCAATGTTAGTAAATAACAAACAACTTAATAATAAGAATTTTAACATAACAAATTAGCGATAACGCCCCAAATCAAGCCCATCAATCCCAATCTCGGTCGGCCGACCCATAATAATATCGCTTAGCAATTTACCAGAGCCACACGCCATCGTCCAGCCAAGCGTGCCGTGTCCTGTGTTGATAAACAAATTATCAAACTTGGTCGCCCCAATAATCGGCGTACCGTCTGGGGTCATTGGACGAAGCCCTGTCCAAAATTTGGCGTTTGGCAAATCACCACCGTCAAACAAACTTTTTGTTACCATTTCAAGCGTTTCACGGCGAGCAGGGTTTAAGGATTTATCAAAGCCTGACAATTCTGCCATACCGCCCACCCGAATGCGACTGTCAAAACGGGTAATCGCAATTTTATAAGTCTCATCAAGCACGGTAGAGACAGGGGCTTTTGTTTCGTCCACAATCGGCACGGTTAAGGAATAACCTTTAACAGGATAGACAGGCAAATCAAGCCCCAAATCTTTTGCCATTTGACGAGAATAACTGCCAAGTGCCAGCACATAGCCGTCCGCCGTTAGCGTCTCATGATTTGCAACAACGCCTGTGATTTTTTGATTATCCGTGAGGATTTTGTCAATGGCGGTATTCAATTTAAAGTCCACACCAAGCGTTTTACAATGTTCCGCCAAGCGTTTGGTGAATAAATTGCAATCACCTGTTTCATCATTGGGCAATCTTAAACCACCCAACAGCTCAGCACTGGCGTAAGCTAGGGCAGGTTCGGCACGCACGAGACCGTCTTTGTCCAACACTTCATAAGGCACACCGCACTCATCAAGCACTTTGGTGTCCAGTCTCATGGCGTCAAGTTGGGCAGGCTTTCTAAATAGTTGGATTGTGCCACCTGTGCGATGTTCATAATTAATGCCAATCTCATCACGCAAGGCACGGATACAATCACGGCTATACTCTGCCACACGCATCATTCGCTCTTTGTTAATCTCGTATCGCTTGGCGTTGCAATTATCTAGCATTTGTTTCATCCACACCGCCTGAAACAGCGTGCCGTCAGGGGAGATGGCAAGCGGGGCGTGTTTTTGAAACAGCCATCTGACCGCCTTTTTAGGAATGCTTGGGGCTGCCCAAGGCGTCGAATAACCAGGGGAGATTTGCCCTGCATTGCCAAAACTGGTCTCCTCAGCAACACTCGCTTGACGGTCAATGACGGTGACTTTTGCCCCATGTTTGGCTAAAAAATAGGCAGTCGTTGTGCCAATAACACCGCCCCCTAAAATGATGATGTGCATGATGTTTTCCCTTATTATGGCTTTTGGCTATTTTAACAAATTTTGTCAAATCTGGATAGAAATTTGATAGGCGATGAGTAAAATTGTCAAATCATGATTGACTGTGAGCCTTGTATTCGTTGTTGTATGATATTGGGTTTTTTGTTAAAATTTGCTCAAAAAATGAACCTTTACAAGGCATAGCACATGAACAAAACCACCGCATTATTACTCATTGATTGGCAACAAGGATTTGATGAAGTTAGCCATTGGGGCAATGAGCGAAATAACCCAAATGCCGAAAAAGTTGCCTTATCGCTTTTGGCAAAATGCCGTGAATTAACTTTGCCGATTTTTCATATTCGCCATGCGTCCACCAGTGCCACATCACCGCTAAACCCAAGCAAACAAGGTTTTGCGTTTAAAGCAGGCTTTGAACCGCACAACAACGAAATAGAAATCGTAAAAAATGTCAATAGCGGTTTTATTGGCACAGATTTGCACACACGGCTACAAGATTTAGGCATAAATACGCTGATTATTGCAGGGCTGACGACCGACCATTGCGTTTCAACCACCACACGCATGGCGGGTAATTTTGGCTATCAGGTCTACTTAATCATGGACGGTTGTGCGACCTTTGACAAAGTTGGGATAAATGGTGAACCGTTTGATGCCGAGCTGATACATCAGACGGCTTTGGCAAGTTTAAATACCGAATTTGCACAGGTAATAACACATGATGCTTGGTTAAATTTGATTTCACAAGTATAATTACCTTTTGTCATTAAATAATTACCGCTTATCCCATATTGGCGTTAAATTTTAAAAAAAACTGGCTTTTTTGTGAAAACAGTGTATCATACGCCGAACTTTGATTTTAAATCATTCTAATTTAACAAAATTTAATTTGTCATTGCTATATAAAGTTATAAGACAAATTTCAAAAAAGGTTTTAAGATAGTTTAGACAAGCGATAGTAAGTTTGCTGTTTTATTAAAAACTTCATTCCCAATATCAAACTACTTAACGAAAGTTAAGTTTAGTTTGTCTGCCATTTTTATGTAACTGCATAAATCTTAGAGCCTATACGATTGTATGGGCTTTTTTGTCTGCCAAATGTGTATTTGGTGTGTTATCAACCCTTATTTCAAGATGGTAATTGAATATGAGCGTTACGCCTGTAAATCCTGTTGCAAATGCAACCAACGAATATTATCTCACCCGTCAAAACCAGATGGAGTCAAATGTTCGTAGCTATCCTCGCAAACTTCCATTAGCAATCGCCAAAGCACAAGGGTGCTGGGTAACAGATGTTGAGGGCAATGAATACCTTGACTGTCTGGCAGGTGCTGGGACTTTGGCACTAGGACACAACCACCCTGCTACCATACAGGCGGTTAAAGATGTTTTGGAAAGTGGTTTGCCACTGCATACCCTTGACATCACTACGCCAATCAAAGACGCCTTTACCGAGAAATTGTTGTCATTTTTTCCAAAAGATTTTGTCTTGCAGTTTTGCGGTCCAACAGGGGCTGACGGTACAGAAGCTGCTATCAAGCTTGCCAAAACCTACACAGGGCGTGATAATGTCATCGCATTCTCTGGCGGTTATCACGGCATGACGCACGGCTCACTTGCCATGACAGGCAACCTATCCGCCAAAGAAAAAGTGGGCAATCTCATGGCGGGCGTGCAGTTTATGCCTTATCCACACGAATACCGTTGTCCGCTAGGGCTTGGTGGCGAGGCAGGCGTGGACGCTTTGACTTATTATTTTGAAAACTTCATCGAAGATGTAGAAAGTGGCGTGGTCAAGCCTGCTGCCGTTATCCTAGAAGCCATTCAAGGCGAGGGTGGTGTCGTTCCTGCTCCCAGAAAATGGCTCCAAAAGATTCGTGAAGTTACCGCCCGCCACGACATCGTACTGATTTTGGACGAAGTGCAAGCAGGATTTGCTCGCTCTGGCAAGATGTTCGCCTTTGAACACGCTGAGATTATCCCTGATGTGGTCGTCATGTCTAAGGCGGTGGGCGGTGGTCTGCCCCTTGCCGTGCTTGCCATTAACAAAAAATTTGATGCGTGGGCACCTGCTGGGCATACAGGTACTTTCCGTGGCAATCAGCTAGCCATGGCGGCAGGCTATAATGTCCTAGAACAAATCAGCAACAATAACCTTGCCGAAAACTCACGCATTCAAGGCGAGTTTTTGCGTGATGAACTGTGTAAAATTGCACAAGAATTCCCCTGTATCGGTCATGTGCGTGGATGTGGCTTGATGGTGGGTATTGAGATTGTGGACGAGCGTAAATCCGCCGACCACATGGGGTCATACCCTGCCGACAGTGAGCTTGCGGTCGCTATCCAAAAAGCGTGCTTTGATAATAAGCTACTGTTAGAGCGTGGTGGTCGTGGCGGTACGGTGGTGCGTTTGCTGTGTCCGATTACAATCACTCGTGAAGAGTGTGAGCAGGTCATCACTCGCTTTAAAAAGGCGGTGGGCGAAGCGGTAAAAGCGGTTCGTGGCTAGGCGTTAATTGTCATTTAAAAATAAAGGCGTGCCAAGGGGTGCGTCTTTGTTTTTTTAAATCATTCTTATTTTTTTCCACAAAAATATGTTAAAATGACTGTTTATTTTATTCAATGATTTTTTATGAAAGATTGTGATATGAAACCAACCAATCCTATGAGTTTGTCTGTCCTGCTTAAAGATTCTAATTATCGGCTTACTCAATTTTCCACCGACCACATCACACAATTAGAATACACCATTTTTTTAAAACCAAGTAAAAATGGCGATGTGCCTTATATAAATTGTTTGGTTCGTAAAAAAGAAATCAAATTAACCCCAGAAGAAATTATTCGCCAGTTGTATTTATTAAAATTACATCACGATTATGGATATCCATATGAGCGAATGGCGGTAGAGTATTCAGTGCATTTTGGGCGTGAGAAAAAACGAGCGGACATTGTTATTTTTGATAAAGATAACCCAAATTCTATCTATATAATGGTGGAGCTTAAAAAGCCCAAATTAAAAGACGGTAAAGAACAGTTAAAATCTTATTGCAATGCCACAGGTGCACCGATTGGCGTATGGACAAACGGTGATAGCATTTCTTATTATAACCGCCGAGACCCCAATTATTTTAAAGACATTCCCAATATTCCAAGCGTTCACGAAAAACTATCTGATATTTTGCAAGAACGCTGGACAATTGATGATTTAATTAAAAATGACAAAATCGCCACTCAACGCAAATCACTAAAAGATTTGGTGATTGAAATGGAAGATGAAGTATTGGCAAATGCTGGCGTGGATGTTTTTGAAGAATTGTTTCAGCTTATTTTTACCAAACTTTATGATGAAATGGAAAGCACCAGAAACAAAAGCCGTCATTTGGAATTTCGTAACTATGGCGATACTGAAAGTGAGTTAAAAGCCAAAATCGGTGCATTGTTTAACAAAGCCAAAAATAAATGGGAAGGAGTATTTGCTGAAAGTGCCAAAATCAATCTATCGCCATCGCATTTGGCGATTTGTGTGTCATCATTAGAAGAAGTGAAATTATTTAATTCCAATCTTGATGTGGTAGATGAAGCCTTTGAATATTTGATTAATAAATCCAGTAAAGGCGAAAAGGGACAATATTTCACGCCACGCTATGTCATTGATATGTGCGTCAAAATGCTAGACCCAAAAGCCGATGAAACCGTGATTGATACCGCCTCAGGCAGTTGTGGTTTTCCTGTGCATGCCATTTTCCATGTTTGGGAAAAACAGCTGAAAGAAAAAGGCTTGGAGCGTTCCCATTTATTTACCGCCGAACAAAAATTACCCGAACAGCTTGATTACGTCCAAGAAAAAGTTTTTGCCATTGATTTTGACGAAAAAGCCGTACGAGTTGCTCGCACACTCAATTTAATCGCAGGCGATGGGCAAACCAATGTATTGCATTTAAATACTTTGGACTATGAACGCTGGGATGATTTTACCAAAGATGAAGAATGGGGTGATGTTTATGGCAATGGCTGGAAAAAATTAAGAAAATTACGCAAAACTAAAGACCAAAACCGTGATTTTGGGTTTGATGTATTAATGGCAAATCCGCCTTTTGCAGGCGATATTAAAGAAACCCGAATTCTTGCCCGTTATGAACTGGGCAAAAATAGCAAAGGCAAACAACAATCCAAAGTTGGGCGAGATATTTTGTTTATTGAACGCAATCTGGATTTTTTAAAAGACGGTGGGCGAATGGCGATTGTTTTGCCACAAGGTCGTTTTAATAATTCTAGCGATAAATACATTCGTGATTTTATTGCCGAACGGTGTCGTATCTTAGCGGTGGTGGGTTTGCATGGCAATGTATTTAAACCACATACAGGTACAAAAACATCGGTCTTATTTGTGCAAAAATGGCATGATGAATTATGCCCCAAAGTGGATGATTATCCTATTTTCTTTGCAACCATGCAAAGCCCAAGCAAGGACAATTCAGGCGATAAAATCTATGTCAAACATACAGATGGTACGCCAATATTAGACAGTCATGGACATTTAATTGTGGCTCATGATTTATTTAATCATGATGGCGTTACCCAAGATGGTATTACCGAAGCTTTTATTGAATTTGCCAAAAAAGAGAAATTGTCTTTTGTGGGAAAGGATTAAGCCCTTTTGATAATGCCAAATATCAGGCATTATTGGAAGGGCTGGAATGCAAAGAAGTTAAGTTTTCAAATTTATTTATTGATAATGAAAAGTTCAGAATAGACGATGAATTTTTTATGAAAAAATATATTTGTGCATATCAGCAAATAAAATCTAATCCACATTTTATTTTAGAAAATGAAATTTCTGTGCTAACGGATTTTCACGCAAATGGTAGCTATGAAACAATTGCAGAAAATTTTTCTCTATTAGATAGTGTTGATTATGCGTATATGGTTAGAACAACTGACCTAGAAACCAATAATTTTACTCAGGATGTCAAATACATTTCTGAGCAATCCTACAATTTTTTATCCAAAAGTAAAGTTTTTGGCGGAGAGATTTTAATTAACAAAATAGGAACTCCGGGAAAATGCTATTTAATGCCGAATTTAAATAAGCCTGTTTCTTTGGGTATGAACTTGTTTCTTTTAAGATTGAAAGAAAATAGTCTATTAAATGAAAAATTTCTATACGTGTTTTTTAATACTGAAATAGGCAAGAATATTATCAATAGAAAAGTAAATGGAACAGTTCCATTAACGATTGATAAAATGGCAATTAAAAGTTTGTTTATTCCTAAATTAGGGGATAATATAATGGGAGAAGTAGCCAATTTAGTTGATTTAAAATTTGATTTAGATAATCAAAGTAAGCAAAAATATACCGAAGCCGAAACCCTATTATTAGAAAATCTAGGTTTGCAAAATTTCCAAGCAACCAATCAATCCGTTAATATCAAAGCCTTAAAAGACAGCTTTTTACAAACAGGCAGATTGGATGCAGAGTTTTATCAACCAAAATATGACGAGTTGGAAAACTTGTTTGATCGTTTTGAACGCATTAAGTTAGCTGATTTGGTGAATTATCCCATTTCCAGTGGTATTACACCAAAAGCTAACGGCGATGATTATGCTGATAAAGAAAGTGGTATTGCCTTTATTCGTGCCGTAGATTTGCAAAATGGCGAAGTGAGCCTTGCCAATTTGAATTACATCAAACCCAATATTCACGAAACCACTTTAAAAAGAACGCAATTAAAACAAAATGATGTTCTGCTTTCTATTGCAGGAACTGTTGGGCGATGTGCATTATTTTCTCATAATATGCAAGCTAATATCAATCAAGCTGTGGCAATTTTGCGATTTGATGAGAGCAAAGTCAATCGTTTGTATTTGGTGGCATTTTTTAATTCGGAATTGGGCAAGCAATTTATTGCCAAATATGCCAGACAAGGCTTGCAAACCAATTTGAATTTAACCGAGATTGGCGAATTATCTATTCCCATACCCGATATGACAATTCAAATTCAAATTGCAAATTATATCCAACAAAGCAATGACTTACGAGAACAAGCCACGCAATTATTAGCTCAAGCCAAGTCTAATGTTGAGCTTGAAATTGAAAATAATTCATTTAATATCAATGAGTTAGAATTTGAGGAGGGGGGGCTTAGTCTATTAGAAAAATCTGCTTATTTTATACGCTTAGCGGAGTGGACTTTATTAGAAAGCCTAATTTTTGCACAAAAAACAAATGTATCCATTCGGTCGCTTAGCCAATCTTTTGGGTTAAGCGGTCGCCTTGATGCGGAATATTACCACCCAAAATTTGAGCGGTTGTTACACAAATTAAAACAGCAAAATTGCAAAACATTGGGTGAATTGGTTGATTTGCAAAAATCGGTAGAAGTTGGCTCAGAAAATTATCGTGATGAAGGCTTGCCTTTTGTGCGAGTGGCGGATTTTTCCAAGTTTGGAATTGGTCAAACAAATAAGTTTGTCAATCCTGCGGATTATACGGACATCATTCGCCCCAAAAAAGACACGATTTTGTTATCAAAAGACGGTACGGTGGGCATTGCTTACCGTGTGCCGTCTGATATGGAAGTGATGACTTCTGGGGCGATTGTGCATTTGTCTTTGAAAACAGATGAAATTTTGCCTGATTATTTGGCATTGGTGCTAAATTCAAAGGCGGTAAAACTGCAAGCCGAGCGAGATGCAGGTGGTTCAATTATTCAGCATTGGAAACCGTCTGAAATTTTGGAAGTAGTGATTCCGATTTTGCCCAAAGACATTCAAAAAATGATTGATGATAAAGTGCAGATGAGTTTTGAATTAAAAAATCAAAGTGAAAATTTGTTAGCACAAGCCAAAATTTTGGTAGAAAATGAGATTGAAAGTATTTAATCAATTTTAATGACCAAAATTTTAATAAATTAACTTAGTTTCAATCTGTGATTTGTACTAAGGCTTTTATAAAATATGTTACGATATGACAAAACCCTAAAATGGAGAGATAGAATGACCAACCTACCACAACACCGTAAGGCCCTATTGTGCAACGACAGCCAGTCTATTAGCGACTATGAAAGTGCTATGAACCAAGCGGTACAAGCCGTAGCCGACTGGTTACAAGAAGATAAAATGTATACAGGCGGTAGTATCAAAGATTTGCGTGCCAAAATCGCCTTTAACCCCCAAAAACAAGGCTTGGGGCTACACAAATCATTAGATAGAGCGGTTGATTTATTCTTAAAAAACAGCCTAAAAGTTCACCACCCCCATTCGCTCGCTCATTTGCATTGTCCTACCATGGTAACATCGCAGATTGCCGAAGTGCTGATTAACGCCACCAACCAATCTATGGACTCGTGGGATCAGTCGCCAGCAGGCTCGCTTATGGAAGTTCAGCTCATTGACTGGTTACGCCAAAAGGTTGGCTATGGGGCAGGGCAGGCAGGCGTGTTCACATCAGGCGGTACGCAGTCCAACCTTATGGGCGTGTTGTTGGCTCGTGATTGGGCGATTAGCAAACATTACCAAGACGACAACGGCAAAGCGTGGTCGGTACAGCGTGATGGTGTGCCAAACGATGCGATGAAAAAAGTCAAAGTGCTATGTTCGGAAAACGCCCATTTTAGCGTACAAAAAAACATGGCGATGATGGGCATGGGCTTTCAATCAGTGGTTACCGTGCCTGTCAATGACAACGCCCAAATGGATACCAATGCCCTAGCCGACATCATGGCGGACTTGCACGCCAAAGGCAACATTGTGGCGTGTGTCGTGGCAACGGCAGGAACGACCGACGCAGGGGCGATTGATGACATCAAAGCAATCCGTGCCTTATGCGACAAATTCGGAGCATGGCTACACGTGGATGCGGCATGGGGTGGGGCGTTATTGCTGTCCAATGATTACCGCTCTATGTTAGATGGCATTGAGCTGACCGATTCGGTGACGCTAGATTTTCATAAGCACTATTTCCAAAGCATTTCTTGCGGTGCGTTTTTGTTAAAAGATGAGCAAAATTACCGCTTTATGCACTATGAAGCCGAGTATCTCAACTCCGCCTATGACGAAGAGCATGGCGTGCCAAACTTGGTATCAAAATCCTTGCAGACCACTCGCCGATTTGATGCGTTAAAATTGTGGTTTACGGTAGAGGCATTGGGCGAGGAGCTTTATGGTTCAATGATTGACCATGGGGTCAAACTCACTCGCCAAGTGGCGGATTACATCAAGGCAACGGACGGTTTGGAGCTACTTGTTGAGCCACAATTTGCGTCTGTGCTGTTCCGTGTTGTGCCAGATGGCTATCCTGATGAGTTTATTGATAGCCTAAATCAAAACGTGGCGGACGAGCTGTTTGCCCGAGGGGAAGCGAACATTGGCGTAACTCGTGTGATTGATAGCCGTCAAAATGTACAGTCATTAAAGATGACGACACTAAGCCCAATCGCCACGCTTGAAAACGTGCAAGCCTTATTATCACAGGTGTTGGCGGAAGCCGAGCGTATCAAAGATGATATTAAAAATGGTACTTATACACCGCCGATTGATTGATAGTATTTTATAACCAACTAAAAAAGGGATTTTACTCATCCCTTTTTGTAATTTTAGTTAACAGCTTGAACAATTGCAGGGGTTGGTTGATTGGCGTTCATCAGTTGATTTGCCATATCAGTTTCAGGATTTTGTGGTTTAGTCGCAAAGTCGCTAGCAGGATTGTCATATTGTGCAGGAGCATCCATACTACCGTCTGCATTAACACCTGAGACACTTTCACTACGGTTTTTATTATCGCCGTAAACCATTTTGTTATAATCTGTTTTATCACTCGTATCCACTTTTACTTGCTCCGTGACAGGGCTACCGACTAATACAGGTGGTTCGGTTGGTTTGACTTGTGAGGCAGGAACAGTTGTCGGTTCTGGGTTTTTAACGGCTTCTACTTGTTTGGGCTTAAATAAAAAAATAATTAATCCGCAGATAATAATTAATAATCCACCAAATAAAATACTCAACATTTTTTTGATTGAATTTGTCATATTTTTTACCTATCGCTTTAAAAAAATGTGTAAGTTAAAAAGAATAACTTACACATTATTAGGTTTATCATATAGTAGAAGAGATGTAAAAAAATGCTACGTTTACGTTCGTATTGAGTTTCTCTAACTACAGCTAAAGATGACACTTTACAGACTCAATACGAACGGTTTTTGTATCAAAAATTATTTTCTTTTACTATAAAATTTTAAAAGAATTAATAACGACCTAGCGAGTAGTCATAATAAACACTACCGCTACGGCGTGGATTAGTCGGGCGTGTTGGCGTTACAGTTGTACGACGAACTGGGTTTGCATTCGCAATCGGTGTGACCGCTGCTAGCAAATTAATTCGTGGACGCACTACACCATTACGATAATCTCTAACACGTACACCCGTGTCTGCTAAGCGTGTCATGGTTGCATCAACATTTTCATTATTAGTAGCTTGCATCACAGCAGGAGCACGTAGAACTGCAACCGCACCTGCAACGTGTGGTGTAGCTTGTGAAGTACCTGTCATGGTGATACCACCAGCAGTAATATTAAAACCAGGTGCTAAGAAATCAAGCAAACGACCACTATTACTAAAGCAAGTGACGCCATCACGACGCACTACAAAGTTTGGATTGTTATGGCAGTTCATTGAACCGCGATAATCTGCTTCAAACACGGCACCAACTGCGGTAGTATTGCGTTCAGATGCTGGCCATGCAATGCCATTTGACATCTCTTCGTTACCAGTAGCAATTATAGAAGCAACACCCATATTTTTTAATGTGGTAAATAGTGGGAAACGGCTAGTTTCTGATTGGTATGGACCACCACCACCAAGGCTTAAATTGGCTGCAACAATATTATAGCCATTTTGGTTGTTACTGCTATGGTTATTACGCATCCAATTGTATGCGGCTGCTAATGCGTCGTCTGGGGCAACATGGACCATTTTTTGCTCTTTGTTATTCCAACGCCACGCAAATACATCCAATGCTGCTATTTTAGCAGCTGGAGCGACACCAGCCACAACACCTGCTACATTTGTGCCATGGAAGCTACCGTCATCTATCTGACCATCTGTACGGCCATTGTTTTCTGCTGCAAATTCCAATGAAGCAACAACACGACAACTACCTTGATTAAAGCCACGAGAACAATCACCAAAATCTCGATGATTATGATTAAGACCTGTGTCCAACACACCAACCACTGAACCTTCACCATTAAATCGAGAAGCACTAGTTGCACGACTAGGTTTAAACTGAGTTGCAATCGCTTGGATTTGATTAATAAAAGGCAAAGACTCACGTAGTGACGAGGTCATTTGAGTGTTTGCACGCACCAAAACCACATTCTTATCATTTAATAATTTTACCAAATCATCACGAGATTGCACACGCAAAAATAGCGTTGCTGAACCATAATAATCACGCATCACCGTCGTATTTGACAATTGTCCCAATACGGCTTCTTTTACATTTTTAAATGTGCGTACTGCTAAGCCCTGTTTTTCAGCAGTCGTGATTTTTGGATAAGCCGTTTCTGATAGCTCAACCATCAAATCATTTGAGTTGTTTTTTAATAGGGCATTCACATCAATATTGCTAACTTTTAGCTTATCTACCGCAGTTGGAGACAACTGTTTAAATGTTTCACTTGGGGTTAGCTCGGCTTGAGCAACGCACGCCATAGATAAGGCTGATACCAACACCGCCAATTTTAACTTACGCATTTATTCCTCCTAATAGGAATTTTTTACCAAAAAAATGTGGAATACAACAAAAATCCACGTAACATTATATTCATATACAAGACACTATATTTTTTTACAAAACATAATATTTTGTATATAAGCTGTATTGTAAGAATAAAAAAGTAGAAAATCAAGAGATAAACGGTATTTTTTTTAAAATAAAATTTTATAAGATTGTTTTTTCAAATAAAAAATCTAATAGTATTTAAAAAATATTAATTAATAATACCGTTTGTCTTTTTTTTAATGCTTTTTTTTAATGCTTTTTATTTTTTAACAGATAGTTAAAAAAAACTAATCTTAAATCTATGTTGACTCAAATAAAACTATAAAATCCCCTTGCCAAAATTGAAAAAACCTAGCATAATAGCCAATAATTTCAGGAGAGTATGATATTGGATTTGGTATTTTATCAGAAAATATCACTAAATCTGCCAACAATCATCACCGAAGGCGTAAAAACCCTATAATCGCTCAGGTAAACGGACTGGAATTGCATTGTCAAAATGATAAATCTGGAGAGCGTGTTTTGTTTTTTATGATTAAAAACAAACACCACCGAAGGGGAAAAAACAAATTTTGTCAAAAATCTAAAAAATTTGTTGAAAATCTCAGGTAACAGGACAGATGGGGCAACTGATTAATTTTATTAAAAATCAGTCTGATAATTTGCAAATTTTTGCCCAATTTTCTTACGGATTAAGGATTTATCATGTCAAATTTACAACGTACCCCTTTTTATCAATCTCATCTTGACAGCGATGGCAAAATCGTTGATTTTTCAGGTTGGGAACTGCCTATTCATTATGGTTCACAGATTGCCGAACACGAAGCCGTGCGTACCAATGCAGGAATGTTTGACGTGTCGCACATGGTGGTAACCGATATCGTGGGTGCTGATGCCAAAGCGTGGTTACAAAAGTTGCTTGCCAATGATATCGCTAAAGCCAAATTTGTCGGTAAGGCGATTTATTCTGCGATGCTCAACGACAACGGCGGTGTGATTGATGATTTAATCGCTTATCGTATGAATGAAGCGGAAACCGAATACCGTATCGTATCAAATGCCGCTACGCGTGAAAAAGATTTAGCACAATTTAACAAGGTGGCTCAAGCGTTTGGCGATGTGACGATTACCGAACGTCCAGAGCTTGCTATGCTTGCGGTACAAGGACCAAAAGCCATTGAAAAATTAGCCACTGCAAAACCTGCTTGGGCAGACGTTTTAAGCGGTTTAAAACCATTCGTGGGTAAAGATTTAAGCGAGATTGAAGGCAAAGATTGGTTCGTGGCTAAAACTGGCTACACAGGCGAAGATGGTGTGGAAGTGATTTTACCAGAAGCCCAAGCAGGTGAATTTTTTACTCTGTTAAAAGCTAATGGTATCGTTCCAGCAGGTTTAGGTGCAAGAGATACCTTGCGTTTAGAAGCGGGGATGAACCTGTATGGTCATGAAATGGACGAGACTATTAATCCATATGAGTGCGGTATGGCTTGGACGTTGGCAGTTAAAGATGAGCGTGATTTTATCGGTCGCAAAGCGATGCAAGACAAGCAAGAAAAAGCGGTCGCTGATGGCACAGATGTGATACAAGTTGGTTTGGTGCTAGAGGGTCGCGGTGTGTTGCGTGAAGGTATGGAAGTGACACTTACCAACGGTAAAAAAGGCGTGATTACCAGCGGTACCTTTAGCCCAAGCTTAAAACAGTCTATTGCGATTGCCCGTATTCCGACAACGACGGACACTACTGCTAATGTGAATATGCGTGGTAAGGCGACTGAAGTTCGCATTATTTCGTTACCGTTTGTTAGAAATGGTAAAAAACAGTTTTCTTAACCGTTTATCGGTGTTATGATACACTTGAGTTAGGTTGTTTTTTAACAATATCTGACTCAAATGTCAATTTTTTACAATCATATAAAGGTATTTATTATGAAAAAACTACTTGCTTTAATCCCTGCGGTTGCTGTTTTGACTGCTTGTAACACAACTAACGTGGCACAACCAAGCCCGTCACAGGTACAAGCGGTTTTAGCAAATTCACAAACGTTTAAATGTGATAACAACGCTGAAGTTGTATCAGTTGTTACAGAGCGTGATGGTGCTAACTATGCAAATATCCAAATCACCGCTCCAAGCTTGAGTCTCAATCAAGCACCTGTGCAACTAAAACAAGCAGTATCTGCTTCTGGTGAGCGTTACAGTGTATCAAATAGCACAACTGGCTATGACTGGCACATGAAAGGCAATGAAGCTGTATTAACAGTAACTTCTCAAGGTCAAGAATTTAACTTTGGTTGTATGGCACAATAATTTTGGTAAAAATTTGATTAATATTCATTAAAATATTGCTAAAAAATGTGGTTGGTAAAAACAGATTTATCAATCACATTTTTTTGATAAATTAACATTTTGTTAATTTTTATTTCTTAAATAATTCTTAATATTTTTATTATCAAAACCTTAAAAGGAATGACGCTATGAGCAATACACCTGCAGATTTAAAATATGTCGCAAGCCACGAATGGCTACGCCAAGAAGCTGACGGCACGATTACCGTTGGTATTACTCATCACGCCCAAGATTTGCTTGGGGATGTGGTTTATGTTGAATTACCAGAAGTCGGTGCAAACGTTGAAGTTGATGCTGAAATTGCGGTGGTTGAATCCGTAAAAGCTGCCTCTGACGTGTATGCCCCGATTGCAGGTGAAATTGTTGAAATCAATGACGCCTTAGTTGATGCACCAGAAACGGTAAACGCTGACCCATACGGCGAAGGCTGGTTCTTTAAAATCAAACCGACCAATGCCAGCGATTATGATGGTTTAATGGACGCTGATGAGTACGCAGAATCTTTATAATTTATAATAATTTTTGTTAGATTGTTTTTGGGTTGTATTAAATAAATTTTTAATATGACCTAGATTTACTAAGTAATATTTAGATTTTATTGTTAATTGATTTTCTTTAAAAACAATCAATTAGCAACAAATTCTTAAAATAATTTTTACAACTGCTTTTATAATACTATGCCCAATATCCACACCGACCCAAAAACCGTAAATTTTTACGATGTTGTAACCAGTCGCCGTTCGGTGCGACTTTTTACCCATACGCCTGTGCCTGATGACGTGCTAGATGCGTGTTTGGACATGGCGTTGCTCGCTCCGAATTCAAGCAATTTACAGCCTTGGGAATTTTATGTGATTGAAAGTCCAGAAACTCACAAAAAGGCAGTTGAATATTGCATGAACCAAAACGCCGCTCGGACTGCTAATCGTTTAATTGTCTGCGTGGCTCGTACCGATACTTGGCGACAACACGCCCAAGACAATATTAAATTTTTCCCTGTACAACCCGCCCCAAAAGCGGTAAAAGACTATTATGGTAAACTCATTCCTGTTGCCTTTACTCGTGGCAAATTAAATGCGTTAGCCCCTGCGAAATGGCTTGCGACCAATGCGTTTCGTCAAGTTAAAGGGGCAATCGCAGAACCCATGTATAGCGAAACTGATATCAAAACGTGGGCGTTAGCTAATTTATATTTGGCGTGCCAAAATTTTATGTTGGCGGTACGTGCGTATGGGTTTGATAGTTGTCCAATGGGTGGGTTTGATGAACCCAAAATGAAAAAATTGCTTGGTTTGCATGCTCATCAACATATTGGCATGGTTATCGCTGTGGGCGAACGTGCGGAAAAAGGGATTTACATGGAGCAATATCGGTTTGATAAAAAACGCTTTGTTTTTAAGGTTTAGCTAAGTTGTCAATGACCCAACAAGTTCAGCACAATATGCGTTAGCTCGTGAATTGGTTAAAAAAGCCAACAAAATTTTTGTTGCTCAAAATACTCAAGTAGAATGGAATGAGTTTGATTGTTAAAATAACGGTACGATTTTGATAAAGCAAATATTTTAAAGGTTTGGATGACCTATTAGTCAGCCATAATTTTTTTGGAAAATCAAGCAATTTTTGAACAAGCCTTAAACTTTTATCGTCATCAGAATGCTGATTTTTCAGATTATATGATTTTAACAACTTCACAAAAAAATAATGCGGATTTATGGACTTTTAATAAAAAGTTAAGTAAATCACAGACTGTTACGTTATTAAATGAAGAAAATTTAAATAATTATTTCACTTATTTTTAACCAAAACCTAAACCTTTTTACTTTTACCAAAAGGAAATTTTATGAGCCAAACTTTCAAAACCTTTGCCGATGTGTTCAATCACGGCGAATTTATTAACCGCCATATCGGCATTGACGACACTGAAAAACAAGCCATGTTAACCGCCGTCGGGGCAAAAGACATGGCAGATTTTATCAGCCAAACCGTCCCTGCATCGGTGAAGCTCAACAAAGATTTAGACCTACCAAACAGTGTGCCTGAACACGAAGCCCTTGCCAAATTGCGTGGCATGGCGGACAACATTACGGTAAACCGTAGCTATATCGGCTTAGGTTACTATCCAACTCGCACGCCAAACGTCATCGTGCGTAATGTGTTAGAAAACCCTGGTTGGTACACCGCCTACACACCTTACCAAGCAGAAATCGCTCAAGGTCGCCTTGAAGCCTTGTTAAATTTCCAACAAGTGTGTATTGATTTGTCAGGTTTGGAGTTGGCAGGGGCAAGTTTACTAGATGAAGCGACGGCTGCTGCTGAGGCGATGGCGATGGCAAAACGTGTTAGTAAAAACAAATCTAATCAATTTTTTGTGGATAGCCGTATTTTTCCACAGACGCTGGATGTGATTCGTACACGTGCTAACTATTTTGGTTTTGATGTGGTGGTTGGCGATTTTGATGTGGCGAAAAATGGCGACTTTTTTGGGGCGATTTTCCAATATGTTGGTAAAGACGGTGATGTGGTTGATTTAACCGATATCATTTCAACTGTTAAAACCAAAGGCACGCAAGCCATTGTCGTGGCGGATGTGATGAGCCTTGTGCTGTTAAAATCGCCTGCGGACATGGGTGCTGACGTGGCATTAGGCAATACGCAACGTTTTGGTGTACCGATGGGGTTTGGTGGTCCACACGCTGCCTACTTTGCTTTTACCGATAGTGCCAAACGCTCTGCTCCTGGGCGTATTATCGGTGTTTCGGTGGATGCTCAAGGAAAACCTGCGTTGCGTATGGCGTTACAGACTCGTGAACAGCACATTCGCCGTGAAAAAGCTAACTCAAATATCTGTACGTCGCAAGTCTTGCTTGCCAATATGGCAGGTATGTATGCCGTTTATCATGGGGCAAAAGGCGTAAAACGGATTGCAACTCGTATTCATGCCTTGGCGACAGCCTTTGCTGAATCCGTGAAAAATGCAGGTTTAACCGTGGTTTATGAGCAATTTTTTGACACTGTTTTGGTAAAAACGGACAAAGCCGATACGATTTATCAATCTGCGTTAGACAAAGGTATTAACTTACGCCAGGTGGACAGCGAACATTTAGCAGTGGCATTTAGTGAAGTGAGTGATGAACACGATTTTGCTGATTTGACTGAAGTGTTTACAGGTAAGGCGGTAACCTTGGGCGAATTCAAAATCTCGTTAAATGCCGATTTATTGCGTAAAGATGAAATTTTGACCCACCCTGTGTTTAACAGCTACCATACTGAACATGAAATGCTACGCTACTTGAAAAAGTTAGAAAACAAAGATTTAGCGATGAACCATAGTATGATTTCATTGGGTAGTTGTACCATGAAATTAAACGCAACTAGCGAAATGTTACCCATTACTTGGAATGAATTTGCCAATGTGCATCCCTTTGCCCCAAGAGACCAAGTCGGTGGCTATTTGGCAATGATTGATGGTTTACAAGAGCAGTTAAAAGCGATTACAGGTTTTGATGCGATTAGTATGCAACCAAACTCAGGTGCGTCTGGTGAATATGCAGGGTTACTTGCAATCCGCCGTTATCATGAAAGTTTGGGGCAAACTGACCGTCATATTTGCTTAATTCCACGTTCAGCACATGGTACGAACCCTGCGACTGCTCAAATGATGGGAATGCAAGTGGTGGTAGTTGCCACCGATGAATTTGGTAATGTGGATATTGCTGATTTGACTGCGAAAGCCGAACAGCATAGCGAAAACTTGGGTGCGTTGATGATTACTTATCCATCAACGCATGGCGTATTTGAAGAAGGCATTCGTGATATTTGCGATTTAATTCACAAACATGGCGGTCAGGTGTATATGGACGGTGCGAACATGAACGCTCAAGTTGCGATGATGCAACCTGCGGACGTGGGTGCGGACGTATTACACATGAATTTGCACAAGACCTTCTGTATTCCACACGGTGGCGGTGGTCCGGGCATGGGTCCTATCGGCATGAAGTCGCATCTAGCACCGTTTATCGCCAATCACGTGGTTGCCCCTGTGCCAAACGCTCAAGATGGCATGACAGCCGTATCGGCAGCTCCGTTTGGTTCGGCGAGTATTTTACCAATTTCTTGGATGTATATCACCATGATGGGTAAAGACGGCTTAAAACAAGCGACCGAAAGTGCCTTGTTAAACGCCAACTACATGGCAAGTCAGCTAAAAGATGATTATCCTGTACTTTATACAGGCAAAAATGGTCGTGTCGCCCACGAGTGTATCATTGATATTCGCCCATTAAAAGAAGAAACAGGCATTACCGAAGTGGATATTGCCAAACGCTTGATGGACTATGGCTTCCACGCCCCAACGATGTCTTTCCCTGTGGCAGGTACGTTGATGATTGAGCCGACGGAAAGCGAAAGCAAAGAAGAACTTGACCGCTTTATTTCGGCATTAAAACAAATCAAACGCGAGGCGATGAAAGTGAAAAATGGCGAATGGTCAGCCGATGATAATCCACTGGTAAATGCACCGCACACCGCTCAGGTGGTGCTTGGCGAGTGGAAACGTGGCTATAGCCGTGAAGTAGCCGCTTATCCGCTAGACTATCTCCGTGACAATAAATTTTGGCCAAGCGTCAGCCGTGTGGACGATGTGTACGGTGATAAGCACTTGATTTGTTCTTGCCCAAGCATTGATAATTATGAATAATTGTTAAATAATTTATTTAAAATAATGAAAGCCGTCTAAATATTAGGCGGTTTTTCATCATTTTTTCACATTTTAAGCCACGATAATTTTTTATAATTTATTCAACCTATTGATAAAATTAAAAAATTATGCCGTTTACTCTTGCCCACCCTGCGGTTGTGTTACCGTTACGTCATCGCCTATTGCATCAAGAAGCCCTAATTATCGGCTCAATGTCACCTGATTTTTTGTACTTTTTATATGGTCAAGCCAGCCAAAGTTTTGGGCATCGGTTTGACGGATTTTTTTTGGTAAATTTGCCGTTAAGTTTTGGGATATTTTGGCTATATCAAACTCAGATTGCCCCCTATTTTTGGCAATATTTACCAAAATTTTTGCGGTTAGATTATCAAAAAATTAAAACACAAACCGATGATAGTTTTTTGAAATTTATCATACGTTTTAGTATTTCTGCGATAGTTGGCATGATAACCCATGTTTTTTTAGATAGCTTTACACACAATACAGGTTGGTTGGTTGAGCGTTTTGATATTTTTCATCACGTTATTTTAACAAAACCCTTATTTAAATGGTTACAATATAGCGGTGGTGTGTTGGGGTTGGTCGTGATTTTTGGCTATTGGTTGGTTTTAACAAAAAAACTTCCTTTAAAAACAGAGTTTCATCGCAAAAATGCCATACAATATTGGATAAAGTTTTTTAGTAGTTTGTTTGGCGGTTTAATGCTTTGGCAAATGTTACAACCGATTGGCATTTTTAGTGTGGCAACGTGGGTTATTCGGATAATTGATATTGCTTTTTTATCGTTGGTAATGATTGGTTTAATGAATAATAAAAAACGGTATGATATTGCTAAATCAACTAAAATTTAGTAATTTGCCTAGTGTAACCGCTAGAATTTTGTTATAGTAGCAATATTTTAGCCAAATTTTGAGAAATTCACCAGACCAATTAATTCAATGAAACAATCGACCGCACTTAATATTTTAAAAACAGGCAAAAACGTCTTTTTAACAGGTTCAGCAGGAGCAGGCAAAACCTACACCATTAACCAATATTTGCATTATCTGCGTGCCAGAGATGTCGCCGTTGCCGTAACCGCCAGCACAGGCATCGCATCCACGCACATGAATGGCATGACCATTCATAGTTGGGCGGGGATTGGGATTTTGGACGAATTAACTTCCAAAGATTTGACCCGTATCAAACGCCGCACCCAGTTGGTTGACCGAATGCAACGCACGCAAGTGTTGGTGATTGATGAGATTTCTATGCTTCATTTAAAACAATTTGACATGATTAACCAAGTGTTGCAATTTGTCAAAGAAAACGAAAAACCATTCGGTGGCGTGCAGTTGTTGGTGGCAGGGGATTTTTTTCAGTTGCCACCTATCGGTAATCCGAACGAAACCAACCGAGATAAATTTGCCTTTATGTCCCAATCGTGGCTAGATGCAGATTTTCAAGTGTGCTATCTGACTGAGCAACACCGCCAAATCATTAGCGATAATCAAGCAACCCATATGGATAATAACCGTTATTTTGGCTTGGATTTGACCGATATTTTGAACCAAATTCGCCGTCAACAATTTACCGAAGCTACCATTCCTGCCTTGCAAGCCACCGAACAGCATACCTTGAGTCAAAGTCGCACACGGCTTTATACCCATAATATCAATGTGCAAAATATTAACGAACAAGAGTTGGCAAATTTAACCACACCGCCACAGCTGTATGTTGGTTGGGGTGAAGGTGATGAAAAATTATTGGAAAGTCTGAAAAAATCGGTACGTAACACACCTGAATTGACCCTAAAAGTCGGTGCAAAGGTGATGTTCATCAAAAATAATACCGATTTAAACGTGTCAAATGGCACAATGGGTACGATTGTGGATTTTCAACCGTTGATTTTGGAAAAAGATGACGAAGAAGAGATTAATCACGCTAATAAATCAACAGAAAATAACAACCAAAACAAACAGTTATTTCCAGTAGTACAACTTAATGACGGTCGGCGAGTGGTGGTAGATTATGACGTGTGGAAAGTCGAAGACGAAGATGGTGAAATTTTGTCGGCTTATTATCATATTCCGCTCACATTGGCATGGGCGATTACCATTCACAAAAGCCAAGGCATGACCTTAGACAGTGCCGAAGTGAACCTGAGCAAAACCTTTGAAAAAGGGCAGGGCTATGTGGCATTATCTCGGTTAAAACAGTTGTCAGGCTTGCAGTTGTTAGGAATAAATGAGCTTAGTTTGCAACTTGACCCATTGGCAAGAGGGGCGGACAAGCGATTTATTGAGCTGTCTGATGAATTGGAGCAAACTTTTTTGCTAATAGATGGTAAAAAATTGCAAGAATTACAACAAGCCTTTATCTTAAAAAGTCGTGGCACGCTCAATCCGCAAAAAATCCAAGCCTACGAAAAACGCATTGAAAAACAAGAACAAGCCCTAAAACGCAAAGCCCTATTAGCCAGTGAGAAAAATGCCAAAAACGATGACAGCTTAGGCGATACCTATTTACAAACCAAAGCGTTGTTAGAAGAAAGTCTAACCATTGCCGAAATTGCCGAGATGCGTAACTTGGCACAGTCAACCATCGTCAATCATATTGCCAAATTACAAACACAATTTAACAATTTACCGATTGACTATCTGCGTCCTGATGAACAGATGATTGAAAACGTGCAAAAAGCCTATGATACGGTAAAAATAAACGCCACGCCTGACGATAAAGACGAAGATGGTATGCTAAAAATCCGCCCTATTCATGAATTTTTGTCCGCAAAATATGGTTATAATGAAATTCGCTTGGCATTATTATTTGTGCAAAAATAAACTGTGTTTTGTGGGATAAACTGTTATAATACCGCAAAATTTGTAGTTTTAGATGAAAAATCTTATGGGTTGGGTTAGCCGTCTGTTTGGTGTAACCCAACAAAAATCAAGTGATACGTTAAATTTATTGACTGAATGACTGATTTTAAAATCAGAAAGCAATTAAAGAGAGTAATCATGGCAAAACCCAAAAAGACCCCTGAACAAGACAGCAAAAACACCCAAAGCATGGCTGGAGACGGGCTAAAAAAACCTGATTTGTCCGAGTCGGATATCCAAGCGAACACCGTCAGTATCAGCGAAGATGATAAAACTAACCACTTTGATGACGGCTCAAAACATTTTGACTTAATCAGCCCATTGGATAGCACTCGCATTAATGTGAAACGTTATAAACATACTGATTTGGCAGGGCATAGCTATGACTATGATGCGGTCGTGATAGGAGCAGGGCCTGCAGGCGAAGCTGCCGCCATGAAAATCGCTAAATCTGGACAAAAAGTCGCCGTTATTGACCCACGCAAACAAGTCGGCGGTAACTGTACTCACGTTGGTACTATCCCAAGTAAGGCATTGCGTCAATCGGTGTTTAACATTTTGAGTAATCGCCGTGACCCTGTGTTAAACAAAGGCGTGGATTATCATTTAATTCCGCTAAATAAAATCTTAACTAAAGCTCGTGATGTCGTGCGAGCTCAAGTGGATACCCATACCCGTTTTTATGAGCGTAACCGCATTGATTTGATTAACGGTTGGGCAAGTTTTAAAGATCGTCACACCATTGTGGTAGATATGCCTGACGGTGCACAGCAGGAAATCAGCTTTAATAAAGCCATTATCACGGTGGGTAGCCGTCCGTATCGCCCTGATTTCCTAGACTTTGAACACCCACGTGTGTTTGATTCTGACCAAATTTTGCAAATGGATTATGTCATTTCTCGCATTATTATTTATGGGGCGGGTGTGATTGGTTGCGAATACGCATCTATTTTTACAGGATTGGGCTATAAAGTAGATTTGATTAACACCCAAGGGCAATTATTAAGCTACCTTGATGATGAAATCTCGGATGCGTTGTCGCATGACTTCCGTCAATTTGGCGTGCTTATCCGTAATAATGAAGAAATTGAACGTTTGGAAACTTTTGACGATTGTGTCATTTTACATTTAAAATCAGGCAAGAAAATCAAATCCGATGCCTTGCTCTGGTGTAATGGTCGTTCGGGCAATACCGACAGCTTAAACCTTGCCAGTATTGGGCTAGAAGCCAACAAACGGGGGCAATTAAGCATCAATGAGTTTTACCAAACTAACATTGACAACATCTATGCCGCAGGCGATGTGATTGGCTGGCCGTCATTGGCATCGGCTGCTTATGACCAAGGGCGTTATGCTGCAGCCCACATGGTCGGCGATGAAAACGCCATGCCTGTGCGAAGTGTGCCGACAGGCATTTATACCATTCCTGAAATTTCTAGTATTGGTAAAAATGAAAAAGAACTCACCGAAGAAAAAATTCCATATGAAGTGGGGCAGGCATTTTTTAAACATTTGGCACGAGCCCAAATTGTCGGTGAGCGTAGTGGCGTGTTAAAAATCTTATTTCACCGTGAAACCCTACAAATTTTGGGTATTCATTGCTATGGTAACCAAGCATCAGAAATTATTCATATTGGTCAAGCGGTAATGTTACTTGGCGGTACGCTAGAATACTTTGTGAATACCACCTTTAACTACCCAACTATGGCAGAAGCCTACCGTGTGGCGGCGTTAAACGGTCTAAATCGGGTGTTCTAATTATGCTAACGGTTGATAATAATTACCAAAAATTATTACCAAAACTACAAAATGGTCTGGCACAATTAAACCTTAATCTGTCACAGCACCAACAAACGCAGTTACTTTACTATTTACAGCAACTGTTGTTTTGGAACAAAGCCTATAATCTGACAGCGATTAAACAGCCTGAGCCTGCCTTCATCAAGCATATCTTGGATAGTTTGAGCATTGTGCCACATTTGCCAACAGGTCGCCTGTTGGACATTGGTACAGGGGCAGGTTTGCCATCGGTGATTGTGGCGATTTGCCAGCCTGAACGCTCGGTAACGGCGTTGGACAGCAATGCTAAAAAAGTACGTTTTATTAAACAAATCATCAGTGAATTGGGCCTGAAAAATGTCAATCCTGTTGCCAGTCGCATTGAAGCACATAGCGACAGTTACGATGTAATTACCTCCAGAGCCTTTGCATCGCTGTGTGATTTTGTGGCATTGGGGGTAGAAAAATTAGCGACGAATGGCGAGTTTTTGGCGATGAAAGGCGTATTGCCAACTGATGAAATTGCCCAATTACAAAGCAATTGGCAAATCCAAGCCACCGAATTAAACGTACCATTTTTGGACGAAGAACGGCATTTAATCCGTTTGGTGAAGCTGTAAAATTTATAAAATATTTTTAAAAATAACCTTAAAAAAATATCAACGAGAAACAACATGGATATTTTAGCAATCGCAAATCAAAAAGGTGGTGTCGGCAAAACCACCACGGCGGTGAACCTTGCCAGTGCCTTAGCCAACAAACGCAAAAAAGTTTTGTTAATTGACCTTGATGCCCAAGGCAACGCCACAACCGCATCAGGACTGCATAAACGTGAGCTTGAGTACAGCATTGCGGACGTGTTACTTGACGATGTGCCGTTATTAGAGGCAGTTGTCAAATCTTCAGCAGGCTATGATGTGGTGGGGGCAAACGGTGATTTGTCAGGCATTGATTTGTCGTTGAGCCAAATTGACAATAATTTTGCGTTATTGGCAAATGCGATGCAACATTTGCAACAATTACCGCCAAAAAACGGCCGTCCACAAAAAAGCTATGATTTTGTGGTAATTGACTGTGCCCCAAGTCTAAGTTTACTAACGATTAATGCCATGTGTGCGACAAACGGTGTGATTATTCCGATGCAGTGCGAATATTTTGCCCTAGAGGGCTTGGCGGATTTATCGCAAACCATTGAACGCTTGACCGAGTTAAACCCAGAATTGCATATTCGTGGTGTGTTACGCACCATGTTTGACTCACGTAACACTCTTGCCAATGACGTCTCGCACGAGTTAAGCCGACATTTTGGCGATATTTTGTTTCATACCGTCATTCCCCGCAACGTGCGATTAGCAGAAGCCCCTGCCCACGGGATGTCGGTTATTGACTATGAAGCTGGCTCTACAGGGGCTTACGCTTATACCAAACTTGCTAATGAAGTTATCAAACAAAGCCAACAAAGGCAAAAACAACCCAAATAATATATTTATTGTTTGCCAATAATCTGTTAAAATAGTACGTTTAGAATTCGTTTTGCTTTTTATACAGGTACAATCAAATGGTAAAAAAACGTGGGCTAGCAACCAATCGTGGGCTTGATGCCTTGCTTGGTTCAATCAAAAAAGAAAAATTGATTGCAAATACGCTTGCCGATACTGCTGTGCCTGTTGAAAAAACAGCAGTTTTGCCAACAAAAACAGAAAGTGTGGTAACAACTGCTCCGACTGCAAAAAATACGCAACAAAAGTCTTTAAAAAAATCTGAAAATTCTGAAAGTCAAGCTAATTTAGCTTCTGCCAAAACGGCTAGTAGTACTAATACTCAAGCGGTAACGGCTAAAGCCAATGACAAAATCAATGAAAAAGTTCATGCAGATTTAGACGGTTTAAATCTGTTACACATTGATGTGGAACGCTTGCAACGTGGTAAATATCAACCCCGTATTGACCTAGGCGAAGAAGCCTTACAAGAGTTGGCAACGTCTATCAAACAACACGGCGTGATGCAACCGATTGTCATTCGTCCTTTAGCCCAATCCAACCAACAAATTACCCATGAAATTATTGCAGGAGAACGCCGTTGGCGTGCGGCCCAAATTGCAGGATTAAGTCAAATTCCTGCAATTTTGCGTCCGATGTCTGATGATTTGGCGATTGCGTTGGCGTTGATTGAAAATATTCAGCGTGAAGATTTGACTGTTATGGAACAGGCGGTCGCTTTGCAACGCTTTCACGATGAATTTGGTATGAGCCATGGTCAGATTGCCGATGTGGTGGGCAAAGCCAGAGCGACTGTGTCCAACTTGTTGCGGTTAAACCAACTGCATGATGATGTAAAACAAGCGTTAAACCAAGGCAATATTGACATGGGACACGCCAGAGCGTTGCTTTCACTGTCTGCACCACAACAGCCGTTGATTGCGAAACGTATTGTACAAGAACAATTAACGGTGCGTCAAACCGAAACCTTGGTAAAAGATATCCTTGACCCAAAACAGTTGGAAAAACCGAGCAAGGAAATTGATTACGACCGTTTGCGATTGAACCAACAACTATCCGAACAACTTGGTGCAGTAGTGAAAGTCAAAGGTTCATCGGCAGGTAAGGGTAGTATTGAAATTTTCTTTCACAGTGAAGATGAATTAAGAACCTTAGTTGAACAATTGCAAGGGCAACTAAACGAATAAATAGTATTTTGTAAATCTCGGTTTTCCGTTCGTACTGAGCTTGTCAAAGTATCGCAAAGCCATTTCGCTATGCTACGTCTTGCGAAATCGTGTTTCTCAAGTTCAACAGGCTCACTGCAAACGGTTTTTAAGTTTTGCAAATCTAATCAATAGTATTCGTTTTTTAAAAAATGTAAGTGAGAAAAAGCTATGTGGGAACTGGTGAAAGCAGGCGGTTGGCTGATGATGCCAATCGTGATGTGTTCAATTTTTATGCTAATTATTATGATTGAGCGTGGGATTAAACTGCGTTTTTCCGAAGTTGCCCCTAGTCAGTTGCGTGACCAATTAACTGCTCGGCTGTTAGAGCAAGGTACGATTAATCGTGAACAATTATTGAATGTCAAAGAAAACTCACCGCTTGGTGACATTTTAGCGACAGGTCTGCTATACCGTCACTATGGGCTTGAGTCCATGAGTATGCACATGGAAAACCGTGCCAGCGTACAAATTCACAAGCTAGAAAAAAATATCAATATGCTTGGTACGATTGGGGCGATTGCACCGCTATTGGGTTTGCTCGGTACAGTACTTGGGATTATTACGTCATTTTTGGCAATCACTGAAGGCTCAATGCAAGACCCTGCGATGCTTGCGGCGGGCGTTTCGCAAGCCTTGATTACCACTGCTGGTGGGATGTTTGTGGCAATTCCTGCGGTGATTGCCTATCGTTTTTACCAACGCCGTATTGTGGATATTAATGCCCATTTTGAGCGAGAAGCAGGGCTAATGGTACAAGATTTATTGGATAAACAATTAATTAGCCATGCTAATCAGACTATTAATCCAATGCTACAAAATCACCCGCATTTAACCGAAACCATTTAACTAAGATGCTTTAAACAGAATGATTTAAAACAAAAAAGGGCTTGCCATGCGTTTTCGTAAACCGACTGTTGAATCTGTTGATATTAACTTAACACCGATGATTGATTGTTTATTATTTCTTATCGTGTTTTTGTTGTTATCCACCACGTTTAACCATTTTAGCAAGCTCAATATCGTGTTGCCGCAAGCTGAAGGCGTGCCTATTACCAAAAAAGACCAGCGTATTGAAGTCGCCGTGCAAAAAGATGGCAGTTATTTGATTAACGGCATTGCGTTGGCAGGGACAGGTGAAGCTGAAATTACGTCCATGATACGTCAAGAAGCAGGTGATAATCGTAAACTTTTGTTTGTCATTTCTGCTGATGCGAATACCACACATCAATCGGTGGTAAAAATCATGGACATTGCAGGGAAAATGGGCTTTTTAAATCTGAATATCCGTACGGTTGTTCCTGCAGGGCAAGCCCCAGCTAATGCTATTCCGAAAAAATAATTTTTTTATCAATGTTTATGGATGATTTTATGAACAATATTTCATATCAATTTGTTTTGAAATATTGAGGTTTTTTTTAAAATCAATCTTTATCAAACTTGCCTAATCCATGTCAAATATACAAAAATCCGCTAAGCAATCGCAAAATTGGCAAACTTATAAGCGTTTGCTGAGCTATATCACGCCCTACTGGGGGGCAATTTTGCTGATGATATTGGGTTTTGTTATCAATGCAGGCACGGAAATGGCGACTGCCAAACTCATGGGGATTATCACCGATGCGTTGGCAGACAATAACCAAATTTACAAAAATTTATTGCCGTTTTTGGTGGTTGTGTTATTTGTGTTTCGTGGGTTGGGGTCGTTTTTGGGCAATTATTTTAGTGCGATTATTTCTCGCAATATGGTGTTTCAATTACGTTTAGAGACCTTTAATAAACTGTTAAATTTACCAAGCGAATATTATCTCAATCATTCGGCAGGTGAGGTGTCTGCCAAGCTGATTTTTGATGTGGAACAAGTCACATCGGCAGGCACGGATACCATTAAAACCTTGCTCCGAGAAGGGTTAACGGTGGTTGGTTTGTTTGGCTATTTGTTATATTTAAATTGGAAATTGACAGCGATTGTGTTTTTGATTTTACCGCCGATTGCGTGGTTAATCCGTACAGCGAGCAAGCGATTTCGCCAATTATCCAAAGATATCCAAGATAGTATGGGGGAGGTCAGCCATATTGCCAATGAAGTGATTGGCGGTTATCAAGTGGTAAAAAACTACGGCGGACAAGCAAGCGAGTTGGCACGTTTTGAGCAAGCATCCAAAAATAATTTGGTAAAAGGCTTAAAAATCGTGGTGGTGAACAGCATTAACACGCCGATGATACAGCTTCTCATGGCAATGGCGTTGGCGTTGGTGATTTGGATTGCGTTTCGCCCCAATGTCATGGACGGCGTGTCGGCAGGGGATTTTATTGCGTATTTGGTGGCAGCAGGTTTGTTAAACCGCCCTGTGAAAGCGTTAACTGATGTCAATCAAGGTTTGCAACGTGGCTTGGCGGCAGCTGATTCTATTTTTACGTTGTTGGATACTGATAATGAAAAAGACAACGGTAATATTGAACAAAAGTTGACAGGTAATATCCATTTTGATGATGTTTCGCTGATTTATCCTGACGGTAAAAAGGCGATTGACAAGGTGAATTTGCATATTCAAGCAGGCGAAACAGTGGCGTTGGTTGGGCGTTCAGGGGCAGGTAAAACCACGTTAGTGAATGCCTTGATGCGAGCGATAGAGCCGAGTAAAGGCAAGATTTACTTGGACGGTGTACCGATTGACACCTTGACATTGGCAAATTTACGCTCGCAAATTGCCAGTGTCAATCAGCAAGTGGTGCTTTTTAAAGCCACAATTGCCCAAAATATCGCCTATGGTGAGTTACAACACAAATCACGAGAACAGATTATCCACGTATCAAAATCCGCCTATGCCCATGAATTTATTGAAAAGTTAGCCAACGGCTACGACACACATATCGGTTCAGACGGCTTGCAGTTGTCAGGCGGTCAACGCCAACGCCTATCTATCGCACGAGCGTTGTTAAAAGATGCGCCGATTTTGATTTTGGACGAAGCCACCAGTGCGTTGGATAATGAGTCGGAATTTTTTATCCAAAAAGCCCTTGAAGCTGTAATGCAAGGGCGTACCACCATTGTCATTGCCCACCGTTTAACCACCATTCAAAATGCTGATAAAATCGTGGTAATGGACAACGGGGCAATCGTGGAAGTCGGTAACCACCCCACCTTGATGGCAAAGAATGGGCATTATGCCAGATTGTATGAACGTCAATTTAATGATTAATTTGTCAAAATTTTGATAAATTTTGTCAAACGTGTTATTCTAAAACTGCATATCAATACGCAAACAAATAATGTGTTTTTGCATAAGTAACTGATTATAATAATGCCAATGTTAACAAACAATATTTAAAAAATAACGTTAAAAATTTTGGAGTTCAACAAAATGGCAGTTACAACAAAAATTGCAAAAAATTCTGCTAAAATCACCGTCGTTGCCTTGTTCGCAAGTTTGAGTGTGGTCGGCTGTTCACGAGCCCCAACCCAACAAAACCAAGCCAATAACGATAATAATGTCAAAGCTAGTAGCTCGGCAAATGCCAGCCAAACCGCCAAGGCAAGCACCATCAATATCGCTCCGTCCAACCCGAATAACATCAAGCTGTTAAACGTCTCCTATGACGTGGCACGGGATTTTTATAAAGATTTTAATCCGCTATTTGTCAAAGAATATACCGCCAAAAATCAAGGCAAAACGATAGAAATTCAGCAATCGCACGGCGGTTCTAGCAAGCAAGCCCTAGCCGTTGCCAACGGCTTACAAGCCGATGTCGTTACTATGAACCAAGGCTCGGATGTAGAATTACTCGTTAAAAAAGGACTGGTGGCAAATGATTGGCGTTCCCAATTTCCCAATGATGCCGTACCATACACCAGTACAATCGTATTTTTGGTGCGAAAAGACAATCCAAAAGATATCAAAGATTGGCATGATTTGAGCAGAGACGGCGTGCAAATCGTACTTGCCAATCCAAAAACCACGGGCAACGGACGTTATGCGTTTTTAGGAGCGTATGGGTATGGCTTGCACACCTTTCACAAAGATGAAAACAAAACCAAAAACTTTGTTAAATCTGTGTTAAAAAACGTGCCTGTTTATGAAAATGGTGGACGATCAGCAACCACGACATTTTTACAACGTCAGATTGGCGATGTTTTGGTAACTTTTGAGAATGAAGCAAATTTGGCGGTAAAAAACTTCGGGCAAGGACAAGTGCAAATTGTGTATCCCAGCTATACTATCGCTGCAGGCAATCCAGTTGCCGTGGTAAATGCGGTAACCGATAAAAAAGGTACAACGGCTGCCGCCAAAGAATATTTGAATTATTTGTGGAGTGATACAGCTCAGCAATTATCTGCTGATTTGTATTTGCGTCCAAGTAATGAGGCGATTTTGGCGAAAAATGCTGATAAATTACCAAAACTTGACACTTTTCGTCCACGAGATGTATTTGGCGATTGGGATACGATTATGAACACCTACTTTAAAGATGGTGGGGTGTTTGATGAATTGGCGACACCTGCGAAGTAATTGACAATATTGATATTAAAAATAATACCCAACAATACGCTTTTTAAATTGTTGGGTGTTTTTATATGTTACGATTTATTTTATGGCTAATTTATTTCTCACCATACGTTTGTACCGATATTAGTTTGCCATTCTCAAAATATAAAGATTGAAAATCATCATAAATCCATTCTTCAGTTTTACCATTTGCTGTAACAACAGGTCATAACATTGTGCACTATCCCAAAAATCCCCCAAATTTTCTGATTTTCTGTTAAAATACGCCACGAATAACATTGATAACATTTTGAGAAAATTTATGGCACTCATTCATTTACGCAATTTACAATTAGCCTTTGGACTAGCACCGATTTTGGACGGTGTGGATTTTAACCTTGAACAAGGCGAAAGGGTCTGCCTTATCGGTAGAAATGGCGAAGGCAAATCTACCCTGTTAAAAGTCATTAACAGTCAAATCAAAGCCGATAGTGGCGATTTTAGCATGACAAACGGCTTAAAAATCGCTATGTTAGAACAAGATATCCCAGAAACCAACGGAAAGGTGAGCGATATCGTCATCGCAGGGGCAGGCGATTTGGCAAAATGGCTCAATGACTATCATCTAACAAGCGATAAATGTGCCAATGGCGATATGAACGCCTGTTCGCAAATGGCGGATTTACAGCATAAAATTGATGATGTCAATGGTTGGGAATTACAACGAGAAGTGCAAACTTTGTTGTCAATCATGGGCTTGGACGGTGGAGCAGATATCAGCGAGTTATCAGGCGGTCGCAAACGCCGTGTGCTTTTAGCAAGGGCATTGATTACCAAGCCTGATATATTGCTATTGGACGAGCCAACCAATCATTTGGACGTGGATAGCATTGAGTGGTTGGAGCATTTTTTGTTAAATTGGCAAGGCTTGACATTGCTATTTATTTCGCATGACCGCAGTTTTATTGACAAAATCGCCACTCGCATTGTGGAGCTTGACCGTGGGATTTTACGCAGTTATGACGTTACCCAAGGTGTGAAAGGTTACGCACGTTATCAAGAATTAAAAGAATTGCAACTACAATCCGAAGAAAAAGCCAATGCCAATTTTGACAAAAAACTTGCTGAAGAAGAAGTCTGGATACGACAAGGCATCAAGGCTCGTCGAACTCGTAACGAAGGGCGTGTACGAGCATTAAAAGCCTTGCGAGAAGAACGCAAAGCCCGCCGAGAGCAAGTCGGACAAGTCAATATCAGCATGAATGATAGCGAAACCAGTGGAAAATTGGTGTGTAATGTTAAAAACTTAAATTTGGGTTATGACGATAAAATTTTGGTAAAAAACTTTAATGCAACCATTCTGCGTGGCGACCGCATTGGCATTATTGGCAAAAATGGCGTAGGAAAATCCACTTTAATTCATGCAATTTTGGGCATTGAACAAGCCGATATCCAAAAAACAGGGTCGGTAAAACTCGGCACAAATCTAGAAATCGCCTTTTTAGACCAATTACGAGACCAGTTAGATTTGGAAGCGACCGTTGCCCAGAACGTTGCCGAAGGCTCGGATTATGTGGAAATTGGCGGACGTAAAAAACACGTTATTGGCTATTTGCAAGATTTTTTATTTGCCCCAGAACGTGCTAGAACGCCTGTCAAAGCCCTATCAGGTGGCGAGCGTAACCGAGTGTTATTAGCCAAACAATTATTAAAACCTGCCAATGTATTGGTATTGGACGAACCGACCAATGATTTGGATATGGCGACTTTGGAGCTGTTGGAAGAAGCGGTTGATAGTTTTAACGGTACGATTTTATTGATTAGCCACGATAGGCAATTTATGGACAATGTGGTTACATCAACGTGGGTGTTTGACACGGATAAAGACGGCAACGGCATTGTCAAAGAATATGTGGGTGGTTATCAAGATTATCTTGAACAAAAATCAAGAGAAATTGAACAAAATCCTGTTAAAACCAAAGTTGAAAAAGCCAAAGAGTCCAAAACTGAAACGCTAAAATCTGAAAATACATCTAATAGTTTTGTTAAGAAGAAATTAAGTTATAAAGAACAACGAGAGTTGGAAAGTTTGCCAAACGAGATTGCCGAATTGGAGCAAGAACAAGCCGAATTACAAGCAAAATTAGCGGACGGTTCTTGGTTTGTCAGCGACTTGACAGGGGCGACCCAAGCGACCGAACGGCTGAATGAGATTGACGAGATTTTAATGGAAAAACTAGAGCGGTGGGCAGAGTTGGAAAGTTAACATGACTGTGAAGAAGTTTTGTTTAAGCTTACTGAAGTTTTTAGCAGTGATTTTGTTGTTTTGGGCATTATGTTATTCTTGGAAAGGTTATATGTTAGGCATGGATGATAAAACCATTGTCAAGCGTTTACAGCCAATCACCTTGCACTTAGAAAAACAGCAAATTACTGTATATCGCAATCAAGATTGGTGCAGTTATTTTAAATATAAAAAGGGGCTATTTTCCAAAAATCCTGAAGATGAGCGTTGCAATGTTGCATTTTCACGAGAGCTTATCAAACCATTTCCAGCGACTGCACAGCAAGATTTTAATGATTTAAAACAAAAATTGTTATTAGCTGGCGTAAATATTCGGATGATTGAAGCTGAGTTTGATAATACTGGCTATCAGCCAAGATTAACCAAGGCAACTTTTCATGTGTCGCAGTTTTTTCATCGCTTATATTACATCTATGAGCCGAACCACCAAATTTCTGAAGGTGGTATAGAAGGCGAGATATGGGATACGCCAATTAACAAAAATTGGTATAGAGAAGATGAAGATTGGAATTAATTAACTTGGCTAACTGATAATGGTGATAATTTGGTAACAAACACCTGACAAAAAACTTGCCGAAAAACGTCAAATATGGTATAAATACAATGCTTTACTTTTTTTGTAAAAAAATAAAATTTTGATAAATTTTAGTTATACTATTTGTCAAAGAATATTTATTATCAAGGGCTCGTTTGGTAAATTAATTAAGGGTAAATTATGGCATTAATCGTACAAAAATACGGCGGAACGTCCATGGGGACAACCGACCGTATCAAAAACGTGGCACAGCGTGTCAAACGTTGGCATGAAAATGGGCACCAAGTCGTTGTGGTCGTATCGGCAATGAGTGGCGAAACCAACCGCTTAATCGGTTTAGCAAAGGACATCAGCCCCAACCCAGACCCACGAGAATACGATCAAATGGTGTCAACGGGTGAACAAGTGTCTATTGCTTTATTAGCCATGGCACTCAAAGAAATCGGCGTGAATGCTAAATCCATGACAGGCGGACAAGTCGCTATTCGTACGGATGACAGCCACACTAAAGCCCGCATTCAGCACATTGATGACAGTCAACTTCGCCAAGCCTTAGATGTAGGTATGGTGGTGATTGTCGCAGGATTTCAGGGCGTGGACGACAAAGGCGATATTAATACCTTGGGGCGTGGCGGTTCAGATACCACAGGCGTGGCGTTGGCGGCAGCATTAAATGCCGATGAATGCCAAATTTATACCGATGTGGACGGCGTTTATACCACCGACCCACGCGTTACGCCAAAAGCCAAAAAACTTGATAAAATCACTTTTGAAGAAATGCTTGAGATGGCAAGTCTTGGCTCAAAAGTTTTGCAAATTCGTTCCGTAGAATTTGCAGGTAAATATCAAGTACCATTGCGTGTACTGTCTAGTTTTGATGAAAATGTGGACGGTAAATTTGATGATAATTTTAAACAAAATGTCGGTACATTGATTACTACCGACAATGGAGATAGCATGGAACAACCTATTATTTCAGGCATTGCCTTTACACGTGATGAAGCCAAAATTACCATTCGTGATGTGCCAGACCGTCCGGGAATTGCATCAGCGATTTTAACACCGATTAGCGATGCTAACATCGAAGTAGATATGATTATCCAAAACTTATCTACCGAAGGTTTAACCGATTTTACCTTTACTGTAAACCGTGGCGATTATCAAAAAGCTTTAGACATTTTAAATCAACACGTGAATGAAATTGGCGGTAGCAAAGTTATTGGACAAGACAAAGTCGTGAAAGTCTCGCTCGTTGGCGTGGGGATGCGTTCACACGCAGGTGTTGCCAGCAAAATGTTCCAAGTTTTGGCAGAAAACCACATCAACATTGAAATGGTATCAACCAGCGAAATCAAAGTATCAGTTATCGTGCAAGAGCAACATCTTGAAAAAGCGGTAAAAGCACTACATACCGCTTTTGGGCTTGACCGTAAAGACGGCGAAAGTAAAGTCGCAGGATTATAATTGATAATTTTTAACAATTTGGTTAACAAATTTTGTCAAACAATCTTGTAAAAAAAGTAGTGAAATTTGGTTAATGCTGTTATAATATGGCATTAACCTTTTTTATATTGAACCCAACTTTTTTCAACAAAACTTTAACAAGATTATGGGGCAACAAGCCATAAGATTTTTTTACCTTCTGTCAAAAAGTAGTTGGTAAAATGGATAAAAGGACTTATAATAAAACCGTCATTTGGGCAAATGACGACTTTTCTTTTTATTAAAACCCCTTCAATCCAGCGAACAAAAACCCATTTTTGCTAACATACTTTTTTGGGCAATTAGTTTGCAAATTTTATGACCATTGTAACATAAGGAGTGTGAACATGTTAATTCTAACGCGTCGTGTCGGCGAAACCTTGATGATTGGTGATGAAGTCAGCGTAACTGTACTGGGTGTCAAAGGCAACCAAGTGCGATTGGGCGTCAATGCTCCCAAAGATATTGCGGTGCATCGTGAAGAGATTTACCAACGTATCTTGCATGAGCGTGGGCAAGAGTATACGCCAACGTTCGGTATGCCAAGCTACAGCCCAGAACACCGTGCTTTTGAGCAACAAAACTACCAAAATCATCAAAATCATGGCTATCGCAACAATCAAGGCTACCAAAATCATCATAATCATGGCTATCGTGGTTACAACCGTGAGCGTTTTGACCGCAACCAAGTCAACTATGACCGTAGTATGAACGAACATTTGCGTAGCAATGCCCAAATGAACCACTTGGAAAATCGTAATTTTCCACAGCCGAATATGGGGCAACCGAATTTAGGCGAAAATGTGGGTGAAAACAAAAATTTTAATCCGTCATTTGACCCATTTGAAGATGATTATTATAATCGTTAAGACAGGCGTTAAACATTAAAACCAAAGGAGATTTTAACGTGATTGATAAACTTGCTTTATCGGCATTGTTAACAAAAATTGATAATAAAACCATTGATTTTCAAGGCGTTTTACAGACTATTGCTCAATATTACGATTATCAGCCTGTTGCGTTTACCAATGGCTTAGCTCATAGTGATGCAGGTGAAAACGAAGGTAGTGCTAAAGTTTTTGCCTTTGCCAAAGCCAATCAGCTAAGCCAAGTGGATACGTTAAAACTATTTGCCGAACATTATGATGCGGTAAAAGCTACGCCACACGGTGATGACCACGCCAATATCCGTAATTTTATGTTTTATGGTTGGCAAGGTTTTTTAATGGCAAAAAATGCCTTAACTTTAAAAAAATAATTGGTTGATGATAAAAAAGCAGAAATTTAGATTTTCTGCTTTTTTTATGGCTATTTTACTTTGAGTTTGTGGGCTTTTTGGGATTGGCGTTTTTGCCGAAAAAAATCTTGCAATAATTTACGACTATTGTCGGCTAATAAGCCATGTTCTACTTGTAAGTCATGGTTATAAAAGGTCTTTTGGGCAAAATTTTGTTGACTAATCAGCATTCCTGCACGGGGTTCGGCAGTGGCGAATACCAAGCGAGATACTCTTGCATGAATAATCGCTCCCAAACACATGGTACACGGCTCAAGGGTCACGAACAACTCACAGCCGTGAGGTAGGCGATAATTGTTAAAGCGTTGGCAGGCGTGCCAAATGGCGACCATTTCGGCATGAGCGGTGGCGTTTTTGGTTAAAATCGGCTGATTGTAACCTGTTGCGATGATGTTGCCTTGATACACCAATACTGCACCGACAGGCACTTCGCCAAGCGTTGCACCGTATTTGGCACAGGCTAGGGCGATTTGCATAAAGCTTTTGTCCAATTCTGATTTGCACAAATCTAATTTTTCTGTTTTTTCAATCACAAAATTTTTGGTAATCATTGTGGCAACTGCCAATCAATTGGACTTTTGCCATACGACATCAAATAATCATTGGTTTTGGAAAATGGTTGTGTACCAAAAAAACCACCCCGATTTGCCCCCAAGGGTGAAGGGTGGGTTGCGGTCAAAATCAGATGTTTTTGCGGATTGATAAACCGCCCTTTTTTCTGAGCGTATGCCCCCCACAAAATAAATACGCAATGTTTGCAGTTTTCATTCACCGCATCAATCACCGCATCGGTAAACTGTTCCCAGCCGATACCTTGATGACTGCCTGCTTGTCCTGCTTCTACACTTAACATACTGTTAAGTAATAATACACCTTGCTTTGCCCAATGACTCAAATCACCGTGAGCAGACGGAGCAATGTTCAAATCAGTTGATAATTCTTTTAAGATATTTTGCAAACTTGGCGGTTTTGGTATCGTTTTTGGCACGCTAAAAGACAGTCCCATGGCTTGACCTGCCCCATGATAGGGGTCTTGCCCCAAAATTACCACTTTGACTTGTGATAATGGGGTTAAATCAAAGGCATTAAACATTAATTTGGCAGGTGGATAAATTTCTTTGTTTTGAGCATATTGATTTTTTAAAAATTGACGGATGTTTGCCATATTTTCAGACGTTAAGGTATCGGCTAGGGCGTTTTTCCAGTCATCAGGCATTCGCACATTTGCTAAGATGGCTTGTTGTTCTGCGGTAAGATTATTCATAATTTTCCAAAAGTTTGTCAACACAGGTTCTTAATTATTTTAGCAAATTTTTATGGGTTTGACCATTTACTAAATATCTGTTATTAAAGCCCGTTACCAAATCCCTGTATCTCGGCGTAGCCATGTGGCAATGGAAAAGCGTGTTTTGTGGGTAATGGCAACTTTGTGTAACAAATTGCTGTCAAACACGACCAACCGATTGGCTCTTGGTGTTAAAATTTGGGTCTTTTCGGTTTTATCCACCACATGAATGTGTCCGCCGTCCGCATCTGTCCAATTATCATTAAGATAAAACACTGCCGAAATTACTCGCTCATCTCGCCCTTTGGGATTGTCGGTATGCCAATCATAGCCAAAACCTGCGGTATAACAGGCATAATGGGCTTCGGCTCGCTGAATCCCTGCAAAAAACGTGTGGTTAAAAAATTCACCGAGTTTTTCAATACTGGTTAAATAATGTGTACCGATTGTACAGTTTTCATCAATCCAACGAATACTATCGCCACGAATATTGCTAAGGCGTTCGCCATTGGTTAGGTGGGCTTGTTGATAGTCAATCAGCCCGCTTTCGCTTTGTAATGCCAATAAATCTGCGGTGGCAAAACAATCATCAAGCACAAACACGCCTGTTTTTTCAAAATTTGACAAATAATGTTCATGAATTTTGATGTGCCAATCGGTATTAAACATGGCTTTTCTCCAATATTTTTAAAGCGTCTATGTATTTTATGATTATAACTTGACCAAAATTTACACAAAATTGTGCAAATTTTTCCAAAAAACGGCTGTAATATGCTAACATATTTGGTTAACCATTTACTAGCGATTTTGAGAAACTCATGAACTATCAACACGCCTACCACGCAGGTAATTTTGCCGATGTGGTCAAACACGTTTTATTGTTACAGTTATTAGCACAATTAAGCCAAAAACCCAAGCCTTTTTATACGCTAGATGCGTATGGTGGACGTGGTTTGTACTCGTTGGCAAGTGTAGAAACCAAAAAAACAGGCGAAGCCTTGGGTGGTGTAAACAAACTTTTGTCGGTAGATAATCAAAACGCCCCAGAAGCGGTGCAAACTTATCTCAATGATTTGGCATATGCTCGTAAGTTTTATGATAAATATGTGTACACAGGTTCGCCTTGGTTTATTGCTCGTCATATCCAAAAACAGCAAGAAGCGACAGGTATCAAAAACCGTGCCGACGCTTTTGAATTTAAAGCCGATGAGTACGATGCCTTAAATTATCAACTGCACCAATTGCCGATTGGTATTGCTCATCGCAATGCCTACGAAGGGATTTTGGCGGTTATTCCCCCTGCGGAAAAACGTGGGCTTATCTTGATTGACCCACCATTTGAACAGGAGTATAAAGACTTTTCGGCGTTGGTAGATTTGTTGCAAAAGGCTCATAAAAAATGGGCAACAGGGATTTTTGCCTTGTGGTATCCGATAAAAAATAGGGAAGCGGTGGCACTTTTTTACAAAAAAATGAAACGCACAGGTATCAAAAAACAGTTAATCTGTGAACTAAATATTTACCCAACCGATTTGCCAATGGGTTTAAATGGTACAGGAATGCTAATTATTAATCCGCCGTATCAGTTTGACAAACACGTTGATGAAATTTTGCAATATTTACAACCAATTTTGCAACACCCTGATAGCCCAGCGATGGCGGTTGACCAAAAAGTTAAAGTAGAATGGTTAGTCGGTGAATAATTTTTTAAAAAATAATTTAAAAAAATGGAATGAATATGATAAAACATGAAACAAAAAGTGAAAAACCGCTAGACGATAAACCAATAGACTATGACGCTGACACTGACGGCTTAACCATTGAAGTGATTGAAAGCGAACAAGTTGCCGATAAAAAAGTGCTAAAAAAAGGCGTGTATCTTATCCCAAACTCCTTTACATTGTTATCGTTGTTGGCGGGTTTTTATGCGATTATCAGCAGTTCGCAAGGGCATTTTATGACTGCTTGCGTGGCGATTTTTGTGTCGGCATTTTTGGACGGCATGGACGGTCGTGCTGCTCGGATGTTAAAAGCCCAAAGTGCGTTTGGTGAGCAGTTGGACAGTTTGGCGGATTGTATTGCGTTTGGTTTGACCCCTGCGGTATTGATTTATCATTATGCGTTACAACCGCTTGGGCGGATTGGAATTGCGTGTGCATTTGTGTATTCGGCGTGTGCAGCATTGCGGTTGGCACGGTTTAATGTGCAAATCGGTGTGGTGGATAAAAAATATTTTATTGGCGTGGCAAGTCCGTTGGCGGCGATTTTGATTGCCACTTTTGTCATGGTCAATATGGATTGGCAATCGGTGCTACCACGCACAGGCATGAGCTTTGGCTTGATGTCAGCGGTGTGGTCAGTGGTGGTGGGGCTGTTAATGGTGAGTAATGTCAAATATTATAGTTTTAAGGAATTTGACAAAAAACGGGTGCCATTTGTTGCTTTGATTGTGATAATTTTTGTGCTTGGCATTGTGCTTTACAACATTCCCGCAGGACTGCTCGCCATTGGTGTGATTTATGCCTTAAGCGGTATCGTGTCGGCAGTTTTGGAGAAAGTCAAGCCTAAGCCAACCATTCGTTAAAAAATAACCACTTTGGCAAATTTTTTTGCTAAAAATTGTGTTAAAATAACAAAGACTTAACCAATTAGTTTATTTATTCTAAATCTTTTTAACAAACCATAAAAAAGGACTAAACGATGACATTAACCAGTAAACCCACGTTAGAAACCGTGTTAAACCACCGCTCTATCCGAAAATTTACCAACCAACCGATTAGCGATGACCTGCTAAACACGTTGTACCGTGCAGGAATGGCGGGTTCAACATCAGGTTATTTGCAATCGGCGAGTATCATTCGGATAACGGATAAAGCCCTGCGTTATCAAATCCGCCGTGTCTGTGCCGAAGCCCAAGATGCCAAAGAAGGCGAAAAATATGGACATCCATATGTGGAATATAGTCCTGAATTTTTGGTGTTTTGCATGGACAGCAAGCGTCATCAAACCCTATTGCCCGATGCCCAAATTGACTGGACGGAAGTTGTTCTCGTCGGTGCGGTTGATGCGACCATTATTGCCCAAAACTTGCTGATTACCGCAGAAAGTTTAGGCTTAGGCGGGGTATATATCGGTAGTTTACGTAATGATATTGACAAAATTAGTGAATTGTTAAAATTACCGCAAGGCGTTGTGCCGTTGTTTGGCATGTGTTTGGGCTATCCTGACCAAGAACCTGCGATGCGTCCACGCTTGCCAAACTCCGTGATTGTGTCGGAAAATCAGTATCAATCTGCGAGCATTGAGCAGTTAGAAGCCTTTAATGAGACGGTAAAAGATTATTACCAAACCTTGCGAAATGGCAGTGATATGGACTGGATTTCGCAAATCAAAAATTATTTGGCAAAACCATCTCGCCCAGAAATTTTGCCATATTTAAACAAACAGGGCTTTGCCAAACGTTAATTTTAAACTTAACACGAATAAAAACAAAAAATCCGTTTAACAAAATTAACCTTAAACGGATTTTTTTACGAATACAAATTAATCAAAAATTTCATAGATTGCTTGAAATGGCAAAGTTACCACATCAAACGCTACCGCAAACGGCAATAATACCAAAGTTTTGCCCGCATCTTTACCAACGTCAGGATTGTTCACGGTCTGTGTGGTTTCGGTGTAAATGCTAGCAGGGTAATATTTGCTCAAGCGTTTCATGCTCGCTTGGTTGCTCACCGCAGGATAGACCATGCCTGCAAGGTTCATATCAAAGCAAAAACTTTGTACACCCATTTTTTCTTCGTTATAATTGGTACATTCATCTGCATCATGTTTTAAGAAAAGATTGCGGTCGTCTTTGGTGATATCTTCTTTTAAACGGCTGTATTTGATACTGATTGTGCCGACAAAGCGTCCGTCATTGTTTTTGGAAAAAAAGTCCAACGGTTTTGTGAGTTTGATAAACTCAGGATTTAAACGTCCGCTTAACAGGCTGACAAATTCGTCCGAACCGTCAGTTAACACGTAACTTTGTTTTAAGCCGACAATGACCACGCTATCGCTAGGCACACCATTGATAGCAGTCGCAGGTTTGCCAAAGGCAAGCACTTGGTCGTTGACGAGAGTTTGTTTAATAGTTTTGGTGTAGGTGGCGGGTTGGCGGTTATTTTCCAATAATTCATGAGTAGCACAGCCTGTTAACATAGTGGCGAGTAGGGCGGTGCAAAGAACGGCTTTAATGTCCATACAAATATCCTGCGATTTAAGTTAACCTTTGTTATTTTATTAAAAACTGGTGGCAATGTAAAATCATTTTTCATCGATTTTAACAAAGCTTAATGTTCACTACGGTGCCATTCATACAGCCCAATGATTGCGTTGACTTGATAAATCACGGTCTGTAGGGCAAAAATATAGTTTTGCGTCATCAAGTTGACAATCAGCCACACCGAATTGACCACAATCCACAGCCACCAGTTAAACGAATAACGCAAAATCATCGCGGTTTGGGCGGTGATTGACAGCACAAAAGCCACCACGTTAATCCAAAAAAAGTCAATTTTACCCAAAAACTTGCTACCGTCATCGGTAATCACGGCAAAACCCTGCGATGCTAACCAAGCATTTAGGGTAGGGAATAATGCCAAGCCAATCGCAATCACGATAAAGGTAAAAATCCACACCGCTTTGTTGGCGGATTTTGGTATCATATTACCGTCGCCATCGGTATTTTTTGTCCAATAAAACAAACCGTATAAGTGGGTAAAAAAGTTAAACATGGGTGCTAACATCAGTCCAACCGCTCCTGATGTGCCTTGAACCACGCTTTCGCCTGCGGTGGCTAACATTCCTAGTCCATTCCCTGCGATATTTCGGCGAAAACTAAGTGAAATCACGCATAACAGCCCCACCAAAGACACGCAAAGATAAAACCAATCTAGTGGTTTATGTTCGGTAGTTAACCAAAATACGCTAGTTAAGGCACATAGCCCAACACAGAACCAAATAATTGACCATTCCTTTGCCCAGTCGCCTGTGATTTTATCCAAGAGTTTAATTCTCATTTGCTAATCCTTTTGGTAACATGATGTGTTGCTGATAAATATTTTATAAAAAATAGTGAAATATAACAATCACTTAGCGGTATGGCAAGTAAAAAATGGTAAATAATTGGCTTGATAAATCGTAATCATAAAAAACCCACCTAAATTAATTAAGTGGGTTTCTAGCACGGCGAAATAAGCGTATATTAGTTCCATTCAAAGATATTAGTCGTATTTTTACCGTTTGGTGCATTTACAATTACTTTTACTTTGTCTGCTGATGCACAGCCAGAAACTTTCAATGAGTATTTAACAGCGTCCGTATTTTGGAAATAATTACCTTTGTCATTCACAATTGAAAGGTTAACCAATGCAGGAACAGTTAAATCACCACTTCTAAATTCGGCTTCACAGGTTAATTTGTTATCAGGAGTTTTATCTTCAGCTTCTACAGCAATGGTCGTGCCAGATGGCATGGAAACGGTTTGTAGATTATTGCCATACATATAAAAAGTGTTTAAGCCATTTGAAGTAGGGTTTAAGCCAACAAAAGTAGGCGTATCATCTGCAAAACCAAAAATAGATTGATGGCTTAATGTTGCACTTAATTCTTTATTACAAGTACCTGCAATCGTAGGCTCAGTGAAAAAGCTCACAAACTCTGCAAAATTAGCAGGTAAGGCAGCCATGAGTGAATCTGCTTTACAGGCTGTACCATCACTGGTGTTACGTTTATAGATAAACTCACCATTGGCTTTATCATATATGTTATTTTCATTATCATCACGGAATAAATCACCAATATTTTTTTCCAATTCATCTGTGCCTGCGGTGTACATATTGTCACCATTTTTATCTTTATACTTTTTATCCCCTTCAAGGTAAGCTAAAATAGTAACACGACCATTGGCAGGACGTGGGTTTTGTGAGGTAAAGGTTACGCTACATGAACCATTGGCATCAGTTTCACAGCTTGGGCTAATCATGCCACCTTCGGCAACAAAGTTTACTACGGTTTTTGCAGGAATAGTCGTACCGTTATGATTGGTAAAACGCATCGTGATGTTAGCAGTATCTGTCGTATTATTTAATAATACATTTTTATCAGCCGTCATAGTAATACCGCCTTGTTCAGCTCGGCTTTGCACAACAGAAATACCTTTTGCAGTCGTGCTGATATTTTTATTACTTGCCAAAGTAGCCTGTAATTCAACAGGTCCAGGCAATGCACCTGGATATAAATTAACAATTACCTTGCCTTGGTCATTACTAGCCAAAGTAATTTCTTCATTATTATCTGGTGTGCCAAAATGAAAATCAGCGGGGGTTTTAATACGATTGACTTTTACAGATTGGTTTTTAATTGGTTTACCATCAGCGTATACTGTAAATTCAACTCGCCCTGTGGTAGAAATACCTGTGGTTTTAGATGCCAAATTGATACTCTCAGTGGTTGTGTACATTAACGCATTAGGCTCTGCTTGTGCGACAGTCACTTTGATGCTCTTGGTATCGCTACCTGAAGCAATTTTGGCGGTAATAGTTTGTTCGCCTTCACACAAGTTACCATTTTTATCAACAGCATTATATGTGGTAGTTACATTACCTTGATTGGTTGACGTTGCTGGATTTGTCCCAAATGAGCCACAGGTTGCGTTAAAATCTACGCCGATATTATTTTGTACACTGGTACCATCAGTGGTTACTAAGGTAATATTGGTTGAGCCACCAGAAGCCAGATTGTTGTTAGCAACATTGAGGTTACTAATGATAATATTAGCAGATTGTAACGTATAATTTACGTTACTAGAAGTTGCAGTTAAACCATCTTTTTCTGCAGTAGCAGAAATGGTATAGGCACCTGTATCCGTAACATCAGTAGGCTTCAATGAGATTTTTGCAATCCCTTCGGCATTTGATAATACTGCACCATTTGATGTACCAAGTGTAACTCCACCTGCAGTAAATGTAACTAACGCACCTGAAACTGGGTTACCTGAAGCATCAGTTACCTTAATGGACGCAGTTACATTATTTGATGAAGTGACAGTAGATGTAATATTTCCATTTACATCTGTTAATGTAATGGCATTAACATTAACACTTGATGTCGTTTTACTAGTGCCATTTCCCGAATTTGAATCCGAATTACTATTGCTACTATTGTTACCATTGCTCTTAGCTGGCAACGTATCATTACCGCCACTACCACAACCTACCAACGCCAATGCACTGGCTAAGGCAGTTACTTGAAAAGATTTTACTAAAATTGTTGACATCGCCATGGGCATATTCCTTAAATATAAAAAAATGACCGATATATGGTTGTTGATTTTGTTGCACGATTGCAACCAACTTCCAAAAACCTGTATATTTTGTAAAGCTAACTTTAACCATTTTACAAGAATTTTTCAAGATTTTATACAGTTAATTTTTAAAAAGGGCAAAAAAAATGCTTAAACGGTCAAAAAAAGCCATTTTTATCGTATTTTTTCCCAAAAAACTCATTTTCAGTATAAAATATAGCCTAAAATTTTAAGATAAACTGTTGTACAAAATGCAAAAAAGCCAACAAAATCCGACACTTTTATTAAATTACCTTAACTTTGCCGATTTTTTTGAACAAGGATTACGGCCGACCATGCCTTTATTAGCCGATATTTGTTCGCTTTCTATCGGTCAAGTACGCTATGCGTTACCTTTTTTGTGCGATGCGGTGGCGTGTCAGTTACTTGCCCAAACCAAGCCCAATCAGCAAACAAGCGAGCAAACATTTCGCCTGCTTTTTAGCTATTTACAGCATGATATAGTAGTGGCGTGCGAAATTACGGACGGCTTAAACTTAAAAAAACTACAACAAAATCAAGCAAGTAGCCAAAAATTTTTATACCAACTATTTGATAATCAACAAAAGTTTAACTTAATCATGGGCGTACTGTTGCAAACAACCCAATTAGCGTTGTTAAAATTAGAAAAATTATTAGGTTTTATGGCGTTATTATCGGTAAAATTATTAAGTAATTTTTATCAATACTTATCAAAAAATAAAACAATACTTAGCCAAAATTTTATACTAGAAAAAGTTTTTTCCGAGTGGCTAGATTATCAAAATTTTGCGTTAAATACCGCTGAAAATCAGGTTTTTTGGCAAATTCTCAATTATTCACCCAAACTTGGCATCGCCCAAAGTCAAAAACGCGCTGAAAATTTGGCGAAGAGTGATATTTTACGACATTTGACGACTCAGATTGACTTATTGATTGCTCAACAACCGTTGGCAATTCTATCAAATCAAGCCAAATCAAGTACAAATTCAGTTAGTAACAGCCAACCAGTTTTGCAAACATCAGAAAATTCTAAGCCCCATAAGCCAACCAGCGATATTTTTGCCAAAATGCCTGCGAAAAAATCAACATGGATTGACTTGTTACAAAAATATTGGATTGCAACCAGTATTAGCTTGACTACAGTGATGATAGGTGGGATAGGGCAGTTGATGCCTGACAGTGACAAATCAAAAACCGAGCCCTCAGCTCAGCCAGTGGAAAAAGTTAAACCACGCTATCAAGACGTAGCGATTATCAAAATTGCCTCCACGCCACCAGCGACTGTACCTGCTAGTACGACCCAAACGACAAAAACTGACAGGGTGGTAAAAAATGATGCGGTTGATAAAAAAATTATTGATAAAAAACCAACTGACAAATCAACACCAAAACTGACTCAAAACACCGATAAATCTGACAAAAAATCGGAAAAAACGCTTAAAACCAACTCTGAGCCAAAATCTCAGCAAAAAACCCAACAAAAATCTGATAATACTAAAAAATCAGAAACTAACAAAAAGGTAGAAAAATCTAGCAAATCGGATAAAAAAGTAGTGAAAAAAGACGAGAAAAAATCATCATCAACCACCAAAAAATCTACTGAAACTGAAAAGACCAAAGAAGCCAAAAGCAAAACAACTGCCAAAAGTGAAACGGCTAAATCAAAGGAAAAATAATGACAACTTTACCAAAACATATCCGTCAATTGGTGGATAAAAAAAATTATGTGATTGCGATAAAAACCCACGCCCAAGAGCAAAATATCAGCATTGACGAAGCAAAACACGTGATTGATGCCTATGAAGCAAGCCAAACCGCTCAATGGATAAAAAGTGATGAGGCAAGCCATGAAGATATGCAAAAACCCACGCCAAATCAAGGCTTTGCTAATTTACAAACGGGTGTGGATAACCACCTGCAACAGCAAAATATCAAGCTACCGTTAATGCCGTATTGGGTCAAAAGGGTAACGATTATTTTGCTCGTGTTGGCGATTTTTGGTGGGTTGATTTATCAACAATTTAGGGGTTAAGTTGGCGAAATGATTGTAAAGAAAAGCGAAAGTTCATTGCACTTTTTTTACAATCAAGATTAAACTGACTTTTCTGCAGATTCTACCGTTTGGCGGATTAGTGTATTAATTGTCATTGGACCTACCCCACCAGGCACAGGTGTATAGGCTGAAGCAATCTCTTCAATACCTGATAGTTCAATATCGCCAACACCGCCGTTTTCAGTTGGGTGAAAACCTGCATCTACAACAATTGCACCTTTTTTAATCCAGTCTTTTTTGATAAGCTCAGGTTTGCCAACCGCACCTACCACGATATCTGCTTGTTTGATAATGTCAGCAAGATTTTGTGTTTTAGAATGACAAATGGTTACCGTACAGTTTGCGTTTAACAACATCATCGCCATAGGCTTACCCAAAATCGCACTACGCCCCACCACGACAGCGTGCTTACCTGACAGCTCAACGCCGTATTTTTCAAGTAAATACATAATGCCTTGCGGTGTACAAGAGCCATAAGCAGGCTCGCCCATCGCCATATTGCCAAAACCCAAACAAGTTACCCCGTCCACATCTTTTTTAATGTCAATTGTATCAAAACAAGCACGCTCATCAATTTGGCTTGGCACAGGGTGCTGAAGCAAGATACCATGAACATCAGGATTGTTGTTTAATTCAGCAATTTTTGCTAACAATTGTTCCGTCGTTGTTTCTTTTGGCATTTCAACTTTGATAGAATCCATGCCCACACGCTGACAGGCATTGCCTTTCATTTTCACATAAGTGGCAGAGGCAGGGTCATCTCCCACCAAAATTGTTGCCAAAATAGGCGTTTTACCCGTTTTTTGCTTTAACAAGGCAACACGTTGTCCTAGAGCCTGTTCCATCTCTTTTGCAAACGCTTTACCGTCAAGAATTTGTGCCATAAAAACTCCAACATTATCAAAAATATAAAGCATCTATTTTAACCGATTTTACCACTGCTTGAAAACATCAAATAGCATAAATCATAAAAACTAAAAAAATTATAAAAAAAGCTTGCATTAAGAAAAAAATCTGTTATCATAGCAAACCTAAATGAATGGCTGGGTGGCAGAGTGGTCATGCAGCGGACTGCAACTCCGTGTACGCCGGTTCGATTCCGACCTCAGCCTCCATTTTAAACATTGAAAATTAAATATTGCAAAAAAAAGTTAAAAAATAACTTGCAAAATAAAATAAAGTGATTATAATATCGCACATTCCAACGCACTGACTTTGTTTAAACTTATATAAGTTTAAATCTAAAAAGTTAAGCGACTACCTGCCCGGGTGGTGAAATTGGTAGACACAAGGGATTTAAAATCCCTCGCTCTAACGAGCGTGCCGGTTCAAGTCCGGCCCCGGGCACCACTTAATCGGATAAAAATTTTTGTCAAACCCTTGTTCATCAACAAGGGTTTTGTTGTTTTTATATTTTTTATTTTCACCCAATTGATACTGCTTTGATTTACAAATTCATAAAACAAATGTACACATCTAGTTTTCACAAAGTCAGTAAAAGTGTGCTATAATACGCCCTGACTTGGCATATTTTTGAACAAAAGTTTATTCTTAGCAATTTTTTTTAAAATTTACGCCTCACAATTTTATGACAACAAAAACCATAAATGGAGTATTTATGACAGCAACCATTATCTATACCCACACCGACGAAGCCCCAGCGCTAGCGACCAAATCATTGTTGCCGATTATTCAGGCATTTACAAAGTCATCGGATATTGAATTTAAAACCGCCGATATTTCTTTGGCAGGTCGTATTTTGGCGACTTTTCCAGAAAAATTAACGGACGCACAACGTGTGCCAGATGCGTTAGCTGAGCTTGGCGAGTTGGTAAAAAAACCTGAAGCGAATGTGATTAAATTGCCAAACATCAGTGCATCAATGCCACAGTTGCTATCGGCGATTAAAGAGCTTCAAGATGATGGTTTTGATGTCCCAAATTACCCAAGCGAGCCACAAACAGATGAAGAAAAAGATATCCAAGCTCGTTATGATCGTATCAAAGGTTCTGCGGTAAACCCTGTATTACGTGAAGGTAACTCTGACCGCCGTGCTCCAAAAGCGGTGAAAAATTTTGCCAAAAAATATCCGCATTCTATGGGTGCGTGGACTAGTGATAGTAAATCGCACGTGGCAACCATGAAGGGTGGTGATTTTTTTGCCAATGAACAATCGGTAACTGTGGATAAGCCAACCACCGTGTCATTTGTTTTAACCGATAAAAATGGCGAAAAGCATGAACTGCGTAAACCGCTAAAATTATTGGCAGGTGAAATTATTGATGCGACTTTTATGAGCAAAAAAGCGTTGGTAGCATTTTTGCAAAAAGAAGTCAAAGATGCCAAAGACAAAGGCGTATTGTTTAGCCTTCACATGAAAGCGACCATGATGAAAGTGTCTGACCCGATTATTTTTGGTCATGCAGTAAAAGTCGTGTTCGCCCCTGTGTTTGAAAAATATAGTAAAGAATTAGACGATGCTGGTATTAATGTAAATAATGGCTTTGGTGACTTATTAGCCAATCTTGATAAACTTGATCCTGCGGTCAAAGCTGATGTTAAAAAACTAATTGAACAAAGTTTTAACGATGCTCCAAGTATTGCGATGGTTGACAGTGATAAAGGTATTACCAATCTACATGTGCCAAGCGATGTGATTATCGATGCCTCAATTCCTGCGATGATTCGTAACTCTGGACAAATGTGGAATAAAGACGGCAAAGCCCAAGACACTAAAGCAGTCATTCCTGATAGCTCATATGCGGGCATTTATACCGCTGTGATTGATTTTTGTAAAAAACATGGTGCATTTGACCCAACCACGATGGGTAGTGTACCAAATGTCGGCCTAATGGCTCAAAAAGCTGAAGAATACGGCAGTCATGACAAAACTTTTGAAATCGTGATTGACGGTACGATGCAGTTAATTGACGAAAACGGCAATGTCTTGACGAGCCACAACGTGGAAGCAGGCGATATCTGGCGTGCGTGCCAAACTAAAGATGCCCCTGTGAAAGATTGGGTGCAATTGGCGGTAAATCGTGCAAGATTATCTGATACGCCGGCCGTTTTTTGGCTAGATAAAAACCGTGCCCATGACGCCGAAATTATCAAAAAAGTAGAAGTTTACCTAAAAGAGCTGGATACCAATGGCTTAGAAATCAAAATCTTAGCCCCTTCAGAGGCTTGTCAATTTAGCCTTGAGCGTATCAAAGACGGCAAAGATACTATTTCGGTAACTGGTAACGTGTTGCGTGATTTTAATACCGACTTGTTCCCAATTTTAGAGCTTGGTACATCGGCAAAAATGTTGTCAATCGTTCCGCTGATGAATGGTGGCGGTATGTTTGAAACAGGGGCAGGTGGTTCAGCACCAAAACATGTTCAGCAGTTTTTGGAAGAAGACCATTTGCGTTGGGATAGCTTAGGCGAGTTCTTAGCGTTGGCGGTTTCTTTGGAAGATTTGGCACAAAAAACGGGTAACAAAAAAGCTCAAGTATTAGCCAATGCGTTGGATAAAGCGACTGAAGAATTGTTGCTAAATGACAAATCGCCAAAACGTAAAGCAGGCGAGTTGGATAATCGTGGTAGCCATTACTACATCGCACGCTATTGGGCGGAAGCACTATCTGAGCAAGATAGCGATGCAGAGTTGAAAGCCCAATTTGCCCCTGTTGCCAAAGCCTTAAATGAAAAAGAAAGTGAAATTTTAGCACAGCTCAACGATGTACAAGGTAAAGCGGTGGATATTGGCGGTTACTATTCGCCAAATGAAAAACTGGCAAGCGAGGCCATGCGTCCAAGCAGAACCTTAAATGACATTATTGCCAGTGTATAATCAAATCACTAATAGATAATTTTATTTAAACTAAAAAAACACGTTTAACTTTAGGTTTAGGCGTGTTTTTTTCTTTTTGGGTTTACCAAGAAAAAATTTGCCTTTTTTGTTAATTTAAGCGAAAATATCAAGTTTATTTCTTGTTTTATGCTTGATGCGGAAAAATGACTATGACTAATCAAACACCAATTGCTTTACAACTTAACGACATTCATAAAAGCTATGGGCATTTAGAAGTGCTAAAAGGCGTGTCATTAACCGCTTATGACGGCGATGTGATTTCTATTTTGGGTTCGTCAGGCTCGGGCAAATCTACGTTATTACGTTGTATCAATTTGTTAGAAAATCCTTCGCAAGGGCAAATTTTTTTAAGCGGTGATGAATTAAAGTTAAAAAAAGGAAAATCAGGCGATTTGGTGGCAGTTGACCAAAAACAGTTAGAAAAATTTCGCTCTAAAGTTGGTTTTGTATTCCAAAATTTTAATTTATGGCCTCATAAAACCATCTTGGAAAATATCATTGAAGGCCCAACCCAAGTGCAAAAAATTCCTAAAGCCCAAGCCGTTAGCGAAGCGGAAGTCTTGCTAAAACGGGTTGGGTTGCTGGATAAAAAAGACGCTTATCCTGAAAATTTATCAGGCGGACAACGCCAACGCATTGCGATTGCTCGTGCGTTAGCAATGAAACCGCAGGTTTTGTTATTTGATGAGCCGACATCTGCACTTGACCCTGAACTGGTGAATGAAGTATTAGCAGTGATGAAGTCGCTTGCCGAAGAAGGTCGTACCATGTTAATCGTTACCCACGAAATGCGATTTGCAAGAGATGTGTCCAGTCAAGTGGTGTTTTTGCATCAAGGTAAAATTGAAGAAATGGGAACACCTGAACAAGTGTTTGGCAATCCAAAATCGCAACGTGTCAAAGATTTTATGGCAAGTCATCAAGGCTAACCTACTAAAAAATTTAAAAATTTTTTAAATTATATTTAATTAAAGGTTTATTATGCACAAGCAAGCGTTTTCTATCGTGATTGACACCCGTTGGTGTTTGGATGAATTACTCAAAGCGGGGCATATTGACCAACGTGATTATAATTTGGTGATTACCAGTAATCGCCCAAATCTGCACCCACTCCAAGTGATTGCGGGTTTTAATTTGACCGATAAAAAAACCGCTCAACCGCTCAATTTAGAACGACTAAATCGTTGGCTTGCCGAGCGTGCCAATATGGAATATCTTCGTATTGACCCGCTCAAAACCGATGTGCCGTCGGTTACGTCTATTATGTCGTTTGAATATGCCAAATCACAATTTATTTTGCCTGTGGCGGTGAGTGATAGCGAAGTGGTGATTGGCACTGACCAGCCGTTATTTTTTGATTGGCAGGATAATATTAGCCATATTATTCGCCCAAAAACTATTAAAACCGTGCTGTTAAGCCCTGACCAAATTAACCGTTATCGCCAAGAATTTTATCAAGTTACCAAAGCGATTGCAGGGGCAAACAGCGACCAACGCCGTGCTGAAGCGGATGTTACTAACGTGGAAGCCTTGCTCCAACTTGGCAATATGGAAAATCCTGATGCCAACGACCACCATATTGTTAAAGTGGTGGATTGGCTTTTGCAATATGCCTTTGACCAACGTGCCAGCGATATTCATCTTGAGCCACGCCGTGAGACAGGCAAAGTGCGTTTTCGTATTGATGGTGTGTTACATACCGTGTACGAAATGCCTGCAGGAATTATGACGGCGGTTGTGGCTCGGATAAAAATTTTGGGTCGGTTAAATGTTGCTGAAAAACGCAAACCCCAAGACGGACGACTTAAAACTCGCACGCCAAAAGGGTTAGAAACCGAGTTACGGCTATCTACCATGCCGACGGCTTTTGGGGAAAAATTAGTCATGCGAGTATTTGACCCTGATGTGTTGGTGCGAAGTTTTCAACAGTTAGGATTAACAGGGCGAGATTTACAAAAATGGCATGAAATGACGGCTCAGCCCAATGGTATTATTTTGGTAACAGGTCCAACGGGTTCGGGTAAAACTACCACCTTATACAGTACATTAAAACAGTTAGCCACTGAAGAAGTGAACGTATGTACCATTGAAGATCCGATTGAAATGGTCGAGCCGACGTTTAATCAAATGCAAGTACACAGTAATATTGAGTTAAGTTTTGCCGACGGTATCCGAGCGTTGATGCGTCAAGACCCTGATATTATCATGGTAGGAGAAATCCGTGATACCGAAACTGCCGAAATGGCAGTGCAAGCGTCTTTAACTGGGCATTTGGTATTGTCAACCTTGCATACCAATGATGCACCGAGTTCATTGACACGGTTGCATGATTTGGGTGTTGCACCGTTTTTGACATCGGCAACGATTTTGGGGGTTATGGCTCAGCGTTTGGTGAGAACGCTGTGTTCACATTGTAAAACTGAGCGACCGATTAGCGAGCTTGAAAAACAAACGTGGCACGAACTTACCACGCCTTGGAAAGCCCCTGCACCTGAAAGAATTACCCATGCGGTGGGCTGTGAGCATTGCCGACATACAGGCTACTTGGGACGTGTGGGTTTGTATGAAATTATGGTGCTAAATAATGAGCTAAAACGGCTGATTAGCGAAGGGGCGAATTTAAACACCTTAACCCAAAAAGCCTATCAAGACGGACTGCAACCGTTACGCTTGGCAGGTGCAAAGAAAATCGCTGAGGGTATCACCAGCTTTGAAGAAATCCTAAAAGTCGTACCATTGCATTAGACCTAAAAAAGCGTTATAATGTCATTTCTGGAGTATTCGCCAGTTTATGGTATTACCTGAGCTGATAATCTACTTTAGGGTCACATCCTAATCATTTGTTGTGTATGCCTGCATCCTTGCGATGTATCAGGAAACCTTAAGAATGATTGTGTGACCCACCTTTGAACATCACAGTTCATGGGTTCACATAGACAGCGGTACTCTGGTTTTTTTTGCTATATTTGTTAAGATATTTTTATTTATAAAATTATTAAAAATAATAAATTAAAATTTTCTCACGTTATCATGAGTAAATACCGACTCATTTTTATGGTAAATCTTACCTAAAGTTTGCTAAAATGTCGCAGTTTATTTTAACTTTTTAACAAATTGTGAGTTATACAACCCATGAAAACCCAACTTACCCTTCTAAGCCTGATGTTAACGGCGATTACTAGCCAAGCCTACGCCGATACGATACATTCTGTTGACAGGATGCCAACTGCCCAGTTGCCTGAAATCACCATTACCGCAACACGTACCAAAACCCCTATTAAAAATACCATTGCCCAAACGACCGTAATTAACGAAGAAGCGTTGCAACGTTATCAAGGGCAAAGTGTGTTAGATGTGTTACGTCAGCAGGGTGGTTTTTATGTTACTCAAAATGGCGGTGATGGCACAGCGAGTGGTATTCGTTTGCGTGGCTATACAGGCAATCAAGTGTTGGTGCTGGTGGATGGGGTTCGTTATAGCTCTGTTACGACAGGCAGTTCGGCGTTGTCGCTCATTCCTGCTGACCAAATTGACCGTATTGAAATTTTACACGGTGCATCAGGCTCTTCGCTGTATGGTGCGGATGCGATGGGTGGGGTCATTCAAATTTTTACTAAGGGTCAAAATGCCAATCAGTCTAACGTTGCGGTTACGCTCGGTGCAGGGACGGAAGAAAGCTACAAAGCCCAAGTAACAGGGCAATATGTCAACCAAGCGACTACTTTAAGTTTATCGGGTGGCTATGAAAAAACCGATGGTATTGACGCGACAAAACCGTATGCACAATTTAATGCTCATCATCCTGATAATGACGGTTTTGAGTCAAAAAATGCGAGCTTGGTTGCCAAACATCGCATTAATGAAGCGATAGAAGTTGGCTTGTCAGGGTTGTATGCCAAATCAACGACTGATTATGACAGCAGTGCTTATGATTTTATCAATAATGTGAGTTTGCCGTATGCCAATAGTTATAGCGACCAAAAAAATGGGGCAGTTTCGGGCTTTGTGAATTATAGCCAAGATAACTTTTCTGCTGAGTTAAAATATGGACAAAGTTTTGATAAATCAACCGCTTATGATGGTAATACCCAAACAGGTGGACAGTTTGATACGACTCAAGACCAAGCGACTTTACAATTAGGCTATCAATTACCGTTGGGTAAAATTATCGGTGGTTATGAGCATTTAAAACAAGAAATTGAAAGTACTGCTAACTATGCCCAAAAAGAGCGTACGATAAAAAGTATCTTTGCAGGCTATCAGTTAGCAACGGCTGATTATGATGCTCAGCTTGCAGTCAGAAATGATGATAATTCGCAGTTTGGCAATGAAACCACGTATAGCCTTGGTGGTGCGTATCGCATTGTGCCAAATGTAAGGGTGGGTGCCTCCTATGCGACAGTATTTGTCGTGCCGAGTTTTAACTTTTTATACTATCCATTTGGGGCAAATCCAAACCTAAAAGCAGAAACCAGTAAAAATACCGAAGTTTTTGTGGAATATGATAATGATTTGCAAAAAACGCGTTTAACCGCTTATCAATCGGATGTAACAGACAAAATTGTTAATGATGCGAATTTTATTCCACAAAATATTGATGAGGTGGATATTAAAGGGATATCTTTGGTGAGCGATTGGCAAATTAATAATATTTTGTTTGGTTTAAATTATGATTATGTGGATACCGAAGACAAAGCAGGGAAACAATTGGCGTATCAACCAACACATAAAGGCTTGGTCTATGTTGGCTATCAACAACCAGAGTTTGATATCCGTGCGGAAGTTCAGCATATTGGCGAACGTTTTACTAATGCAAGCAACACATCCACGCTTGATAGCTACACATTATTAAATATTTCTGGTAATTATTATTTAAATAAAAACTTAACCTTAAATGCTCGTTTAAATAACTTAACAAGCGAAGATTACGAAACGGTTTATGGCTACAACCAAAAAGGCATTAATGCCTTTGTATCAGCGACTTATCAGTGGTTCTAATATATTTGTAACAAGAAAAGCCTTTGAGATTTTCAAAGGCTTTTTTATGATTGATAAAAACTAATTACCGTGGTTCATCAATATTCACATCATCAACATCCACAGTTACCCAACCATTCTCCAGCCATTCACAAACGCTGTCTATGTCCACATTGGCTTTTTCAAGGTCGGTTAAGCCTAAACTTTCACCATTTGCCAAACGTACGAGTACCGCTTGGGCTTGGCTATCAATATCATCATCACACACACATTCACCATTGATAAATAATCGAATTTGCGTATCTTTTTGCGTATTTTGTTTGACAAAAATCATGCGACTGGCTAAATCTTGGCTAATTGTCGACCTTTGTGCCAACGCATCGCTAAGCTCGCCAATTGTCAACACCTCTTCAGCTAACATCAAATCATATTGGCGTTTGCTCACCGTTTCGGCAATCGCTTGACGAATAAGGGTATCGCCCGTATCAGAATTTAGTAAATTAATCAGCTGTTGTTTCATATCTTGGATAGACTCAGCGTGCAATTCCCCTGCAGGCGTGCGTGGTTGAGCGATTTTTAGCGGAATGGAAAGTTTGTCAAAATGGGTTGCTACATCGGTGATATTATCCAATAATTGTAAGGGATTTGGACGGCGACAACCAAAGGAAAAGGTCAAACAATCATCCACTGCCACACCATAATGCGATAGATTAGTCGGCACATACAGTACATCGCCCACGTTTAGTACCGCATCAAAAATCAGCTCGCCCATGTCGTCCATGATGCGAATGGGTTGACCTTGCTGAAACTTGGTATTTTCATCACAATAATCGCCCAGTTGCCAATGGCGTGAGCCGTAGCCTTGTGCCAAAAACACATCGTAATTGTCATAATGTTTGCCAACGCCACCACCTTCTGGGGCGTAGGAAACCATGATGTCATCGCGTTGCCATTGTGGAATAAAGTCAAAAGCGTGCCACAGCTTTGCCAATTCTGGCGACCATTGTTCCATGTTTTGCACCAAAACCGTCCAATGTTTGGGTAAATTGGTAAAATCCTGTTGGCTAAGCGGACTATTTTTTAGTAACCATTGCCCATTTTGTTGTGAAATTAGCCGAGCAGTTGCATCTTCGTCTTGTGCCAACGTCAAAATATCGTCAGGCTCAAACATCCCGACTAGGGCAGGTAAACCATTTTTGATTAGCAATGGTTTTTTTTGCCAATATTCGGTTAAAAATTGCTCAGGACTGATATCACATGGCAGGCAGTAGGGAATTTTTGACATCATAATTTCTCTTTTTTAACCGATTTATACACCAAAATTACCGTCTTGCACCACCAACAACACATCACCCAGACTGGATAATTTTAACAAATTGCCCGAGCGAAATACTTCCACATTTGCCCCTTTTTTGTCTTTATATTCCTTGTGGCGAGAGTAATTATTATGCTCAAGCTCAAACCGCACCACGTGTTGTAGCAGGACTTCTAACTCATCCAAAGTATAATCTTGCCATGCCACATCCACATAGGGAGCAAGTTTGCCTGTGACAAGACGTAATGTATCGGCGGTTTTAATCAGCTTGGTCGTCATGATTTTTCCTTGTTTTTGTTAAAAATTCGTAAAAAAATAGCTGTTTTAATGTAACAATATTTTGCTAAAAATTCAACCATTCATTTGTGTTTAATTGCCAAATATTGGCAGGCTCGCCTTGGCGTTTTTGCCGAAAAACTTGGCGGTCTTGGTAAAATACCAAATCTTGCTTATAACCGTGCTTTGGTGCAAAATTAGGTATGCCCAAAATCGGTAAAGGTTGGAACATTTTTGAATGTAACATTTGTTTTAAAAAAAGATTTGCTAAAAATACGTCTAAAATTTTGCGTTGATTGTCAATGTTTTGTGTTTGCCAAGCATCATCAACCAAAATTAGTAGGGTGTGAGCGGTAATATTTTTGCGTGGCCGAATTAATTTTTCCAATAATGCGTGACCGACTGCAAAAAACTGGGTGTTTTGCCAATGATTTTTTTTGGTAATGAATGCCGTTTCCCAGTCAAAATTTTGCAAATTTGTCAATAATTGTTGGTTATTACTGACAATTACGCCACCGTTTTCATCAAATAAAGTCAACGCATTGCGTAACGGCGTGCGAGTGTTGTCAATACCATGTTGCTCAATATCGCAGGCGTGCAAGCGGTTGAAACTGGCTTTGGTATTGGGAAAATTAAGCCAAATCAGTCCATTTAATAGGTCATGAAAATTATCACGTGTGGGAATATTGCCTGTGTCAGCGATAAAACTTTCATAAGCGGTGTGCAGTGGTAGGGCGTTTTGTGGCTCAAAAAAGAGTGGTAAATTTTGAAAATTACTAAAAGAATATTGCGTATTAAACCGTAATTTTTCTAAATTAAAATTTAATAATTCATAAACAAAATTAAATTTTGGATTTTCGCCAATATTTTCGTTAATTTTGACAAAAAAATTACTCGGAATTTTTAAATTTTGATACCAAAGTGCCCTAAAATCAATGGTTTGTAATAATTGATTTACGGTCAATAAAGGCGTTGTGATTGAATGTGTCATTTAAAATTTAGGATTTGTCGTAAAGAGTTGGGGTATTTTAACATGATTTTAATAAAATATGACTGTTTGGTATAAGTTTTTGCCAAAATGTTGCTTGAAAGCTACCTAAAAAAATGTTAATCTACCTACATCAGCAAAACCCAATGGTTTGATTTATTCGAATATTGGCGATATATAGATAATTAACAACTGTTAACAAACTCTGTGAGATTTTTAATTTTTTTTTAATGTGGAGAATAACTGTGAAACTACATCATATTGCATTGGCTTCTTTGGCAGTATTTGCAAGCTCAACCGCACTCGCGGTGCCAGCAGGTACTTGGACTGTGGGCGTGGGTGCGGCTTATGTTGACCCACAATCAGACGCAAGCGTTTTAAAAAATGGTGCAAGCGTTACTGTTGATGAAAACACCCAACCATCATTGACTTTTGAGTACTTCCCAGCGAACAATGTGGGTATTGAAGTATTAGCAGCATTACCATTTCAACATGACATCAATATCGGTGGTAACTATGCTGGTAAAACCCAACATTTACCGCCAACGGTCTCTTTAAACTATCACTTTGACGGTTTGCATAGCAAAGTAAAACCATTCGTAGGCGTTGGTGTGAACTACACAACTTTCTTTAAAGAGCGTCTTTATACGCCAAGCGTTGATTTAGAACTGGATGACAGTGTTGGTGCAGCAGGTCAAGTGGGTGTGGATTTTAAAATTAGCGACCGTGATGCGGTTCGTGTAAATGCTCGTTATATCAATATTGAAAGTGATGTGAAACTTAATGGTGCTGATGCAGGTACTGTAGAAATCAACCCATGGGTGTACGGTGTTTCCTATGTTAAAAGTTTCTAATGTTTAATTAGTTATTTTTAATGATAAAAAAGTCAGTAAGTTTTTTTGCTTACTGGCTTTTTTTTGCAAATGCCAAAATTTCCTTGTTAAAACTTAATAAAATTGGTGATTAACCAAATTTATTAACAAAAAAAGTCAGCTTGTGTGTTTAGTTATTTGGGATTTTATTGTAAACTATCCGATATTTTTTATTGTTAAGGAATTTTCATGTTACAATCAGTAAACGCTCGTTTTGGGGGTCCTTTGTCAGCTTTGACTTTGGCGGTATCTGGTATGTTGTTATCGGCTTGTAGCAGTACGCCAACCGCATCAACCCAGCGACCTAACACAACGTCGGTGGTTCAGCCAACTTATAACACCAAACCAACGGTAGCCACTGCCCAACAAAATGCAGCGTTATTGGACATGGACAGCCTTGATGAGTTAGAAGGCTTGTTAGAAGCGACAGACATGGCAATGGTGGAAAATAGTGCGTTGTTGGTGCAACAGTACGGTAATTTGTGGGATAGATTGCGTGCCAATTACAAAATGGGCAGTAGCTACTATGACCCACGCATTGAAGCCCAAAAAAGTTGGTTTATTTCTCGTCAAGATTATCTAAACCGCTTGACCGCTCGTGCAAGCCGTTATTTATATCATACTGTGCGTGAAGCAGAACGCCGTAATATTCCTGCAGAACTAGCGTTATTGCCTGTGATTGAAAGCTCTTATGACCCGAATGCGACCAGTAATGCGGCAGCAGCAGGACTTTGGCAATTTATCCCAAGTACAGGGCGGATTTATGGTTTAAATCAAACATCAACGTTTGATGGTCGCCGTGATGTGATTGAGTCAACGCGCGCGGCTTATGACTTTTTGACAAGTTTGTACAATCAATTTGGCAGTTGGGAGCTTGCGTTAGCAGCCTATAATGCAGGACCGGGACGTGTGAGTTCTGCCATTCGCTACAACCAATCGCAAGGTTTGCCGACCGATTATTGGTCATTGCGTTTGCCAACAGAAACGATGAACTATGTACCACGTTTTATGGCGGTGGCTCAGATTGTGAAAGACCCGTATTCGTATGGTGTCAGTTTGCCAGCGATTGCCAATCGTCAACACTTTCGTAGTGTGCCTGCCAATGTGGGTGTCACGTTATCAGAAATTAGCAGTTTAACAGGCACAAGCTATGATGAATTGCGTGCGTTAAATGGGGGTCTGCTAGCAGGCTCGGTGGATATGTCAGGTCCAAGCCGGGTGTTAATTCCCAATGATGTCAACACCAAAATTGACAATCAAATTACCCGTTTAACAGGTAATGGCTTTGCATCAAGCTATACGGCGAGTAACGGCTACGTCGCCCCAAATATCCCAAATCCAACGGTAACGACACCAAGTAGTGGGGATTCGTTAGCGGCAGCACAGCAAGCCTTTGCCAAAAAAGAAAACTTGCCAACTTCAAGTACCGACTTGGCAAATATGGCAAATAATATGGTGAAAAACCAAACGACAACTTATGTCGCACCGATTGCCACTACCAAAGAACCACCCATTTCAGCGAGCGAGCAACGCCAAGTCACCGCCGAAATGCAATCTGCCAATACTTTGCCAACCACATCGGTAACGGTTACGCCAAACAATACGATTGTACAAGAACCGCCATTGTCACAAGCAGAGCGTAATCAAATTGCTGAGCAAATTGAACAAACATCGCCACAAGTTTCTCAAGCGATTAACCCAATGGATGGTAATATTAAATTAGATGCCATTCAAACCCAACAATCGGTGCTAGAAGCCAAAGGTGAAAGCAAAAAACTGAGCTATAATGAACCAACCACGGCTAAATCCAATACGCCAAAAGCGACCGTCACCAAACCTGTCAAACCACGTCCGACAGGCACTCGTACCACTTATCAAGTGAAACGTGGTGACACCTTGTCAAATATCGCCAGCCGTATGGGGGTGAACTGGCGTGATATCGCAGAGTGGAATCAAATTGACCCGAATGCCCCATTATTGGCGGGTTCAACTCTGTATCTTTATAATGCCAAACCTGTTGCTGACAATGAAACGCAGAGTAAACCAATTCAAGCCAAACGTCAAGACAGCTATGTGGTACAATCAGGTGACACCTTGACAGGGATTGCTGATAAATTTAATTTAAGCGTGAATGATTTGGCAAAATACAATAATATTCCGACCAATTATCAAGTGAAAACCAAACAAACCTTGTGGTTAATTCCTGATAAAGTGGCAAAATCAACCACATCAACCACCCCGCAAAAATCAACCCCACCAACCAAAAAATACCAAGGGGCAACGGGTAAATATAAGGTACAATCAGGCGATACGCTAATTGGCATTGCTAATAAGTTAGGTGTGTCGGCGGATGATATTGCTGAGCTCAATGACTTTAACGCCACTTCAAAACTACAACGTGGACAAAGCATTACCGTGCCGGTTAGTCAAGCCAAAGCTACCTATGTCTTGACAGGTAAAACGGTGGATTACACGGTAAAACGTGGCGATAATTTAAATGCGATTGCGGATAAATTTGACATATCGGTAGGTGACCTTGCCAGTGCTAACGGTTTAAAAACTAATAGCGGACTACAAGCAGGGCAAAAACTCACTATTCCACAAGCAGGTAAAGCTACGAGCAAAAAAACTGCTACTAAAGCCGAAAAAGACGACAAAGCTGATAGCAAAGAAAGCAAAGCCGTGCGCAAATACAAAGGTGCTACCGAAAGCTATCAAGTCAAATCTGGCGATAGCTTAAACGGCTTGTCTGCACGTTATGGCATTTCGGCAACCGATTTGGCAGGGTTAAATAACTTAAAATCTAACGCATCATTACAACGTGGTCAAACCATTCAAGTGCCAAAACTTTTCACCACTTATAAAGTAAAATCAGGCGATAGTATGATTTCTTTGGCAAAACGCTATGGCGTTAGCACCAAAGAATTGGCGGGTATGAATGACATGACGAGTACCACGCAACTAAAAATCGGACAAGTGTTGACCGTGCCAAACCGATAATTGGTAAATAGTGACGAAAGACTTTTGGCATTTTGCAAAGGTCTTTTGCTCAAGTTTGGCTAATTTTATCAGGCTTTTATAGGATTGAATTTGCTCAGTTACTAGTCCAAACTCAACAATATGCCTGTGAAAGTTTTTAATCTGTTTATATAAATGATTACTACAAAAAGCACATTATTAACCCAAGAGTTAATCAATGAACTTGTTGATATATTAAAATCACATTCATTAAAATTAAATAATGACAATGGATTAGCCCAGCAGTTTGCTTATAATTTGTATGTCATGGCAGAAGTATTTTTGCCGTCCTGTCAAGGTGAGCGTTACTATAAAGATAATGCCAGAAGTCGTTTATTTTTGTTTTGGCTTGTCAATTTTATGGATGGTAGTACAGATGTGCCACGTTTTTTTGAGCAATTATTTGATTTGCCATTTTTAAAGATATATATCGCTCACATAATTATTGATTTTTGGGTGGATTGTGCATTAGTTGATGATTTGATGGAGGGTACCAAGAATTCATTAAAACCTATTTATGATACCGCCAATGAATATTTGATGAGGTTACGAGATGAGCATATTCATTTTGATGATGTGGTGATTGTGTCTCTTTTGAAGAATTAAATTAAAAAGCTAAGAAATATAAGGAAAACTATGGCAGGCAATACTATCGGACAAATGTTTACGCTTACCACAGCAGGCGAGTCGCATGGCGTAGGATTGATGGCAATCGTGGATGGTGTCCCACCAAATATTGAACTTTGTGAAGCAGATTTGCAAATTGATTTAGACCGCAGAAAACCCGGTACATCAAAATTTGCCACCCAACGCCGTGAAGATGACAAGGTTGAGATTATTTCAGGTGTCTTTGAAGGCAAAACCACAGGCACGCCGATTGGACTGTTAATCCGTAATACCAACCAAAAATCCAAAGACTACAGCGATATCAAAGATGTTTTTCGCCCCAATCATGCCGATTATACTTATACCATGAAATACGGCTTTCGGGACTATCGTGGTGGTGGACGCTCATCTGCTCGAGAAACAGCCATGCGAGTAGCAGGGGGTGCGATTGCCAAAAAACTGTTAAAAGACCATTTAGGCGTAAAAATTCGTGGTTTTGTAACGCAGATTGGCAGTGCGATTGCAAAAGACATTGACGAAACACAGATTGACTGGGATTTTGTCAATAATAATCCGTTTTTTTGTGCAGATAGCGATATCCTTCCAACCTTTGAAAAAACTATCGCCAAATGCCGAGAAAATGGCACCAGTGTCGGTGCAAAAATCACCATTTTAGCAACTGGTGTGCCTGTCGGCTTGGGTGAGCCTGTGTTTGACCGACTTGATGCTGACATCGCCCATGCCATGATGAGCATTAATGCCGTTAAAGGCGTGGAAATTGGTGACGGTTTTGCCGTAGCGGAACAATTTGGACATGAAAGCCGAGATGAACTCACACCAGACGGTTTTTTAGCCAATCATGCAGGTGGGATTTTGGGCGGAATTTCTAGCGGTCAGACCATTAAAGTCAGTATCGCTTTAAAACCCACCGCCAGCATTACCACCGCAGGGCAAAGTATTGATATTTATGGCAACCCAGTCAATATGCTCACCAAAGGGCGTCATGACCCTTGCGTTGGCGTGCGTGCAACGCCGATTGCCGAGGCAATGCTAGCGATTGTTTTGGCAGACCATTATTTGCGTCATCGTGGACAAAATGCCGATGTTGTGCCATCGTTGTCGCCGATTGCATAATGTTATTGTGGCGGTTTGACTGGTGGTTTCGTGATGAAATATTCGTATCAATACTGGCAAAATCAGCTGTTAGCAGAAATGGGCATTGATCGTTGGGCGTTGCAAACTGCAGAAGTGATTGAAATTGGTTTGGATGAATTGGCAGAAAGTTTGATGCCTTTTTTTCAAAATAATGAGCTTCAAAATAAACCATTTCAAAAACAAACACATCAAAATAATGAAATTCAAGCCAATTTGCCCAATACGATTAAAAATATTGCCAATGAAAATCGTTTTGAGCGTTTTGAACCGCTAGATAACGAACAGCGAAGTGGACAAACGGTAGAAAATAATCCGTCAGCGGTCATTGTTACCGCCAATGTGGTCAGTTCATTTGCGTTACAAATGGCGGTGTTTGAAGAGTGGGTGTTGATGGTGGATATGGCGGTGATAAGCCGACACGAACCACAGCATAAACTTTGGCAATCGTTGATAACTACCTTGGGATTAACGCCAAAAGATTTTTACTTTCCGTTGATTTCACAGGATTTTGATAATGAAATGTGTACGGATGTCATTGCGTTAGCGACTTTTGCAGGGACAGTGAACGCTATTTATCCAAACCCTGAGCGAAAGCCCAAATTGCTCAGTTTGACCGCATTGCCGTCATTATTTGCTAACACGTCCTTTGATGCCAATTATCATTTGGCAACGATGCTGAACGATTTTCAGCAAAAACGCAAATTTTGGCAGACCATTCAACAACGCACGTTTCAACGAACTGATGCAGAATGGTTGGATAAATTGGCAATGGTTTAGTTTTAATATTTTTAAATTTTTAATAAAATCAATAAGTTAGGAGTTTATAATGAGTGGATTAAATTTTGACAAACGGGTGCATAATTTTTGTGCAGGTCCTGCAACCATGCCGAAAGCGGTGTTAGAAAAAGCCCAAAATGAGCTGTTAAATTGGAAAAATGGCGGTTCGTCCGTCATGGAAATTAGCCACCGCAGTGCTGATTTTACGCAAATTGCCCAAAAATCTGAGCAAGATTTGCGAAAATTGATGAATATTCCTGACAATTATAAAGTGCTATTTTTGCAAGGCGGTGCAAGTTTACAATTTTCTACTATTCCGATGAATTTGTTGCACGGTACGGCGGATTATTTGGACACAGGGATTTGGTCAAAAAAAGCCATTAGCGAGGCCCAACGCTATGAGCAAGCAGGCTTGGGCAAAATTAATGTGGTCGCCAGTGCCAAAGACAGCAATTACACGAGTGTGCCAGATATCAGCAGTTGGCAACTGTCTGAAAATGCGGATTATTTTCACTATTGCCCCAACGAAACCATTCAAGGGCTTGCTATGTTTGATGTGCCAAACGTGACTGCTCCGATTGTTGCTGATATGTCATCGTGTATTTTGTCAACGCCAATTGATGTGTCAAAATTTGGGCTGATTTATGCAGGGGCTCAAAAAAATATTGGTCCAGCGGGTTTGACTTTGGTGATTGTGCGTGAAGACTTGTTGGGAAATGCCAATTTAATTTGCCCAAATACGCAAAATTACAAAAACCAAGCGGACAATGACAGTATGCTGAATACGCCTGCGACTTTTGCCTGGTATTTATCAGGTTTGGTATTTGAATGGCTATTAGAGCAGGGCGGTGTGGAAGCGATTTATCAACAAAATCTTGAAAAAGCTCGTCGCTTGTACGATTTTATTGACAATAGTGATTTTTATCACAATCCAGTCGCCAAAAACAACCGTTCAATCATGAATGTGCCGTTTACTTTGGCAGATAGCAATCTTGACAAACTATTTTTAGAACAGTCAGCACAAGTAGGATTATTGAACCTAAAAGGGCATAAATCGGTGGGTGGTATGCGTGCAAGTATTTATAATGCGATTGATTTAGCGGCGATTGATGATTTAATCGGATTTATGCAACACTTTGAGAATAAACGAGTTTAATTTTTGTAACAGTTGGTTTACAATAAAGTAAAGGGTATGTTTTGCCCTTTGCTGTTAATATTAAAATTGTTTTAAATCAAAGAACAAAGAAGTTTTCAATGTTGTTTTACAAAGTTTCTTGTCAGAGTTCAAGGCAAATAAATTGGGCAATATTAACAGGTTTTGATTTTTTAATGGTTTCATTAAAGGGAGAAAACTATGTTCACTCATATTTCATCATTTTGGGTAAAACCATTGACTGTTGTGACGTTGTTAGGGGTTAGCACGCTTGGCTTCAGTGCGTCAACTTATCGTGTTAAAGCAGGCGACACCTTGTCTAGCATCGCAAAACAATATGGTGTGAGTGTTCAAGAACTGCAAAATATCAATAATTTAAAATCAATCAATGATATTAAAATTGGCGATATCGTGTTGTTAAATGACAGTAGTGCGATTAGTTATACAGGACAAAAAACGACCTATACGATACAAGCAGGCGATACGATTAGTTCAATTGTCAAAAAATTTGACACTACCCCTGCGGTACTCGCAGAATTAAACCCAAGCTTGCAAAGTAACTATAACCAAATTGTGATTGGGCAAAAACTTATTGTCCCTGCCAAAACAGTGGTAAATACCACAACCACTACAAATAGCTCACCGAAAAAAGCCTATACAGGCAAAAATTTTGTCTATAAAGTCAAAAGTGGGGATACCTTTTTGGGCATTGCTAATCGTTTTAATATCAGTGCAAGCGACTTAGCGGAGCTAAATGACACCAATGTGATGACACGGGTACAAATAGGGCAAACCTTGCTGATTCCAGAAACGGCTGATAGTTTAAAAAAACTAGCGAATGAAAAAGCGACAACCACGACACAAACAACGACAACAACCGTAAAACCAAAAACCACAACCACCACCATTAAAACGGGCGGTAAAGTTGATGTGATTAATTATGAAGTGCAAAAGGGTGATAGCCTAGGTGGGTTATCACAGCGTTATAATGTCAAATTGTCAGCATTGGCAGAAATCAACGGTTTAAGTAACACGAGTCAATTAAAAATTGGACAAAAGTTGGTTATTCCTGTGATTAAATAAATCATGCGTAAAGCTAAAATGAAACAAAAAAAGTCCACACGTTGGGCTTTTTTTATGCGTTGTGATAAATTTTTTGTGTTAGAATAGCTGATTATTTGCAAAATTTTTGTCAAGGTTTTGTCATGCCACCTAATTTTTTTCACCCTTATTTTTATCAAAAAAATGCTAAAAAAATCTTGCTTGGGGTTATCGTTACTACAAGCGCACTAACCGCGATTGCTAATACGCAACCTAGCCCAACAACACAAGCTAAAAAACAAACAAAAGTTGATAATAAAGTTGCACAAGTCAGTCAACATAACCTTACTCAACATGCCTTATCACAAAAAAGACGACAACCGCAAATGCTGAAAAAAGGTATTCAAACCGTTACCGCCCTTGCTCATAACAGCACGCCAACTTTTGTCGGATTGCAACATTTGCCCTATGCCAATCCCAATGCTCCAAAAGGTGGCACGTTGTCACTGTCGGCTCAAGGCACGTTCAACAGCCTAAATCCTTGGTATGATAACGGTACACCTGTGACAGGTACGTCTTATCTGTACGATACTTTGATGACAGGCTCGTTGTCCGAAGCCTTTGTCATGTATCCACAGCTTGCCCAAAAAGTGACCTTTGACCCAGATGATAAAAGTTGGGTAATTTATCATGTCAATCCGCACGCCAAATTTTGGGACGGTTCACCTGTCACTGCCCACGACGTGAAAGCCAGTATCAATGCTATTTTAACCAAAGGCACGATGAGTATGCGAAGTTATTTGGCAGGAATAAAAGACATCCAAGTAGTTGATAATTATCAAGTTAAATTTATTTTTGACGGAGCAGATAATGCTGAATTATTGTTAACTGTTGGGCAAATGCCAATTTGGAAAAAACAAAGTATTGATGAAAATTTTGACAAAGTATCTTTAACACCATTAATCGGTAGTGGGGCATATAAAGTCGGACATATTGACGCAGGTCGCTCCATTAGCTATGTGCGAGACCCCAATTATTGGGGGACAAAGTCTGAAAGTGCCGTCATGGCAAATGTGGGTCGCTTTAATTTTGATACGATAAAATTTGTGTATTATCAAAGCCCTGAAGTGGCGTTTGAAGGCTTTAAAGCAGGGGAGTATCAGTTTCGTGCCGAAAATAAGGCTCGTACTTGGGTAACAGGTTATCATTTTCCTGCGGTCAAAAATGGCATGGTAAAAAAAGAAAGCATCGAAAATCACAATCCTATCCCCACGCAAGCCCTAGTGATGAACAATCGCCGAGCCTTGTTTTCCGATATCCGAGTGAGACAGGCGTTGACGTTGGCGTATGATTTTGCATGGCTAAATCGCACAATGTTTTACGGGCAATATCAGCGGTTGACTAGCTTTTTTTATGGCTCAGAATTGCAAGCGACAGGTACGCCAACCCCAAGCGAAATACAAGTGCTACAGCCGTTATTGGCAAAACTTGACCCAATCGCCCAGCACTTTGTGATGTTAGACTGGCAAAGTGAGCAATCGCCATTTTACCAACAACAATCAGACGGCTTTAACCGTGAACGTCTGTTGCAAGCCAGAGCATTGTTGTTACAGGCAGGGTTTTTTTATCAAAATGGCAAACTTTATCAAAAAAATGGTGAATTGGCGAGTTTTCAGATTTTGATAAATAATGACAGTCAAGCTCGGATTATTTTACCCTATGTGCGAAATTTACAGCGGTTGGGTTTTAGTGTGAGTATTCGTAATGCCGATTTACCGCAATATTTACAGCGAGTGCGAGAATTTGATTATGATATGATTGTGGATGTTTTTGCCCAAAGTCTATCGCCAGGAGCGGAGCAAAGCTATCTGTGGGGTTCCAAATCTGCCGATGAACAGGGCAATCAAAATACTGCAGGTATCAAAAATCCAGTGATTGACAGTGTGATTGAGCAACTTATCAAATCGCATAACCGTGATGACATTATGTTGTATACCAAGGTGCTTGACCGTTTGTTATTGGCACATTTTTATGTGATACCGACCTATGGCAAGTCGCAAGATACGGTAGCATATTGGCAACAGTTTGAGCATGGGGCGTTGCCGACCAATGCGGTGGGGATTGATTATTGGTGGGTAAATGCGGATAAAGAACAAGCGGTTAAGGCGTATTTGGGAAAATAAAAAAACAGTGAATATATCACTGCTTTTTATTTTGCAAAAGACAACAGATTTATTTTGCTGAATGCCCTTTTAATGCCACTTGATGACGGTCATTTTCCGCCAAATTTTGATAATATGTTTGCAAAATTGCCAATACTTCAGGACGGCTAAAATGCTCAGGAATGGGCTGATTTTCCGATAAGGCTTTGCGTAATTTTGTGCCAGACACTTTCACATGAAAACGCTCATCATGCGGACAAGTTTTGGTACTCGCCATGCTGTCGCACGCCGTGCAATAAAACGTCCAATCAATTTTTAACGGCTGAGTTATCAAGTCATCATCGCTTAACCTATCAAAGATTTTTTGAGCGTCAAATGCCCCATAATAATCGCCAACGCCTGCATGGTCTCGCCCAACAATCAAATGACTGCACCCATAATTTTGACGGAACAAGGCATGCAATAAGGCTTCTCGTGGACCAGCATACCGCATATCTAGCGGATAACCTGCCTGAACGACGGTGTCTTTTTTGAAATAATTATCAATCAGCGTGCCTATCGCTTCTTGACGTACCTCCGCAGGAATGTCGCCTTTTTTTAACGCCCCAAGCAAGCTGTGAATGAGAACGCCATCACAAATTTCTACCGCAATCTTCGCCAAATATTCGTGCGAGCGGTGCATCGGATTACGAGTTTGGAAAGCTGATACCGTTTTCCAACCTTTTTTGGCAAAAATTTCTCGAGTTTGGGTCGGCGTGAGATAAATGTCAGGGTATTTTTCTGGAAAATCGCCTTCGCTCAATACCATTACATCACCTGCCAAATTGACATCGCCTTGAGCCAATACCATGGCGACACCGGGGTGTTCGCTGTCGGTCGTGCCGAATACTGTTTTGCATTCAAATGCTTTGTCAATCGTATATTTTTCGCTCAATCTCAAAATACCACGGATTTCACCGTCCGCCACCAAAGCCACATCATCGCCGATGTTCAGCGTGTCGGCGGTCGTTTGGTCGGTGGATAGGGTAATCGGAATTGGGAAAAATACACCCTGCAATTCGCCTGTCGCCAAGTGCATATTGTCACACACGCTGTACCAGTCGGCATGGTTCATAAAGCCGTCTAGCGGTGTAAATCCGCCAATGCCAAGCATAATCAAATCGCCCGCTTCCCGAGAGCTGATGTTGATTTTTGGTAAAGTTTCGGCTCGCTGTTGGGCGTTGATTAGATCCTGCCCTGTCAAAAGTTTGGGTTTTAACACAGGACTGCCATGCGGTGGCACAAGTCCGTCTGTGGTTTGATAATTCATAAAACTTCCTTAAAATGTTAAAAAGTTAGCCTTGTAAATGAGCAAACATCGGTAAAATTTGACTACTTTTACCGTCGTAATAATGTCTAATTTTGTCAAAATGTTCAAAAAAATGGGGTTTAAAAACCGCATCATCAACCACAAATTCGCTAAAGCCAACACGTTGTAACAACGGCAAACTATCGGCAATCAAGCCACCTGTCGCTCGTAAAGTCAAATTTGGCGAAAAACGGCTGTCATGCTGTAATTGTTTGGCAAAGCTATAGCCACGCCCATCACGAAATCCTGCAAAATCTATCACAATCAGGGAGATATTGGTAAAAATTTGGCTTAAAAATGGTTTAATTTTGGCAAAATCCACTTCGCCTGATAACTGTAAACCAATTTTTTTATCGGTTATATTTTTTAGTGAAATTAAAAAATTCAGTAAATTTTTAACTAGGTTTTCGTCGTCAAACTCTAAGGTATTTGCTTTGACAATCACTTCATCAACATTGGTATCAATATCAGATGTTAAGGTTAAATTGTCTAATAAAAGAGTTTGGTTAAACTCAATGATTTCACTAGAAATATCCAAAATTTTTTCGGTATTAATAACTGGCATACACTCGCTCCTTAAATGGTTCAACGCCAATACGTTCTACAGTATCTGAAAACAGTTCATCAGGCATGCGTTGTTCCAAATAAACGTGTAAAATTCTATCCAAAGTTATCGCGACATCATCGGCAGACACTGCTTTTCCTAAGATTTTACCCAGTTTGGCATCTTCTTTTGATGAGCCACCGATTGAGATTTGATACCAATGTTCGCCCTTTTTATCCACGCCCAAAATGCCAATATCACCAACATGATGATGGGCACAGGCGTTCATACAGCCCGACATATTTAGGCGAATATCACCCAAATCATAGACAAAATCTAGGTCATCAAATTGCTGATTGATTTTATCCACGATGTTCAGCGTACTGGCATTAGCAAGCGAACAATAGTCAAATCCGGGACAAGCGATGATGTCGGTCAGCGTGCCGATATTGGCTCTTGCCAGGTCGTATTTTGCCAAAGTTTGCCAAACATCAAACAAATCAGATAGTTTAACATCACTTAACAATAAATTTTGATGATGCGTGGCTCGGATTTCGCTAAAACTGTAATTATCCGCCAATTCTGCGATAACTCGCATTTGCGTGGCAGTTACATCACCTGCAATTTTTAAAAATGGTTTTAACGAAATATTGACAATCCGATAACCGTTTTGTTTGTGATTTTTGGTATTATGCGTGTACCAGTTGGCAAAATCACGATTTTTGGCAAGCTGTTTTTGTAAATTTTCATCAATTTTTCTTAATTCATCTTGTGAAAATTCTTGGTAATTTGGTGTGGTAAAAAACGATTTGGCATAATTAATTTGTGCGTTTGTTAAAGTCAATTCGCCGTCTTTACTGCCTTTGATGTCAGCTGTGCCGTGCCAAGCATCATCAACCAATTTGGCAAATTCATCTTTGCCCATGCTGTCCACCAAGATTTTGATACGAGCCTTGTACTTGTTATCACGTCTGCCGTACAGGTTGTATACACGCAAAATCGCATCAAGATAACTTAACAAATGTTTGGGCTCTAAAAATTCGCAAATCACTTTACCTATCATTGGCGTTCTGCCCAATCCGCCACCGACCACCACTTCAAAGCCGATATCGCCCTTATCATTTTTGACAATATGCAAGCCGATGTCGTGGAGCATTGACGCACTGCGGTCTTCTTTTGAGCCGATGACAGCGATTTTAAATTTACGGGGTAAAAAGGTAAATTCTGGGTGAAAAGTTGACCACTGGCGAATGATTTCACAGTACGGACGTGGGTCGGCGATTTCTGCCGTGTTTACCCCTGCGTAAGGGTCGGTGGTCGTGTTGCGAATGCAGTTGCCAGAGGTTTGAATGGCGTGCATTTGCACTGTTGCCAACTCCGCCAAAATGTCAGGAACTTCTTCCAGTTTTACCCAGTTGAGCTGAATGTTGGTGCGAGTGGTAAAATGTCCGTAGCCCTTGTCAAATTTTTCGGTAATGTCGGCAAGTTTTCGCAACTGATAACTCGCCAACAAGCCGTAAGGAATGGCGATGCGGAGCATAGGGGCTTGGCGTTGAATGTATAAGCCATTCATTAACCGTAGTGGTAAAAACGCTTCTTCAGACAATTCGCCTGCCAAAAAACGTTGGGTTTGGTTGCGATATTGCTCAACCCTATCATTGACAAGTTGTTGGTCAATCGGATTATAGCGATACATAAAAATCCTTAAAAATCAATAAAATAATAATAAAAATGACGGGTATTTGCTTGCAAAAAACCTGTTTTGATTTTTTTTAGCTTGCAAAATTTTCCACTATAGTAGAACCATTTTGCCAAATTGATAAATTCTATCTATTCATAAGTATATCGGTTTTTTGCATTTTTATTCATAACCAAAAGCCATTAGCATAAGCAATACCCAAATTTCATTTCAGCTTTATGTTAAGAAGGAAAACCCATGAGTAATAAACTTAACCTAGACATCGCCCAAATCAACGCCGAATTACAAGGCAAAACCGCACAAGACATCATTGCTTGGGCGTTATCGGTTGCCAAAAATCCCCTTATTACCACCAATTTTCGTCCGTATGAGTCGGTAATTTTGCACCTGGTTAGCCAACAAAAATCGGATATTCCTGTGCTATTCGTGGATAGTGGTTACAACACGGAAGCGACTTATCGTTGTGCCTTTAAAATCATCAAAGACTTGAATTTAAAGGTTTTAACCTATTTGCCAAAACAGTCAAGTGCGTGGCGAAATGCCGAATTTAACGGTATTCCAAGCGTGGACAATCCTGCTCATGCCACTTTTACCGAGCAAGTCAAACTTGAGCCGTTCGCTCGCGCCCTGCAAGACATTCAGCCAGATTTGTGGATTAATGCTATTCGTAAAGACCAAACAGAATTTCGTCAATCGCTTGACATCGTGACTGTGAGTAAAGACGGTATTATCAAGGTTGCACCGCTGTTTCATTGGGCAGAAAATGACTTGGAAAAATATGTGCAAGCGAACAATTTGCCAAATGAACACGATTATTTTGACCCAACCAAAGTTGAAGAAAATCGTGAGTGTGGCTTGCATACCCAATTATAATTTTTTGTCAAATTTTGTTTGAAAGGAAATCGCATGAAAACTTTACCACTTTTTTTTAATCTACAAAATTGCCCTGTGTTGTTAGTCGGTGGTGGTGAAGTTGCCATGCGAAAAGCTGAGTTATTGGCACAAGCTGGGGCGGCCATAACTTTTGTTGCTCCAGCATTTGAACCGCAACTTTTGCAAAAATTTCAACAACATCATCAATTTATTCAAGATGATTATCAAGAAAAGTATTTACAAAATCAAAGACTTGTCATCGCTTGTACGGATAATCAAATTGTCAATGAACAAGTTTTTCATGACAGCGAACGCCAACATATTCCTGTAAATGTGGTGGATAATCCTGAACTCTGTCGTTTTATTTTTCCTGCGATTGTGGACAGAGAGCCGATTACCGTGGCGATTTCTAGCAATGGCACATCGCCTGTATTGGCTCGGTTGTTGCGTGCCAAATTGGAAAGTTTGTTACCGCAAAATTTGGGCAAATTGGCAGAATTGGCAGGCAAGTATCGTCAAACCGTCAAACAAAAATTACCGCACATCACGGCTCGCAGACAGTTGTGGGAAAAGGTGTTTGGTGGCGAAACTTTGACCGCACAAGCCAGTGATTTTGGCATAACCAGTGAAATTGCCGAACAAATTTTTGCCAATGATTTTGACAAGGCAGAACAGCAATTAGCCGACTTGATAGAGATGTTTGCTAACGATTATCAAGACAAAGGAGTAGAAAAAATCGGCAAAGTTTACATCGTTGGGGCAGGGGCGGGCGACCCAGATTTGCTGACGTTTAAAGCGTTACGCTATATGCAACAGGCGGATATTGTGTTTTATGATAACTTGGTTTCCGAGCCGATTTTGAACTTGTGTCGCCGAGATGCGAGCAAAATTTATGTTGGTAAAAAAGCCAGTAACCATGCGGTTGCTCAAGAAACAATCAATGATTTGTTGATGCAACACGCCAAATTTGGCAAACGTGTGCTACGCCTAAAAGGGGGTGACCCCCTGATTTTTGGGCGTGGTGGCGAAGAAGCCGAACGCCTTGCCGAGGCAGGGATAGACTATGAAATCGTGGCGGGCATCACGTCAGCGACCGCAGGGGCGAGCTGTGCAGGCATACCGCTCACGCACCGAGATTACGCCCAGTCGGTCAAGTTTGTAACCGCTTGTTTAAAAAAAGATACACCGAACGAAAATTATCAAGATTTGCTAGACGATACACAAACCGTGGTGTTTTATATGGGTTTAGGTAAGTTAGATATTTTAATAACTGGGTTAATTAAAGCTGGAAAATCTGCCGATACGCCGATAGCCATAGTGTCCAATGCAAGTTTGCCAAATCAACGAGTTTTGACAGGTACGCTACAAAATATTGTGGAAAAACAAGCAGTTGCTAGGCTACCTGCCCCTGCCTTGTTGATTATGGGAAATGTCGTAAAATTACGAGAAAGGTTGGGGAAATTAGATTAACTTATTTTTACCGCCACGCCAATCTACTAAATCATTGGTATGTTCAAATTTCGGAATGGGTTTAAAACCGCTTTCAATGGATGTTTTTATCAATTCCAAATCAAAATCAAAAGGACGTTCAATTTGTTTGGGTAAATTTTTTTCCAAAAATTGACTGGCGTATTTTTCCGTATTTATGCCTTGGGTTTGGGCGATTTGTTGAATGTAAATTTCAGTTTGTGGCGATAAGTCAATAATCATTTTTTTCTTTTTAAATCAATCAAAATTATTCGCTTATCATGACAAAAAAATCTTAAAACTCAAGTTATTTTTTGCAATAGGCGTGATTTTTAGCAGAATTTTTTCCAAAAAATAAAAGATTACAAAAATTAACAATTAGGGTATAATGCACCGAATTTGGGCATAGCTTTATTCTCAAAAATAATCACGTCACAAAACAGCATGGGGGAAAAATGGCTGACCAATACACAACCCAACCAACCGCCGATACAGGCTGGTTTCCAAAATGGCAACCTTATAAAGGCGACCTAGACCAGCACCCTGTCGGTATTCACGAGTATTTGCCTGTGGATAAAAGTATTTTGCTTGGTTTACAGCACGCTTTTGCTATGTTTGGGGCGACTGTGTTAGCCCCTTTGTTAATGGGTTTTGATGCGAATTTAGCGATTTTAATGGCGGGGATTAGCACGATTGGCTTTTTCTTTTTGACAGGCGGGCGTGTGCCGAGTTATTTGGGCTCAAGTTTTGCGTTTATCGCCCCTGTGATTACCGCAACGGCGTATGCAGGATCGGGTTTTAATGTCAATTTATCGGTGGCGTTGGGCGGTATTGTGGCGTGTGGGGCGATTTATGCCATGATTGGATTATTGGTGATGAAAACAGGCGTGGCGTGGATTGAAAAGTTGATGCCACCGATTGTCACTGGGGCGATTGTGATGATTATTGGTTTAAATCTTGCACCTGTCACGATTAAGGGCGTATCAGGCAATCAATTTGACAGTTGGGTGGCGTTATTGACCGTGTTGTGTATTAGTGGCGTGGCGGTGTTCGCTCGTGGCATGCTCCGCCGTTTGTTGTTGCTAGTGGGGTTGGTGTTGGCGTATTTGGTGTATTTTGTGTTAACCAATGTCATGGGTTTAGGAACGCCCATTGATTTTGCTCCTGTTGCTAATGCACCGCTCTTTGGTTTGCCAAAATTTTATACACCAACTTTTGAGATGAATGCGATTGTTTTAATTGCCCCTGTGGCATTTATTTTGGTAGCGGAAAATTTGGGACATATTAAAGCGGTAGAAGCGATGACAGGGCAAAAAGTGTCGCCGTATATGGGGCGGGCGTTTTTTGCAGACGGTGCGTGCACCATGATGTCAGCAGGCGTGGGCGGAACAGGTGTTACCACCTATGCGGAAAATATCGGTGTCATGGCGGTAACAAAAGTGTATTCTACCACCATTTTTGTGGTGGCAGGGTTGGTCGCAGTTTTATTGGGTTTATCGCCAAAATTTGGGGCGATTATTCATAGCATTCCGCCTGCGTTGCTCGGTGGGGCGTCCATTGTGGTTTTTGGCTTGATTACCATTGCAGGGGCAAAAATTTGGATTGATGATAACATTGATTTTAGCAAAAATTCCAATCTAATCATTGGTGCAGTAACATTGATTATGGGGGCAGGGGACTTTAGTTTGCATATCGGTCAGTTTAATTTGGGTGGAATTGGCACGGCAACATTGACGGCAATTGTATTAAATTTGGTGTTAAATCGGCAAAAATAATCAAAAATTTTTGGTAAATTGTGAAAAAAAAGTTGGGTACAAATATACACCCAACTTTTTTTACAAAACTTTTAACTTACTTTCGCTATTTTTTTTGTGCAAAAATATAGCGAGCCACAACCAAGCAAACACCATCAACGAGCCACCAATCGGCGTAATCGCCCCAAGCCAACGGGGCATTCCTAACGCCATAAGATACAGTGACCCTGTAAAAATCAGGCTACCGATTTGCATGGTTAAAGCGATGTTTTTAATGGCGTATTTTTGCCGAATTAAAATAGATACCGCAAGTAGTCCTAACGCTTGATAAAATAAATAATCTGTGCCTGTGTGCCACCAAGCGAGCTGTTCAGCAGTCAGCGTTTTTTTTAAGCCGTGAGCCCCGAACGCTCCACAACCGATAGCCGTTGCCATATTGATACAGGCGATACTTGTCCAGTTTATTTTTTTCATTCTTTTTCCGAATTAATCCAACTGCAAATGCGTATTTGCCAACATGGCTTCTTTGATTTTATCCATGGCATTTTTCTCAATCTGACGCACTCGCTCTGCCGAAATGTTATACGCCGCCGCCAAGTCGTGTAGCGTGGCTTTTTGCTCATTTAACCAACGCTGTTGCACGATATCCCGAGAGCGGTCATCCAACGCTTCCATAGCTTCCGCCAACGCCGTATTGTTGCTTTCTTCCCAGTCGGCATCTTCCACCACATCGGCAGGATTAACGCCGTCTTCCAAGAAATATTGCGGTGCATAACGCCCGTCATCGTCATCATCGCTTTGGGCTTCAAAGGAGGCATCATACGATGTTAAACGGCTCTCCATTTCCAACACTTGTTTAACGGTAACATTCAAATCTTTGGCAATCGCTTCAGCTTCTTCTAAGGTCAGTTGATTGTTGGTTTTTTTTAACGACCGCAAATTAAAAAACAGTTTACGATGCGCCTTGGTCGTGGCAACTTTGACAATCCGCCAATTACGAATGACAAATTCATGAATTTCCGCCTTAATCCAATGCACGGCAAACGACACCAACCGCACGCCTTTATTGGGGTCAAAACGCTTTACCGCCTTCATCAAACCCACATTGCCTTCTTGGATTAAATCGCCCTGTGGCAAGCCATAACCCGAGTAACTGCGAGCGATGTGAATGACAAAACGTAAATGCGACATAACGAGTAACCGAGCTGCTTCCACATCGCCTTCATCATAATAACGGTGTGCCAAGTCTTGCTCTTGCTCAGGCGTTAAAATCGGAATTTGATGCACGGCATTGATATACGCACCCAAGTTCACACCGGGGGCGGTCAAAGCGGTCGGCATAGTAGCAATTAAGGCATTGGTATTTTTGACTTTCTTTGGTTTTCGGGGCGGACGTTCGCCAAATTCGTCTGTGTATTCATCGTCAAACTCATCCATCAACGCATCGGCATCATCTTGGCTAAAACCCTTATCCAATTGCTCTAGTTTTTCCAAATCAAAATCATCATTGCCAAACTCATCAAAATCAGGCTCAAGCTCCAATCCGTCATCGTCAAGTTCATCATCAAACTCATCCGTCAGATGGTCTGCGGTGTCAATTTTCGTGGGATTGGCTGTTTTTTTGCGACTCATAAAAAACCTACGATGATAAAGCGGTAAAAAGAATTGTTATCAAAAATAACTGACAAAACTCGTATAAAAATACGCCTATTATAAACCGAACTTTGATAAAAACCACAACAATTATACTGTAAATTTGTAACATTTATTGCTTATTTTAATTTAATAAAATATTTATTTATTTTTAATAATCAAAAAATGAAACATTTCGCTTTGAGTGTTGTTTTCGTTTATTGCTGCAGAATGACAATCAAGCCCTGCGTGTTGGCAAAATGCTTGGATATCATTGGTGCTATTGGGGTCAGTGGCAGTCAGATATACGCCGTTGCCGATTTCAGTCGTTCTTAACGCCATTTTGAGCTTTAACAAGGGCATGGGGCAGGCAAGATTTTTACCATTGACATAATTTTCAATGTATAAATTTTCATTATAAGTTTTTGATAATAGGGTAAGAAAAACTTGCCAATCGTGTTGAAAATCGGTTTGTTCTGTTAAATGTTGCGAAATGGTGAAATTCATTTTTTACTCTTTTGTTAAATTTTAACTTAAATTTCATTTAAAAATTACAAATCAATGCAATTTTGATAAACAGCCTTAAGCAAATTATGCTATGCTAGTTTTGCCTTATTTTACTTGATTTTGGGAAAAATAAAAAACCATGTTACCAATCTTATCCAAAAATCTGCCAAAAAAAATGCCAAAAAAACCAAATCGTCAATCGTTGTTAAAAATAAGTTTAGCATCAAGTTTAACCCCAATTTTAGCCTTGTTGCTTGGATTTAGTATGCCAGTTTTTGCCCATGATAATCATTTTTATCAATCAAATTTAAATAATCATTTAACCAATAATTCAAAAAATAATTTAAATAATAATTTACAAAGCATAAATTTGCCCACGATTAGCGATGGTGGTTTGATTGATAGTCAACAAAGTTTGATGCTTGGCGAATGGGCATTACGACAGTTGAACGGCTCTGCTCCTTTGTTACAAGATTATTGGTTACAGCAACAGTTGGAACAGGTGGTTTGGCAATTAAATGCCTTTGCCCGTGCCGATGCACCGCTTGCGTTGGTGTTGATTAACGATAGACAAATCAATGCTTTTGCCGTGCCAGCGGGGTTGATTGGGCTAAATATTGGCTTGATTGACAAAGCCCAAAGTCTTGACGAAGTGGTGAGCGTGATTGCCCACGAAATCGCTCACGTCAGCCAACGCCATTACCAACACCGCAGTGATGAAAAGGGGAAACAAATGTTAATCCAAATGGGCGGATTATTGGCGAGTATCGTAGCGGCAAAATCAGGCGAAGGCAACGCAGGCATGGCGGTAATGATGGGTTCGCAAGCGATGTCAGCCAATGCAGGGGCATCATTTAGCCGTAGCCAAGAGCGTGAAGCAGACCGAGTGGGGATGCAAATCATGTCGCAAGCAGGCTATGATGTCAATGCCATGCCCCAATTTTTTGCCACGTTAAACCAACAAAATCCTGTCAAAGCCAATGCCTTGATTCCAAGTTTTGTCATGAGCCATCCACTCACCGCTGAACGGCTCAGCGAAACCACCAACCGAGCCAGAAGTTATCCAAATCAAGCACTTAGCAACAGCCCAACCCATTTATACCGCAAACAATTATTTGAACAAATCCAATGGTGGGGACGGTATCAAGCCAAATTAACCAATAAAAACGAACTCACCCAAGCCAGTCGCACCAGCGATGGGGCAAAACTTGCCCTTGCCATGTTGCTCACGGACGAACACCAATACCAAGAAGCCCAAATCACGCTCAAACCCTTGCAAGCGTCCATTCAAGATAACAGCAATCCGTTAGCGGTTATCGTATCGGCAAAACTAGATGATGCCCAAGGACAAACCACCCAAGCCATTGAAAAACTCAATAATTTGTCAAATTTACTGCCTGAACGCCGAGATATCAAGCTATATTTAGCTGATTTACACCTGAAAAACAACCAAGTACAAGGGGCGAAAGCGATAATCTCATTACTGCAACCTTTGGCAAAAAAATACCCAAGAGATGTGATAATTTGGCAAAAACTACAACAAGCCAGTCAAATTTTATCCAAAAATACGCAAAACGATGAAAAAATCATACACCAAATCAACGTGTTACGTTACCGTGCCAACGCACAATTTTGGCAAAATCAACTGGAAGATGCCATTACTTCGTTGGAACAAGCGAAAAACTTAGCCCAAACTTTACCGAAAAATACCACCATTTTGGCAAATATTCGTGAGCAAAATGAACAAATTCAGTCGGTTCATGCCTTTAAAATTGATTAATAAACGAATTAGTTTTCCGCATTAATCTCGGCATTCGTAGGGTTATTTGGCTCAAATCGTAACCAATCGGCGAGTTTTAAGCGTAACTCATCAATACCTTGTTTATTTTGGGCAGAAAACAACTGTACGCTAACAGGTAATTTTAGTTTTGCTAATTGATTTCGTACTTGTTGCAAGCTATTTTTTGATGCTCCGTACTTGAGCTTATCCGATTTTGTTAACAAAACGTGTACAGGCAAATCCCCATCTTTTGCCCAATGAAGCATTTGTTCATCAAAAAATTTTAGCGGATGCCGAATATCGCTTAATAGCACCAATCCTGTTAAACTTTTACGAGAAACCAAGTATTTTTCCAACTCTTTTTGCCATTCTTGTTTCATACTTTCAGGTACGGCGGCGTAGCCATAGCCAGGTAAATCTACCAACCTTTGTTCGGTATTTCCCATGTGAAAAAAGTTAATCATTTGGGTACGCCCCGGTGTTTTGGACGAGCGAGCCAGTTGGCGTTGGTTGGTAATGGCATTGATACACGACGATTTTCCCGCATTGGAACGCCCTGCGAACGCCACTTCTAGCCCTGTATCGGCAGGGCACAGCTTAAAGGTTGGGGCAGATAGCAAAAATTCAGTCTGTTGTAACCAACGTTGGCAATCATCAGTGGTTGGAGCGTTAGTTGGATTTTGGTCGGCAAAAGTTGGTTGGTTCGTTGCTTGGTTCATGGGCTTTCACAATCTAAATTTAAAAAAATTAACCGTTTATTTTAACAGAAAAACCCCACCGACTGCGGATTTTTTGTTAAGTTTTGTCAAAAATAGGCTGAAAAATTTTAACCATTTTTGCTGAGAAAAAACAAAAAAATTGCATTTTTTGCAAGATTTTTCATTTATTTGCCAGTAAAATTGTGGCATAATACGCATCATATCAATGATGCAATTGGGGTTTTAGCGGGATTGATTGTGCAGGACTTTGTGAAAAGTTTAAAAAAATCAAACAAAACTGTCAAAATCTTGTTATAATAGCACAATTATAACCTATTTTTTTGTGTTTAACGATGGTGTATCTGAAATAAAATTGGCAAAATGTTGTATTGCAAATTTTAAAGATTGCCAGCAATCTTTTTTGTAGGAAGATGACCGATGAAGAAAATTATCACTGCCGCCAGCCTTTTGATTGCCAGCGTAAGCGGTTCTGCGGCTGTTGCTGTGCCAAAATACGATATTGAAAAAGGTAAAGTGATTGCCGAAACGGTGTGTGCTGCGTGTCATGGGGCGAATGGTGTAAGTGCCGTGCCTGCACAACCAAACTTGGGCGGTCAAAGTGTAAAGTATCTGTATAAGCAATTAGTTGCGTTCAAAAATGGCGACCGTGCCAATGCCATTATGAAGGCTTACGCATCGCAACTTAGCGACCAAGATATGGCGAATGTGGCGGGTTATTTTGCCAGTCAGCCACGCTGGAGCGTCGGTTATGCCAATCCTGCAACCGCAGAAAAAGCTCAAAAATTATACTTTGGTGGTGACAGCAAACGTGGTGTAATCCCGTGTTCTGGCTGTCATGGTGGCAAAGGTAATGGTAATCAATGGGCGGCGTTCCCACGTTTGGGCGGTCAGCATCCTGAATATATTGCAACGCAGTTAAAGCTGTTCCGTGCGGCGGGTCGTGAAGATGAAGGCTTGATGCCAGAGCAGATGCGTACCAATGATGCTGCCAAAAAAGGCGAAAAAGGCATGATGCAAGTAGTCGCTGCTAAGCTGTCTGATAATGATATTAAAATTTTGTCAGATTTTATTGGGGCGTTGCACTAATTGTAGGGTGATTGATATTGATAAAAAAGCCAAATTGTATGATTTGGCTTTTTTATTGCGTGGTTATTTCAGTCACTAATCCTTATTAAAATTTTGGGGCTGAACTAGATTAAGTTCAAATTTCACACCATCTTCTCAACACTCTAAGCTGATTACAGGCGAGCCATAGTTAAAACGAAACTCACATTCTTTAATAAAAAGATGAAAGTTTTTCTTATCAATGCCGTTGTATTTTCTCAGCATTCTCTTGGCTTGCGACCAGAAGTTTTCAATGCCATTAATGTGATTTAAGTGATTTTGTTTATCTATAAACTCTTGGCACGCCAAAATGGAAACTAGTGAGCCACGTTACTTTGCGTTCTGCTAAGGCAGGGATTTTAACAGGCGTGTTGTTGGCATTTGCACGGATTTCAGGCAAAACCGCCCCATTATTATTTACTGCCATGAATAACCAATATTTTAGTTTAGATATGAACGCACCGATGGCAAATTTACCCAATGCCATTTATCAATTAGCATCGCAACCCTATGAAAATATGCAACAATTAGCGTGGGCAGGGGCGTTGTTAATCACCTTGGCGGTGCTTGGGTTAAATATGTTGGCAAGATTGTTAAGTGGTAAAGAATCACGTAGTTAATCAAAAATATACATTTATTTAAATATTTTTAAAAAAGGTTATCCTATGCAAGACAAACTAAAAAGTAAAACCCAAGTCAACCAATTTGATTTTTATTATGGTAAATTTCATGCCCTAAAAAACATTCATCTTAATATTTATGATAAAAAAGTAACCGCCTTTATCGGACCGTCAGGCTGTGGCAAATCCACGCTGTTACGCACGTTTAACCGTATGTACGAGCTCTATCCTAATATGCACGCTCATTCCAATGTCAATCTATGATAATGTAGCGTTTGGCGTGCGGTTATACGAAAAATTAAGCAAAAGCGAACTAGACGAACGTGTGGAATGGGCATTAAAAAAATCAGCCCTGTGGACAGAAGTCAAAGACAAACTCAAGAAATCAGGGCTACCGCTGTTAGGCGGACAACAGCAATGCTTGTGTATCGCTCGTGCGGTCGCCACTCGCCCTGAAGTGTTGTTGTTAGATGAACTGACATCGGCACTTGACCCCATTTCTACTGGGGCGATTGAAGCGTTAATTGCGGATTTAAAACAGGATTATACCATTGTGATTGTCACTCACAATATGCAACAAGCGATGCGAGTTTCGGATTATACGGCGTATATGTATTTGGGCGAAATGATAGAAATGGACAAAACCGAATAAATCTTTAACAATCCCAAAAATCCACAAACCAAAGGCTATATCAGTGGGCATTTTGGTTAACATAACCATGTTGTTTTTACAAAAACTGCCAATCGGTGGTTTTTTATTTTGAAAAAATTACTAAACTTGTGTAAAATTCATTTTTAATTTATTTTTACCAACTTTATCCCACATTTTGAAACATTAAACGGTATGCCCACCACCATTCGCCGATTGCCCTATATGGCATACGAAGACCAACAACAAATCACCCGCCTATGCGTGCGGTGTGGTTTATTGTTGATGCAATATGGGGCGGAGTCTACCGTGGTGGTGGATTTGTGTAAACGACTTGGGGCGACACTCGGCGTGGCGAGCGTGGAATGTAGCCTTGCGTTTAACGGTATTACCATTACCACGATTTATAATAATCGCTGTATCACGACCTTGCGAGCGTCCACGACTCATGTGATTAATGTTAATATGATTATCCAAATTCAGCGTATTGTGTTAGATTTGGAGCGAATGCCCACTGCCAATGGTTTGATTGACGGTGTTAGTCCACTAGAACACGCCATTCAACGCTTTGATAATTTAGATAAACGCACTTATCCGTTTTGGCTAGTGGCGATGATGGTGGGGCTGTCGTGTGCGTGTTTTGCTCATTTGGCAGGTGGTGATTTGGTGGTCGTGGCAATGACGTATTTGTCGGCAATGGTTGGGCAATTAGTCCGCTATTTTTTAACAAAACACCATTTTAATCCCTTTGTGGTGGCAGGGACGACCGCTTTTTGTGCGTCTATCTTGAGTAGTATGGCACTGCTTGCCCATCTGGGCAATGACCCACACATTGCCATTGCGTCCAGCGTGTTATTACTTGTACCAAGTTTTCCTTTGATTAATTCGTTGTCTGATATGTTAAAAGGTTATATGAATATTGGGATTGGGCGTTTTATGTTTGTGGTGATTTTGACCTTATCATCAGGCGTGGGCATTAGTTTGGCATTGATTTTATTACAAATTCATGAGTGGGGCATCGCCTAATGATTGTTATGATTGATGTTGGTAGCTTGGCGGAAGCGGTATTTTTTGCATCGCTCATGACGCTTGGTTGGAGCATGATGGTTAATGTACCAAAAGAACATTTGTGGAAGTGCGTGCTGATAACGGTAGTGGGCTTTGGTTTAAGAAATATTTGGTTACAATTGGGGGCAAATTTAATCGTCAGCACTTTTATAACCGCAATGGTAACGGGTTTTTTGTCGGTGTATTTGGCAAAACGTTATCTAATCACCCCAAAAACCGTCCTTGTCCCTGCACTTTTGTGTATGATGCCCGGTGTGCCTGCGTACAAAGCAATGTTAAGTTTGGTTGAGCTTGGTTACGCAGGCTATAATCAGCCATTATTCGCCCAAATGATGGATTATGCGTTAAAGGCATTTTTCGTCGCCTTTGCATTGGTATTTGGCTTGTCGCTACCGTCCACCATTATCTATCGTAAAGAGCCGATTGTTTAAAAAATCGTTCGTGGTAAGCTTGTCAAGCTATAACGGTTTTTTAACATATCACTTAACTCATGGCGAACGGAACACCTTATTTTATTATTTAGATTAATCTAATTCAATCTTTGTCCCAACTTTAGAAAAATTCATCACGAATTGACTTTTAAAACGTCTCACATTATTTTCAAAGGTCAAATAATCACGAGTAAAACGGTGATAATCTTCCATATTTTTGGCATGAACCAACAATAAAAAATCAAAATCTCCTGAAATTTCGTAACAACTCATCACATTTGGCAAACGGTTCATCAACCGTTCAAAACCGTCTTGCAACGCCGTATTTTGCTTTTCCATTTCAATCAAGACAAATGTCGTCAAGCCAAAACCCAACTCCACAGGGTTAATAATCGCTACTTGTTTGGTAATCACGCCTGTATCCATCATGAACTGAATACGGCGTTGACAGGTGGCAACTGACGCATGGACTTGCTCGGAGATATTTTTGAGCGGTAGGGTCGCATCTTCTTGTAAAATATTTAAAATACGCTTATCAATATCATCAATTTCGTGTTGCATAACAGACCTATCATAGAGCTTAAAATCACTTTGTGCAAAAAAAGCATTTTTTTATAAAAAAAGAATGTGCTAATTTAGCATAATTTGTTAAAAAATGAAATATTTTTTCAAAAAAACCTTTTATAATATCGCAATATTTTTTGAAAAATGATTTGAAAAAACGGATTGTGGGTCACCATTGATATGCAAAATTTAACCGCTCAACCCAAACTTAACCCAACCGCGAGCTTTACCAATCTTTTGCAAAATAACAAAATTTTATCAGGTATTACGTTAGCATTGTTGTCCAATGTGCTGTTTGTGGTGCTGTATCTGTACAGTCATTGGCTATTGCCGTTGACAGGCACGCAGGTGTTTTTGTGGCGAATGGTAGCGATGTGGTTTGGTCTGCTCGCAATTATGCTGATGAGCGGTAGTTTTGCCAAATTACGCCGATTTTGGCAAGGTTTGACCACGTTAAAACAAAAGTTGCTGTTGGTGTTGCCCACGCCGATTTTGGCAAGTCAGTTGTGGTTATTTATGTGGGCACCTGTGAATGGGCAGGCGGTGAATGTAGCGATTGGTTATTTTTTATTCCCGCTTGCGATGGTTGTGGCGGGCTTATCGTATTCGGTGAACGGTTAAACCGCCTAAAAAGCATAGCGATTGTTCTAGCAGTGCGAGGGGTGGTGTTGCAGGTGTATTTGGCAGGTTCAGTGTCGTGGGCGACCGCGTGGGTTTGTTTAACTTATCCGATTTATTATACCGTTCGTCGTTGGCAGGGCGTGCCTGCGTTGTTGGGTTTATTTGTGGATTTGACGATAATTGCTCCGATTGCGTTGGCGGTGTTGTGCTGGCAAGGCGATAGTTTTGCGGTGATGAGTGGCTCATTGTCTATGGTGGCGTTGGTTGTAGGGCTTGGGGTGATTAGTGCGGTGGCGATGCAGAGTAATTTGCAGGCGAGTTCGCTGTTGCCTGTGAATTTGTTCGGGATGCTCAGTTATCTTGAGCCTGCGTTGATGTTTGTGCTGTCTATTGTGGTATTAAATGAAGTGGTGAGTACAGAAAAAATGCTGAGTTTTGGGTTGATTTGGGCGGGGATTTTGATGATGATTGGGCAGTAGGTTTGGCAAAACAAACGGTTGAAAAAGTGATTGTTGGTTGGGGGAAATGTGCTATTTTATTATAAATGTCTTGTGATAGGATACATAGAAGATTGGTTTGGTTAAGATTTTTAATTCTATTTTGACAGTTTTATATTTATAGATAATGTGTTATTTATATCTTAATTAAAAAATATATAGGTTGTTTTTGAGGAGAAGAAAATGGTTGCTGGTACAGAGTTAAAAATAACCCCTGAAGGGATTTTTATTACTACTGAAAATAAATTTGAGGTGAAAGCAGATAAACATATTTTTAAAGAAGGTGGCAGTGTTAATATTAATATTCCTAAGTTACCGATTATCCAATTAGGTGATTTTGGAGAAGGATTTATTTTAACCGAAAAAAGTACACAAAGTAAAATAACAAATCAGAGACTTTGGGTAAAAAGAGAAGATGGAGCTATTCAAGAGTTTCAAACAGATGACAAAGGTGAAACCAAACAAATTAAAGCTGTCTAATTAAACTTGACCACTACAGTCATTCTAAAACCTCTTTAACGGCTTCGAGTAGTTTTTTATTCTTTTTACTGCGTGAGCCATAAAACCGTGCCGAAAATACGGTGATAATTTCGAGTACGTCTTGGGCGAGTTCTTCTTCAAAAGATAGGTTTTTGCCTTGATTGATAATGATGATTTCCACGTTTCTTGCTTCACATAGGGCGAAGACAAGTTCTGCTCCAAAGCGTAATAAGCGGTCTTTGTGGGTAAGCACCAGTCGCCCTATTTGATTTTCAAGTATGCCGTCAAGTAATTGTTTTAATCCTTTTTTGTGGTAGTTCATGCCACTGCCTAAGTCGTTAATGATTTCATACGTCCAACCTTGTTTGGCACAGTACATTTCTAAGACTTGGATTTGACGGTGTAGGTCTTCTTTTTGGTCGTGGCTTGATACACGAGTATAAGCAATGGTTCTACGGTCTTTATCACCTATGCCGTGTAGTAAGTTAGGATTGATTCTGCTGATGTCGTAACGTCTATGCCCTTTTGGGGTGCGTTCTGCCACAAGCACGCCTGTTTCATCCCATCTGCGTAAGGTTGAGATAGAAACGCCTAACTGTTCGGATGCTTGATTGATAGTTATTAATCTGTTTATAATAGGTATTATTGCATAGATTTAGGTAGATTTCAATAAACAGTTATTAGCCCCGCTTGAATCCCTTCAAGACACCGCATTGCAAATAAATAACGGTCGTCAAAACTCGGCTTGCCCCATTCGGTATCGTGATAATGCTGATAGAGCGTGTCAAATGGTGGCTTGGTAATGCACCATGCACAGCGGATCGGGTGGGGATTTGGGTTTGGTATCATTTTTTATTTTTGTTAAAAGCTTAGTTGTATCAAAGGCGATATTTTAGCAGTTTTTCATCAACTCGCAAATTTTTGACAAAGTTTTAACAAAAAACCACCAAACTTTTGATAAGATTGGCGGTTGGTGATAATAAATTTTAAAAATAGCCTAAGCGGTTAAATCAATATTTTTGGTTTCTTTCATTGTCATCAACGCAAACAGCGACAAAATTGCATTGGCAAACATATAAATGCCCACGCCCATCATGCCAAAACGATTGTTAATCTCAATAGCGACTAAAGTTGCAATCGATGCACCGACAATTGCCGCTAAATTGTAGGATAATGACGCACCAGAATAGCGAACTTCTGTTGGGAATAATTCAGGCAGTAACGCCGCCATCGGACCAAAAGTCATACCCATAAACGCCATCCCAACCACCAAGAACGCCAACACGCTCACTGGCGTGCCATTTGTCAAAAATAATGGCAAGCATAAGCCAAAAATCATGATGCCGATGGTAACAAAGGTTAGCCATTTTTTGCGACCGATTTTATCAGCGATGATGCCAGACACGCTCGTGAATAAACCAAACACAATCGCACTTAACAACAAAAATCCTGTAAATGTATTCGGTTCAATACCAAGCCCCATCGGGTGTCCGTCTGGGGAAAGTTTCGCAGGGCTTTTTGAATACACTTGCACAAAGGCGGTCATGATATAAAATAGCACATAGGTCGCTGCCATGACGAACGTCCCTTGCAAAATCGGTCGCCAATATTCAGTTAAAACCTTGAACACAGGAGCATTGACCTTTTTACCTTCGGCTTCGGCGGTGCGGTACACATGGCTTTCGTGCAAAGTCATACGCACATACAGTCCCACCCCAACAAGTATCATTGAAATTAAAAATGGAATCCGCCATGCCCATTCCACCAACGCATCCTTGCCAAGCAAATAACTTAATACAAAGAATACGGCATTTGCTAAAAATAGCCCAATTGGTGCACCAAGTTGTGGAAACGTACCATACCACGCACGTTTGCCTTCAGGAGCGTTTTCGGTAGCGACCAACGCCGCACCGCCCCATTCACCACCAAGTCCGATGCCTTGACCGATGCGTAAAATACACAAAAGTAGGGGAGCTACTACGCCAATCTGGGCATAAGTTGGCAAAATTCCAATGGCAACGGTGGATAAGCCCATGGTCAAAAGTGACGCAACTAAGGTTTTTTTGCGTCCTAATTTATCACCAAAATGCCCAAACAACGCCGAACCGACAGGGCGAGCGATAAACGCCAACGCCAAAGTCGATAGCGAAAATAGGGTAGCGGCAGCAGGGTCAGATTTATCAAAAAACTGAGTATTAAATACCAAAACCGCAGCGGCAGCATAGATATAATAGTCATAAAACTCGATAGCAGTGCCAATCATCGATGCCATCGCGACTTTTTTGGGGTCATTGCGTAAAGGGATAGTTTGGGTCATGTTGCTTCCAATCATCTGAAATTATAAAAAGTTAGGATTTATGTGTATAATATAAATTATTGGAATGAATTAGAAAAGCAGAAGAATAGGAATAATTTTTATACAAATAATAAAAATTAGTTATAAAAATTTATAAAAAGAAAATAATTAGCGATATTTAAGAATGAGTTTAAAGCATGATTTTAAATATGGTCTTGAAACCGCATCGGTTTTGCTAACATGACACGGTTGCGCCCTGTGGTTTTGGCTTGGTACATGGCATCATCAGCACGGTTAATCAGCTTTTCAAATGCCATGGGTAATTCTAAACTTGGTGATGTTTGTTGGCGTAAATAGCTCAAAAAATGCGGTTTTTGCGGATTATCAACGCTTTCGCCGAGCCGATACATTGAGCCAACGCCAAGGCTTGCCGTTACTACAAGCTCATGTTGTCCTTGATTGGCTTTCACATGGGCGTTATCAGTTAACTTAACAGGATTGTTAGCAATCGCATGGCGGATTTTTTCGGCAAAAACTTGGGTTTCGTGTTGTTCACTATTGGGCAAAATGACCACAAACTCTTCACCGCCGAGCCGTCCTAATACTGCTCTTTTTGGCAAAATCGGCTTGACTGCTTGCACCGCATGGATAAGTACTTTATCGCCAATGGGATGCCCATAAGTGTCATTCACATTTTTAAATTTATCCAAATCAAAGTAAATCACACTCACCGCTTGCCAATCTCGGTATGTCCACAGATGATTAAAAAACGCATATACACTTCTGCGGTTGTATGCTCCTGTTAACGCATCTATTTCCGAGAGATGATAAATGGATTGCTCTTGTTTTTCTAAAACTCGCAATACTTGGGCGACTGCTAACACGGTTAAGGTTACTTTTGGTACCGCAAGATACAAATAGCTTAACTGCCAAATTTGCGTGCCATAGAGATTATCTGCTGGATAAAAACTTGGTACAGCGTGAAAATATTGAAAATGTTGATTAATCAAAAAAAACAGCAATACCGCCACGCATAACAGATAGGCGGTCAAAATAAACCGCCAACGCAACAAAAACAGCCCAAGCACCATACTGCCCAAAAACATAATGCCGACTGCGCTGGTATTTTCCCCAATTGCTAAGGTAAATAATAGTCCATAAAATAGGTACATCAGCACATATGAGCCTTGCACCCAAAACCAACGAGCCGTATTTTCAGGGATATTTAACACACCTGCAATCGCCAAAATTGATAAGCTAAACAAAGCTAATGCGAACATGGCGAGCGATAACATCACGTCATCCTCCACCACATTGCCAACGCCTGCAATATTTAGACGCTCAGACGATAGCATAAACGCATACCAACTGCCGTGTAATGCTAATTCAAGCATGGTTAACAAGATAAATAAGATAAACTTATCCGTTTCGGTAGCTTTTAGATTGTATTGGCCGACTTGATATTTATTAGGTAATAAATTAAACACCGTTGCCAAACGTCGCCAAAACCCTAAAGGCGTAGTAGTAGTATCGGAATAGCTAAGGTGTGTTTGACTGGCTAAGTTTGACATGATGTAACAGAATTATTAAAAAATTTTAACGTCAAATTATAATCATTTTTTAGTAAAAATACACCCATAAATGACCCTTTAAAAGATAAACGCATGAAAAAAGCAGACAAAAGTCTGCTTTAACACTGATACAACTTGTTAAAAATTAACCATTTAATACACGGCGAGCAGTGATATAACGTCCTGCCCAATATTTTGAATTTAAGCTAGTGATTTCTACAGTTTTGCCTGTTGAGGGTGAATGGATAAATTTGCCATCGCCCACATACATACCCACATGACTGATACGGCTGCCGCTATGGGCAAAAAACACCATATCGCCTACTTGTAACGCATCACGGCTAACTTGTTTGCCCACTGTTGCCATATCACGAGAAGTGCGTGGTAGGCTGATACCTGCATTTTTGAACACATATTGCATAAAGCCACTGCAATCAAATCCGCTTGGTGTTGTACCACCGAACCGATATGGTGTACCGATAAGGGTTTTGGCTTTACTAAGCAAGCCATCCGCTGTGTTTGAAGTTTGGCTTTGTAGCGTGGTGATTTTTTCTAACAAATTGTCCACCCCATCATTTGCTGTGGCGGTGGTTGGTAGGCTAAACATTACACAAGGAACAAGGGTTACCATAGCTTTTTGGATAAAATTCATGGCTAAAAACTCATATTCAAGTTTTTATGCGTATATTTGTTATGTTTTTGCAAATGTTGCTAAAAAACATACGCATAAAAATTTATCAATTAAACATATACAAAAGTGGCTTTTGGGTTACATAACCAACCAATTTGGTTACATAATGATAAAAGTGTGGCTATGATAACAGGAAATATTTTAAAATTTGGATATCTTTTTGGCTTAAAATGTTAACAAATATTACAATGTTAACAAGATCGGTAGAAGAAAGTTTACAGAAAGTACACAGAAAAATTACGGTAACAAAAAAATCTTAAAACCAAAATAATGTCGATAAATTACAAAATTATCCTAGAAAAAACATCAAATTTTTGGCAAAATTTTTGATTTAAAATTGTTTATTTTTTAACCAAATTATTGACTTGGGTTAAATTGAACAATTTTTATAAAGTTTTTATGTTTTTTATATAAAGCTGTTAGCGATTTATCTGTAATATTGTGAATGTTTATGTCAAAAAATATGTCAAAGAAAGCTTTTTATCCATCATTTTATTTGATATTGTATGTTGCGATTTTTTCATCTTGTTTGTGGACAAAGGCAAGTTTTGCATTAATCAGTGAAAATATACCAAATTATCAATTAGTTACTAAAAAGCTCGATAAAGATTTGTTACAACGCAGTCATTTGGATTTTGTCAATAAAAATTCGGTAACTTACCATTATGAACAAGTTCAAATCGGCGAACGTGCTTATCGGCTTGGCGTGTTTGAGCATTCGCCTGTCGGTAATTTGCGGTATTTGGTGGTACATGACTCGGAAGATGCCAGTTTTGACAGTGGGTTGCAAACTTTAGTGAATCACGGTGGACGCATGGTGGTGCTAGAAAATGCAGAACAACGAGGGCTATTTGACCAAATTTCACAAAAGAATACCGAAATTGACCCCAATCGGATTTTTGGTTATCAAGATAGCAAAACCTTAGAAGCACAATCTAGTTACTTATTTTCACAATATATTTTAGAAAAATTAAATTTAAATCGTGATAGTATCGTGTTGGCATTGCATAATAATAGCCGTTATGGGCGATTTGGCATGAATAATTTGGCAGAGCTGGGCGATATGACGGTAAATTGTCGCCATGATGCAGAGCAAAAAAATCTGTTTTGGTTTACCCAAAGTAATACGAAGAATTTTGATAAAAATCAGCTAGTTAACAATTTGTGTGCAGCGCAACAATTTAACGTGGTAACCGAAAATGTTGGTGAAGTGAGCGATAAATCGTTGTCAAATTTTAGCCATTTTTATGGAATTGATTATATCAATATTGAAATAAAAATGGCTAAAAATGGCAATGCCAAGAGCGAATATGACGCAAAAATGGCTCAAATCCGCTATATTAATGCTTTGTTAAAACAATTAAAAACGCTCAAGCAACCTTAACCAAAACGGCGTTTTAACCCTGTCATTTGTAAAATACGGGTAGCGATTTCTTCAATGGACATGGTAGAAACATCAATATTGGGAATGCCTTGCGAAATGTAAATGCCTTGAATGGCTTGTAATTCTTGTTGGCATTGGTGATAGCTGGCATAGCGACTGCCTGCTTTGCGTTCTTGGCGGATTTTTACCAAACGGTCGGTATCAATCACCAAGCCAAATAGCTTGTCTTTGTAGGGTTGCAGGGCTTTTGGTAACGTGTTTTCGTATAAGTCATCTTCGGTTAACGGATAGTTTGCGGCCCGAATACCAAATTGTAACGCCAAATATAGCGATGTCGGCGTTTTGCCCGAACGTGATACCCCAATCAAAATAATGTCCGCCACCGAGTAATGGTTGGTTCTTGCCCCGTCATCATTATCAAGGGCAAAATGTACTGCGTCAATCCGCTCTTTATAAATTTCTGAGTCTACATCACCGTGAGCATTTACCGTATGTGGAGCAGGGGATACACCTAATTCATCAGAAATTTTACCGATTAAACCTTCATAAATATCCAAATTAAACGCTTCGGCTTGGTTAATGCGTTCACGGATTTTATCATCAACAATCGTGTCAAATACCAATGGCTTTACCCCATCTTTTTGGTAGGCTTGGTTAATGTGTTCGACCGCATTGTCGGCTTTTTCCATGCTGTCCACGTACGGAATAACGTACACCTGAAATGGCACGTTGGGAAAACGGGTTAACATTGAGCGTCCAATGGTCTCGGAGGTAATTGCCGTGCCGTCAGACACATAAAACACCGTACGTAAATTATCGCCATTTTCATTCAGAGCATTTTTGTTTTGCATGGTGGCTTTGATAGTATCCATAAGATATCCTTGCTAAAAGTGTGCCTTTTTATTATACCTAATTTAGCGGTAAAATTGGACAAATTTGCAAAAATAATCGCAAACTTAACAAATTTTTTTTGTGAAAAGGACTTTTTTAGTGTAAAATATATGGCATAATTTTGCAAAATACCCCTATTTTAAAAATTTATTTCATCAAACAGCACGGAGTTGTTATGAACCCACAAGTAATCCCGTTTGAAAAACTTGGTAAAAACGATATTAACAAAGTCGGTGGCAAAAATGCGTCATTGGGCGAGATGATTAGCCATTTGACTGACCTTGGTGTGAGCGTACCGACAGGTTTTGCCACTACATCAGATGCCTTTAACAAGTTTTTGCATGACACAGGTTTAAATGACAAAATCAATGACGCGTTAAAAGGCTTAAATGTCGATGACGTTCATGCCCTTGCCGAAACGGGTAAAAAAATCCGTGACATGATTATTGCCCAACAGTTGCCAAAAGATTTGGAACAAGAAATTCGTGATGCCTTTGCCACATTGAGCGAAGGACAAGACATTGCGGTGGCGGTGCGTTCATCAGCAACCGCAGAAGATTTGCCTGATGCGTCATTTGCAGGTCAGCAGGAAACGTTTTTAAATATTCGTGGTATTGACAATATTTTGGTGGCAATTAAAGAAGTGTTTGCATCGCTTTACAACGACCGTGCGATTGCCTATCGTGTACATAAAGGTTTTGAACACGCAGGCGTGGCGTTGTCAGCAGGTGTTCAGCGTATGGTGCGTTCAGAGACTGGCACGTCAGGCGTGATGTTTACCATTGATACCGAAAGTGGTTTTGATGATGTGGTGTTTATCACTGCAAGTTATGGTTTGGGTGAAATGGTGGTACAAGGGGCGGTAAACCCTGATGAATACTATCTTTCAAAAACCTTGTTAAATAATAATAAACCCGCGATTATCCGCCGAAATCTTGGCTCAAAACAACAAAAAATGGTGTATGCTGACAGTTTTTCAGCAGGAAAATCGGTAAAAGTCGTGCCTGTTGACAAAGAAGAACGCCAACAATTTGCTTTAAGCAATGACGAGCTGACCGAACTTGCCAAACAAGCGTTGATTATTGAAAAACATTATGGTCATGCCATGGATATTGAGTGGGCAAAAGATGGCGATAGCGGAAAATTATTTATCGTCCAAGCTCGTCCAGAAACGGTCAAAAGCCGTGAAGGTAGCAATGTCATGGAACGCTATTTGTTAAAAGAAAAAGGCGACGTGATTTGTGAAGGACGTTCAATCGGTCAACGTATCGGGGCAGGTACGGTGCGTATCGTCAATGCAATCAGCGAAATGGACAAAGTCCAAGACGGCGATGTACTCGTCTCTGATATGACTGATCCAGATTGGGAACCTGTGATGAAACGTGCGTCAGCGATTATTACCAACCGTGGCGGACGTACTTGCCATGCGGCGATTATCGCTCGTGAATTGGGCGTGCCTGCGATTGTCGGTTGTGGCAATGCCACTGAATTGTTAACAGACGGTCAATCTGTTACCGTATCGTGTGCCGAAGGGGATACAGGCTTTATTTATGAAGGTAAACTGGACTTTGAAATCCAAAATAATTCTATTGACAGTATGCCAGAGCTTGCGTTTAAAGTGATGATGAATGTCGGCAATCCTGACCGTGCCTTTGGGTTTGCCCAAATTCCAAATAAAGGGGTTGGGTTGGCACGTTTGGAATTTATTATTAACCGTATGATTGGCGTGCATCCAAAAGCCTTGCTTAACATGAACACGCTACCACGAGAAATCGTCCAAGCCATTCAAGACCGCATTGCAGGTTATGCAAGTCCTGTTGATTTTTATGTGGACAAATTGGTTGAAGGTATTTCAACCTTAGCTGTTGCGTTCAAAGATAAACCCGTCATCGTAAGGATGTCTGACTTTAAATCGAACGAATATGCCAACCTTATCGGCGGTAAATTATACGAACCTTCTGAAGAAAATCCAATGCTTGGTTTCCGTGGGGCGAGCCGTTATGTATCGGATAATTTCCGTGATTGTTTTGAACTGGAATGCCGTGCTTTAAAACGTGTGCGTGATGACATGGGCTTGACCAATGTGGAAATCATGATACCATTCGTGCGTACCACAGGTGAAGCCAAACGTGTGATTGAGCTATTAGCAGAAAATGGCTTAAAACGTGGTGAAAATGGCTTACGTATCATCATGATGTGCGAATTGCCAACCAATGCGTTGCTTGCCGATGAGTTTTTGGAATACTTTGATGGTTTTTCAATCGGTTCAAATGATTTGACGCAATTAACGCTTGGTCTTGACCGTGATAGCGGTATCGTGTCGCATTTGTTTGATGAACGAGACCCAGCCGTGAAAAAAGTGTTAAAAATGGCGATTGATGCTTGCAACAAAGCAGGTAAATACATCGGTATTTGTGGACAAGGTCCGTCTGACCACCCAGATTTAGCCCATTGGCTTATGGAACAAGGCATCAGCTCGGTATCATTAAACCCTGATAGCGTGCTAGACACTTGGTTCTTTTTATCAAAGGACAAATAACTGTTTAATCATAATCAACAAAAAAGGCATATTTTCGGATATGCCTTTTTCTTTGTTTAAATCATGGTGGGGTTAAATTTATTTAACCAATTATTGTCTTCCATTTCTAAATAATTCTAACAGTTCAGCTGGGATTTCATGTTCTTTGGCGTCTTGTTCGGCAAATGGATCAACCGATTGGCGTTGTTGTTGATTTTGCGAATTTTGATTTTGTTGTTGTTGGAATTGTTGCACATTATTTTGGGCTTCTCGTTCGCCAAGCGTTACCACGATATCTTGTTGCTCATTGCCACGTTTGACCGTCATCGTGACTTGGCTAGCGGGTGATTTTCTCGCTACCATTTGGATTAACGCATTGGCATCGCTGACGGCTTTTTTATCCATTGCCAAAATAATATCACCACGTTGCAACCCTGCTTTGCCAGCAGGACTGTCAGGCACCACGCTCATCACCATAACACCTGACGTATCGTCAAGGTTGGTTGGGTTTTTTTCACGCCCTTGTAATTCAATACCAAGCCAGCCACGGCGGACTTTGCCATCTTTGATAAGGCTATTCATGACGTGCGACACGATTTCGGTCGGAATGGCAAAACCAATCCCCATAGAACCGCCCGAACGAGAAAAAATCGCCGTGTTAATCCCAACCAACTGCCCATACGCATCTACCAACGCACCGCCAGAATTACCAGGATTAATCGCCGCATCGGTTTGGATAAAATCTTCTACCGTATTGATGCCAAGCCCTGTGCGACCTGTTGCTGAGATAATCCCTTGGGTGACGGTTTGCCCCACGCCAAAAGGATTCCCAATCGCCAACACCACATCACCGACTTCAGTGGCTTTTTCTTTAAAACCAAGCGGTTTTAGCCCTGTTAAACTGACTTTAATGACGGCTAAATCACTCTCTGGGTCGCTTCCCACCAAAGTCGCACTGGCTTTACGTCCATCACTTAGCATTACCACGATATTGTCCGCTTTGGCAATCACATGGGCGTTGGTGACGATATAGCCGTCTGGTGAAACAATCACTCCTGAGCCAAGATTGGTGCTTTCTGAGTCTTGGGGCATGCCGTGAAACTCGTAAAACCGTCGTAATACAGGGTCGTTCATGTACGGATTATCCACTTTTTGTGTGGTATAAATATTCACTACTGACTGTGAAGCGGTCGCCACTGCATTGTGATAGCTAGCAACAGGGGCGTTTTTATCATTATTGACCGTTTGGCTTGGCACAGGTTCGGCTTTCGGTGGTTGCCAATTTGTCGTATTGGTTACGGCAGGCGTGTTATTGTTAAAAGACATTTTACCATGGATTAATAAATAAAATCCTGCTAACATGAGTAACAACAATAACACCCACGGTAAAAATAATAAAAATTTACTTGGTTGTTGATAGGAGGGCGGTAAGTTTTGGTTTTCCTGTGTTGGCTTGTTCATATTTTATGGCTCAGATTTATTTTGTAAAAAATGAATGGTTAAAGATACGCTAAAATTTTGGCTATTTTAACACCAAAATATTTTTGTTTTTTAACATTTTTTTCATAAAAATGTATCCAACTTAACCTAAATGTTAAGCAAAATGCTTGGTATTTTTCATGTCAGGTTGACTGCTTAAATTTTTTAGCAAAATGAATGTCTAAACACCCCATATTTAATAAAAATATGCTATAATCGGTGTTTTTTTAACCCTTTTTTCACTAAAATTAGAAGGAAAGCCAATGCAAAATCCTATCTTAGTTTTGAACTGCGGTTCATCATCATTAAAATACGCCTTAATCTCTGAAAACGCTGAAAACCGTATTGAGGGCTTGGCAGAGGCGTTGGGCAACGCTGATGCACGTATCAAGCACAAAGATATTGATGGCAACAAAACCGAAATCCAAATCGGTGGTGGTGCTCACGCTGAAGCGCTAAAAATCATTTTGGGCGAGCTTATCAAAGACTACAAACCCGTGGCGGTCGGTCATCGTGTTGTGCATGGTGGTGAGCAGTTTAAAACCGCAACAATCATTACGCCTGAAGTGCTTGCGACCATTGAAGAGCTGTCCTATTTAGCACCACTACATAACCCTGCCAATGTGGAAGGGATTAAAGCGATTAGCAGTATCTATCCAGAACTTGCCCAGGTCGCGATTTTTGACACCGCTTTTCACCAAACCATGCCTGCCCATGCTTACCGCTATGCTGTGCCAAAAGAGCTATACACCGAGCATCACATTCGCCGTTATGGTTTCCACGGTTCGTCGCACGCCTATGTGTCAAACCGTGCGAGTGAATTAACACAAAAAGATGGTAAACACGGTTGGATTGTTGCTCACCTTGGCAATGGCTGTTCAGCCAGTGCAGTGTATGACGGCAAAAGCCTTGATACGTCAATGGGCGTAACGCCGTTAGAGGGTCTTATGATGGGTACTCGCAGTGGCGATGTGGACCCAAGTCTGCATGCTCTACTTAACCGCATTGCAGGTATGTCAGTCACTGATGTGGATACTATGCTAAACAAAAAGAGTGGTCTACTTGGTGTATCAGGCATTTCAAACGATATGCGTTTGCTTGAAGATGCTGAAAAAGACGGCAACGAGGACGCTATCTTAGCCCTTGATATGTTCGCTTACCGTGTCGCCAAATACATTCTAGCGTATACTGCTGCCTTGCCAGAGGTCACAGGCGTGGCATTCACAGGTGGTGTGGGTGAGAATGGGGCAGATATGCGTGCCAAAATCGTTGAAAAATTAAAACATTTAGGGGCAAAATTTGATGCTGATAAAAACCAAGCATTATTCCGTGGTGCAGAAGGCTCATTCCACACCGCCGATTCTAGCATTGAATTATGGGTAATCCCAACCGATGAAGAACACCAAATCGCCACCGAAACCAAGGCAATTTTGGGTTTGTGATTTTTAAAAATTTATAAATTATAGGGTGGGTTTTACTCACCTTGTCAAGAATTTAAAAGGTAATATTATGACCACAATTTTATTAGTTCCTGTAAGTCACAATGCCGACCTTGATGGTGCGATTGCTAAAACAGGCAAAACTGCTTTTTCACCATTTGACGTGATTGGTCAAAACGCATTTGAAACCGCTTTGGCAAATGGTAAATTTGATGATTTATTAGAAGTGATTTACGAAAAAGCCCAGAACTCTGACGATGTGAAAGTTGTCAAAGGTGTGGCTTTAACACACGGTTATGCAAGCTCTGTAAACGAGCAAATCGCCAATGCTCTCGATGCTGATGTGATTTTGGTTGGTTCTGACAATGATGAGGCATTATTTGCCATCGCCAAACAAGTCCATGGCGAGCGTGTCATTGGTCAAGTTACCTCAAATGATGAGGTCGCAAGCCTAATCAAGTCAAGCGGTCGTCCAAGCCGTCTGTCACCCTCAGCGTTTCGAAATGCCTTGGTTAAAAAAGCCCAATCAGCCAAAAAACGCATTGTCCTACCTGAAGGTGCTGAGCCACGCACGGTAGAAGCAGCGATTAACTGCCAAACCCGTGGTATTGCCCACTGTGTGCTATTAGCCACCAAAGATGAAGTACAAGCAGTAGCAGATGCTAAGGGGTTAATCATTCCTGCCGACTTAGAAATCATCGACCCAGCTACCATTATCGAACAATATGTTGCCCCAATGGTTGAACGCCGTAAAGGCAAAATTGACGAAGCTAAAGCCCGTGAAGAGCTAAAAGACACGGTCGTACTTGGCACGATGATGTTATACATGGGGGATGTGGACGGCTTGGTGTCGGGTGCGGTGCATACGACTGCCAACACCATTCGCCCTGCGTTTCAGCTGATTAAAACTGCACCACAATACAGCCTAGTCTCATCAATTTTCTTTATGTTACTCCCTGAGCAAGTGGTTGTGTATGGCGACTGTGCGGTCAATCCGAACCCAACTGCTGAACAACTCGCCGAAATCGCTATCCAATCAGCCCAATCTGCCAAAGCGTTTGGCATTGAGCCAAAAGTTGCCATGATTAGCTACTCAACGATTGACTCAGGTGCGGGTCCTGATGTAGATTTAGTGGTGGAAGCGACCAAATTAGTGCATGAAAAAGCCCCAGAATTGGCAGTTGATGGGCCACTACAATATGATGCAGCGGTGGTGGCAAGCGTAGCCAAATCAAAAGCCCCAAATTCACCTGTGGCTGGTCAAGCCAACGTGTTTATATTTCCAAGCTTGTCGGTGGGTAATGCCCTGTATAAGGCGGTTCAGCGTAACGCTAACGTCCTATCGGTCGGTCCTATGCTCCAAGGCTTAAATAAACCTGTTAATGATTTGTCTCGTGGTTGTTTGGTTGATGACATTATTTATACCATTGCTCTAACTGCCGTGCAAGCGATGAGTGATGACATTTAATTTGTAGTTAACTTTTGGTGAAGTTTGCCAAAAATCCCTAAACCACAAAACGACTCACTGGTTTGGGGATTTTTTATTGTGTTGATTAGTGTATTGATAATGATTGAAAAAACTTCTGAAAATGATGAATTTGTGTTAAACTATGCCTAATTTTTAGGCTTTATATTGTTTGCCATGCCACAAGAAATCCGACTTGCCGTGCTAATTGATGCGGATAATGCATCAGTTAACCACCTTGATAAACTGTTGTCCGAAATTGCCACACTTGGCAAGGCAAGCGTTCGCCGTGCCTATGGTGATTGGACTCGCCCACAGCTCAACAGTTGGAAAAACGTGCTACTATCACATTCCATTCAGCCCATTCAGCAGTTTAGCTACACCACGGGTAAAAACGCCACGGATGCTAGCCTGATTATTGACGCGATGGATTTGTTATACACTGAGCGGTTTGAAGGTTTTTGTTTGGTGTCATCCGACAGTGATTTTACTCGTTTGGCACAACGTATTCGTGAGCAAGGGTTATTGGTTTATGGCTTTGGACGTAGCAACACGCCAAAACCATTTGTCCAAGCCTGCGACCGTTTTACTTATTTAGAGTTTTTTGACGATGAAAAACGCCCAACCGTGGACTTTTACGACTCGGCGGATATGTTATTTTCCATTGACCGCAACCAAATGAAACCTGTGGACGTGGCGATTACGCTCGTGCGAGTGGCGATTGCAAATATGGCAAACGACCAAGGCTGGGCAAATATTGCCCCTGTCAAAAATTATATTCTCAAAGTTGAGCCTGATTTTGACGCACGTCTGTTTAATTTTGATAAATTTAGCGACTTTTTGCGAGCGTATCCCCGGTATTTTGAGTTACAAGAACGTTTTCCCAATGATAAAAATCACAAAGTCGTTTTTGTGCGAAACCGTAATTTGGCAGAGGTGCCATCTGATACCAATCAAGACTAATTTTTTTTAATACTTTCTAAAAATACGTATTAGATTTTCAAAAATAGGAACAAACATGAGTTTAACATTATCCCCACAACGTCCTGTATTTACCGATGATCAATTAGCACAATGTTTAGCAGTGGTTAATAGTGCTTTAGAAGACTTAAAAGCCAAAAATATTACTGTGCTTGATGTAGCAGAATTGACCGATGTTATGGAGCGTATCGTGATTGCCGAAGGTACGTCAAACCGTCATCTAAAAGCGGTGGTGGACAACGTGGCATTTGAAGCCAAACAAGCAGGTTTCGCACCGATTGGCACAGAAGGACAAGGGACGTCTGATTGGGTGTTGATCGACTTAGGAGCGGTTGTAGTACACGTTATGATGCCACAGGCTCGTGAGTTCTATAATCTTGAAGGACTGTGGGGTGCAGAACGTGAGAATGCCAATCTCTAAAATTTGTGTTTTATTTTTGCTAAAAGTTACCTTTATCAACAGTTGCCATTGTCAAGAGCCGTTTCTTTAAACGGTTTTTTATGCTTTTAACGGTGGTTTTTGCCAAAATTTCTAAAAAATTTTTAACAATTTTTTGCCGAAATTGTGATAAAAAATAGGTGAAAATTTTAAAAAATTATGCTTTAATAAAATGCTAATAGTTTTGGTAACAAGCAAAAAAAATTTGTCAAAATATTATCAGTAAAAGGAAAATTATGCAACGTACCGCCGTGATTATTGGGGCAACTGGGTTGGTTGGGCAGGCGTTATTGCTTCAATTGGCCAGTCTTTATCAACATGTCATCATTATCGCTCGCAGTCAGCCAAAAGGTTTGAGCGAGAATATGCACTTTTATCAATTAAAAGATTTTAATCAATTAGAAAATTTTATCAAAAGTTTGAATTTTTCTGAACCTGTGGATGCGTTTAGCTGTTTGGGAACGACCAAAAAACAGGCAGGTAGTGAACAAATGTTTTATCAAATTGATTTTGGTTTTAATTACGCTTTTGCCCGAACCTGTAAAGATAAAGGTGTAGAACGCTTTTTTCTGCTTTCAGCCATGGGTGCGGATAAAAATAGCCGTTTTTTTTACAACCGTGTCAAAGGCGAGTTAGAACAGGCGGTACTAGCGTTAGATTTTGTGCAGTTGGGGATTTTTCGTCCGTCATTATTGCTTGGCAAACATGACAATCGGCGGTTGGAAAACCTTGCTCAGACTGCTTTTGGTGTGTTAAAACCGATTATTCCCAAAAAACTACCCCTCCGTCCGATTGAAGCAGAACGGGTGGCAATGGCAATGGCGTTGACTGCCAATAATTGGCATATTGCCAATGTGTACCGCAAAAATAGTCAACAATGTTTGGCTAGTCATCAACATCAAATTTTTAGCAATGCTGAAATGTTGGCAATGACCCGTTTTCCCGATTAATTTTTTTAATGGATTTTATCAAAAATTTTAATAATTTTTTATAACATTTTTTATCATACAAGGGGTAAACGATGAAAACTCAAATAGTGAGCAATTTTGTCACTTGCGATTTATTGGACGACAACCCAAATTGTCAAGTGTGTAGCCCAAATATGGAAGGCAAACGCTTTTTTGGTTACGGCGGTTTGTCCAGTTTTGGCGGTGAAGTTGTTACCATAAAATGTTTTGAGGATAACAGCCGGGTAAAAGAAACCCTTGCCACCGCAGGGAACGGCAAAGTGTTGGTGATGGACGGTGGGGCGTCGATGCGGTGTGCATTGCTTGGCGATATGATTGCCAAAAGTGCGGTGGATAAGGGCTGGGCAGGCGTGGTGGTGTACGGCTGTGTGCGAGATGTGGACGAAATGGCAAAAATGTCGCTCGGTGTGCAAGCCTTGGGTAGTATTCCTAGAAAATCTAACCGTCAAGGTGTGGGTGAAGTGGGGGTAACTTTACAATTTGGGGGCATGACGATTGAGCAAGGGCAGTTTATTTATGCGGATAATAATGGGATTATTGTGAGTGATAAACCGTTGATTTAAAATTGATTTAACAAATGTTTGATTATTATCTAACCGATTTGCAGTCCACTTGTGGATAAAACAAATCTCGGACAAATGCCAGTAATTCATAACTGGCACGCCGAGAGTGTTTCAGATTTTGCCCAAGCCGATGCCAGTCGGTAGGTTCGCTTAGCTCGGCAATATGCGGTGTGGTGCTGATGCCATATAGGGAGAACTGACGGCGTGAGCGGTTCATGTGATAGGCGTCCGTTACCAAAATTACGCTGTTGACGTTGACGGTTTCGGCGGTAAATTTGGCGTTTTCACAGGTGTTAAAGCTGTTTTTTTCGGGAATAACCCACCAAATATTTTGGCTTTGTAGCCATGCCATCATCCAAGGCGCTTCTTTGCCGCTTACGACAATGGGTAGGGGTTGCTGTTGATAAATTTGCACCGCAGTTTTTAGGCGTTGTTCGGTGTATTGGTTGATGACGTTATTATTTTGACGGTCATTGGTTAAGCCACCACCGAGTACCACGATTGCGGTAGTTGGTTGTGTCGGCTCGGCATTGTCAGGTAGTGAAATTTGATTGAGTAAATATAGTACCGCTTTGGAATATAACGGCGTAAACACGCTTAGCACAAGGCTTACGCCAATCACGACCGATACGGTAAATAACGCCCCCAAAGTTTCTACTAACGCATTTAAGGCATCAATGACTTTAATGAGTTTGGCGGACTGTGCCATCACTTTGTATCCAAACAGGTTCGGGTTCAAGCCGAATGCCAAACTTTTCTGCAACTGTATCTTGAATTAACTGCATGGCTTTTACCACATCGCTTTGTGTGGCTTGTTGTGGTGCGTGGTTGGTGAGTACAAGGGCTTGATTGACATGGGTTACAATTGGAAAAACCCCTTTACCTTTTAAACCTGCTTCATCAATCAGCCAACCTGATGCCAATTTGGTTAATTCAGGCTGTACGACATCGTGGATTTTAACAGGATATTCCACCAATGCAGGGTAAGTTTCTCGCAGTTTATCAGCAATCGCTTTGTCAATAATCGGATTTTTAAAAAAACTGCCACAATTTGCTAAGACTTTAGTATCAGGAATTTTGCTTTCACGGATTTGGATAATGGCGTGCATGACGTCCGTTGGTGTTGGCATTGCTCGGTTGGCATTTTTGGCAAACTCTTGTGCTACTAATGCCACATCACCGTATTGGGTGTTGACCGTTGGGTCTTTGAGTAGTTTAAACGTGACGCTAACAATCAACCAATCGCCTGCTTCACGTTTAAAAATACTATCTCGGTAGCCAAATTCACATTCGGCTTTGCTCAAGGTTTTAAAGCTTAAGGTTGGAATATGAAAGGCGGTTACCGAGCGGATAAGGTCTTCTACTTGTACACCATACGCACCGATATTTTGTACAGGACACGCCCCAACCCAGCTTGGAATAAGTGCCAAATTTTGTAGTCCGTACCAGCCTTTTGCCACTGTATCTACTACCAAATCATGCCAAACTTCCCCTGCCATGACTTCTAAATGCACGCATTTTTCACATTCATGCACCACGCTTTTGCCTTTTAACGTTGGCGAAATCACGGTCGCATCAAGCGTGCTTGGCAACAAAATATTACTGCCATTAGAGATGACGATAAAGCGTTGATTTTGTTGGGTTAATCGTTGAAATAATGGCAAAATTTCATCAAGCTGTTGCAAACAAACCAACTCACGAGCCTGACACGCCAACGCCATAGTATTTAAATGGCTAATATCGGTAGGGTAGGTCGTAGCAGTATTTTGGGTTGACATGGGAAACTCTTTTTTTGTTTTTAATTTTTGGTAATACAATTGATTATTAATCGCTTTTAGAAAGAAAGATAGCTAAATAGTGTAACATTTTTTGCCAAAATTTACCACCAATCGGCAATTTTGGCTTTGGATATTTTGTCAAGACGGTTTGCAAAAATTTTAATAAAAATTAATTGTCATTTAATATATTTTGCAAAGTTTCGGTAACATTTTTGGATTGAATGTCGTTTTGACGCTTGGCTAAAATTTGTTTGATGTCAGATTTTAACGGTTCAATCAAAGTGTTATAGTTAGACAAACCTTGTAGCAAACGAGATGCCAATAGCGGATTGCGTTTGTCCAAACTCACGATTAAATCCATAAATTTCTCAATGCTTGTCGTTTGCCAAAGTTTGGTTGGTTGTGACAACAAGCCACCAATCACTGCTCGCACACGGTTTGGCGTGTTGATGTCAAAGTCCGGATGTTCAAGTAAGGCAAAAATCTGTGCTACGCTAGTTTTTTCGCTGTTGGATTGCACGCTAAACCATAAATCCATTGCCAATTCATCGTTGCCAAAACGTTGGTAAAAGTCCGTAAGCAAGGCATCTTTTTCAGGCAAATCATGGTTTAACACCGCCACCAATCCACCCAATCGCTCGGTCATACAGTTGGCGTGATGATATTGATTGACCGCCCATTGTTTGGCATCTGCAAGGTTGGTATACAACGCCATATCTAGTACGATGTTTCGCCATGCACGTTCGCCCATGGCTTCGGCTGTGTCTTGATACGCCTTGATTGGGACGTTTTGGTAGGCTTGTTGCCAAAAATCGGCAAGTTTGGTTGCAATGGTTTGGATAACGTTATCACGGCGGTATTTTACCGTTGAAGGGTCATAATCTTGGCTAATTGTACTGCCTAATTCTCGCTCGGCAGGAATGTCTAGCAGTCGGCTGGCAAGCATCAAATCCTGCTGACTTGGATCGTTGTTATTGGTAATTTTTGGTAAACATTGTTGTAAGGATTGAAAATAAATTTCACTATCATCAAAATTGGCTAAAACCCGATTAACCAAGGTTTGCGAGGCTTGCCAACGGTTAAAGCCATTGGTTTCATACTGCATCAGAAACGCCAAATCCACATTACTTTGTTCAAATTGTAAATTAACAGGGGCAGAAAAATCTCGCAATAACGAAATCACAGGCTCAAAGTTAATATTGTCAAAGTTAAAGGTTTGTTCAAAAGTATTTAGCAATAACAAGTCTTCAAGTACCAATTCGCCTGTTGCACGGTTAAAAATTGCCATTTTAACAGGAATTGGCAAAGGTTTTGGCGTTGGATAATTGGTAACTTTGCGAATGCTTTGTGATAAAGTAATACTTAACATTTGTCCGTTTTTGTGAAAACGACCCGATAAAGTAGGGGTTGCAGGTTGCGTGTACCAGTCCAAAAATGGGGTAACGTCCGTGCCTGCCACGCTCAAGGCAGCTAGCAAATCTTCTACCGTAACCGCTTGACCGTCATAACGGCGAAAATATTCGTCCGTGCCTTGGCGGAATTTTTCCTTGCCAAGCGTATTGGCAATCATCCGTACGATTTCTGCCCCTTTTTCATAAACGGTTGCGGTGTAAAAATTGTTAATTTCGACAAAATGGTCTGGGCGTGGTGGATGGGCGAGTGGTCCAGCATCTTCTGGGAATTGGTGGGCTTTTAACACCGCCACATCGTCAATACGTTGCACGGCAGGCGAGTGCAATGTTGCCGAAAATGACTGGTCTCGGAACACAGTAAAGCCTTCTTTTAAACACAGCTGAAACCAATCTCGGCAAGTGATGCGGTTGCCTGTCCAGTTGTGAAAATATTCGTGTGCGATGACGGCTTTTACGGTAAAATTGCGTCTATCCGTGGTGGTTTCTGGGCTTGACAGTACGCAGGATGTATTAAAAATATTCAAGCCTTTATTTTCCATTGCCCCCATGTTAAACTGGCTTACCGCCACAATCATATAACGGTCAAGGTCGTACGCACGTCCATACTCATCTTCGTCCCATTTCATCGCATCTTTTAACGCTTGCATACCGACATGGCATTGGGCGATATTTTGCGGTTTGGCGTACACTTCTAGTAACACTTCACGCCCTTCAATCGTGGTATAATGGTCGGTCAACACCGCCAAATCTGCCACCACACAAGCGAACAAATAACTTGGTTTTTTGGTGGGGTCTTCCCAAATCGCATAATGACGGTTATCAGGCAAATCGCCTGTTTCCACCAAGTTGCCATTGGCGAGTAAAGTCGGAAATTTTTTATCCGCTTCAAGGCGAGTGCGGTAAGTCGTGAGCACGTCTGGACGGTCTGGAAAATAGGTAATCTTGCGAAAACCTTCAGGCTCGCATTGGGTAACAAACATCCGCTCATCGCCTTCGCCTGCACCGTATAAACCTTCCAAGCTTGTGTTGATTTCTGGGTGGATTTTGACTTGACTGCTGATGGTAAAATTATCACCAAATTGGGCGGTATTTTTAAGCAATAATTGCTCATTATCAAGTTCATAATCTTGATTAGTCAAATTTTGTCCATTAATTTGTAATGCCAATAATTCAAGCTCACGCCCAAATAACACCAAATCGCCCTCATCTTGGCGACTGACGTTTAACGTGCTATTTACCAAAGTTTTATCGTCAAATACTTGGATAGTCAAGTCAATTTGATTGATGATAAAATTTGGGCGTTGGTAATCTTTTAGGTAAATTTTTTGTGGTTGTTGATTCATGGTTTTTCCATTGGTTTTGTTGGTTAATTTGTTGGCTAAAAAGTGAAAAATAGCGATATTGTAGCATAATTTTGGCAAACTGTGTTAAAATAGCCGATTTGATAAATCACTTTTGCAATAAAATAAAGAGGCATGTCATGTCAATCAAATCTGACCGCTGGATAAGAAAAATGGCAACCGAATACGGTATGATTGAGCCATTTGAACCCAGTCAAGTGCGTTTTAACGAAAACGGACAAAAGTTGGTAAGTTATGGTACATCAAGCTATGGCTACGATGTACGCTGTGCCAGAGAGTTTAAAGTGTTTACCAATGTGCATTCAGCGATTGTGGACCCAAAAAACTTTGACGAAAAAAGTTTTATTGATATTGTCGGCGATGAGTGTATCATTCCGCCAAACTCGTTTGCATTGGCTCGTACGGTAGAATATTTTCGCATTCCACGAGATGTTTTGACGATTTGTTTGGGCAAATCCACCTACGCACGTTGTGGCATTATTGTCAATGTCACACCGCTTGAGCCAGAGTGGGAAGGTCATGTAACGTTGGAATTTAGCAATACCACCAATCTGCCTGCTCGGATTTATGCAGGTGAAGGCGTGGCACAGATGCTGTTTTTCCAAAGCGATGCCGATGATGTTTGCGAAACATCTTACAAAGACCGTGGTGGTAAATATCAAGGGCAAACAGGCGTTACCTTGCCAAGGGCTTAACTAAATATTAGCGATTTAAAATCATCTTTTATTTGACTAATGTTTGTATAAAATATTGTTTTTTTTGTTGCAAATTTTAAATAGCTTATTTATACTAATAAATATTAGCTAAACTCACACTTCTATGGATTTTTGATCATTATAGGAAGCTTCTCATGAAACAGATTACCCCAAAAGCAAAATACCTTACTATGTTTACATTGGCTGTGGCAGGTTTAATGAGCAATTCATTAAGCCATGCAGGTACTTATTATAACTGTGCCAATGCCACAGGCTGTATCCCAGTCAGCGATTTAAAAACCATTTCTAACTATAGCGAAACAAAATATCCGATTGTTCTGGCACATGGTTTGGGTGGTTGGACACGTTTATTTGGTTTGGTGGATTATTTTAATGGTATTCCGCAAGATTTGGCAAAAAACGGGGCAACAGTCTTTGCAACTAAGACATCGGCTATCAATGACACAGAGTTACGTGGCGAGCAGTTACTGCAACAAGTCAAAACCATATCGGCGATTACAGGTAGTCCAAAAGTAAACTTGATTGGACATAGTCATGGGGGGATCGATATCCGTTATGTTGCCGCAGTCGCTCCTGAATATGTTGCTAGTGTTACGGCTGTTTCTAGCCCAGAGCAAGGCTCTAAAATGGCGGACTGGGTTATCAAAATGGTTACTGAGGGTAGTAAAAAAGAAGGTTATGGTGATAACGAATTTAATCAAAGCTCAAAAATTGCCATGCGGTTTTTTGAATTTATCGGTAAAACGATGGATTTTGGTTCTGGAATTGGTGTTGATAAGTTACAAGCCCAAGACGGTTGGTCTGCAGTTAACGCTTTAAGCTCCAACTATGCCATAAAATTTAATCAAAAATATCCCAATGCAATGCCAAGTTTTTATTGTGGTTATCCTACTAAAACAGAGGTTAATGGGGTAAAATATTATTCTTTTAGTGGGGTTGGTACAATGACAAGCGTGATTGACCCTAGTGATGCCATGTTAGCATTAACATCATTACCATTTAAGCAAGATGCCAATGATGGACTTGTGTCAAAATGCTCAAGCCGTCTTGGGCAAGTTATCCGTGATGATTATAAAATGAACCATTTGGACTCGGTGAATCAGCTCTTTGGTTTGACCAGTATTTTAGAAAATAATCCTGTGTCTATTTATCGCAAGCATGTCAATCTATTAAAAAATGAAGGATTATAGATAAATTTATGAAAAAAACCAAAAGTAGCAAAGTATGGCTGATGATTGCCTGTGGTGTCTTTGTGGTGATGATACTATGCTTTATACTTTGGTTAAAACCCTCAAAACCCTTAACAGTAGATAACAACCAATCCGTCGTTAGGGCGAGTGATAACGCTATACCACCCAATCATTCACAAACGACGGCCACAGGGACACAGCCCATAGACACCCTACCAAAAACTGACCAAAAAACAACCAAAAGCTCTTTGGATGGTACACAAGTAGATGGTGAAATCATCATTGATGAACATAAAAGCCTTGTGGTGACCTACGGTCTAAGACGATTGTTTGATTATTTTTTAACCACACAAGGTGAATTGTCGCTTGAACAAATTCATAGCAAGGTTACAAAATACATTGAATCGCACACACCAGAACCTGCCAGTAGTCAGGCAATTAAAATATATTATCAATATGTTGATTATTTACAACAAATCGCTGATTTTGAAAAAAATATTGCCAGCCTTCAATTAAATCAAATACAAGAAGGCAAGATAGATTTGTCTATTGTTGAGCAACGACAACGTCAAGCCTATGCCATCCGCCAAAAAATTTTTGACAAGCTAACTCAGCAAGCATTTTTTTCGCAAGAAGACAATCTAAACAATTATAATATGGCGGTGATAAAAACAAATCAGAACAATCATCTAACCCCAAGTGAACGCCAAAAAACGTTAAATGAGCTAAGACAGCAATATTTACAAAATGTCGCAGATGACAATGAGCAGTTACAACAAAGGCTTAATAATCAGCAAAATATTAATGAACTTATCGCAGAAACCGAGCGTCTAAAGCAACAAGGTGCGACAGCAGAACAAATCAGAGCGTTACGTAGAAAATATGTGAGCGAAGATGCAGTGAGTCGCTTGGACGAAATGGATCGGCAGGAAAATGACTTTTTGGCAAGAATTCAAGCGTTTGAACAACAAAAACAACAAATTGTAACACAATATGGTGATACGGCTCAATCAAAAATGATGATAGATGAATTAAAGCAAGCACAATTTAGCCAGACTGAGCAGTTACGAGTAGACGTATTCACAAAAAATAAAACCTCATTGAGTTATTAAGGATAGGTTTTCAAGTTTTAATTGACCCAGTGTAAATAGTTAATTTAGGATTTGGGTTAGAAAAAGTTGTTTTATCTCAAAAAATACTTGTAAAAATAACATAAATCCTTATATTAAGTGTTATATTTTATTTGACCGTTCATTTTAGTAAAAAAAAGGAAAAAATATGGCACGTTTAGCCGTTAATACCGTTGAAACCGCCCCTGAAAAAGCCAAAGAGCGTGTTGAAGCGGTACAAAAAGCCAATGGTTTTATCCCAAATTTGATTGGGGTATTGGCAAATTCACCCCAAGCCCTTGAAATGTATCAAGAAGTCGGCAAAATGAATAGCCGTAATAGCTTGACCCCAGAAGAAATTGAAGTCGTGCAAATCACTGCCGCCGCTCATAATGGCTGTGATTTCTGCGTGGCAGGTCATACCAAAGTTGGCACAAAATTAAAAATGCCTGAAAACGTGCTAAATGCGTTGCGTGAGCGTACTAGCATTGATGACAACGCCAAATATCAAGCATTAGCACAATTTACCATGCAGTTGATTGACAAACGTGGTCAAGTCAGCGATGATGAATTGCAGGCGGTGAAAGATGCAGGTTATAGCGACCAAAATATCCTTGATGTGGTGATGGGCGTGGCGCTGGCGACTTTGTGTAACTACGTAAATAATGTGGCAAAAACTGATATTAATCCAGAATTACAACTATTTGCCCCAAAAAAGGCTTAATATTTTAAAACTTTATCTAATGAGGCAATGTAATAAATCCGTCAAATTTGGCGGATTTTTTTTGTTTAAAAATGGTTAGTGAAAATTGCCTACATTGCAAAAATGTTGGTTTTGTTTTATCATACGCCCACACACTTTTATCACCGTTAAACCCTATGCAAAACCAAACCTTAGCGAAAGCGAATTAACCACCCATCTTAATACATGGTTGTTTTATAGCAAAAACCTAAAGGATTTACAGATGATACCACAAGTTTTTCAAGGTAATGGAGTCTTTAAACAAGCCTTTAAAACCGCCCACATCGCCAAGATGAACCGTGAAGAACGGCAAAGTTATGAGTATAGTAACTAATACGGTGACTGAATTATTAATAAACTTAATAAACTAATATTTATTTTTAATAAAAGTAAATTGATAGGACTTTATGAACGAGCTATTAATTAAAATTAAAAAATTACCCATCATGCAACACACTTGGGTGCAGTTTTTGATTTATTTAGTCAAAAACTTTTTGGCGGATAATTGCACGCAAAAATCCGCATCGCTCACTTACACGACATTGTTGTCTATCGTGCCTGTGCTGACTTTGGTATTGGTCGTGCTGTCGTCTGTACCACAATTGGCAGGGGCGAGAGAGAGCATTCAAGCGATGATTTATGATAATCTGTTGCCGTCATCAGGCTTTCAAGTTACCCAGTATTTTAATGATTTTGCGGATAAATCATCTAATTTGACCATTGTCGGTTTGGGGGCGTTGTTTGTTACCACGATTATGACGCTCATTACCATTGAAACGGCGTTTAACGAAATCTGGAAAGTGGAAAAAAAAGAAACCACGCTGGTGAGTTTGTTACGTTATTGGGCGATTATTACCCTTGCACCGTTGGTGTTAGGCACGGCGTTTATCGTGTCAAGTACCGTACAAAGTTTGAGTTTTTTAAACCAAAAAATTGGCGGTTACGGTATTAACTGGGCGGTGTGGATACAGCTTGCGTCCATTGGTGTGATGACGCTCGGTTTTGTGTTGATGTATTGGTTTATCCCACGTTGCCAAGTGCGATTTAAATTTGCGTTGATTGCAGGTGTGATTACAGGTACTATTTTTGAGTTGTTAAAGCAAACGTTTGGCTTTGTGGTGGAAAATTTTACCAGTTATGAAAAAGTTTACGGTGCGTTTGCGGTGTTGCCTGTGTTTTTATTATGGGTGTATTTGTCATGGAATATTATTTTGCTTGGCGTGCAAATTAGTTATTGTTTGACAATTTTTAGCACCAAAGAAGTCAATCCACGCCATGCGTTATTTAGCATTATGGATATGTTAAACGTGCTGTATCGTGAGCATAAACTTGGCAATGCGGTAAACGAAGCGGGTTTGCGAGATGTGCTAGGTCGCCAAGAAATGCCTCATTGGTATCGGTATGTCAGTTTTTTGGAAGACAACAATTTGATTACCATGTCGGAAAATGATGAATATATTTTAAAACGTTCGCTCAATGATTACACGTTTTGGGATTTTTACAAAAACCTGCCTTATCCATTGCCCCATTCGCAAGATTTGGCAAAACTCAAAACCCACGCACCGTGGGCGACTGAGTGGATCGAAACGCTTGCGGCGAGTGAAGCCATGTTAAAACAACAATTTTCCATACCTATGTCGGCAATTTTTGACAATATGCCCCCACGCAAAATGCCTAATCCCGAAGACGTCAGCCATGCCGATAATGCAGGCGAAATTGAAAATGAATATATGGCAAACCGTGAAAAAACAGGGCTATCAGGCGGTCAAGTTAGCGATGTGAATAACGATGATAAACGCATTAAACAAACAGACAAAGAACGTTTGTTAAATGGTGAAATGCCAAAACCGACTGAAGATAGAGTGAATAATCAAACCCTTGAAAACCAACGCCCGATCAAAGACACCACGGGTGTTACAGGCAAAATTCGCCGTATGCAACAACAATTTAGCAAAAATATCTTAGCCGATGATTTGTCTAAATCAGCATTGTTAACTACCGCAAGCAAACTGCCAATTATCGGTAAATTGGCAAAACGTTATCAAAAGTTTAAGCGAAAAACGCCAAAAGATATGACCATTATTACGGATGCGGATAAACCTGATATATAAAATATTTACCAAAATTTGAAAAGATTGTATAAAAAGGTGGATTTTGTTTAAGTCCACTTTTTCATTTGCATCTAGTCAGTTTATTTATCAACTTTTTTTAATAAATGATTTTCCAAATAGTGAATATTTTGAGCTTGTTCACAAAACGCTTTATCTTGTAAAATCACGTCACGGTGTAACGGCACATTGGTTTTAATGCCTGTAACAATTAGTTCATCAAGGGCTTGATGTAGTTTGGCAATCGCTTGTCCACGGGTTTGAGCGTGGCAAATTAATTTACCAATTAACGAATCGTAAAAGGTCGGAATGGCGTAACTTGGGTATAAATGCGAGTCAAAACGCACGCCACAGCCATTTGGGGCAAATAAATGCGTGACTGTACCGGGCGATGGCATAAATGTCATCGGGTCTTCGGCATTAATACGGCATTCGATAGCGTGTCCACGCACGTTGATTTCGTCTTGGTGGTAGGATAGTCCGTAGCCTGATGCGATTTTGAGTTGTTCCACCACGATGTCAATGCCGGTGATCATTTCGGTAACAGGGTGTTCCACTTGGACACGGGTGTTCATTTCAATGAAGAAAAACTGTTCATCTTCATACAAAAATTCAAACGTGCCTGCACCACGGTACTTGATTTGTTCACAGGCACGTACGCACGCTTGTAAAATTGGGGCTTTGATATCATCAGCGATATCAGGGGCAGGGGCTTCTTCCAGTACTTTTTGATGACGGCGTTGCAATGAACAATCTCGGTCAAATAAATGCAACGCATTGCCGTTGCCATCGCCTAATACTTGTACTTCCACATGGCGTGGGTTTTTTAGATAGCGTTCCATATACACACTATCGTCACCGAACCAGAGTTCCGCTTCTTGTTTTGCGGCTTGTACTTGGGGTAATAAATGCTCAATACGTTCTACCACTCGCATTCCACGTCCGCCACCGCCTGCTGCTGCTTTGATAAGTAAGGGAAAGCCGATAGTTTTGGCTTGGGCTTCTGCATTGGCAAGGGTAACGCTTCCCACCGAACCAGGGACGGTCGGTACACCTGCTTTTTTCATGGCATTAATTGCCGAAATTTTGTTGCCCATTAGGCGAATATGCTCGGCTTCTGGACCAACAAACGTCAGTCCGGCTTCTTCTACTCGTTCGGCAAATTCGGCATTTTCCGACAAAAATCCATAACCAGGATGAATGGCATCCGCCCCTGTAATCTCGGCAGCGGTCAAAATCGTATCAATATTTAAATAACTTTGATTGGCGTTGGGTTTGCCAATGCACACCGCCTCGTCGACAAAACGCAAGTGCATCAGATTTTCATCAGCAGTTGAATACACGCCAACGGTTTGAATACCAAGCTGTTTACAGGCTCGCACGATACGCAGGGCAATTTCACCACGGTTGGCAATCAAAAGTTTTTTTATCATCATTTTCCCTTAATGATTATTTTAATTAACATTAAAAATAAGTTAAAAAGCAAACAACGCTTTAGGCTTGGTATCGTACAATTGGTTGCCCAAACTGCACCACATCACCATTATTCACCAAAATTTCAGCGATAATGCCACTTTGTGTCGCTTCTAATGGGTTCATGATTTTCATCGCTTCCACAATACCGAGCGTGTCCCCCGCTTGGACTTGTTGTCCGACTTTGACAAATGGCGGGTCATTTGGGCTTGGGGCGACATAAAACACGCCAACCATTGGCGAGTCTTCGGTTGCTCCTTTTGGCGTGGCAGGTACAGGCGTAATCGGAGCGGTCGCAACTGGGGCAACATCAGGAGAGGTCGTGGTAAGATGACGTTTGATGACAACTCGTTTTTCGCCGTCTTGTACTTCTAAATCGGCAAGCGAGCGTTCTTCCATTAAATCAATCAGTTGTTTGATTTGGTTAATGTCCATGTATCACCTATACTTATGCTAAAATTTGCAAAAAATTGAAAAAATAACCGCTATTGTAACAAGATTTTTCAAAAATAAACAGTACTCTGCCTAAAAATATGTTTACATTTGTAAACTTAAATAATGATTTTTGCAAAAATTTTGTTATCCAAATGGATTATTTTAGCCTAATTAAAAAAAAATTATGTGTTATCGTGTAAAAAGTCATGTTTTTTGCTTGCATTTGTGTTATTTTATGTTAACTTTAAGCAACAAATAATGTTGTACCTTACTTTATTAAGTTTTTATGTTTATTTTTAGGAAAGGAATTTGTAATGCAAACTTTGAATATGACAAAACAATCATTGGTCTTGGCAGGTTTTTGTGCGAGCATCGGCTTAACTGCTTGCAATCAACAACCAACCGAAACAGCACGAAAAACCGAAGCCACCCCAGCGAGTAATACGGCACCGACCACCGCGGGTGGGCAAAAAATCCGTATCGCGACCGAGGGGGCATATCGTCCGTTTAATTTTACCAATACAGATGGTAGTCTTGGCGGTTATGACGTGGACGTGGCAAAAGCCGTATGTGCCGAGCTAAAAGCTGACTGTGAAATCGTGGCTCAAGACTGGGAAGGGATTTTACCAGGGCTACTTGCCAAAAAATATGACGTGGTAGCGTCAGGAATGTCAATCAGCCCTGAGCGTTCGGCACAGGTAGATTTTAGCACACCATATTTTAAAAATACCATGGTTTGGCTTGCCACCACGGACGGCAAATTTAATCCAAAAGTGGTAAAAGGCTATCAGCTTGGGGGACAACGCTCAACCACCCTTGCTCAATATTTGCAAGACACTTATGGTAAAGACAACGAAGTAAAACTGTATGACACCTATGATAACGCCTATATGGAAGTTAAAGCTGGGCGTGTTAATGCCGTCTTGTCGGAAAAGGTAACCGCAACCGAATGGCTCAAACAAAACGCCGAAGGCAAATTTGGCATTGTGGGCGATGAAATGGACAATGGCGACAACATTGCGATGGCAGTGCGTAAAGGTGATCCATTAAAAGGCGACATTGACAAAGCTCTAGCTACATTGCAACAAAATGGCACATTGGCGAATTTGCAAAAACAGCATTTTGGTCAATAATTTTTTTTTGTAAAAATTAATTTTTTAAAATAAATTGTTAAATAATATCAAACAAACATTGGATAAAATGATGAAAAAAAACTCTTTTGCTATAACCGCCTTAGCGATGCTTGTTGGTTTAACCGCTTGTAACCAAAAACCTGCTGAGCCTGCCAGCCAAAACACCAACCTAAGTACGGCAAATACTGATAATGCTGACTCGCCCCAAATCCGCATTGCCACCGAGTCAAGTTTTGTACCGTTTAGTTTTAAAGATGCAGATGGTAAACTAATCGGTTTTGAGGTTGATTTAGCCGATGCCTTGTGCCAAGAAGCCAACGTCAAATGTGACGTGATTTCCCAAGATTGGGACGGTTTAATCCCTGGTTTACAAGCCCAAAAATACCACGCTATCATGGCAGGAATGTCAGACAATGAAGAACGCCGTAAAGTTGTGGCATTTAGTGAGCCATACTTTATTAATAATTTAGTCATTATTGGTAAAAAAGGCGTGGACAAAGGGGCTGATGATTTGGCGGGTAAAAATGTTGCAGTACAACGTGCGACAACTGCCTTAGAATATTTGGAAAAACATTTTCCAAAAGCCGTTACAAAATCGTATGATACCCAAGAAAATGCCTATCTTGACCTAGAAGCCGGGCGTGCGGATTTGATGATTTCGGACTCTGCCCCTGCGTTGGCATGGCTAAAAACGCCAAAAGGTACGAATTATGAAGTGAAAGGCGAGCCGATTAATATTGATGATAAAATTGCGATTGCGTTTCGTCAAAATGACCCATTGATTGGCCAGTTTAATACCGCTTTGGCAACCTTAAAAGCCAACGGAACATATGACAAAATTAGCCAAAAATATTTTGCTGAGACGACGTTAAATAATATGGCAAGCACCGTTAGCCCAACTACCGCCACCGCTCAAGCAACAGGCAACGCTAGTCAAGTGGCGAGTGTGGCAGTTGCATCGGCAACCAACTAATTTTTTAAATAGGATAAAAATTATGTTTAAAAAATTGTTATTATCAGTTTTGGCAATTTCGGCATTTGGGTTAACCGCTTGCCAAAATTCCGAACAAAAACCTGCTGATGCCACTGCAAATTCAGCAACGGGCAAAACGCCAAGCGTGTTTCGTGTCGGTACAGAAGGGGCGTATAAACCGTTTAACTACAAAAATGAAAAAGGCGAATTGGTCGGTTTTGATGTAGATATTGCCAATGCGTTGTGCGAAGACATGAAAGTCAAATGCGAAATCGTGGCTCAAGATTGGGAAGGCAGTATCCCAAGCCTAAATGCCAATAAGTTTGATGCCTTGATTTCTGCGATGTCAATCACGCCAGAACGCCAAACCCAAGTGGACTTTACCGAGCCGTATTTTACCAATAGTTTGGTATTCGTGGCAAAAAAAGACAGCCCATTTGACCCAAGTCGTCCTGAACAAATTAACGGTCACACCGTATCGGCACAGCGTTCTACCATTTCATCACAGTGGCTAGAAAAAACCTACCCTGATGCCGAAGACAAGCTATATGACACGCTTGATAATGCGTTTTTGGATTTGGGGGCAGGGCGTGTAGAAGCGATGATTGCAGATAAAGCCCCTGCGTTAGTATGGTTAAATTCACCTGAAGGGGCAAATTTTAGCGTAAAAGGTCAAGAAATTGACATTCATGATAAATTGGCGATTGCGGTACGCAAAAACGATATTTGGTTAGCCAAAGTAAATACCTCGTTAAGCAATATTCGCCAAAATGGAACGTATGACAAAATCATGGCAAAACATTTTGGACAAGCAAGCATCAATAGCGTAACTGCAAGTACAACGGCATCAACTGTAACGGCATCTGCTTCGGTAACGGCAAGTGTTAGTCAATAATCAAGAGCGTTGATTTTACTTTTACTGACAAAAACTGGATAAATCTGATGATTTTATCCAGTTTTTTTGTGTTTTTGCAAAATTTTAGTAGTTTTTAACCACTGAATAACGTAAAATTACGCATTTAAATTTTTTGGTCATTTTTTGTTATCTTCGTTTGATTATGTAAAAAAAGGTAAACCGTTGTGTTAGATTTGCAGGGTTATGGGCATTTGTTGTTAAGTGGGTCTGTCGTTACCATGAAACTTGCGTTAACAAGTTTGGTGATTGGGCTGATACTTGGCTTGTTTGGGGCGATTGCCAAATTATCACGCTTTAAGGTTTTACAAGCGATTGCCACCGCTTATACCACGTTTGTTCGGGGTATTCCTGAACTTTTGTCGGTTTTGTTCATTTATTTTGGTGGAACGATGTTGCTTGGGGCGATTTTATCAAAATTTGGCTATACCAAATATGTGGAAATCAGCCAATTTTGGGCAGGGGTCATGGCGTTATCTTTTGCGTTTGGGGCGTATGCTACCGAAACGTTTCGCATGGCATTCCAAGAAATCCCCAAAGGACAAGATGAAGCAGGGCAAGCGATTGGGCTAAACCGCCGTCAGATTTTTTGGCGGATAAAAATGCCCCAAATGTGGCGGTTGGCTTTACCTGGATTGGGCAATTTGTTTTTGGTATTGTTAAAAGATACCGCTTTGGTGTCGGTGGTTGGGCTGGAAGATATCATGCGTCAAGCGGTGGTCGCTACCACATCCACACAAAAACCATTTACCTTTTATATGACGGCAGCTTTGATGTATTTAGCGATGACGGTGGTGGTGACAGGTATTATCATGTGGTTAGAATGGCTCAATAACCCTGCTGAACGCTACGCCAAACGCCTACAAAAACAAGCGAGATTGACACAAGGGGCATCATCATGAATTGGAATTGGCAAGTAATTATTGACAGTCTGCCAACGCTGATGACCGCATCGCTGACAACGATTGGCTTGGTGGTGATTTCGGGGATTTTGGGATTAATGTTGGCAGTCCCACTCGGGTTGGCTCGGGTTTCCAAAAAATGGTGGGTGCAAGCCTTGCCGTTTGGTTTTATTTTCTTTTTTCGTGGCACGCCGTTATTGGTACAGATTTTCTTGATTTATTATGGGTTGGGGCAGTTTATTCCTGATAGCTTAAAAGATGGTTGGCTTTGGACAAAAGTGTTGTCAAAACCGTATTTTTGGGCGATTGTGGCTTTTACCCTAAACACTGCCGCTTATACCGCCGAAATCGTGCGTGGGGCAATCAAAGCCATTCCCAAAGGCGAAAATGAAGCCGCCGATGCGATAGGTATGAGTTATGCCCAAAAATTTAAACGCATCATCATGCCACGAGCCTTTGGCATTATGCTCCCTGCTTATAGTAATGAGGTCATTTTTATGCTAAAAGGCAGTGCGTTGGCATCTACGATTTCTATCATGGATTTGACAGGACAAGCCAAAACCTTGATTGCTAAAACTTATGCAACCCTTGAATTATACTTTGCTGCAGGGGTGATTTATTTGGTGTTATCTTGGGTTTTTATCGCTTTGTTTAGAGTGGCTGAAAAAAAATTTAATCGTCATTTAAACTATCAACCGGTCAGTACTGTCAATGTTACCGCTTAAATCAAATAGATGATTGATTTTGTACAAATTAATCATCTTTGTAAAATCAATCATTTATCACAACTCCCACCCCTTTTTAAACCCTAGCAAAGAATGCCAAAACCGTCTCATTGATGATAAATTGACGTACATCGGTGAGCATGGTGACGTCATAATTATGCACAAATGCCACCGCCAGCTCACGGCTCGGGTCGCACCATGCCATTGAGCCGTTGTAGCCTATATGTCCAAAACCCTCCGCGGTCTCATGACACACACTAAAGATGCGATGATAGCCCAAACGCCAATTCATCTGTGCGGGCATAACCTTGTCAAGTTGTTGATTTTGCACGGTTTTTAATTTATTAAAAATCATCGGTGAAATTAAACTTGTGTCGGCTTTTTTGCTTGCAACTAGCATATTATAAATCGTTGCCATGGCAAAACTACTGGCAGTTACGTTCGCTGCAGGGACTTTGGACTGTAAAATATGTGGTTGATAATAGTCAAATGTTCGACTATTTCTTGGCACAAGTGATGCTTTATAATCCGTCATATCCACGTTACGAATATTAAAATAAAGTTGATTAATTTCTTGGCTAGTTAGGCGTTTTTCGGCTCGAGTGGCTAAATTGGCTTTGTTTTGCTGTTGTTGCCAGTGGTTTTGCCAACAAGGATAACAGTCCAAGCTTGTCAAAAAATCTAAAGTTTGTTCATTATCAGGTATTAAGGTCGGCTTGGTACGTGTGAGTTTTTCAAGATTATCACCATTTTGCTGTTGTAGGGCAACCCGTTCAGGAATAGCAATTTCGTGGTTTTTTTCGGTAGGTAAGGCAAAAAATACTTCACCTTTAATCCCAAGCGGTTCCGCCAAAAACGTATCTAATGCCTGTTGTAACGGCATTTTTGTGACGATTTCAATCAAACCGCCCAATACCCAGCCTGACACCAACGCACTATACGCCACGAATTTTTCGCTCGGATTGGCAAATTTTTTGGCGTACACGGTCATATTGGCGACTTTTTGTAGCATGGCTTGCCAATCTTGCACATCATCGGCGGTATCGGTGATGCTGTTAATGTCAATCAGCCCTGCTTCGTGGCTTAGCACTTGGCGAAGAGTGATGTTTTCTTTACCATGACTGGCAAACGCCGTCCAATATTGGCTAATTGGTGTGTCATAATTTAGCAAACCTTTGTTGACTAGAATATGGATAAGTGTTACTAACACGCCTTTGCCTGTTGAATAATTGAGTGATAAAGTGTGACTCGTCCACTGTGCTTGTAAGGTTTGGTGCGTTGTGCCAAATGCCAAATCCGTTACCAATTTCCCTTGATGAAAAATCGTTAAACTACCACCGCCTTGTTGTTGATTTAGGTCAAAATTTGTCAAAATCTCACGCAGTGTTGCGTTAATCCGTTGATAATCCATGCGTTTCCTTTTATATTTTTGCCATGATTTTGTGATAATTAAGCTGTAAAATAGGGCGTCATTTCACGCCCTGTTTTTATGTTTTTAAGCCAATTTATTAAATTAATTTGTTAAAAAAATTAATCTTTTACTTTCGCCGTGTCAAAATCAGTTACGCTACCGATAACGTGCGGTTTTGGGCTGTTGACATCATACACGCCAAATTGAATATGGCGGTCGGCGTTGTCATACTGGGCGATAAATTCGACTTCGGAAGGTAAAAAAATCGGCAATTTAAAATCCACATCACAAGAAAACGCCTTTGGTAATTCGCCTAATTGTGCCAAACATTTTGCTTTTGTCCACATTCCGTGGGCGATTGCTTTAGGAAAACCGAAGGCTTTGGCGGATAATGGGTGCAAGTGGATTAGATTGAAATCGCCCGAAATAAAAGCATAACGTCTGCCAATATCTTCGGCTATTTGCCAAAATTGATGCACATTATTTTCATCTAAAATTGGTTTTACGGTCGGCTCGCTCGGTTTTTTGGTAGTTTTGGCTTTTTTCTGACGCGATAAATAGGTCGAAGTCCCTTGCCAAACCAACTCGTCATTTTCATACACATGGGTGACAAAATCAAACTGTTTGCCCTTGCCATGTTCTTGTAAATTGGCAAAGCTCACGGTCATTTTAAATATGCCTGTATCTTGAATAGGGCGGTGTTGGGTGACATTGTTGTGAATATGCACCAGCCCAAGCATTGCAAACGGAAATGGCTCTTTTACCATCATATTCATTTGCAAACTTTGTGATAACACGGCAAAATAAGTTGGCGGAATGTAGCTATTATTGCTAAACCCGCAAATTTTGCGGTAATCGGTCAAATTATCATGGTCAATTTGTAAACTATCCACGCTATAAGTGGCGGTCGGTAAGGTCGATTTGTCACCTTTGTCATGCTCGCCAATCGGCAATAAGCTTTTGATAATATTGGCATAAGTGGTATGGGGCTTGGGTAATTGGCTAAAATTTTGGTCTGGCATTGTCGTTCCCTAATGAATCGTGATGCGAATTAAAAATGACCTTATTATAATCTATCTTGGCAAAATTGTTAGCAAAAATATGTTAATTTTTTGTCAAAAGCTAATTTTTTCAATGATAAAAATTTATTAAACCAATCAAAGAAAGTGCTAAGATAACCGTTTATCTCGCCATTTTTTGCCAAAAATCTAAAATCTAATGTTAGGAACGATTATGTCTGACAACTCTGCCAACTCTTCCACCAATAGCATGCCACCGATTAGCCTATTGTTAAAGGTGAGTATTTTTATTGTGGGAATGTTTGCGTTTTTGCAAGTGTATGCCATTCAGGCGATTTTGCCTGTATTGATGCAAACTTTTTTGGCAAATGAAACCCAAGTTGGTTTGACGGTTGGGGCGACGGTGTTGGCGATTGCGTTGATGTCGCCATTTATGGGGATGTTGTCCGATGCGTATGGACGCAAGCCGTTTATCGTGGTGGCGATGTTGGCGTTGGCAGTGCCGACAGCCTTGATTGGCTTTGCGGATAATTTGCAGTCAGTGATTGTGTGGCGGTTTTTGCAAGGCTTGGCAGTGCCTGCGATTACGGTGGTAACCATTGCTTACGTTGCCGAAGAGTTTGTAGGTAAAGCGGTGGCAAAACTCATGGCATTTTATGTGGCTGGCACGGTGTTGGGTGGGTTTTTGGGGCGGTTTTTGCTTGGGCATTTGGAGCAGATAATTGGCTGGCAACAGGGCTTTTGGTGTATGGCGATGCTGACTTTCATTGGGGCGATATGGGTGGCGTGGCAACTGCCAACATCTCGGCATTTTTTACCAAATCCAAACTTTCGTTCATCATTACAAATTTTACAACGCCATGCGACTAATCGCTATGTGGTAACGGCATGTTTGCTAGGGTTTTGTGTGTTGTTTTCGCTCGTGGGTTGTTTTACTTTTATCAATTTGCATTTGGCAGATAGGCCATATTTGTTAGACAGTGGTGATTTGGCAAACATTTTTTCGGTATATTTGTTGGGTGTGGTGATTACGCCGATTGCCAGTAATTTGATTGCCCATTTTGGTTCGGCTCGTATGGTGAGAGTGGCGGTGGTGGTGTCTATGGTGGGTGTGTTGATTACCTTGGCACAGCCGTTGTGGGCGGTGATTTTGGGTTTGACGGTGATGTCAAGTGGCGTATTTATTACCCAATCGGCGACCATTACTTATATTGCGGTAAATGTCAAAGAAGGGCGTTCGCTAGCGTCAGGGCTGTATTATTTGTGTTATTATTTGGGCGGTACGGCAGGGGCGTGGTTGTGCGGTTTGGCATATGCTTATGGCAAATGGACAAGCACGGTTTGGTTGTTGTTGGCGGTGCAATGTTTGGCATTACTGATGGCGATGTTTGGCATGGTAAAAATGCAAAAAGGCAAATTGCAATAATTCATTTAATAGCGTTAATTTGAGATATATTTTATTCAAAACCGTTTGTGGTGAGCCTGTCAAACCATAACGGTTTTTGCAAAACGGTATTTTTTACCTTTCGACAAGTTCAGGGCGAACGGAAAACGTTGAGAAGTATTTTAGAACCTGTATTCACAACCTTACGCAAATTAGAATTTGTGGTAGGATTATTGGATAAAAGTCTGCTTTTGCATGAAAACTGGCTAAATTTTGCTTTTCTGCGTCAAAAACTTGTTTGATAGAATGACTATCAACCTGCGTTTTTTCCTTGAAAAGCGGGCGATTTACCGCATTTTTCATTGCAAAAATGTTATGAATACAGGTTCTTATACTTAATAATGAATTATAATAAATTCTGTTGTTTTTTTAAATTAACAAACACCCACGCACCAACCACCAAATTTAACCCACCCACCACTGCAAACAACATCGGTAAGCTGATTTTTAACACGTTTAAACACACAATCGCAAACACCGCTGAACTGACCATAAACAACGCATTAAAAATATTATTCGCCCCAATCACCCGAGCTCTGTGGCTTTTTGGGGCGTAGGCTTGCATAAAGGCGTATAACGGCACAATATAAATCCCACCACTAAAGCCTAACAAAAATAAATCCAAAAATATCCGCCACATACCATCAATTGCCAACAGTTGACTGATGCTAAAAAAATTGGTTTTTTCACCCATTGATAAGTTTAAATTAGACAACGCCAAAAACAAATCAATGGCAAAAATCGTTAAACCTGCTATGCCAAAGGGTAATAATTTTAGGCTGACTTGGTTTTTGGTGAAAGTTTTGCACAACACCGAGCCTAACGCCGTTCCCACCGAAAACAGGGTTAACAAAAAAATAATCACACTTTCCCCACCGTACAAAATCGTTTTGGCAAATTCAGGCACTTGCACGGTCAGCGTCGCCCCATAAAACCAAAACCAACTATTGCCCATGATGGTAAACCACATAATTGGCAAGCTAAACAGGTATTTTATCGTTTGCCAACTGGTGCGAAAAATATGCCAATCTACCACCAAGTCAGGTTGTGGGGCAGGCATATTTGGTACAAAACGACTGCTAAAATAGCCTAAGCAAGCGACTACCAGCACAAACCCTGATAACCACCACAAGGCGTTTTCCTGCTGAGTGAGTATCCCTGCGGTCATCATGCCTGTTAAAATCGCCAGTGAGGTTCCCATTTGAAATAGTCCATTCGCCCCAACCAGTTCGTCTTGATGCATGGCTTGAGGTAGGTAGGCGTATTTCACAGGCCCAAAAAACGTAGAATGCGTTCCCATTAAAAACAACGCCAAAAATAACAACGTATAAATTTCAAATACAAATCCGAATGTCGCCAACGCCATGATACCGATTTCGCTGATTTTAACAATGCGAGTAAGTTTGGCTTTGTCGTATTTGTCTGCCAACTGTCCTGCCAACGCTGAAAACAAAAAAAACGGCAACACAAACAGCATCGCCGCCAAATTATTTAACAAACTGACGCTCATGCTAAGTTTGGCAGATGCCATAAAAGTCAGCACTAAAATCAAGCCTTGCTTAAATACATTGTCATTAAACGCCCCCAAAAACTGGGTAAAAAACATCGGCGTAAAACGCTTGCTCCCAAATAACACAAATTGGCTACTCATAATTTTCCTGCTTTGTGTGGAATAATTTGCCTATATTAACAAAAAAAAGCCAAAGGTGCGAAAACTTTTTGGCAAATTTATTTTGGTAAATCAAAGCGGTGTGTTAAAATTAGTAAAATTCTTGGTTGTCAAAATTTATTTACGCATTAATTGTTGTCAAAATTTATGAAAAAAATCTGTCATAATCCTTTCTACCGTACTTCATTAAGTCTTGCGATTTTAAGTGTGAGTAGTCTTGTCTCACAAAGCGTTTTTGCTGATGAAAAACCAAACACGCCAAAAGCCACCATTGAGCTAAATGAAAATTTGCAACGCAATCAACAAATTTTTGATAGTGAAAATTATGTGTATCAAGTTGATAATCCAATCCAAAATTTGCCAAACAGCCCAAATAGTAATGACAGTCTATCTAACGATGTGACAAAGATCGATAATAATACAAAACAAAATTTTACCAATAAAATTAATCAACGTATCGAAAATCAAACGTTAACTGATTTTGATAATTTTGACCAACCGATTTCTACTTTTGAAAATAAACATTTGTTAAATAATAGCGATATTCAAGCAGGGGATTTGCCAAGTTTGGCGACTAAAAATACAGCACCAATGCCCCAAGAAATCGTTAATTCTACCAAAAGTTTAAACCGATCCGAACAACTAAGCGACAACGCAATCCAACCTGACGCTGATGCTCAAGCCAAAAATCTCACCAATCAAACCGATGACGTCGATGCCAATGATATCATTAATCCTGATGATTATCTGCCTGAATATCAACAAAAAACGGCAGCATTGGCAGTGGCAAAAACCGATAGCAAAGTGGTCGCTGATAAGCCAAATTTGTTAAGTAAACTTAAAAACAGGGTGTTAAATACCGTTGAAGGCGTGAATTATATTGATGTTAAGATTGTCAATGCCGATGAAGAACAGCAACCCGCCAAAAATATCAAGGCCATGCTAGAACAAGTGACGGTGGCGTCGGTGGAAGACTTTAATGCCAGTATTAACCGCTTGCGTCAAATCGCGGTGGAAGCTAGCGAAGCGGTGGGCTATTATGACGTGAAGACTAGTTTTAAGCACGTTGGTGGTGATAATATTGAAGTGAGTTTGGAAATCGGTGAGCCTGTTATCGTACAACATCAGTTGCTGGATATTTGGGGTGAAGGGGCAGAAGGTGAAAAAGCGTTACCTGTTTATACTAGCATTGAGCAAGACGGCTTGCCGACGACGGGTGATGTGTTTAACCATGGGGTGTATGAAAGCACCAAAGCTATGATAGAAGGTATTTCGCAAACCAATGGTTTTTTTGATGGGCGTTGGCTCAATCATTCGGTGGATGTGATTTTGCCTGATAACGTGGCGGATGTGGATTTGGTGTATGACACCAAAAATCGTTATCAATTTGGTGATATCAAAATATATAGCATTGATAAACAGGGCAATCTTACCGATGAACCAGATAAATTACCACTAAAACCTGAATTATTACAACAGCTTATCCCTTATCAAAAAGGTGACCCTTATTATCAGCCATTTGTTACTGAGCTTACTAATAATTTGTCAGTGAGTCGCTATTTTAACGGCTTAAATGTGGATGTGATTTTACCTGCCAAAGACAACGCAGGCGTGGATTTTCAAAACCAAACCAACGGTGAAAATGTAGAAAATAATGAAAAAACGGACAATCAAACCGAAAACCAAACACAAGCCAAAAATGTACAAAATCCCGATGATTACGCCCCATTGACTTTTAACATTGAAGATACTGTGCAACAACGCCTTGATGTAATACAAGCCAAATCTAAGATTTTATTACAAGCCCCTGAAGATATTGAGCTTGCCCCTGACGAAGTCAATAAAAGTAAAAATCCACTCGTGATTGTCGCCAATGCGGTGAGCGATATTGCCAAAAAAATTGACCGTAACAACCATGGCGATGCTAATCAAACTAAACTTCAGCAAGCGATGGCAGGCGACCCTGTGCCAAAACTATCACCAACCCAAGTCGCAGAACAAAAAGCCGTGCCGACCTATATCGTGCTAGATGCGACCAAACCACATGAAGCCCAATTTGGTCTGGGTTATGAAACCGATGTCGGTGTGCGCGCCGTAGGTAAAATTAATAACAATCTCGTTAATCGGCATGGCTACCAAGCAGGGATTAGCACTGCTGTCTCCAAAGTAGAGCAAGCGATTGAAGTGACAGGTAGTCTGCCCTATAAACATCCGCTCCATGATAAATTGACAGGTTCACTCGGTTATCAACATAAAAACTCGGACGACCTTGCGAATACCTTTAAAGTCGATACACTATATGCGAATGTTGCACGCAATATTCATAGCGATACAGGCTGGAATCGTACGATGTCGTTACGCTATCGGGGGGATAAATTAGTGTTAAATGGCGGTAATTATGATACCGAAGATTTGCCCTATCCATTTAACAATTATGCCTCCGATTTTACTCAAGAAGCCTTGCTACTCGGCTATGCCATGCACAAAACTACCGCTGATAATTTGGTTAATCCAACCCAAGGTTATAGCCAACGTTATTCCATTGAAGTCGGCGGTGACGGCTTGTTAACTGATACCAACCTTGCGATTTTGCGAGCGGGAGCGACGGGGCTATATAGTTTCGGCGATGCGAAAAAACACCAACTTTTGGGGCGATTAGATTTAGGGTATATTTATAGTGATAATTTTTATGATGTGCCGTATCGCTTACGGTTTTTCGCAGGAGGTGACCAGAGTATTCGTGGCTTTAACACAGACACTTTAGCACCAACTTATGGCAATCAAGCCTTTTTGGTAGGCGGTGATGCGTTAGCAGTTGGCTCTTTAGAATATAATTATGAATTTAAAGACGGCTTTCGTTTGGCACTATTTGGCGATGTTGGCAATGCGTTTGACACCACAGGCGAAGCGGATAACAGCACCGAAGTCGGTCTAGGGGCTGGCGTGCGGTGGTCATCGCCGATTGGCTTGGTGCGACTTGACGTAGCGACAGGTGTCACAGATAAAGACAATCCTATTCGTATTCACTTTTTTATTGGTTCACCGCTCTGATAACTTCTACAAAATTGCATAAGGTAATAAAATAATGATAAATAATCTAATAACCAACAATAATTTTGAAAATGATGTGGTTTTTATCAAAGGTCTAAAAGTAGATGCGGTGATTGGCGTGTATGAATGGGAACAAAAAATCGCTCAACCGCTGATTTATGACATTGAGATGTATGGCAGTCAACAGCAGGCATCGCAAACCGATAATATCAATGATGCGTTAAACTATAAAACGGTGTGCGAACGCATTGCCGAAGTGAGTTTGGCAAATAAAGTGGCGTTGCTAGAACGCTTGGCAGAGCTTGTGGCACAAATGATTTTGAGCGAATTTGCCACCCAAAAAGTAAGCGTCACTATCCATAAACCCACCGCCATTAAAGAAGCCGATAGTGTGGGGGTGAAGGTTACACGTTTTGCCTAAATATAATAGTTTTTGTAGTAAAAAATAAGTAGATGTTTATGCTTAATTGAAAATAAAGCCTGATTAAAGTATAATAAAGTCAAACATACATAAGCTAAGTTGGTGTAAAAATCAGCGGTTGCTGATGTAACTGAAGATTTATAACTAATAATACTTAAAACCTATATTAATTCAACATCACATTTGAAGATTTTACGAATAGTATCCTTAGGTTTTTTATAGAGTTGGCATTATTTTTGCATATTCAAAAGCCTTTAAAACTTAACCTTGGAGTAATTATGAGATACACTCATTTAATTATCGCACTTTCACTAGTAGCGAGTACCTTTGGTATGCAAGCTCAAGCAGCTCGCATCATCAATACTGAAAACGTTAAAGCCGTAAATGGTGTCAAATGGACAAAAGAAAAAGCCATTGACGCTAAGGATTTAGTCAACCAAAATATCCCAACAGGAGCGACGAGCGTATTTTTTATCCGCCCACAAGACAATGACGGCTTTCAACAAAGTGCCAATATTGCGATTAATGACCGTTTTCAAACGAGCTTACAACCGGGTAATTATAGCCAAGTCTATTCATGCTCAGGTGTGAATGAAATTAGTGGTGAAATCACAGGGCACAAAAATAATGATTTATTAAAAAATGCCTTGACCTTTAACTTAACATCACAAGATAACTATTTCTTTTTTGTTGATGTCAATGAAGCAGGTGAAACTACTATCAAGCATATTACCAAAGAAAGTGCTTTAAAAGCCATGGAAAATATGCCACATCAAGCCCATCAAATCAGCCGTGTTGTACCGAACTGCCCTGTTGAACCTGTTACCCGTCCAATGCCAGTCGCACCAGTCACACCGCCACCACCTGTAGCACAACAAAAATATAGCATTGATTTGCAAGTGTTATTTGATACAGACAAACACGATGTTAAACCAAAATATATGAACCGTATCGCAGAAGTGGCAGACTTTATGAAAGCTCATCCAACGGCAACTGCTAATATTGAAGGTCATACTGACAGCCGTCAAACCGATGAGTATAACCAAGCCTTGTCACAACGTCGTGTGAATGCAGTACGTAAAATTTTGATTGAACAATTCGGTATTGCTCCAGACCGTCTAAATGCGGTTGGTTATGGTGAAAGTCGTCCAATTGCGACCAATGATACAGCAGAAGGTCGTCAACAAAACCGCCGTGTTGTGGCAGTATTTGACAATTACTAATAATATTTTGATATATTGACTTTAAACTTTAGAAAAAGAGACAAATTATGAAAGCAATTATGACAAAAAAAGTCACAATCAAAGTTCACGGTGTGAATAAAACTATCAAAGAATTACAATTAACCACCAATGACGGCAAGCCAGATTTTATCAAAGCCGACCGTCATGTGAATTATGAATTTTTTGACCACTCAATTGGCAAAGCACCTAACCATATTATTACCAAACGTCATGGTAAAAATTTACACGTTTCATTTGAGCGTGAAGGGCAAAATGACGACCTGATTATTGAAGATTTTTTTGAAAGTGAAGACCACGCGTTAATCGGTATCGCTGAGGATGGGTACTATTATTATTACATTCCTGACACAGGTGAGGTGACAGATTATGTCACTCAATTACAAGATACTGACGTAGAGGGTCAAGCCTTAGGTGGTGAACATATCGTAGTGCCATTATGGATTGATTTACCACATGGTTTTCCATGGTGGATTGCAGGTGGTTTAATTCCATTTATTATTGACAAAGACAATGATCCCGCACCACAACCACAAACTGGTAAAACTGACTCAGACATTGGATTCGGTGAAGTAGGTACTTCGGTCTCTATAAATCTCTCAACCAATGACACCAATATTAATGTAAGCACAATTAAATTGATTGACCCAGTAACCAATCAACCAACCAGCAAAGTGGATGTAGCAGGTCAAGGTACTTGGGAACAAGATCCAAATGATCCAGCGAAAGTAACTTTTACACCAGAAGCAGGTTTTAATGCCAATCCAACACCGATTAACTATACCGTAACGGATAAAGGTGGTCATCAATTAGCACCAACCCCAGTGGCTGTGATTTATAACCAAAATCTAACCCCAGATATCAAAATCGGTGAAACAGGTCAACCTGCTACCGTAAATGTGACTAAAAATGATAATGGCGTTGACCCAAAAACGGTTAAACTAATTGACCCAACTACCAAACAACCTGTTGATGGCGATGTTGTCGTACCAGGTCAAGGGACTTGGTCAACGGTAAAAGACAGTGATGGCAATCCTACTGGTGAAGTAACTTTTACCCCTGAAAAAGGTTTTATAGGTAATCCAACACCTGTTCATTACGAAGCAAAAGGTGCAAATGGTACTGAGCAAACAACGGTTACCGTTATTTATCCGCAACAAACTTCTACTAGCACACCAGACAGCAAAGTTGCTAAACCAGGTGAAACAGTTACCCAAAAAGTAACCGACAATGATAGCAATGTTGACCCTAAAACAGTTAAACTGATTGACCCAAAAACTGGTAACCCAACTGACAAAGTTGAAGTGCCAAATGAAGGGACTTGGACGACGGATGGTAATGGCAATGTTACCTTTACGCCTGCGACAGGTTTTAAAGGCGACCCTACCCCAATTACTTATACAGGTAGTGACAAGAACGGAAACCCAATTTCACCGACTACCGTAGATGTGANTGTACCAACNGTACTAANACCAGATAGCAAAGTTGGTAAATCAGGTGAACCTGTTACCCAAAAAGTAACCGATAATGACGGTAATGTTGACCCATCAACCGTTAAACTGATTGATCCTAAAAACCCAGGAACTCCTGTGGA
>NZ_KB903781.1 GCF_000379845.1 Moraxella boevrei DSM 14165 | reverse complement strand
CTTGCCCAGTGTAAAGGCATGAAGCATAGTATGAGCAGACGTGGTAATTGTTGGGATAATGCTCCAACCGAGCGGTTCTTTAGGAGCTTTAAAACAGAATGGATGCCCAAGAAAGGCTATGACGATTTATCTCAAGCAAGAGTCGATGTAGCGAGTTATATTTTAGGTTATTACTGTCAAGTTAGACCACATAGCTTTAATGATTATTTAACACCTGTTGAGAAAGAAAATCAGTTTTTTAACCAAAATCTCTTAAAAGCTGTCTAATTAAACTTGACCACTACAATCTTTAGTGTATTTATCGCCATGTACAATATTAACACGTGAAATGACCATGATTAATCTAGGAGACATATTAGCATTTTCATAGTCTACATACTCTTGTATTGGTTTCTCAGTTTCTTTAATAGCTAACCTTATAATATTTTTTGGTTCTAAAAAATATCCATCAAATTGAAACTTTTCATTGTTAAGAAATGGAGTTGCAATTTCATTTTCTATTTCTTCTAAATTAACTTTGTCAAACTCATAGAGTCTTCTGTTGTTTTGTGACTTACCGACTTTTTCATTCGTTTCAATTAAGACTTGATAAAACATAACCTATCCTTTTAGTATTAGCAATAAATTAAAAAATATTTATAAATTTAAAGCGTACACGCCCCACCTGCACAGGCATCAAGGTCGTCTTGAGCATCGTTTGCACCATCACGGGTATTATGATAATACAAGGTTTTTACCCCAAGTTTATAGGCAGTGAGCAGGTCTTGTATCATCGCTTTCATTGGCACACGTCCATCTTCAAAGCGGGTAGGGTCGTAGTTGGTATTTGCTGAAATACTTTGGTCAATGAATTTTTGCATAATGGCGACCAATCGTAAGTAGCCCGTATTGTTAGGCATTTGCCAAAGTAACTCGTAGCTATCTTTTAAACGGTTAATTTCTGGTACAACTTGTTTTAAAATACCGTCTTTGGACGCTTTTACCGAGACCAAACCACGAGGCGGTTCAATACCATTGGTGGCGTTGGCGATTTGGCTTGACGTTTCTGATGGCATCAGTGCAGATAAAGTAGAGTTGCGTAAACCGTGTATTTTAATATCTTGGCGTAATTTTTCCCAATCTAATTGTAAAGATTGATTACAAACACTATCAAGGTCTTTCTTATAAGTATCAATGGGTAAAATGCCTTGTGAATAAGTGGTATCACCAAACGCAGGGCAAGCCCCTTGTTCTTTTGCCAATTTATTAGAGGCTTGTAACAGGTAATATTGGAACGCTTCAAAAGTCCGATGTGTCAAATCCAACGCATCGACATCCGAATAACGTGTGCCATTTTTTGCCAAATAATAGGCAAAATTAATCACACCCACGCCCAACGTACGGCGATTCATTGAGCTATTTTTGGCAGCAATCACAGGATAATCTTGATAATCTAGCAGGGCATCTAAGGCACGCACAATCAATTCAGCAGGCTCTTTGATATCTGCTAAGTCATTGATTTCACCTAGATTAATACCTGACAACGTACAAAGGGCAATTTCGCCATCTTCATCGTTAATATTGTCAAGTGGTTTGGTCGGCAAGGCGATTTCCATGCACAAATTTGATTGACGAATGGGGGCAAGTGCAGGATTAAATGGGCTATGCGTGTTACAATGATCCACATTTTGCACATAAATGCGTCCTGTACTGGCACGTTCTTGCATCATTAGGCTAAATAATTCTTGGGCAGACACTTGTTTTTTGCGAATGCTTTCATCATTTTCATAAAGCTCGTAGAGACGTTCAAATTCGGCTTGGTCAGCAAAAAATGCGTCATATAAGCCTGCAACATCAGACGGTGAAAATAGGGTAATATTTTCGCCTTTAATTAAGCGTTGGTACATGGTCTTGTTAATTTGAACACCGTAATCCATATGGCGGACACGGTTGTCTTCCACGCCACGGTTGTTTTTTAGCACCAACAAATTTTCGACTTCTAAATGCCAAATTGGGTAAAATAAAGTCGCTGCACCGCCACGCACACCGCCTTGTGAACAGCATTTAACCGCCGTTTGAAAATGTTTATAAAACGGAATACAGCCTGTATGCTGGGCTTCGCCGTCACGAATACTACTCCCAATCGCACGGATACGCCCTGCATTCACACCAATCCCTGCACGTTGCGACACATAACGCACAATCGCACTGCTGGTCGCATTGATACTGTCAAGACTATCATCACATTCAATCAGCACGCAAGAGCTAAACTGACGGCTTGGGGTACGCACACCAGACATAATCGGCGTTGGCAACGAAATTTTAAAGGTAGAAGTCGCATCATAAAACCGCTTGATATAATCCAAACGTGTGGCTTTGTCGTACAATTTATCATAACCTGCAAACAAGCACATCCCCACGAGCAAATACAAAAACTGTGGACTTTCAAACACTTGTTTGCTGACACGGTCTTGCACCAAATATTTGCCTTCCATCTGCTTTACCGCAGCGTAAGCAAAATTCAAATCCCGACTATGGTCAATATAATCGTTTAAAATGTTAAATTCATCTTCGCTATAATCTTCCAACAAATGTTTATCATATTTGCCAAGCTCGGTCAAACGCTGAACGTGGGCATATAAATGCGGTGGCTCAAACTCACCATACGCAATCTTACGCAAATGAAAAATCGCCAAACGAGCCGACAAATATTGATAATCAGGCGTGGTGACCGAAATCAAATCCGCCGCCGATTTAATAATGGTTTCGTGAATGCTTTTGGTGGTGATTTCGTTATAAAACTGAATGTGCGAGCTGATTTCCACCTGCGATACCGACACATTTTCCAAACCTTCCGCCGCCCATTCAATCACACGGTGGATTTTTTCAAGGTCAATTTTTTCCAAACGCCCATCACGTTTTTTGACAAAAATTTCTTCAAAACGAGTCATAACGGTATCCTTTAATCAGATAAAAATCAGACAAAATTAAGTTGATGTTATCACTTAATTTTATAAAAAAAGCTAAACAATCTTTGTTATTTTACTGATAAATCACAGACAAAAATTCCCGATAGAAAAACTTGACAAAAATTTTTCTATATTATATATCATTCAAGAAGTGGTAGGTTTTTAAGAATTGAAATACTATATTTAGGGGTAAAGTTGTTTTGCTGATGCACAATATAGCCGAAAAATTTTTAAAAAACTAGCTTGTATTTTATTTTTTTTTGTGATTTATTTTTTTTGCTTTTAACAAAGTGAACTTAATTAATTGATTTTTTTAACAGTTATAAAAGTCAAGCAAACTTTACAAAAAAAAATGTTAAAAAAATGCTTGACGAAAAAATAAACAACTTATTTTTATATTAAATATTATTAAATATTTAAATTAAATTTATTAATTAATTAACGTTCCGCCAACATACATTGTTTTGGTGTTTGTTTTTTATTGAGCGACGTGACGCACGCCCATTGGGGACTGTTTTTGTCATCGCTAACACGGTACATAATCAAGGTTTGACCGTTTAGCCAACGATTGGGAAAGCCGATATTTTGTACAGTGGCTTGGATAATACAAGGGCTTTTTGCCAAAATTTTGTCGGATTTGGTTAAAATTTGCAAATGAATGGTGGGATTTTGGCTATTAAAAGGTGTGTTAATCGGACATTGATGTGTGGTTTGGTAGATGCTTTCTACCCGATTTTGGATATTTTGTACGGTGTCAAACGTGGCAAATAGCACTTCACTAGACTTTTGTTTGGCATAAATCGGTAAAAATTGCACTTGAACAACCAGTAGGGCAAAGGCAAAAAAACCAAATGCAAGCCCCATACCGACAGGGCTTACGCCACCGTGTTGTTGTAAATAAGCCAACTGTTGTTCGGTATCTTGTGGGTACATTTCTATCGCATCGGCAATTTCACGACGTGCGGTACGGTAATAAAACGCATCGCACCAACGTGCCACCATACTCGCCCAAAATAGCCAAACACTCGCCCCAATGCCAAGGCGTGTCCACATTTGCCACGCAGTCGGTAATGAGCCGATAATTAAATATTCGGCAATCACCAAAAAAATCGTCATGTTTAAATGGATAAAAGACCAACCCGCTACCGAATATACCACGCTGTCTAAATAGCGTTTGCGGTACAATAGCCACGAAAAAGTCATAAAAAATCCCGCCCAATGCCATTTTGCCGAGAGTTTGCCTGCACGGTCAAATTCGACAAATCGCTTGAGATAATAGCTTTGCGAACGCTTACCAATAAAGGCTTTATCGTACATTAGACGTTGGCTGTCGCTTAGCTGACTTTGCCAAAATGGCGGTGGCGTGGTTTCTTCAATAAATAACATGGCAGATGAATTTTGGGATTTAAATTGACAAAAGAATAACATATAATAGCGTCATTTTTAACCCTGTTTTGATATTTTTTATGACTATGAACGATTTACATTCACCCACTGAAGTACTTGATAAACAAAATTTGACAATTAAAAGCGAAGTTGCGAATGTCAGAGAACATACACCGCATAATTTGCGACAAATCAACACCTTTATGAAACGCAAAACCCACATGGGTAAAAAGGCCCAAATCGGCTTGGGCGATGCCTATCAAACGTATTTTGTGCAAAAAAACCTAGATGCTATCCAAGCGATGAATATCGATGGCATTGACAATTTACGCACTTTATTTGATAATCCTGAACGACCGTTGACACTGGAAATCGGTTTTGGTATGGGGACGAGTTTGGTAGAAATGGCAAAGGCTGAGCCAAATCGTAATTTTGTCGGTATTGAAGTGCATGAAGCAGGGCTTGGTAATTGTGCATTTTTGGCAGGGGAACAAGGTTTAACTAACCTAAAATTGATTGGTGGCGATGCGATTGCCTTGATGAAACAATTACCACAAAATCATGTGGATACTGTGCAGTTGTATTTTCCTGACCCTTGGCAAAAAAAGCGTCATTATAAACGCCGTTTTGTCAATGCAGAGCGTATGGCAGTCGTCGCTCAAGTGTTAACAGTTGGTGGGATTTTCCATTCGGCGACGGATTGGGCGCATTATGCGTTTTGGATGTTGGAGGTATTAGATAGTTTAGCAGAATTTAACAATGTCGCTGGCAAAGGCAACTTTTTACCCCGTCCTGATTTTCGTCCATTGACCAAATTTGAACAACGTGGCATCAATGAGGGACGGGCGATTTATGATGTGATGTATCAGAAGGTCTGATATTGCTATTAAGCAAAACTGTTAAATAAAAACCGTGTTAGATACGCCTAACACGGTTTTTAAAAGCCTTTAGAGTAACGTCCTATGATTTTAAAGCAGTTATTTTAAAAGCAACGCATTCACCCGTTTTAAATACCCTGCTGGGTCATCTAGCTGACCGCCATCCGCTAGTACCGCTTGGTCAAAGACCACTTGGGCAAGCTCGTCAAACTGCTCTGATGTTTCCAGCTTTTGGATAAGTGGGTGATTTGGATTTACTTCCAACGTCGGTTTGACATCAGGCACTGGTTGCCCCATGGCTTTTAACATTTGCACCATTTGCGGAGTTAGCTCGCCATCGCCCACAACCAGACACGCAGGGCTATCCACGAGACGGTTGGAGACTTTAACGTCTTTGGCACGATTTGATAGCACGCCTTTTAATTTATCGACGATGGGCTTTAAGTTTTCTTCAGCTTGCTTGGCTTCTTCTTTTTCCGCTTCATCGGTCAAATCGTCCAAATCCACCGCCCCTTTGGCGATGTTTTGTAATGGTGTGCCATCAAATTCGTGCAAGAAATTCATCGCCCATTCGTCCACACGGCTGGTCATCAAAATGACTTCAATGCCTTTTTTCTTGAAGACTTCTAACTGTGGGCTATTTTTGGCACTCACTAGGCTGTCCGCAGTGAGATAATAAATCGCCTTTTGACCATCTTTCATACGTGCCTTGTAATCAGCAAAGCCTGTGTTAATGGCGTCATCAGTGCTTGTGGCGTAGCGTAACAGTTTAGCAATTTTGTCTTGATTGGCTTGGTCTTCACCCAAACCTTCTTTAATCACATCACCAAACTCTTTGTAAAACTCTTTGAACTTGTCTTGTTTTTCGCTTTCTTCAGAATTTGCCAAACTTGCAAGCACGGTTAAAATACGGCGTGCATTGCCATCGCGGATTGCCTTAACATCACGAGACTCTTGTAAAATCTCACGGCTGACATTCAGCGGTAAGTCACTTGTGTCAATCACGCCTTTCACAAAGCGTAAATACATCGGCAACAACTGCTCAGCATCGTCCATGATAAACACACGTTTAACGTACAATTTCAAACCACGCTGATGTTCACGGGTGTACAAATCAAACGGGGCTTTTTTGGGAATGTAAAGCAGTTGCGTATACTGCAGACGCCCTTCCACACGGTTATGCGACCACGTCAAAGGCTCGTCATAGTCATAGGTCAAGTTTTTGTAGAAATCGGTATATTCTTCATCACTGATTTCACTTGCTGAACGTGTCCACAAGGCGTTGGCTTGGTTGATGGTTTCCCACTCGTCCGTTGTAATGTACTCGCCTTTGGGTGAAGCATTTTCATCATCGGACTCCGCTTCTTGCCAAACTTCTTTACGCATTTGAATTGGTAGGCTGATGTGGTCAGAATATTTGTTTACAAGCGACTTGATTTTAGCACGGTCAAGGTAGCCTTCATGCTCTTCTTTGATGTGCAAAGTGATGGTCGTGCCACGCTCGTTTTTGGTAATTTTTTCAGTGGTAAACGTGCCTGTGCCGTCTGATACCCAGCGAACGCCCTTGTCGGCTGACTCGCCTGCTTTGCGAGTTTCTACGGTAATCGTATCCGCCACGATAAAGCCAGAGTAAAAACCCACGCCAAATTGACCAATCAGCTGACCATCTTGTTTTTGGGCATCGGTAAGTTTTTCTAAAAAGGCTTTTGTACCAGATTTGGCAATCGTGCCTAAGTTTTCGATAACATCAGCTTCATTCATGCCGATTCCATTATCAATAAAACTGATAGTTTTATTGGTCTTGTCAATGTCAATACGTACTTTTAGTTCACCGTCATTTTCAAACAGGCTATCGTCTGAGTTAGCTTCAAAGCGTAATTTATCGCAAGCATCAGAAGCATTAGACACAAGCTCACGCACAAAAATATCGGCATTTGAGTAAAGTGAGTGCGTGACAAGATGCAAAAGTTGGGCAACTTCGGCTTCAAAAGTGTGTTTGGTTGGATTTGTCATAATCTCTCCGTTTTTAATCAAATTTTTGGATTAGCGGATAATTATTTATGGTTTGTGGCAGTTTTTTCAAGAAAATTTTTGCATAATTTTGCCCAATTAAATTACAATAAATCGGATAAATACAAAAATTGACCCAAATGCCAAATTTGAATACAAATAGAATGGATAGTGCAAAAGTTTGATTTGAACGAGTGCAAACGCAATCTTCGACAAGATGAACTACAAAGCCTTGCTTGTTCAGCTAGTGTTTGTACGACCAAAAAATTCTTGCAAACACGGTTGGAAAAAAGCGGTTCAACAAGATAGGGTTTTAATTAAAAGGGTGATACAATGAAATCAAAGCTCTATGATGCAACCACTTTTGCACTATCTAAAGAAGTTGCACCACCTAAACTAAAATTGATAACATTCCTTACGCAAACCGCTCACCCAGCCACTGCCCAATCGCTTTAATTTGTGGTAAACAAACTTGATGAGCCATGGGATAAGTCTGATAAATTGGCTTAAAATCATGCTGTTGCAACCACGCAACCGCCTGTTGCCCTAGCACTTCAGGTACAACAGGGTCTTGCGTGCCATGCTGTACAAGGATTGGCAGGTTTTGGTTTAGTTTACTTAGGTTTAAAGTTTCTTTTGCTAAAACTTCTTTGGTCGCCAAATAAGTGGACAACGCAAGCAATCCTGCCAACGGCTTATCAAAAGTTAAGGCGGTTTGGTAAGCCACCGCCCCACCCTGCGAAAAACCCGCCAATACGATATGTTCGCTCGGTATGCCTCGCTCAATTTCACGCAAAATCAACGCTGTAACCGCATCGCTTGAGCGTTCAATCTGTGCCACGTCAATTTTCCTATCCAAACTCATTTCCAAAATATCATACCACGCAGGCATGACATAACCGCCATTCACCGTCACAGGGATAGACGGTGCGTGCGGAAAAACAAATCGCACGCCACGGCTCACATCCAAGCCCAACTCAGGCACAATCGGCTCAAAATCATGCCCATTTGCCCCAAGTCCATGTAGCCAAATCACACTATGCGTAATTGGTAAATTAGTTGGGTTGTGAACTACTTCTACACAGTCTAATAAACTCATTTAATCAAACCTATCAATTTTTGTTAATTTGCTAAAATTTATTTTACCAACTGAATGACGCCATTTGCCGTCACCGTAATGCTAGTTTCACCCACTTCAAAATTTTGGCTTGCGACACTCGCATCGACTACCTGAGGCATTGCCATGGCATATTTACGCGATGAATAATTGTTATAACCGCCACCTTGATTAAAATCCAAACTCACCAACTGATAACCTGTCGCATTCCACGCAGGGAGCAAGGCTTGAGCTTGTTGCTGAAAAGCTTTGGAAGCATCAATCATCAAACTTTGGGTAATGGCTTTTTGTTTGGCTTCCGACACTGAAAAATCCAAACCATTTAACTGCATAAAACTTTGCAAGTCGGCAATCAACTGACTCACCGCTAGCGTATCACTACTTTGCAAGTATAGGCTTGCAGTGCCTGTCCAACCGCTGATTTTTTGATTTTTGTCATATTCAGGATAGGTTGATTGACTGCCTGTACTGACCTTGACGCTTGGATATTTTTTGGCAATCGTGGTCGCCTGGTTTAGCGTTTCGGTAATGCGTTTTGCCACTTCAGTGCTAGACTTATGCTGAATCGTTTTGCTCATCGTGGCATTGATTTCATCATTTTCCACTTTTTGCGTGGCATTTGCAGAAAAATTAATCAAATTATAATTAATCGATTTGTTCACATTACTATCTGCATTTGCACCGACTGCCAAAGTCATCAGGCCTGCCAATGCCAATAAAGCTGAAAGTTTCATAAAATTCTCTCTTTGCTAAAAGTGAAATTTGGTTAAAATAAAAAATACTCCCAACTATTGTAAATTTTTTTGCCCAAAATTACCATGTAAAAATTGTCAAACATTGTTATCAAAATGGTTAATAAAACTTACGCCAAATTTTTTTTAAATGATTGATTAAATAATGCTTGCAATCGTGTAAACTTTAAGATAGAATACCGTCCTGTAACCTCATTGGTAGCTTCGCAATTTGATACTATGAACCCCGCCAGGACCGGAAGGTAGCAACGGTAGTAGTTCTCAAGTGTGCCGAAGATGTGCTAGTGGGGTTACATTTTTTCCTTAAATCTTTTGTATTAATATTTTTAATTATTCTTTTAAAAAAATATTGAGTAATATAAATTTTACCCAATATTTTTTTATCTAATTTAAAGCTTATATTTAATTTCTCACCGTTTCCCACGGTGAAATACTGCCCAACTGCACGACTTCTTCTGGGGCTGATTGCGAAATTTTGCGTAAACTTGCCGACAACCACACAAAAAATTCCACGAATTTTACCGCATCCATATGTTTTGGCAAATTATTTACCGATAATTGTTGCAACATTGCCATTTCGCTATCGCCTGTTTCAATACCAATCGGATAAATCACACATTCTTTGGCTTGCTCGGCTCGTTGGCATTGTTGGGTTGCCGACAGCCAGACATCGGCGTTATCGGTTGGCAATCCGTCAGACATGGTGATAATCCACGGACGGGTGTAGCTGATGCCTGCGTTGCGTAGGTTTTGGCGTTCGGTTTCAATCATGCGTATCGCAAGCAACATCCCTTCACCCAATGGCGTAAATCCCCCTTCGGAAAATTTTAGGGGCGTCAAATCCACCGCATCCGTCCAATCCAAAATCAAATTCGCCCCATCATTTACCCCACCGACCGCAATAATTGCCAGTCGGACACGGTTACGAGCGGTTTCGTCATTCATCAAATCATCATAAAACGCTCTCACGCCTGCGTTGAGCATATCAATGCGTTTGTGCCCATTTTTGGTGGACAATGACATCGTGCCTGACACGTCAAGCACCAGTACGCAAAGCGTGCGTTGGGCGACATTGTTACCATAATCAATCTCACGCATCGGTTGATAAGTCATGATTTTTCCTTATAACTATTTTTAATCAAGTTTGAAGTTTATCATCAGTAAAAATGTTTAAAATTGAACCGCCTATTGTAAACAATTTAGCAAAATTTTAGTATATCAAAATGCAAAATTTTAGTATATCAAAATGCAAAATTTTGTTAAAATAACCCAATTTGTTTTTTTAAGCGACTTTGACAAGGAGAATATGATGACGCTGACTGCCGAACTGCACCATTCCCAATCTCTGCCACAACTTACCAAAGATGGACAATTAAAGCATTTTTTGTGTGTGGAAGGCTTAAGCCGTAAGCATTTGATGGCAATTACTGAAAAAGCCAATGGGTATTTACTTGGCGATGGACAAATTAAAAATTCTGATGAATTAACAGGCACGACGGTGATGAACCTATTTTTTGAAAATTCCACCCGCACCCGCACCACTTTTGAAGTCGCCGAAAAACGCTTGGGGGCAAATGTCCTAAACCTTGACATTACCAAATCGTCCACGAGTAAGGGCGAGAGCCTTGCCGACACGCTGTGGAATTTGCAGGCGATGACGGCGGATATGTTTGTGGTGCGTCATTATTCGTCTGGGGCGATGCATTTTATGGCTCAAAAGGTCTGCCCAAGCGTTGCCGTTATTAACGCAGGGGACGGTCAGCACGCCCACCCCACGCAGGCGATGCTAGATATGCTGACCATTCATCGTGAAGCCAAAAAGCCCTTTGACGAACTCTCCGTTGCCATTATTGGCGATGTTAAGCACAGCCGTGTCGCTCGCTCGGACATTTGTGCTTTGCAGACTTTGGGCGTGAAAGATTTGCGAGTGGTCGCCCCCAAAACCTTACTCCCCAAAGGCATTGAACGCTATGGTGTGTCGGTGTTTGACGATATGGACAAGGGCATTGCAGGCGTGGATGTGCTGATTGGACTTCGCATTCAAAATGAACGCATTGGTTCGCCCCTTTTGCCGTCCACTGCTGAGTATTTTAAAATGTACGGCATTACCGACAAACGGCTAAAACTTGCCGACAAAGACGCAATCGTAATGCACCCCGGCCCGATGAATCGTGGCGTGGAAATTGCCTCCGATGTGGCGGATGGCGTGCAATCGGTGATTTTAAAACAGGTTAATAATGGCATTGCTGTTAGAATGGCGGTAATGGCAATGGCAATGGAAGGGCAAAGAAGTTTGAGACAATGATTTAATGAAAAAGTTAATTTATTCTTATCAAAAGTCAAAGTCCGAAGTTTATGATTTTGTGATGAATTTACCAAAAGAGAATTTAAAAAAAGACGGTTTAACCATTCAAAGAAAGTTAAGAAATGAATGGTTAAAAAATTCTTGCAAATTAGCTAAGAAATAAAAATGATAATCACCCCTTTAAAAAACGCCACAAAAAAATTGTCCGAAGGCTTAATTCGTTATCAATCCGATATTAACGATGAACAAATCCGAGATGGACTGATTCAGCGTTTTGAATTTACTTATGAATTAAGCCATAAATTTATCAAACGCTATTTGGAATATAGCTCGCCCACGCCTGATGATATTGATAAACTGGCATTTGGCGATATGATACGCACCGCCAATGAAATTGGGCTTTTGTTTGGCGACTGGTCGGATTGGCGAGTATATCGTGAAATGCGAAATTTGACCAGTCATAGTTATAATGAACAAAAAGCCCTACAAGTGGTTGTCAATATTCCAAAGTTTTTGATAGAAATAGAATTTTTGTTAAATGAATTAGAAAACAGATTAATCAATGACTGATATTTTATTAAGCGAAAGCGAAAAACGTATTGTACAAAACATTTTAAAAACCCATTGCAAAAATGCCAAAGTTTTTGCTTTTGGTTCTCGTGTGAATGGCAATGCCAAGCCTTATTCGGATTTGGATTTGGTGATTAAAGCGGACAATGCGTTGCATTTATCAGACATTGCGTGTCTAAAAGATGAATTTTGCCATTCGGATTTGGTGTTTAAGGTAGATATTTGCGATTGGCAAAGTTTGGACGATGATTTTAAAAGAAGTATTGAAAATGAGTTGGTATTGATTTGATGTTGGTTTTAACATTGGGCGTAAGGTGCATATGACGCACCTTTTAACACTCAAACTTTAAATGGTGCGTGGTACACACCTTACCCATTACCACTTTTATAATTTGGAGAATATAATGTCCATTGCAAAACAATATTTTAAAAGTTTGAAACAAGCCTATGCCGATTTTGGTGGTTTGTCAGAATGGAATGAATTTGAAACGATCATTTGTGGGGCAAGCAATGAACATATTGCCCAATTAAAAGAAAAATTTCCTTTAATCCCACAATCTTTGATTGATTTATTAAAAATTGTGGACGGCACTTATTGGCGAGAATATCAAGGTCAAGAAATTGCCTTTTATGTATTAGCATCAATGCCAGATGAATTTAATTATCCTTGTTATTTAAATTCTAGTGAGCAAATTTTAACAAGTGATGAAGTTGTATTTTTAGCGGATTATATCAATCGAGACATAGACCCTGATTGGGGCGTTGAAATTGATGATAAAATTATTGATGATTTTGATAAAGTGCATTGGCTACATTTTTCAGATTGTATGAATAATGGCGGAACTTCAAAATTGTTTATTGATTTTTCTCCGTCAAAAAGCGGAAAAATCGGGCAAGTAGTGATGTATTTGCACGACCCAGACGAATTAACCGTGATTGCTGATAGTTTTGATGAATATTTGCAAATGCTGATAAATTCAGAATTTGCCTTTATTGAAGATATTGCAGACGACTTTGAAGAGAGTGAATAATGAAAAATTTATTACCAACCAACTGGCAATTTAACGCCGACTCATTAAAAGACGCCGACAACAACAAATGGCTGATTCAGCCCATTGTGGATTTGTGCGGTGTGATTGCAAATGACGAACACGCCACGATAGAGAGCGAGAGCATTTCGGCATATCATAATGGTATTTTGCACATTTGTACACCGCCTGCCAGCTCTCGCCCACAGGACAACCCGTCTTTGATTGACGACATTCGCCACAAGGCAAGTAAATCAGGCGTCAAGCTCTATGCCATTGGAGCTTTGACCGCATCGCTTGGCGGTGAAAAACTTGCCAACATTGCAGGGCTAAAACCCAAAACGATAGCGGTGTCCAATGGGCGATGTGGGTTTGCCAGTGATGATGTGCTTTTGCGAGCGTTGGAATACGCCAAAACCTTTGATGTTCAAGTGTTTTTTTACCCAGACGAGCCGTCCTTGACCAAAAATGGCGTGGCTCACGATGGCTATGTGGCAAGCTATCATGGTCTTTCGGGCATTCCGTGGATTGCTGAGACGGTCGCCCTTGCCAAACAGCTCCTTATCGTGGAAGAAACGGGCGTGTCGGCTCATTTTAGCCAGATTAGCTGTAAATCGTCTGTGGAGCTGATTCGCACCGCCAAGGCAAAGGGCTTGCCCGTTACCTGTGATGTGGCGATGCACCAGCTTCATCTGACGGACGATGCGATTGACGGCTACAATACTTTGGCATTTGTCTATCCGCCCCTTCGCTCCGAGACCGACAAGCGGGCATTGATTAAGGGCTTGCAGGACGGCACGATTGATGCGATTTGTTCTCATCATCAGGCGGTTTCTATGACCGCCAAACTTGCCCCATTCCCCGAAAGTACGGCTGGGATTAGCAATTTTGATACTTTTGTCAGTTTGGGTTGTCAGCTGGTGGCGGACGGCATTTTGACGGCTGAACAACTGGTGGAAAAAATTTGCACCAATCCTGCCAAAATCGCAGGCATTGAAACGATTTATCACGAAAAAGGCGGGGCGGTGCTGATTGACCCAAACTGCGAGTGGACAGTCAGCGATGAGACGATGTTGTCAATGGGCAAAAATACGCCGTTTATTGGGCAGGTTTTAAGAGGGAGAGTGGAAAAAGTGTTTTTTGATTAACACTAAAATCTGTTATAATAGCAAACATTTTTAAGTAAAAAAATGAGTATTTGGCTTAATAAATTTTATTTAACAAAAAATTTAGCGGAGTAAAACAATGACAAACAAAAAAATTCCACACGTTTTGATGATTTTGGACGGTTTTGGACACCGTGAAGACCCAAAAGATAATGCTATCGCACAAGCCAACACACCAAATTTGGATAAACTGTATCAGCGCTATCCACATGGCTTGATTTCAGGCTCTGGCGAAGATGTCGGCTTGCCAGACGGTCAGTTTGGTAACTCAGAAGTTGGGCATATGAATTTGGGTGCAGGGCGGATTTTGTACCAAGATTCTACACGTATTCATAAAGAAATCCGTGAAAAAACCTTTTTTAGCAACGATGTATTAGTAGAAGCAGTAAAAATTGCCAAACAAAAATCTGCCAATGTGCATATTTTAGGGCTTTTGTCGGACGGTGGCGTGCATTCTCATCAAGACCATATGCTTGCCATGTGTGAATTGGCGTTGCAACAAGGGGCAAAAGATGTTTTCGTTCATGCATTTTTGGACGGACGAGACACACCGCCAAAAAGTGCAGACGGTTATTTGGCAGATTTTGAACAAAAAATCGCACAATTAAACAGCCAATATGACGGCAAAATTTACCTTGTCAGCCTAGTGGGGCGTTATTTTGCGATGGACAGGGATAAACGTTGGGATAGGGTGCAACAAGCCTACGACTTATTAACGTTAGCAAAAGCCGAACGTGTGGCAAGTTCTAGTTTAGAAGCGATTAAACTGGCTTATGATAATGATGAAACGGACGAGTTTATCAAGCCTACCTTTATTCAGTATGCGGAAAAAGCGAATGATTTTGGCAAAATCAGCGACAATGATAGCGTAATTTTTATGAATTTTCGTGCCGATAGAGCCAGAGAAATCAGCCAAGCCTTTGTCGAAAATGATTTTTCAGGGTTTGCTCGTAGCATACAACCAAAAATCAGTCGTTTTGTGATGCTGACCAAATATTCGGACGATTTGCAAAACAATGCTTTAACCAGTATTGCCTTTTTGCCAACTGAATTAACAAATACCTTGGGTGAGTTTTTACAAAATAACAACAAAACGCAACTGCGGATTGCCGAAACCGAAAAATACGCCCACGTTACTTTTTTCTTTAGCGGTGGACGTGAGCAAAAATACACAGGCGAAACCCGTATTTTGGTCAATTCGCCCAATGTGGCAACCTACGATTTACAACCTGAAATGAGTGCATTTGAAGTTACTGAAAAACTGAAAAATGCGATTAATGGTGGCGAGCATGATGTGTTGATTGTCAATTATGCCAATGGCGATATGGTTGGGCATACAGGGGTGTTTTCGGCAGCGGTGAAAGCGGTTGAAGCCTTGGATATTTGTATTCAAGACATCGTTGATACTGTGCTTGCACATGATGGGCATCTTATCATCACCGCTGACCATGGCAACTGTGAGCAAATGCAGGATTATGAAAGTGGGCAAGTGCATACCCAGCACACGACCGAGCTTGTGCCATTGATTTATGTGCATAAACATGCCACATCAGAAACAGTAACAGTACGTCAAGGCGGTAAATTATCAGACATTGCACCGACTATTTTGGCATTAATGGGCTTAGAAAAACCAAACGAAATGACAGGTGAAACCCTGCTAAACTTCAGTTAAATTTCAACCGAATTTTAACTAAAAATTAATTTTTAATCATGTAAATTTTAACAAAAATGTTTATATAATTTGACAAAAAAATTGGAAAAATTTATGCCAACCGTGCCAAAACTTGTAACCAAACCACGCATTTTTTGCCAAAAAACTTTAAAAGCGTTAGGTATCGGGTGTTTACTTGTACCAATTTTTTGTCAAACCACCCTTGCCAATCCGTCTGTTAGCGCACTGCCAAGCGATGATGACGGCGAAGTGGAAATTGCGGACGGTTTTGCCATTCCGCCTGATGCCCCACGAGCCGATATGCCGATGCAAACGCCACCCTTGGATATGGATTTTCCTGCGGTAGATGTGGAAAGTATGGACAAACTCGCCCAACTTGCCGAAGAAAATCCCGATATCGGACAAGTGGCAAATGTACCGCTTGGGGCGATTTCGCCGTCAACCATTGCCAAATTTGTTAAAATCATTGATGTTGTACGTCAAGATTATGTAGAAACGGTTGATGATGAACAATTATTTAACAATGCAATGAATGGGGCGTTGGCAAGGCTTGACCCTTATTCGGAATATTTGGACGCCAAAGCCTTTGAAAATTTACGCTTGTTCACTGAAGGCGATGTCGGTAGTATCGGCGTGCAAGTCAGCTATCACGCTGACGAAAAAATGTGGGTGTTTGATGATGTGCTCGCTAACTCACCTGCTGACCAGGCAGGCATTCAAACAGGCTATTATTTACATCAAATTAACGATAACAAGCTCAATGATGAACAAACCCAACAAGATATCGACCAACTTTTGTCAGGTATTGCGGGGACAAGTGTAAAGTTAACGGTTTCAGATAAAGGCAGACGTAAACAAAGTGTGAGCGTTCAGCGAAATTTGGTAGAACAACAATCAGTACAAGCTCGCATGGAACAAGGCGTGGTAATTGTACAAATTCCTGTATTTCAAAACAACACCTTGCAACAAGTCATACGAGCGATTGCAGGGTTAAATGAACCATTTAATGCACTGATTTTGGATGTTCGTAACAATCCAGGTGGCGTGCTGTCATCTGCTAATGACGTAGCAAGTTTGTTTATGAATGATAAAATGTTGGTACAAATCAAAAATCGCAATGGCTTGCAAGAAACCATGAAAACCTATCATAACGCACGCCTTTCCAATGTACCGTTAGCGATTATCCAAAACCGTTATTCGGCATCTGCCGCCGAAGTGTTGGCAAGTGCCTTGCAAGAAAACCAACGTGCTAAAATCTATGGCGAAACTAGCTACGGTAAAGGCTCAATCCAAAGCATCGTGCCTGTGAATGATGACGAAGCGGTGAAATTAACCGTGGCATACTATTACTCAGGCAAAGGGCAAGTCATTGACGGCGTGGGCGTTAAAGCCGATGTACCGTTGCCAAATGGCGAAAGATCGTGGGAAAATCAAGTTTTACAACAAATGTTACAAACCAGTCGACCCACCTTTTATCAACTACATAATACGCCAAATGGGCAGGAATTTTAATGTGATACCCTATACTCAAATAATCCATAAAAGCGTTCAGCCGTTCAGCCGTTCAGCCGTTCAGCCGTTCAGCCGTTCAGCCGTTCAGCCGTTCAGCCGTTCAGCCGTTCAGCCGTTCAGCCGTTCAGCCGTTCAGCCGTTCAGCCGTTCAGCCGTTCAGCCAAAATTATGCTTAAATTCTGTTAAAAGTCAATACACTCACAGTCTAAAATTCTTATTTTTATGTTTTAAAAGCTCGTCTTATGACGGGCTTTTTTCGTGTCCAAAATTTGTCCAAAGTCTATCCAAAAAGGCGGTGCAAAATGACTGATACCGCCCCAATCCAAGCGAGCAACAAACAAGTCAAATCCAAAAAACGAGTAGCCGATTTTGGCGAAGTGTTTACGGGTGAGCGAGAAGTAAACGCAATGCTGGGTCTTTTGCCCGACACCATTTGGCATAACATTACCGCCACATTTTTAGAGCCTGCGTGTGGCAATGGCAATTTTTTGGCACAGATTTTGAGCCGAAAATTGGACGCTGTTCTACAATCGCTATCCGCCAAAAAAATCAAAAAGAGACACCGAGCCTTTAATTACGGATTTTATGCCATTGGGGCGGTTTCATCAATTTATGGCATAGAAATATTAGCAGATAATTGCTACGAGTGCCGTGAGCGATTATTAAATTTATTTATAGAGCATTATCAAACGCATTTTAAAGAAACCGACCAAAATATCATCAAGGTTGTTAAATATTTGCTGGGTCAAAATATCGTCAATGGCGATGCGTTGTTTAACACACCGATTGTATTTAGTGAGTGGGCATTTGTGGGAGAGATGGTTTATCGCACCGATTATATTTATCAAAATATGGTTGATGACAAACATTATCGCACCGAACACCACTTACATAAAAAATACAAGTCAGTTCATTATTTAGAATTAAATGAGAGTACAGAATGGAAAATCTAAATTTATCAATAGACAGCCAATTTACCCCCGATTTGGATAATATCGGCAAAGGTCAATTAAACCTATTTGAACTCGCTTACAATCCTGATGTATTAGATTGTTTGTCTAGCCTTTCTAATGATGAAGTATTTACTTCGCCAAAACTTGCCAATCAAATGCTGGATTTATTGCCGTCTGACATTTGGCAAAATCCCAATGCCAGATTTTTAGACCCTGTCTGTAAATCAGGTGTTTTTTTAAGAGAAATCGTCAAACGCTTAGATAAAGGCTTGGCAAGTCAAATTCCCGATAAACAAACTCGCATTAACCACATTTGTAAAAATCAAGTGTTTGGCATTGCGATTACCCAATTAACCGCCCTATTATCACGCCGTAGTGTGTATTGTGCCAGAATCGCCAATTCGCCATTTTCTATCTGTGATGAATTTGATAATGAAAGTGGCAATATTATTTTTGGCAATGTCAATCATCAATTTGACAATGGCAAATGCACAGAATGTGGGGCAAGCCAAGATGTTTTTGGTAATCGGCAGGGGTTAGAAAATCACGCTTATGCGTTTATTCATAGCGATAAAGACAATGAATTTAAAGAGATTTTAAAAATGAAATTTGATGTGATTATTGGTAATCCGCCTTATCAATTAAGCGATGGTGGTGGAAATGGTTCAAGTGCAATTCCATTATATCATAAGTTTATTGAACAAGCCAAAAAATTAAATCCCGATTATCTGATTATGATTACGCCTAGCCGTTGGTTTACTGGTGGTAAAGGGCTTGATGAATTTCGGGATAATATGCTAAATGATAAACACATTAAAGAAATTCACGATTTTCCCAATTCAAAAGATTGTTTTGATAATGTAGAGATTAAGGGTGGTGTCAATTATTTCTTATGGGATAAAACTCATAATGATGATTGTATGGTGTTTACCTATGATAATGGTTATTGTATTTCGCAAGTAAAACGCCCTTTAAAAGAAAATGGTATTGATGTATTTTTTCGTTATAATCAATCAATATCCATATTAAACAAGGTAAAAAGATTTAATGAGAAAAGTTTTGGCGAGTTGGTGAGTAGTAGAAAGCCTTTTGGGTTATCAAGTAATTTTAGGGGTAATGTAAAGCCTTATATAAACTGCAATGAGAATGTCATTTTATATCAAAATGGCGGTATTAGTTATATTAAAAAATCAGATATTCCAGTTAGTTCCAATAATATTTTAAGACATAAGGTTTATATAACATTTGCTTATGGTGCTGGTGAAGGGTTTCCGCATCAAATAATAAATAAACCTATATACGGTGTTCCAAATAGTGTTTGTACCGAAACCTATCTATTGATAGGTGGTTTTGATAGTGAAGAAATTTGTAATAATGTTATTTCCTATATTTCAACAAGATTTTTTCGTTTTATGGTAATGTTTATTAAAAATACGCAAAATGCAACAAGGAGAGTTTATCAACTTGTCCCAATGCAAGATTTTAGCCGTGCGTGGACAGATGACCAGCTTTATACCAAATATGGGCTATCCAAAGATGAAATCAACTTTATTGAAAGTATGATACGCCCAATGGATAATGAGACTGGTGTAAAACCTAAAAAATCTCGTGGTAAAAAGACCACGCAATCACAGTTAGATTTGGGGAATGATGATGAGTAGAGCAAAACCACATTTTTTAAAAACTAGAAATGTTTTATTTCCAACAAAGGGGGAATTTATAAAACATCTGCAAAATATTCATCATAGAGCAAAAGCAAGCAAAAATGGTTTGGTTTCATCAAATGATGATATTTTGGACTTAATAGATTTTATTCAAGATTATTGTGATAAATCAGAAAGATTACAGGATATTTTTGATTTCGATAATTGTTATTTTATTTTTAAAAAATCGCCAAATTATAATACTGAATGCTTGTTTATTGTTGACAATTTAACAAATAAAGAAGAGCAAATTAGTATTATTCGGTTTGGAAATTCACCAAAACCGATTATAAACTTTCGTTCTTTTTGCACATATACAATTATGGATTTTAAAAGAAACTACCGTATTCAATTAAGTCAAGAGCTTGGAAAAGCTTATGATGAATATGATTTATGGCATAAAAAACCAACAACAAAAGAAATTGTTGATGAGTTTATTGCCATAAAAGATATTGGAGATAAATTAGATGAAGTAATTTCCCCAAATGGTAGTGGTTTTAATGTTCCTGTTTTAAATCAAAAATATGCAGGTCTAAAACAGGAGTTTATTGATTTTTATCAATCCAAAGTTGCAACCCAATTAAATTTTGAATTAAAGCCGAGAAACTAAAATGACCAACCCAACCTTTGCCCAAATCCACGCCCCAAAAATTTATGTTTATTCTGATAGCCGTTATCCAAATTACCTTAAAGTTGGCTACACCGCCCAAGAAACGGTAAGCCAGCGAATGAAACAACATTATCCAACCGTTACGCCAAGCCAAAGTTGGAAACTAGAATTTGAATCGTTGGCGATTAAAGATGACGGCAGTTATTTTAAAGATTTTGCCGTGCATAAAATGCTAGAAACAATGGGCATTAACCGCATTGCAGGCGAATGGTTTGATTGCGATATTGAGACTGTCAAAAACGCCATTTTAAATATTAAGAAAGCCAAAACTTTTGAACGGCAACGCACACAAGATTTTAAAATGCGTCCAGAGCAATTAGACGCTGTGAATAAAACCGCTTATTATTTTAATTCTATTAAACAAGATAAAAATAACAACCGCACACCGCATTTTTTATGGAATGCCAAAATGCGATTTGGTAAAACTTTTGCCACTTATCAGCTTGCCAAAAAGATGAATTGGCAACGGGTACTGATTTTAACCTTTAAACCTGCGGTCAAAAATGCGTGGCAGGAAGATTTAACCACCCACAGCGATTTTAATGGTTGGCAATTTGTCAGCCGTGATAGTGAATTAAAGCTAGAAAACTATGATAAAACTCGTCCGATGGTCTATTTTGCGTCTTTTCAAGATGTTTTGGGTAGAGACAAATTTGGTAATATCAAAGCCAAAAACCAAGAAATTCACGCAATGAATTGGGATTGTGTGGTATTTGATGAATACCATTTTGGGGCGTGGCGTGATAACGCCAAATCGCTTTTTGCCAAAGATGATGAATTGGCAAAAATGCAAAATGAATATCAAGAAATGGAAATTGGGGTAGAAAGTTTTAATGAAAATGAATTGCCCATTACCACAGAGCATTATTTGTATTTATCAGGTACGCCATTTCGAGCGATTGCCAGTGGTGAATTTATAGAGGAGCAGATTTTTAATTGGACTTATGGCGATGAACAAAAAGCCAAATTAGAATGGGATAAGACAAAAGGCGATAATCCTTATTTGTCATTGCCACAAATGATGTTATTAACTTATCAATTACCAGAAAATATTCGCCATATTGCCACACAAGGCGAATTTAATGAATTTGATTTGGGCGAATTTTTTAAAGCAGACGGCAATGGGGAAACGGCTAAATTTAAACACGAAAATTATGTGCAAAAATGGCTGGATTTAATTCGTGATAATCTTGATGAGATGATTGTTACCAATTTAAAACAGGGCAACGCCAAACCGCCAATGCCATTTAGTGATGTGAATTTATTAAACAGTTTATTGCATACGCTTTGGTTTTTGCCCAGTGTGGCAAGTTGTTATGCGATGGCAAATTTATTAAAAGCTCCTAATAATAAATTTTATCACGATTATGATATTATCGTATCGGCAGGCGATAATGCAGGAATGGGCGATAGGGCGTTAATTCCTGTGAATAATGCGATTGGTAACAATCCACTTGCGACAAAATCCATTACGCTGTCGTGTGGCAAGCTGATGACGGGTGTGTCTGTGCCTGCGTGGACGGGGATTTTTATGCTAAGAAATTGTGCCAGCCCTGAGACTTATTTTCAGGCGGGATTTCGGGTGCAGACCCCGTGGACGGTGCGGGGCGATGACGGGGTAAATATTATTAAAAATCAATGCTATATCTTTGATTTTGCTCCCAATCGTGCCTTACGCCAAATCGCCGATTATGCCCATAAACTAAACCCAGCCGAGGGCAACCCTGAGAGTAAAGTATCTGAATTTATCGCCTTTTTGCCTGTGCTTGCCTATGACGGCAGTGCAATGCAACAAGTGGACGCAAAACTACTCCTTGATATGGCGATGAGTGGCACAACGGCAACGCTACTGGCTCGCCGTTGGCAGTCGGCACTTTTGGTCAATGTTGATGATTTTACCTTGCAAAATCTGATGAAAAATCAAGATGCCATGGACGCTTTGATGAAAATTGAAGAGTTTAGAAGCCTTAATGATGATATTGAAGTGGTCATTAACCGCTCTGAAAAAATCAAAGGTTTAAAAGAAAAAGCCAAAGACAATGATGGCGAATTGTCAAAAGAAGACAAAAAGACATTAACCGATGAAGAAAAGGAGCAAAAATCCCTGCGAAAACAAATTCAAGATAAACTCATTAAATTTGCCACTCGTATTCCGATTTTTATGTATTTGAGTGATTTTCGGGAACACAGATTAAAAGATGTGATACAAGAGCTTGAACCTGAATTGTTTACCAAAGTAACAGGTCTAACACAAAAGGATTTTCAATTATTGGTGTCCTTAAATGTCTTTGATGAAAGTGTGATGAATGATGCGGTGTATAAATTCAAACGCTATGAAGACGCAAGCCTTGAATATACAGGGATTGATAAGAAAACGGCGTATTTGGGGTTGTTTAACACAGTCATCATAAATGAACATGTGCAATAATTTGATGGTTATTGCACAAATTGACAAAAGCGTTCAACCTGTATGTAGAAATTTATTTAGGATTATTTAACAACTGTGGGTCAACCGCATCCAAATCGGTGGCTTTTAGTTTTGGATAATCTTTTTTGCAAAACGTTGGGTCAAGGCGACAAATCGCATTTTGCAACTCATCAAGTCTTGCTTCCGATTGGCGAATATGCTCTAACATCTTAATAAAACTTAACGCCACAGGGTCTTGCGTGTTTGGGTCAATGCCGTATTGGTGAAATTCTTTGGCAAATTGGCTAAAATCGGGTTTTTTAGCTGATTGTTTGGCATTATTTTTAGCATCTTCATCAGATTGGTTATCAACTTTTGCTTGATTTTCAGGACTGACAGGATTGTTGCTTACCAAGCTATCTATCCCGACTTTTTCTGCCAAATTTTTGTCTTGAATTAACCGTGCTGCATTGCCAACCATGGTCGCCCCTGCAGGGACTTCTTTGACAACCACCGCATTTGAGCCGATTTTGGCATATTTACCAACCGTAAATCCGCCCAACACTTTCGCCCCTGCACCGACCACCACGCCATCTTCTAAAGTTGGGTGGCGTTTGCCTTCATTCAGCGACACACCGCCGAGCGTTACGCCATGATATAGCGTAACATCATCGCCGATTTCTGCCGTTTCACCAATCACCACGCCCATGCCGTGATCGATAAAAAAACGTCTGCCGATTTTTGCGGCTGGGTGGATTTCAATGCCTGTCAAAAAGCGGTTAGCAAAGGAAATAAAGCGGGCCAAACCTTTTTGCTCAGCGTGCCAAACTTGGTGAGCAATGCGGTGAAAAATAATAGCGTGAACCCCCGGATAAGTCAGCAAAACTTCAGCCGTATTGCGGGCAGCGGGGTCTCGTTCAAAGACCGCTTGCACGTCTTCTTTGATTTCTCGGCGAAAGGTAGTCATGGCGGTTTTAAGTTTTTTTAGCGGTGAAAACATGGTTTTTCTCAATATCTTTGCGTTTATCTTTGGTGTTTAATTGCACAAATTATAGCAAAATTAATAGGATAAAAAAACCGCTATTCAACGTAGCGGTTTTTGTTTTGGCACGGATTTTAGTTAATCAGTTTTTCTTGACGTTTTGACAAAATCAACATAATTACGATAATCGCCACATAAACCCCTTGAGCAGTCATCGTCTGCACTGTCGGAAAAAATCCAGCCCACTCTATTGCTGGTAAATTTGGCACAAGCGTGCGATTGATATGATTGGTTAACTGTAAGGCGGACAGGCTAATTCCTAAAATCTTAAATCCTAAAAAATAAATCGTCCACGTCAAAATCTTAAACAAAAACGGAATGGGCAATTTAACAGATGTTTTTAGCATGATAAAGGCAGTCACTGCCAAAATCACAAGTGCCATGCCAATCCCTGTCAAAAAATTCGCCATACTGATATTCGGCAAAATCCCCACATAAAACAAAATCGTCTCTGCCCCTTCTCGGAATACTGACAAAAATGCTAAAGTAAACAAGCCAAAAAACGATCCTATCGTCATGGCTTTGCTCATGTGTGATTTGATATAGGTATTCCATTTTGCCACCGATGATTTGCTATGTAGCCAAGCTCCGATACCAAGCATCATGAACACCGCCACGATACCGACCACCCCTTCTAAGGCTTCACGGTTTGCACCACTTGTCGTTGCAGGAAATAATTTTTGCAAAATAATTGCCCCACCGACACTTGCTAAAAGACCTGTCATCACACCTGCATACACATACTTTTTGGCGGAAGCTTGCTTAGCGACTTTTAAGGCGGTGATGAGTGCCATGACAATCAGCAGGGCTTCCAAACCTTCACGCAATAAAATCAGCATGGAATCGATGGCGGTGTATTGGGCTTTTGGGTTAATTTTAGCAAGTTCATCAATAATGTTCTGTAAGTTAGCTTGCTGTTCAGCTTTCTCGCCAGTTGCCATAATTATCGGAATTTGGCTTTCAACTTTAGAATACAAAGCGGGATTGCGAGTAGATACATCACCCTCAATCATCACCCAAATGTCAATAAATTCGCCAAGTTTACTTTGTGCAACTGCTATCTTGCCATTTTGAAAATTTACCAAACCATCTTTTAGCAAATCAATGCCATAATTTAAATCAACATCTTTTTCAACCTGCTTTATCGCTTCGCCGTTGTTGTAGCTCATCACGGCACTTTCCAATTTGGCAAATTGGTCTTTTATCTGTTCATGATTGGGCGGACTACTCTCAATCGCAACTCGGATTAACGCCAGTGGCGTCTCTATTTTGCCATAATGTGCCATGCTCGTATTTCGCACCACTCGCTCGTTCGCCACCCATGTGCGGTTAAATTTATCGTAAGCAACCCTTAAATCTGCCAATTTTTGTGGTGAGTTATCAAAACTATTAATCGCCCCTTTTAAGGTCTCAAGCTCTGGTGTGACTTTTTTGGCAAACTCTTTGCGTTTGGCACGATAGTCCACAGGATTTTGCAGTTTTTCTAGGGCGTAAATGTTGGTGGATAAATCGGACAAATTGGTTTCGTTAGGTGAGTTTATTGCATTAGCAAAAGCATCATGAACCGCTTGTTTTTCGCTCGCTAAATCAGCACGAATAACAAGTTTGTCAAATTCACTTGCCAAAATTGTTAATTCATCAACGCCTTTTTGCGTGTCACCTTGTTTGACCAAGCCCATCACATCTGATAGTCCGATAAATATTGGGCTAAAATTGGTTTTTTCTTGAGCTTGAACGGTTTGAGCTTGGGTGCTTGCAACCGCTTGATTTTTCTCGCTATTTGCTAAGGCAGGATTGATTAAAATACCAAATGATAACATCAAAGCAACGGTTAGTTTTTTATAAAATATCATACGATTATCCAATTTTTTTAAATATAAGATTTAAGTCCAATCAGCATACACCGTGCCATCATCTTGCAAGCACAACCACACAAATCCTGCTGGACAATTTGGCATAAAAAACCAAGTATAAAAAGCACCATCTTCTGTTAAAAGTGGTACTTCACTTTTGGGGAAATTTTTTTTGCCATTGTTTAATTTGACTATCAATCGAACCTGTTAAAAACTTGTCATTTTTGCCCAATTTCATCAAGCCATTTTCTAAGGCATATCACATAAAATCCAAAAAAACTCGTCTTTTAAAAGCAAAATTATGCGTGTCGCCAAACAATACCAAATGCTCATCACCTTCAATACACTGCCAAATATTATGACTGGCTAGACCACAAACATTGTGGACGAATTTTTTAATCGCTTGATAATAAAGCCATTTTTTGGTTTCATTGCCATTTATCCTATTGGCTTTCAAATAAGGCTTGACCCAAATACTCACCTTGTTTCACCCCACCAAAGCACAAAAACAGTCCGCTACCGATGTGGGTGGTGTACTCGTTCATTTTATCAACCTTACCAAACGCATTTTGAATAACGGAAAATTGCATGGGCGATTTTTGAAACGAGATAAACAGTAGTCCTGCATTAAACTGCCCAGTTTTGGCATCAATACCACTGGCGTACGAATAGGAACGGCGGAGCATTTGTAGCCCTGTACGTTTGGCAAGCCCCATGTGCGAAATATCAGGCACAAGCGTTTTGCCATTTGCATTCTTTTCATTGACATCAAACTCATCAAACTCGCCCGTCTTGCCGATACTCGCCCCACTCTCACGATGGCGACCAAAGGTGTCTTCCTGCCCTTGTAGGCTTGTTCTATCCCATGTTTCTAGGTGCATTTGGATAATGCGTGCGACCAAATATGTGCCATTTTTAAATACGCCCTCGTCAATCCACAACCATTTGTCCGCATCTTCAAGCGTGTTTTTGTTTGCCGTACCGTCCTTAAAACCAAACAAATTACGTGGGGTTTCATGCCCTGTATCAAAGGCATTGTAACCCGTCTGCGACCATTTCATGGTAACGAGCGAGCGAGCCTGACGCACCAGCTGTCGCACCGCATGAAAGGCAACTTGCGGGTCATCAGCACACGCCTGAACACAAATATCACCACCAGAGAGTTCGGGGCGAATTTGGTCTCGTGGAAAATTTGGCAAGTCGCTAAATTCTGGTGGTGCTTTATCAGTTAAATTTAACTTTTGCAAAAAAGATGGGCTAATCCCAAAGGTGAGCGTTAAGCCATACGCCGACAAGCTATCCGCTTCGCCCGTATCGGTAGGCGGAACGTGTGGATTATCAGAATAGGGCAAAATATTTTCACCCTTCATAAGCTTCACCGAATAATCTGTCCAATCTTTAAACATTTGAGCAATCGCTTTTACATCCGTTGAATGCAAATCCAACACCAAAAAATACACATGACGCTGGACAGGCGTTAAAATCCCTGACTGGTGCGTGTCATAAAATTCGTATTTTTTATCGGCAAAGCAGTTTTTGGCAGAAGTTGCGTCTGAACCTGCGTGTTTTGGGTTGTCGTTGTCATTGCCTTTGGCGGTATTATTGCTTAGATTGTTACTAGACGAATGTTGTGTCTTGTCATCGCAACCCGTCAAAAGCGTTGCCCCAGCAAGGCTTGCAACACCCATATTTTGCAAAAATTGACGGCGATTTTTTAAATTTGACATAATTTTCCCCTTTATTTTCGATTTTTAACGAAAAAAGCACTAACAACAACTTTGTCGTTAATGCTTTTGCTTATCAAATCCTTGCAGTCATTTACATTTACTGCATAACAATGCCCATTTGAGCGAGTGGCTCACCCAATTTATTAACTGCTTCAGCAAGGGCTTTAATTTCATCTTGAGCTAATTTGTCATAGAGTTTATAGTCTTTTTCACCCACTTTTTGCTTGTCAAGTAACGCATTAACATCGGCAAATTTTTGGGTCAAATCTTTGACTAACTCAGGATTTTTTGCTTGTAATTTTGGCGTTAAAATTTGGAAAATTTTCTCAGCACCTTCAATATTCGCTTTAAAATCATAAAGGTCGGTTTTTGAGAAAATCTCTTCTTCTCCTGTAATTTTAGTCGTCGATACTTCATTTAATAAATCTACCGAACCTTGCACCATAAGCTCAGGCGTTACGTCGGCGGTTGGGATTTTGGCACGCAGTTCTTTGACATCGGCAATCAACTTATCGCCCAATGCTTCCGTGCCTTTGGTCGTGTTTTTTGTCCACAGGATTTTTTCGATGGCGTGAAAACCCGTCCAAACTTCATCTTTTTCAAGGTCAGCTTCACGGTTGTCAATGCGTGGGTCAAGGTCACCAAAACTCTCAGCAATCGGCTCGCTACGCTCAAAATACATACGGGCGTGTGGATATAAGGCTTTGGCCTCCTCTGTTTTGCCTGCCTTTAATAGTGCAACAAATTTTTCAGTCTCCACCAACATTTGGTCAATTTGCCCTTCCACAAATTTTTTGTATTCGGTGGTTTCAGCAGATAAGTCAGTATCAGCGGTTGAAGCACCTGTAACTACTGGGGCGGTTGTGCTTGCGTTGGTTGGCGTTTGAGCATTTTCGGTAGGTTTTTGACAAGCGGTTAAAACGGTGATGATTGCTAAAGCTAGCAATGATTTTTTCATAACATTTCCTATTTAAATGAGTTAAAATATTGTTATACTTTGTTAAGTGTTATCTTTTTTAACAAAATTGATACAACTATTATAGTTTAAATGATAATTATTATCAATCCTTTTGAGAAATCCTTTATCAGTTTTGTTGAATGACATGGCTAATAAATTTCACTGTTGATTAAAAATTTTTCATGTTAAAATAATCGGTCTTGCCATTCATGCTGCTTGCCAACGTTGAAAGTAAATTTGCCCAGTGGCAATTTAGTAAAAAGCAATTACAAATCCATTCGCCAAATTAACAAAAATTATGCTAAAACTCACACCACGCCTAGATAACAACGAATTTTTACAAAAATTACCAACAACGTTTCAGCAGTTAGCACCACTTGCCGAACAATCCATGACCTTAGCCCGTATTTTGGCAGGGCGTGGCGTGCTTGCACCGACTGAGCTAGATACTGATCTGGGGGCATTATTGCCCGCCAATCAGCTATTAGACATTGACAACGCCGTTGCCCTACTTAACCAAGCTATTGATAATCAACAAAAAATTTTAATCATCGGTGATTTTGACTGCGATGGGGCGACCAGTACCGCTCTTATGGTGCGAGTGTTGCGAGAAATGGGAGCAAACGTTGAGTTTTTAGTGCCTGACCGCTTTAAATATGGCTATGGCTTGACCCCTGAAATCGTAGATTTGGGCGTGGAAAGCTATCAGCCTGACATGATTGTCACAGTGGATAATGGTATCTCTAGCCATGCAGGGGTAGAACGTGCCAAACAATATGGCTTGACCGTGGTTATCACCGACCATCACTTGACCAACAAAGTAAAACCTAACGCTAATGCGGTGGTTAATCCCAATCAACTGGGTTGTGCGTTTGCCAGTAAATCGTTAGTAGGCGTTGGTGTGGCGTTTTATGTGCTTGGCAATTTGGCAAAAATCCGCCGTGAGCAACAAAAACCCACCACCCACGTTAGCAAATATTTAGATTTGGTGGCGTTAGGCACGATTGCCGATGTGGGGGTTTTGGATCAAAACAATCGGATTTTGGTGCATCATGGCTTAATGGCTATCCGTGAAGGACGTTGTTGTTTGGGAATTTTGGCATTGTTAGAACAAGCTAGCAAACAGCCAAGCGAAATTACTGCACAAGATTTTGGTTTTATCATCGGACCCCGCATTAATGCCGCAGGTCGCATGGACAATATGCAAATTGGTATTGAATGTTTGCTCAGTGATGATTGGCAACAAGCAACCGAATTGGCAAGTGAGCTCAATCAATTAAACCTTGAACGTCGTCAAGTGGAACAAGGAATGCGAGAACAAGCCGACATAATTTTACAAAATAAACATTTAGACAGCCAAGATAGTGACAGTTTGACAAACGCATCGCATAAACGCAGTATTATTTTGTACCAAGACAATTGGCATCAAGGGGTGATTGGCATTGTGGCAGGTCGTCTTAAAGAACGTTATCATTTACCTGCGATTGTGTTCGCCCCTGCCGATACCAGTGCGGTGAGCGACAGCGATTTAATCAAAGGCTCAGCACGCTCTATCGCAGGCGTGCATATCCGTGATATGATTGAAACGGTGGCACAACGTCATCCAGAGCTGATTACGCATTTTGGCGGTCATGCCATGGCAGCAGGCTTAAGCATTGAAAAACGCCATTTTTCTGCATTTTGCCAAGCATTTGAAAACGTATTAAGCAAGTTAGATGCCGATGTGTTTGAAGAAACTTTGCTGACAGACGGTCAGTTATTAGCCCAAGATTTTAATACACAATTTGTCTATTTTTTAAACAATTTAACCGTTTGGGGGCATGGTTTTGTGCCACCGATTTTTGACGGTGTGTTTGTAGTACAAGATTTTCGGGTGTTAAAACAACGCCATGTCAAACTTTGGCTTAGCCACCCCGATGTTGCCTTTACCATTGAAGCGATTTGGTTTAACACAGATTTTGAAGCGTTTAATCCAAACGATATTGAGCCAAGCGTTAGCCAAGCCCATTTGTTATTTAGCCTTGATAACAATGAATTTAATGGACAAGTTAAACTGCAATTACTCATTAAAAAAGCGGTGCTAGTCTAGGTTATTACCATGCCAAAATCTCCATTAATTATCAACAAAATTCCGCTATCACTCTACATTCACATTCCTTGGTGCGTGAAAAAATGTCCGTATTGTGATTTTAACTCGCACCAAAGCCAACCTAGCATTGACTTTGACGGTTATGTTCGCTGTTTGCTCACTGATTTGGACAGCCAGCTACAATGGGTACAACAGCGTGAAATCACGTCCATTTTTCTCGGTGGTGGCACGCCGTCGTTGTTGCCGATTGAGCAATATCGCCAATTATTTAATGGCATTAACGCCCGTTTGCAATTGGCAAGCAACTGCGAAATTACCATGGAAGCTAACCCTGCCACGGTAGAACACGCCCCATTTATCGATTATTTGGACGTGGGCATTAATCGCTTATCACTCGGTGTGCAAAGTTTTGACAGCGAAAAACTGCACGCACTGGGACGAATACACGACCGCACCCAAGCCATCACGGCGATTAAAAACGCCCAACAGGCGGGCTTTACTCGGCTCAATATTGACCTAATGCACGGCTTGCCGAACCAAACTTTACATCAAGCCTTGAACGATTTACGCCAAGCGGTGGATTTGGGCGTGCCACATTTATCTTGGTATCAGCTGACGATTGAGCCGAATACGGTTTTTTACCGTAATACGCCAATTTTACCACAAGATGATGTTTTGATGGATATTTTTGAAAAAGGCAGTGAATTTTTAATTAATAATCATTTTAGTCAATACGAAGTATCCGCTTGGATAAATAACCAAAAACCACAGCCTTGTCGGCACAATGTCAATTATTGGCAATTTGGCGATTATTTGGCGATTGGTTCAGGGGCTCATGGCAAAATCAGCACACCTGACGGGGTTTTTCGCTTTAGCAAATCCCGCTTGCCAAAAGATTATACTCGTAATCAATCGGCGATTGGTTGGCAAAAAATCGCTGATAGTGACATGGCATTTGAATTTATGATGAATGGGTTACGCCTAAAAAATGGCGTAGCAAAAGCCAACTGGTGCGAGCGTACCGGGCAAAATTGGCAAACGATTACACCAATTTTGGCAAAGTTAGAGCAAAAAGGGCTGATTAAAGTTGATGATAATATCCAATGCACACAAGCAGGTTTTTTATTTTTAAATCAAGTCTTAACGGAATTTTTAGTGGATTGATAAATAGAAGCCTTAAATGCAAACAACAACCGCAACGCTTAAAAATAATCCCCCCAACCAAAACTGTTCTGATTAATTTCAGTCAAAAATAAAATGCCAAACAGACTTTGCCCTTTTGTCTGCCATTTTTCCACATAAGAATGGGTAAAATTGAAGCTATCAATGCGTGTATTCTGCCGATACGTTTCAAGATTTCGCCGTTCTAAATCCGAGATATCATAATCCACCAACAAGCCATTCTCCACCGCCAAAAAATGACACGCCGAGCGTGGTTGCGTGGGTTCTTTGTATTTTGCAGTTTCATGGTAATGACAATACACTGCTTTATCCTGTGTGGGGTGGTAGCTAACATAATCGGCATTGATTGGGATATGAAGGGCAAGTTTTTGGTTAACGTGGGCGACATGATAACGCACATTGGAAAATTGACAGACCGTATCTTTTGTAAATTTTTTTTCAATTTTATAAATATAATCGTTAAATTTATCTAAACTTTTCCGCAAACCTGTAAGTTGTATTGAGCCAAATTTTTGATAATCAATTTGTAATTGAAATTGATTTGCCAACACCACATATTCATTAATCTGACAGCGTGTATTTTCATGGTTGACGCCATAAATAAGGGAAATTTGTTGAGAATTTTTAATAAGGTGTAAGCCATAAATGCCCATACTTGATACAATGGCGATGATTAACAAAGTTAGGCGTTTTTTTGTTGAAAAATCAAAGGGTTTCATAAGATTGCCTTTATTTGCTAATGTTAAAAAGTAAAAACCAAACAACCATTTGATTGTTTGGTTTTGTGTTGCCAATGAATTGACACAATCACTGAGTTAGGTCAACTGTGCCACGTTGATTTTATCCACATCTACTCTATCAGCTTCTTTGGTGTATTCGCTCATGCGGTCAAAATTCATGTAACGGTAAATGTCTGCTGACATACTGTTTAGTTTACCTGCATAGGTTTGGTACTCATCATTGGTTGGTAGTTTACCAAGTACCGATGCTACCGCTGCCAGTTCCGCTGATGCCAAATATACATTCGCCCCTTGACCTAGACGGTTCGGGAAGTTACGAGTAGAAGTGGATACCGCTGTGGATTTTGGTGCGATACGAGCTTGGTTACCCATACATAGCGAGCAACCTGGCATTTCAGTTCTTGCACCTGCTTGGGCGAATACGTTATATAGACCTTCGTCCATTAGTTGTTTTTCGTCCATTTTGGTCGGTGGTGCAATCCACAGACGAGTGGTCAAGCTGCCTGCTGGCACTTCGGTTAATAGATTTGCCGCTGCACGGAAATGCCCAATATTGGTCATACAAGAACCGATAAACACTTCGTCAATCTTGTCGCCTGCCACATCTGCCAAGGTCTTAGCATCGTCTGGGTCGTTTGGACAACACAAAATCGGCTCTTTGATTGAGCTCATATCAATGGTAATATCCGCTGCGTATTCTGCATCAGCATCGGCACGTAATAGACTTGGTTTGGCAAGCCACTCCTCCATACCTTTGATACGGCGTGCCAATGTGCGTGCATCGCCATAGCCTTCGCTAATCATCCATTTTAAAAGCGTGATGTTAGATGTTAAGTATTCTTTTACAGAATCTTCCGATAAAGTAATGGTACAACCTGCTGCAGAACGCTCTGCTGAAGCATCTGACAACTCAAAGGCTTGCTCTACGGTTAAATTCTCCAAGCCCTCAATTTCTAAGATACGACCGTTAAAGACATTTTTCTTGCCTGCTTTTTCAACAGTCAAAAGACCTTCTTTAATGGCTTGTAAAGGGATAGCGTGTACCAAGTCACGCAAAGTAATGCCCGGTTGCATTTCGCCAACAAATCGTACACGCACCGACTCAGGCATATCCAGGGGCATTACGCCAGTTGCTGCTGCAAACGCAACCAAGCCAGAACCTGCCGGGAATGAGATACCCATTGGGAAACGAGTGTGTGAGTCACCACCAGTACCCACAGTATCAGGTAATAACATACGGTTTAACCATGAGTGAATAATACCATCCCCTGGGCGAAGTGAAACGCCACCACGGTTCATAATAAAATCAGGTAAAGTATGCTGAGTTTCTACATCAATCGGTTTTGGATAGGCAGCAGTATGACAAAATGATTGCATGACAAGATCAGCTGAAAAGCCCAAACACGCCAAGTCTTTAAGCTCATCACGGGTCATCGGACCTGTGGTGTCCTGACTACCGACTGTCGTCATTTTAGGTTCGCAATATGCTCCTGGTCGTACGCCTTGACCTTCTGGCAGTCCGCAAGCACGACCGACCATTTTTTGTGCCAAGGTAAAACCTTTGCCTGTGTTGGCAGGTTGCTCTGGTTTGGCAAAAATATCTGACGGTGCTAATCCCAAATATTCACGCGCTTTGTTGGTCAAGCCACGACCGATAATCAAAGGAATACGACCACCTGCACGCACTTCGTCTAGTAGGGTTGGGGATTTTAGTTCAAAAGTAGAAATCACTTCATCGCTGTCGTGTTTGGTAATTTTACCATCATAAGGATAAATATCAAACAGATCGCCCATATTGAGTTTGCTGACATCAACTTCAATCGGCAATGCACCAGCATCTTCCATTGTATTAAAGAAAATCGGTGCAATTTTACCGCCCAAGCACAGACCACCAGCACGCTTGTTTGGCACGCCTTTGATGTCATCGCCCATTAACCATAATACTGAGTTAGTCGCTGATTTACGGCTAGACCCTGTACCGACCACATCGCCCACATAAGCAAGCGGAATGCCGTCTTTTTTAAGCTCTTCTATTTGGGTCATCGGTCCAATCACGCCATCTTGGTCAGGAACAATCCCTTCACGAGCATTTTTAAGCATTGCCAAAGCGTGTAGCGGAATATCAGGACGACTCCACGCATCTTGGGCAGGCGACAAATCATCGGTGTTGGTTTCGCCTGTTACTTTAAAAGTTTTGTAGGTGGATTTTTTGGGTACTTCTGGACGGTTTGTAAACCACTCAGCGTCCGCCCACGATTGAATGACTTCTTTGGCGATATCATTGCCAGCATCTGCCTTGTCGGTCACATCATGGAACGCATCAAACATAAGTAGGGTATATTTTAAAGCTTCGCCAGCATCACGAGCCAGATTTTTGTCGTCTAGGGCATCGACAAGTGGCTGAACGTTATAACCGCCTTGCATTTCGCCCAATAATTGAATGGCTTTTTGTTTGTCAATCAGCGGTGATGTTGCTTCGCCTCGCACAATCGCCGCCAAAAATCCTGCCTTAACATAGGCTGCTTGGTCGACCCCCGGTGGAATACGATTTTCTAATAAATCAAGCAAAAACGCCTCTTCGCCTGCAGGTGGATTTTTTAATAAGTCCACAAGTCCTGCCGCTTGTTCTTCGTTTAATGGCTGTGGCACAACGCCTTTTTCGGCACGCTCTTCAACGTGTTTGCGATATGCTTCTAACATTGACATAACATCATCCTCTTGTTGATTAACACTATGTGGGTGAAATTTAAACTACCTGCACACTGTTAATTTTGGCTAAAAATTAGACTAAAACCTAAGTAAAACTAACTAAAAAAACTAACACTAAATTGGGTAAATTTTTAACAAAGTTTTAAGATTTCAAACGTTAACATGATACGTTAAAACACTCAAAAAGTTAACGTAAAATTTGTAATGCTTGATATATAGCCATTATTTATTTAAAAAATACCCAAATTCTTATCATCAGCAAAACTATGTTATTCGCTATGTTAACTAAAAAATCAAAAAAAGTCCATATCCAAACGCTGACAAACACAAAGACAACGCTAAAAAAGCTAAATTTTGAGTTGATTTTCTGTTATACTATGCCAATTTAATTTTGCAATCACCTAATGCCGTTTATTCTTTTTAAAAAATTAATTTAGGACACGACAATGACACAAACCGTCCAAACCTTTTCCCCAAATGCTGTAACCACGTCATCGCCTATCCCCAAAGAACGCCCAAAACGTCCAGAAGTCGGTGAAAAATTGCGTGGGCATGATAAAGTGGCTCGTATCCCCATCAAAATTATCCCAACGGTCGAAGCTCCTAAAAAACCCGACTGGATTCGAGTAAAAATGTCAAGTCCTGCCGAAGTCGGACGTATCAAAGAAACCTTGCGTAAACAAAAACTTTACACCGTCTGCGAAGAAGCTGCTTGCCCCAACCTACCGCAATGCTTTGGCGATGGTACGGCGACTTTTATGATTATGGGTGATATCTGTACTCGTCGCTGTCCGTTTTGTGATGTGGCACACGGACGCCCCAATCCGCTTGACAAGCAAGAACCTATTCACACTGCCGAAACCATTGCAGGGCTTGGCTTAAAATACGCAGTGATTACCTCGGTTGATCGTGATGACTTAAAAGACGGCGGTGCTTCCCATTTTGCCCAAGTCATTACCGAGAGCCGTGCCTTGTCGCCAAACTGCTTGATTGAGATTTTGGTGCCTGATTTTCGTGGGCGTGAGCAGTTGGCATTGGATATTTTATCTGAAACCGCCCCTGACGTATTTAACCATAACATTGAAACCGTGCCACGTCTGTACAAGGCCTTCCGACCAGGCTCAGATTATCAACATTCGTTAAAACTGTTAAAGAATTATAAAGCACGCCGTCCTGATATCGTGACCAAATGTGGATTTATGGTAGGGCTTGGCGAAACCGAAGACGAAGTTTACGCCTTGCTAGACGATTTAAAAGCCCATGATGTGGACTTAATTACCATTGGACAATACTTACAACCAAGTAAATCGCACGCCCCTGTTGACCGTTTTGTGCATCCTGATGAATTTGACCGTTATACCGCTTATGGACAAAAGTTGGGTTTTGCCAATATTTGGGCAAATCCAATGGTACGCTCAAGCTACTTTGCTGACCGTCAGTATTATGGCGAGCCTTGCCCACGTCCAACCCGTGGTGCAAATCCGTTAAGCGAAGCAGACATGAAAAAAGGCGGTTGCTAAACTTATTTAATCATTAAATCTTGGTGGATTATGGTACAAATTATAATCCGCATTTTATTTATATAATATTAAATAAAAATTAAGGAAACACCATGGCAACGATACAATTAAATGGTGCAAAACTGCAAACGTCGCACGAGAATTTATTGACTTTTTTGGAAGAAATGGGGGAAACTAACGGTCGTTTTGCGGTAGAAGTCAACGGCAAATTAATCCCGAAAAGCCAACTTAACACCACGCCAATTCACGATAATATGGTGATTGAAATAGTGCAAGCGGTAGGTGGGGGTTAATTTTTATTAATTTTTACACTAAAATCCGCCACAACACGAATGACACCGCAAGCAAATAAAAAATCGGTGCAAGCCAACTACTCACTTGCCAGATGCTAAATGTCGCCACTTGCTGAGCGATAAATAGTGAACCAACAAAACCAAGCAACGCCACCCAGTCTTGCTGTCGGCTTTTGAGTATATCGGCACGGATTTGTTGCATTTCTCGTAGTTGTAAATCCTGATGCCCACCCAAATTTGCCAAACTTTGCAAACTATTGTCCAATAATTTTGGCAAATCATTGAAACTTAATAACATTTCTGGTAATTGCCCACGCAATTCTTGCATTTTTTGCAATGGGTCAAGTTGTTGTTTTACCCATTGGGTCAAAATTGGTTTGGCAAGTGACCAAATATCCAAATCAGGGTACAAATCTCGTCCCAACCCTTCAACGTGAACCAAGGTTTTTAACAACAACATCAGTTGTGGTGGAATGTCCAAATGATAACGTCTAGCAATGTCCAAAATAGACATCAACACGCCTGCAAAGTCAATTTCATTAATCGGTTTGCTAATCATCGGTGATACGGTTCGTCGCATATCTCGCATTAGGGCGTAGCGGTCGGTGTTTGGCGGTATCCAACCAGCCCGTGCAATGGTATCCACCAAGCCTGTAAAATTGTTATTCATCACCGATAATAATAGCCGAGCCACCAATAATTGGTCGTCCTTGCCCAGTTCGCCCACAATTGAGCAATCCAGGGCAATGTAGCGTGGATTGGGGTTTGGCGTACCGCTTGGCAAGGTTTCTACAAACACATTACCAGGGTGCATATCGGCATGGAAAAAATTATCTCGAAAGACTTGGGTAAAAAAAATCGTCAGGCCTTTTTCGGCAAGACTTGCCCTATCGTAACCAAGCTCATCAAAAATGTGTGTTTGCGATATCGGCACGCCTTCAATGCGTTCCATTATCATCACATTTTTGCTCGCTTGATACACTTCTGGCACATACATCAAGCGAGAATGCAAAAAATTATTTCGCATTTGCATCGTATTATCGGCTTCTAGGGTCAAATCCAGTTCATTTAACATCACTTGACGGTAGTCTTCCACCACATCAATAATATGGATTGCCCTTGCAGGCTCTAAACGTGCGGATGTCCAATTTGCCAAATCTCGCAACAACTCAAAATCTGCCAAAATCTGCTCACGAATACCCGGACGCACCACTTTTACCACCACTTCACGCCCATCGTGCAAGCGTGCAGTATGTACTTGGGCGATAGAAGCCGCCGCCAATGGCATTTCGTCAAATCGCACAAACAACTCATCTAATGACTGTCCAAAACCGCCATCTTTTACTGATTTTTCAATTTGTTGTTTGACAATCGCCACATCAAACGGCTTCACACGGTCTTGTAACTGCACTAACTGCTCAATAATTTGTGGCGGTACAAGGTCTCGGCGAGTGGATAACAGTTGCCCCAATTTTAAAAACAAGGTCCCCATTTCTTCCAATGCCAACTTCACGCCATTAGGCTGGGGTTTAGCGAACCAAGCGGCATGATGACTGGCAATTAGCCGAGCTAGTGGGGCAAGCTCTGGCATTTCATCGTGGTTTAAATGCGTATCAAGGCGGTATTTGGCACAGATTTGCCAAAGCTGAAACAGACGTTTACGGTGCGTAATTAACACAAGTTGGCTCTTTTATCAGTTATTTTTAATTAATGCGTCATTTAAATTTCTTAAATCATGAATTTGTTCATTCAATTTGGCAATCATTTCATCTTTATAAGCTAAAGTTAATTTTAATTTATCAATTTCGTGCTGATAGTGCTTTACATCATCGTTGATTTGTGTGTTTTGGTAAATATATTGACTATCTTTGGTACTTTGATAAAAGATTTGGCTCGTGGTGCTAAGCAACTGGGCAATATCCACATCAAAAATATCGGCAAATTGTTCTAACCGCTCTAAGGTCAACCGAGTCTCACCACGCTCTATTTTGGCATAACCTTGTGGGGTTAGGTCAATTTTTTTGGCAACATCTTCCTGTGTCCAATGATGATTTTCTCGCAATTCACGGATTTTTTCGTAAGTTTTCATCTTAAGCCTAACTTCCATTGAATAAACTAAAAGCATAATTTACCATATTCCCCCAATTTATTGTAGTTTTTTTTAAAATAGTTGATAAAGTTGCAATTTTTAGGTTATTCACCTATTCTTAAAAAAATTGACAAAAAAAATTGGGCTAACACGGTAACCCAATTTTATTAAATTCACATTAACACTACGCACCGAGCAAACTTTGTCCGCACACACGCACGATTTGCCCATTCACACCGCCTGACGCAGGGCAGGCAAGCCACGCAATCGTCTCGGCAACGTCCACAGGCAGACCGCCTTGGCTCATTGAGTTCATACGGCGACCCGCTTCACGAATGGCAAACGGAATTTGTGCGGTCATTTGTGTTTCAATAAATCCAGGGGCGACCGCATTAATCGTCATGCCATTTTTTAGGCGTGGGGCGGTGGCTTGTACCACACCAATTACCCCTGCTTTACTCATGGCGTAGTTGGTTTGCCCCAAATTACCTGCAATGCCACTAATTGACGACACGCAAACAATGCGAGCATTTTGGTTAAATACTTGATTTTCAAGTAAACTATCGTCAATGGTTTGTTCGGCTTTTAGGTTAATATTTAACACCAAATCCCACATTTTTTCGTCCATTTTTGCCAAAGTTTTATCACGCGTTACCCCTGCATTGTGGATAATGGCATCCAGTCCACCACGTTTTTTGGCAACTTCAGCAATTTTTTCCCCTGCATCGCTCGCTGTGATATCAAGGGCTAAGGTTGCCCCCCCGATTTCACCTGCGACTTTTTGCAAGTCGGCTTGTTGCCCTGCCACGTCCAAACAAATTACAAACGCCCCATCCCGAGCCAACACACGAGCGATTGACTCACCGATACCACGGCTTGCCCCTGTAACCAGCATGGTTTTACCTGCCAATGGTTTTTGCCAATTAACCACAACCGCATCAGCGTTGCCAACACGCACCACTTGCCCTGACACATATGCCGAACGTGGTGATGCAAAAAATCTTAAAGTACTTTCAAGATTTTCTGCACCACCTTGTCCCACATAAATCAACTGACTGGTAATGCCTTTTTTTAATTCTTTGCCGACTGATTTTACAAAGCCTTCTAACGCACGCTGTGCCGCCGCTTGAGCAACCGTTTCACACTGTTCAGGTGGCACGCCTAGCACAATAACACGCCCTGATTTTTCAATGGCACGGGCAATCGGATGAAAAAATTCATACACCTGCTTTAAACCGTCCGTATCACTCACGCCACTGGCATCAAAAATCGCCACTTTATAACGACCGTCCGCCATTGGTAAGTTCGCTGTCAACGAATGTTTGGCAAAATTATCACCAAGTGTTGCCGATGTGAACACGTCTGCATTTACATTTGCCAAAATTTTTGCCACGCTATCGGTCAATACCGCCCCTTGACTTGCCCCAAAAATCACGCTACCTGTAATCGGTGCTTGACCGTCTTTGTAACGTTCCAAACGGATTGGCATCGGTAAGCCAAGATTTTGGGCAACTTTTTTACCAAGTGGCGATTGAACAAAATTTGAATAATTATCTGACATCAGAAATCCTTATTGCTTGTTAAAAGTAAAACGAATGATTGTTAAAATATTTTTATTATATCAAATCTTGGCTAAAAGACTATGATTAAACTGTAACTAAAACTAAAAATTATTATTTAAATGATTTTATATAAAATTTTGTTATTGTTTTGGTTCAATTTAATTTTTTTGAAAAATTTGTGGTAAACTAGGCGTTCTTTTTGTTAAGTTTTTAAAAATTAACACCAATTTCAGCAAACATCTATTTTTAAGAATTTTAATCATTCATCAGTTATTATTAAGGATAAAATCATGAGCAATCCCCGTAAAGTCGCTATTTTGGGTGGTAATCGTATTCCTTTTGCCCGTTCTAATGGTGTGTATGCCAACGCCAGTAACTCAGATATGTTAACCGCCAGTTTAAATGGCTTAGTTGAGCGGTTTGATTTGCAGGGTGAACGTCTTGGCGAAGTGGTCGCAGGGGCGGTTATCAAACTTAGCCGTGATATTAATATGACCCGTGAATGCGTGTTAAGCACGGCGTTAGACCCACAAACACCTGCCTATGACATTTCACAAGCGTGTGGCACAGGCTTACAGGCGACGTTTGCCGTAAGTAATAAAATTGCGTTGGGTTTGATTGATTCAGCGATTGCAGGCGGGGTGGATACCACATCTGATGCACCGCTTGGGATTGGTGATGGCTTGCGTAAAGCCTTGTTAAAGTTAAACAATGCCAAAACCAACAAACAACGCTTGCAAGCCTTATTGTCAATTAATCCAAAAGATTTGATTGATGCCCCACAAAATGGTGAGCCACGCACGCATTTGTCTATGGGCGAACACCAAGCGATTACAGCGTTAGAATGGGGCATTACGCGTGAAGCCCAAGACGAATTGGCATTTAACAGCCATAAAAATTTGGCTCGTGCCTATGACGAAGGTTTTTTTAATGATTTAATGACGCCGTTTCGTGGTTTGACCCGTGATAACAACTTGCGTCCTGACGTTACTTTGGAAAAATTGGCAAGTTTAAAACCTGTGTTTGGCAAAAAAGGGGCAAACCCAACCATGACCGCAGGTAACTCAACGCCATTGACAGACGGTGCGTCTTGCGTTCTACTGGCAAGCGATGAATGGGCAACCGCTCACGGCTTAAAACCGTTGGCATATATCACGCACCAAGAAACGGCAGCGGTTGATTTCATCGGCAAAACAGGCGAAAAAGAAGGCTTATTGCTCGCCCCTGCGTATGCCGTACCAAGAATGTTGGCTCGTGCAGGTTTGACGTTGCAAGATTTTGATTATTATGAAATTCACGAAGCTTTCGCTAGCCAAGTGCTATCCACGTTAAAGGCGTGGGAAGACGAAACTTTCTGTAAAGAACGTTTGGGCTTGGATAAAGCATTAGGCTCAATTGACCGTAGTAAATTGAATGTCAACGGCTCATCATTGGCGGCAGGACACCCATTTGCGGCGACAGGTGGACGTATCTTAGCAAGCACCGCAAAATTGCTTGACCAAAAAGGTGGCGGACGTGCGTTGATTTCTATCTGTGCCGCAGGTGGTCAAGGCGTGGTAGCGATTGTTGAGAAGTAATTTTTCTTAACATAAACATTATTAATAACATTTGAAAAACAGGTGAAAATTTCGCCTGTTTTTTTGTTTACTTTTAACTTCACTAATATCATTAAATCAGCTATACTGCTATAAAATCATCGCCGCAATCCACCCAAATACCAATAACGGCAAATTATAATGCAAAAATGTCGGCACAACACTGTCATAAATATGACTGTGCTGACCGTCCACATTAAGCCCCATCGTCGGTCCTAGCGTAGAATCTGACGCAGGCGAACCGGCATCACCTAGCGCCCCTGCTGTCGCAATCAAAGACACGGTCGCAAGCGGTGAAAACCCCATGCTCATACACAGTGGCACATAAATGGTGGCAATGATTGGTACTGTAGAAAATGACGAACCAATGCCCATCGTCACCACAAGTCCGATAAATAACATTGCAAACGCCGCCAAACCCTTTGACCCTGCAAATATCTCGGTGCTAGCGTCCACGAGAGGCTTGATTTGCCCTGTGGCATTCATGACTTCAGCAAAGCCCTGTGCGGTAATCATGATAAAGCCAATCATGGCAAGAAGTTTCATACCATCATTAAACACACTGTCGGCTTCTGACCACTTGACCACGCCTGTCGCCATAAACACCCCAAAACCTGTCAATGCCCCCAAAATCAAAGAATCAGTGTAGAGTTTCATCACAAATGACACGATAATAGCAACTACGGCAATGGCGGTGCGGTATTTGATGTTATCACTTAATTTGGTGGATTTCGTGGTTTGATTAAACAAATCATCATTACTTGCGATGTCAATATCTTGGTAAATGCGTGGCTTACGGTAACTGACAAAAATCGCCGTCAATAAACCCACAAGCATTCCCAAAGCAGGAATTAGCATGGCGTGAATCACCGAAATACCTTTAACATCTAGCCCAGCTTCGCTGATATTTTTTAAAATAATTTGGTTAAGATAAATATCACCGAAGCCATATGGCAAAAACATATAGGTATTGACAAGTCCAAAAGTCATCACACACGCAAGTAGCCTTCTGTCAATTTGCAAACGATTAAATACTAAAATCAAAGGTGAAATAACCAGTGGAATAAAGGCAATATGAATGGGAATTAAATTTTGGCTTGCCATACTCATCAATAACACACCGCCAATTAACAGCCATTTTAGACTACCCCGCTTACCGTCTTTTTTGGCATTAATGGCAGAAATTGCCTTTTTTGACAACATTTGTGGCATGCCCGAATGCGAAATAGCGACCGCAAACGCCCCGAGCAACGCATAAGATAAGGCAATCACCGCACCTTCTTTTAGACCGTTTTGAAAATGGGTCAAAATACCTGTAGTGACAACTTTATCATCTGCCCCAACGATGTCAGTCAGTGGCAAGCCTGCAATCAAACCGCCTGTCACTGCCCCAATAATCAAACTTAGCACCACATGAACCCGTGACAAAGACAGCACGAGCATGACAATCACCGCCCACAATACCGCATTGGTTAGCATAATTTTCCCCAAAACTATCCAAAATATACAAAAAATTACAAAACGAAATTTTTCACAAAAAAAGAACGCAAATTTTACGTTCTTTTTTATTAAGTTACCAATTAAGCATCATAAGGGTCACGCAAGACAATGGTCTCACTGCGGTCTGGACCTGTTGAAATAATATCAATTGGGCATTCAATCACGGCTTCAATGCGTTTGATGTATTGTTGGGCATTGGTCGGCAAGTCGTCAAATTTGGTCACACCCACCGTGCTTGATTGCCAGCCTTTCACCGTTTCATAGACTGGCTTGACATTCTCGTAAAACTCAGCGTCACTTGCACCAACGACTTCACCATTTGACAACTCATAACCTGTACAAATATTGATTTCTTCTAACTCGTCAAGCACGTCAAGTTTGGTCAAGCAAATGCCTGATAACGAATTTAACACCACCGCACGGTGTAAAATCGCTGCATCAAACCAACCACAACGACGAGCTCGTCCTGTGGTCGCTCCAAACTCTTGACCCACTTTTGCCAAATGCTCGCCTGTTTCATCAAAAAGTTCGGTTGGGAAAGGACCTGAACCGACACGTGTGGTATAGGCTTTGGTGATGCCTAGCACATAATCAAAGTACAATGGCCCTAAACCTGTGCCTGTACACACACCACCTGCCGTAGTATTAGAACTCGTGACAAACGGATAAGTACCATGGTCTACGTCAAGCAATGTGCCTTGTGCCCCTTCAAACATCAAGTTTTTGCCTGCTTTACGCATCGCATCAAGCTCACCTGTTACGTCCGCTACCAACTCTTTAAGCTCATCACGCCATTCATTGGCAAGGGCTAAGGTTTTGTCAAAATCTACCGCTTCCACGCCGTAATATTGGGTTAAAGCAAAATTGTGAAATTCTAAATTGTCTTTTAATTTATCAGCAAAATCTGCACGCAAAAGGTCGGCAAAACGCAAGGCACGGCGGGCGACTTTGTCTTCGTAGGCAGGTCCAATGCCACGTCCTGTTGTGCCAATTTTGTTACCGCCACGCTTGATTTCACGGGCTTGGTCTAGGGCAACGTGCTGTGGGAGAATTAGCGGACAGTTTGGCGATATTTTTAGTCGCTCACGCACAGGCACGCCAGCTTCTTCCAAGGTTTTCATTTCCTTAAGCAGTGCATCGGGGGCAAGCACTACGCCATTGCCGATATAGCAGGTTACGCCTTCACGCAAAATCCCTGATGGAATAAGGTGCAACACGGTTTTTTCACCATTTACCACAAGGGTATGCCCTGCGTTATGACCACCTTGATAACGTGCCACCGCCGACGCTTTTTCGGTCAACAAATCCACGATTTTGCCTTTGCCTTCATCGCCCCATTGGCTACCTAATACAACGACGCTTTTTCCCATAATTTTCACCCTTTTGGTTAATTAATTTGATTAGCTGTTTTTCAATAAATTTTTAAAAAAATTACAATGCTTTTTGTTGCCATTGCCCTTGTTCATACACAAGCCTGTGCGTTGCCGACGCTGGTATATCTTGTTCAGATAAGGCGACAACCACCGCTTGCCCTTCTTTACGCAAGGTTGTTATCACTTGCTCACGCTGTTCTAACACGTCATTTGGCAAATTTGATGAGAAAGCTACAATAGTCAACATTTCTTTAGGATTATCAATATGTTGTTGCCAACGGGTTAAATCACAACTAAAGCCTGTGGCTTGACGTAGCTCATTGGCAAACGGATTAAGGTATCTTCCACCCCGCACGATTGGTAACCGCTCATTTTCCACATATACATTAAACACCACGCCTGTATGATAATGATAGCCTTTGAGAGCCGAGACATCCACACTAATGCTAATGTTACGGCTATGCAAATGGCGGATTAATGCCGTCAAATCATCGAGTGCTTGACGAATCGTCGGATGTGATTTGGCAGTAATGGACAGTTTTTCTTCTAATTTTGTCAAGTCATTGCTAAATTCACCTAGCACATAAAAATCTTGGGCAAAGGCGGATGTTTTGGCAAGTTGTTGGCAAAAACTGTCTAACGCTGGCAAGGCTTTATTACTGTATAAATCAATCAGTTGCCCTTTTACATTCGGCGATAAATTGGCAAGTTGGCTCAAAGTTTGGAAAATCGCCACATGACCGATATCCAAATGACAACGAGCGATTAACTGATTATTATCTAATAATGCTAACAATAAATTTAAGATTTCTATATCAGCCTTTAAATCACTTATTCCAAAAATCTCCGCACCCAACTGCAACGGCATTCGTGAACCAAACAAACCTTTTGGCAAGGTATAAACCACATGCCCTGCATAACAGTAGCGAGCAATGCTTGACGCCATCGCAGTTTGACGGTTTTGCAGATTGGCATCAATCCTTGCAATTTGTGGCGTAATATCTGCACGCACGCCCATAGAACGCCCTGTTAATTGATCAATCATTTTAAAAGTTTGACGTTTTAAATCTTCGGTGGCATAACCAAGCAAACTTTCGGTAAACTCAATCAACGGCGGACTGACAAGCTCATAACCATACGATCTCAAAATCGCTAATAGCTCATGGCGTAAGTTTTCTTGTTTGACCGCTTGGTGCGATAATAAATCTTGAACACCGTCAGGCAGTAGCCATGTATTGGCATTTTGACAGTTAAATTCGGTTTGACTTTGGTTGGATTGATGATTTGGTTGGTTATTTGCCGTATTCACGGTTTTCCCCTAGCCTTGGCTTTAATTAGCTTGGTAAAATAATTTTGAAAATTTGACGAATAAATAAAGCGACATGAAAAGAAAAATAGCACACTTTTCCTTTTTATTGTAACATAGCAAATCTGGATTGGCAAAATCATTCTTATATTTTCGCTATTTTTTTTAATTTTTACAAAAAATATAAAAATTCAATTTATTTTTATTTAAATTTCTCAGCAAATTTTAAGTTTTTTACAAGGCAATGAACTGACAATTGGCTTTTTTTTTGTTACAATAGACGCTATTTATTGTTGCAAAGCGAGACTGGTTATGACAAAAAATCTTCTAAAAAATCACCCAGACAACCAATCTCCAACCACGACTATTCCCCTACACACCGACGAACCATCGCAAGACCTAGACGAAACACCTACAAAAAACCAAACAGAAGTTTATCAAATTCAACACAATGAAAATGATGAAGATGAGCTAGATTTGGATTTGCACGGCGAAGACAGCTATATCTATGGTGAAGATTACGAAGAAGACGAAGACGGCGAACCAATCGCTGAAATTGACAATACGCCACCTGAATATAATCCCGAAGCCGAGCTAGATGAGAGCCGATTTGTTGGGATAAATGAAGTTTCAAATTGTTTTACTTATTCACGCAAAACAGGCGAAAAATTGGGCGAAATTGAGCTAGACGATGTCCGCCGTGAGCTTGCTAACAACAATGTGTTCGTTTGGGTTGGTCTGCACGACCCAAGTGCCGAAACAATTCATGAAGTGAAAGAAGCCTTTGATTTGCATGAATTGGCGATTGAAGATGCGTTTGCCGAGCATCAACGAGCCAAAGTAGAAAGCTACGGTAGCGATAGCGTGTTCGTGGTAGTGCGAACTGCCAAACTCACTGATAATAATATCCGTTATGGTACGACCGCAATCTTTATGGGTAAACAGTATATTATCACCATTCGCCAAGGCGCATCGCACAGTTACGAAAGCGTGCGTGATTATTGTCATCGTCGCCCTGAAAAACTGCGGTTAGGACCGATTTTTGTATTGCACGCAATTTTGGACTTTGTGGTGGACAACTATTTGCCGATTACCGAAAAATTGGGGCGTTATTTGCGTGAGCAAGAACGTGAAATTTTTTCGGAAAGTTTTGATATTCAAACCCTGCGAAATTTATACGAATTAAAGTCACAGTTGGTACATATGCGAGCGGTGATTTTGCCTGTGCAAGATATTTGTAACTTTTTTATCAATCACAAAAAAAATGACCTAACGCCAACATTCCCAAGCCAAGCCAAACCGTATTTTCGGGACGTGAACGACCATTTATTACGTGCGTTGGATGCGGTAAATGGTCTTAATGAAATGCTATCGGTGGCAATGGATACCTACATGGCGGTGGTGACGATGGGGCAAAATGAAGTGGTACGAAAACTGGCGGCATGGGCAGGTATTTTGGCAGTGCCAACCGCGATGGCAGGGATTTATGGTATGAATTTTGATAATATGCCTGAGTTGTCGTGGCGATATGGTTATTTTGTATTGCTTGGGCTGATTTTTGCGATTTGTGGGACGTTATATTATCGCTTTAGAAAAGCAGATTGGTTGTAAAAAAAACGAGCAAACCGTTAAAAAGGTGGAAATTTTAAATTTCTGCCTTTTTTATGGCTTAAATAAGACAGAAAAAACGCTCCAACAGGTGGAGCGTCTTGAAAATTATACAATAGATTTAAGTTTTAAATGATTTGGTCATTGATATCTTGCAATACATAAAGTGTTGCACCATTACCTATATACATATCATACACCTTGCTTTCACCATTTACCTCTTTATTGTATGTACCAGCTTTCGTCATATTTTGGATTTGAACCGTATCGCTTGCATCACCATCTATAAATAGCTTATTACGACCATCTGTCATGGAAAGCACGCTACTAGCGGTAATCTTAAGTGATTGAGCAAAATCATTGGTCATATCAATTGCTTCGATATTTTTGATGGTTGATGACTGAATGGCACTAAAATCAATCTGTTTTTGATTAGTACCCTCTAACTCAACCCAGTTAATCAATGATAAGGTATCAAAATTGTTGGTATCTGTTGCGATCTCTTCAGCACTATAGGCATAAGCTGTATTTTCGAAGCTATCGTAACCATCACCATCAATTATAGTATTTTTACCATAGAACAATACATCGTTACCTGTACCACCAATTAATGTATCTTGACCGCCATTGCCAACCAAAGTATCCTCACCTCGTCCACCATTAATAACTTCAGCTTTGGTTGAGCCAACATAGTAATCGTTTTTATGTTGCTCAAATGAACCTTGGTCAGTGTAAGGACGCACCTCTGACATCTGATTTGCAGTAAGCCCGTCAAAGTCAAAACGAATATCAGAAATGGCTTGGTCACCGTCATTATCTACGTAGGCATATTTAAATGCAAACGTACCTTTCTCACCTGCTTTCACAATATCTGCAATATTACTCACTGCTTTAAAACTGTAAGAGCCATCACGATGAGCTGTCATTACCCCATATTTGCTCTTAATTTCAAAAGTCTGAGCTTGGTTAATATCCTGCGTCACGACCCCTGCTTTTGTTTTCATAACAACTTCAGTGATACCTTCTTCTAAAGCACCATCTGCCTTTTTAGCAAGCCATGTCACATCAACACCTTTAGCATCACCACCGATATGAATTTTACCTTGAATATCAACGTTGGTACTCAGGTCTAATGGATTTGTGATTGGCGATAAATTCGCTTTTACATCAAAGTTATTATCTTGAGCCTCAGTGGTAGTCAAAATCGTACCGTCTAGAATAGTACGAATAAAGTTTACTTTGGTCGCGTCTGGCAGAGTTAATGAATTAACCTTATCAAATAATGCTTGTGTTACGGCTGTCGCATTCGCAATGTTATTACTATTCGCCACAGACTTGCCATTGCTAAGAGTAGTATTATATAACTGAGTCCATAAATCATAAACCTGTTTAACGTTAGCATCATTTTGGGCTAGCCCAACTGCATTCGCAAACTCAGCGATAGACATCTGTTTACCATCTTGTAGTAGATTATTATTCAGAAGATTAATCTTTCTATCATTATCTAAGAAGCCTGCTAGTCCTTGAGAAACAGACCATGACTGAGTCGTAAGGTTGTTAAATGCAGTAAGTATTTCTTTATTAATATCCGCATTGGTACCCTGTTTAACCGCCCCCTCGATTTTCAATAGATAAGCTGTATCACCTACTTGAATCACTTGGTCACTGTTTTTTACAATCACAAAGTCATTTGAAGGAACTCCTTGCAGATTATTTGTATCATTGGTGGTTTCTAAGTGAGTTAGACCAAATTTAACCAACGGTGTTTGTACTTTCTCACCATTGATGGTGATATCAAACTGCACCGCAAGGCTGGTTTTTTCAAGTACACCATACTGTGAATTAATACTGTTGTTACGGTGAGTAAAAGTGCCCAACGTAAAAGTATCCGTTATTTTGGTGAGTGATGTGCTTGAAAGCTGTGCATTATCGACCAAATCATAACCTGCAGTTTTCTGAGAATTTCCATTCCAACCCCAAGCCAATGAGTCATCGAGATTATCGTTGTCACGTTGAGTATTCTCAGAAAGAACATTTGTAGACTCAGTAAGCTGTTTTACTACACCATCATTATAATTTACGGTCACGTTTGTGCCCAACAACGTGGATGTTGCATTTTGTACTTGTGCGTTTGAATAAGATAGCTCAACCTTATAAGTAGTGTCAGTAAAGCCTGCTGTCAGATTACCAAAACCAATCGTATCATGAGCCACTTGGATATTGTGTACAACGTTATCTTGTCTTGGCATATCATCTTCTACAACAACGACGATATTTTTACCTTGTTCTGCCACGGCAATGATATCATTACCTGCTTTGGCAGAGACATTAAACGTAATCGGTAGCGTATCTTCACCACCTTTATTTGGATGGTCAATCGGACGTTTTAACTCTACTTGATAGGCAAAATTCATCTGATTATTCGCATTATCCGCTTTACCAATGTTATCAACTTTGACAACAATGGCTGGGTTAGTTCCTTTGTCATCTAGACCTGCCGTCCATATGGTTTGACCATTTTCTACCTTTTTAGACCAAATAAGCGGTTTTAAATCAGCAGTCAATTGAGAACCTGTATCAAGGACAATACTCATTGAATCGGTGATTGATTTATCTGTAACATCGATATTTTTAATCGCTATACTACCTTTTGTTACTAATTCGTTTGTCTTATCCTCATAACCAGCCAGAGCCTTATCGTCTTTGTTACCACCAATAAGTCCTTCTTCAGAAACACGCGTTGGTGGATCGATTTCAATATTTGGCTTATCGTTAGCTTGTTTTGGATCGTTTGGATCAGGTTTTGTCGGATCGGTCGGATCTGGGCTAACAGGTGTGTTGCCGTCTGTTGTGCCATTGTCGTGAATGGTGGTTGTTACAGACTGCTTTGTTGGTTCAGTCGTTTTTACATCTTGTTCGCCAACTTTAGCGGATACCAGTTCAACTTGATAGGTNTCTGCCCCTTCGTAAACATTATCGTTAACCAATGGGGTTTCTACTTCTAGTTTAGTACCTGCTGGCATATCTACTTTATAAACACCGTCTTTAATCGTTGGTGTTAATTCCGTGCGTACGCCTTTTGCNTCAACTGCATAGACTTTAGTNCCGTTTGTAACCAAGTCAGCATCTTCTGCGGTTAGCGGATCTTTTGTACTCACTTTGAATTCAACCGTAATTGGGCTTTCGCTTGTTTTACCGTTGTCAATCGCGATGGTGTAAGTAGGTACAGTTTTGTCGTCCGCTGTTTTGCCATTTTCATTCGTGTTGGTTGTCCCTGT
>NZ_KB903780.1 GCF_000379845.1 Moraxella boevrei DSM 14165 | reverse complement strand
CCAAGAGAATGCTGAGAAAATACAACGGCATTGATAAGAAAAACTTTCATCTTTTTATTAAAGAATGTGAGTTTCGTTTTAACTATGGCTCGCCTGTAATCAGCTTAGAGTATTGAGAAGATGGTGTGAAATTTGAACTTAATCTAGTTCAGCCCCAAGAAAAATATGGTCTTAAAAATTGGTATTTAAGAGATGTTGATGATTATGTTGGTATTCATGTATATTTTAAAAATGCTAGCAATTTTTATTATCCATGGGAATTACAAATTTGGGACGAAAATGACGCTTTAACTAATATCAAAAATCATATGCTTTATAAAAGAAATTTTGTAAAATAATCTTTTATTATTCAAGACTGTTATTAGGTAGTACAAGACAGATATTTACAATATCTGAAATTATAACCTAACAAGAGTTAGAAATTTATTATCAGAATCAAAAAATTAATGAAAGATTAGAAGAATTTTTAATGTCAAATCTACAATCCAGACGCAATGAATTTAGTCAAAGATTATTGGGTCTTGCACTAGAACCCAATATGACCATTTTGGATATTGGGTGTGGTACAGGCGAATTAAGTTTTTTAGCAAATTCAATATTAAACAACCAATGCAATATTATTGGCATTGATATCAACAAAAAAGCCATTGGAACAGCAACACAATATTGCCAACATACAATTTTTGTGTATGGATATTGATCAATTAGCAACATTAAATAAAAATTTTGATGCAATTATAGCTCGTAGAGTGTTCATGTATTTGCCAAATCCAATGCAAACTTTACAAAAATTATATGCCATTTTAAACACGGGCGGTGTGATTGCCTTGCAAGAAACCGATGCAATTTTTGATGAACTGCCACAATATTTACCATTAAATGAACAAGCGATTGGTTTGGCTTGGAAAACCGTATTAGCAGAAAATGGTGATATTCATATTGGTAGAAAATTATATCAACTGCTAACACAAACAGGTTTTGATATCAAAGAGCATTTTTGTGAAGCAACGATTAAAACAGCGGACACCATTTCAGATTTGGCGTGGCTCATTGGTGTAATGCGTGAAAGAATGGAAAGTTTTGGTTTATTAAAAGACAATTCGCCAATTTTAAGTGCTTTAAATCACAATACTTTGGCAGAACAATTAGCCGATGAATTAAAAAATAGTGAAAATGGCATATTTTTACAAGATATGGCATTTGGTATTGTTGCAACAAAAGATAAATAACTATGACCAACCACAAGCCCGACATTCGTAAATCCAACCCCTGCCCCCCTTGCCCAAAAACCGCTACCACTTGGGAAAGATGTATTTATTGGCTTGGCATTGGCTTAGGTTCTGGCTTACCCAAAAAAGCGGCTGGCACTTGGGGGACGGTGGGTGGACTTGTGATGGCATTACCGATGTTATTATTGGGCTTTTTGGGGTTTTTTGCCATGACCGTTTTGGGTTGTTTGATTGGCAGTTTTATTTGTGGCAAGACATCAGATTTAATGCAAGTTCACGATGACCCGCACATTGTGTTTGATGAATGGGTAGGAATGTGGATTGCATTATTGCCAAGCGTTTGGTTATTGGCAAGTACACAAAGTGGCAATAAGGCAGGATTAGCCCATTTACACCCAAGTGTGGTTTTATTATTTATCATACCTTTTGTTTTATTTCGCTTTTTTGATATTATCAAGCCTTTTCCGATTAAATGGGTAGATAAAAATGTTGATGGCGGTTTTGGCATTTTGATTGATGATGTGTTGGCAGGGGTGATGGCAGGGGTAATTTGTTATGTGCTTTTTATGCCTTGACAAAGAAAAATTTTTCAATCCAAACAAATGGTTAGAAAAGTTGGTTTAACAAGTTTGCTTAGTTTTCTAAGTATTTTTGTTGTATCTTTAGCTTATTACAACAAAGGCGATTTACCAAATATATTTTTTAATGGTATTATCGCCTTTGATTATGTTAAGTGATTGATTGATTTCTAAATTTTGTAAGCTATCATTCATTATAGAAATTTACCACGACCCACCTGCTCCACCACCGCCAAAGCCTCCACCGCCTCCGCCGTAGCCCCCGCCACCAAAACCGCCACCGCCAAAACCACCGCCACCAAAGCCCCCTGTCGGTACAATCACAACGCCACCGCCACGTCTACCACCTGTATTGCGGATTAACAAGAACACAAATAGCAATATGGCAATGATTAAACTAGTAAAAAAACCAAAACCAAATAAAGTTCCGCCAATTACCACGCCACCTGCGGTAATGCTCGCCCCCAAAAACCGTCCAAAAATCCCTGTCAATACAAACCCCACAAACAACGCCATAATCGCAAAGGGAATGGGCGATACTCCACTGACTTGCTGTTGTTTGGCTTGTTCGGCGTCGGCTTGGGCAAGGATTTGTGGATCGGTGGTTAGGCGTTCTTCAATCCGATTTAACCCAGCATTTAGCCCACCTGCATAATCCCCTTGTTTAAAGTACGGCGTGATGTCTTCACGGATAATGCGTTTGGCAATGGCATCAGGCACGACCCCTTCCAAGCCGTAGCCTGTTAAAATCTGTAAATCACGGTCGTTCACCGCCACCACAATCAGCAGTCCGTTGTCGCTGTCCTTGCCACCCAACTGCCAACGCTCGGCAACTTGCATGGCATAGCTAAAAATATCTGTACCGTTGGTAGTCGGTACAATCACAATCGCAGGCTGTGCCAAGCCACGTTGATAAATTTGGCGGATTTTGTGTTCAAGGGCGGATTTTTCACTGGCGGTTAAAACCCGTGCTTGGTCAATCACTGCACTTTGCAATGCCAAATCCTTGCTATCCACCCCTTCCACCCCTTTTTCAGTGGATTGACGAGGCATGGTTTGGGTCGTTTGATTGTCTGAAGTTTGGCTTGAACTTTGATTTGATGCTTGATTTTGCGTGCCTGTTGGCAAGGGTAAGGCATCATGATTTAGGGTTTCTTGAATGGCTTCATTACCAAATACCGCGTCATTCACCGCTTCGTTTTGTTTGGCAACTTGCCCCAACGCCACCATGTCCGCCACGCTGTGTGATTGCAAGATATTGTCGTTGTTTGTGGCAGTCGCTGTTGCCGTGGCTTGATTGGCATGATTGCTATTGGCAGTTGCGGTCGCTGTTTCGGCAAGGCTTGGATTTGACAAAAACAAGGCAGTCAACATGGCAAACCATGCTGATTTTACAAATGTGGGTGATGAAAGGGTAGTTTTTACCAACATAACATGACGAACCTTTTTAAAGCCAAACCGTAATGATTGCAAATTAAACGACTAATTCAAAATATTTATTAAGAATAAAACTCAATTAAAATAATTATTGAGCTGTTGCCGTTGCTGAATTACCTGACGTGGTGGCGGTCGCTGTCCCTGTATTAGCCGTATTTGGGGTGACAACATTTTGCACAGGTTGCCCGCCTGCATTGGCAGTATTTGGGTTGGCTTGGACAGGTTGTCCACCTGCATTAGCGGTATTGTTATTGTTGCCAAAATCAACAGTCGGTGCGACAGAGATTTGGGCTTCATTACCGACAGTGAAGTTTGGACGTGTGTGCATACCGAACACTTTTGCGGTTAGGTTAGTTGGGAATTGGCGAACCGTGGTGTTGTAGGTTTGCACGTCTTGGATATAGCGACCACGAGCCACGGTAATGCGATTTTCCGTACCTTCAAGTTGGGCTTGCAGTTCTTGGAACTGACGGTCGGCTTTTAGGTCTGGATAACGCTCGGACACCGCCATTAAACGAGATAACGCACCGCCGAGTTGGTCTTGGGCTTGTTGAAAACGTTGGAATGAGGCAGGGTCGTTTAACACCTCAGGGGTGACTTGAATAGACGTGGCTGCCGAACGAGCTTGGGTAACTTGGGTAAGTGTGGCTTGCTCGTGTTGGGCGTATTGGGCAACGACTTTGACAAGGTTTGGGATTAAGTCGGCACGGCGTTGGTATTGGTTAACGACTTCTGACCATGAGGCGTTGATTTGCTCATCTTGGGCTTGCATGGCGTTATAGCCACAGCCTGTTAAGTTGGCAGAGCCGACAATAATAGCAGTGGCTAGGGCAAAGTGTTTGGCGGTTTGGGCGTTGATTTTCATAAAAATACCTAATCTTGTTATCAATTTTATGTCGGTATTATCATGGTATTGGTACGGTTTGTAAGTTTATTATTTGTTAAATGTGTGTGTTTTTGTTAACGTTTTTTTTAAAAAAACTTTTAACAGTTCATTCAACCCTTTACCAAAAATAGTAACAAAAGAAAATTAAACTCAAAAAATGTCCCCTATCAACACCCGTTTGACCAGCTGAAATAATGTTTGGAATTGTTATCATACTGATAAATCTGCCAAATCCCCTTTTTGTTCAAGCCATATTTTACGGTCGCTTGCTCGTTTTTTTGCCAAAAGCATATCCATGATCGCATCGGTGGCGTGATGGTCGTCTAAATCCAACTGCACAAGTCTGCGAGTATCAGGGTTCATCGTGGTTTCTCTGAGTTGTTCGGCACTCATTTCACCGAGCCCCTTAAAGCGAGTGATTTGGGCTTTTTTGGTTTTTGGCAATTTTTTCAAAATATGCTCAAGCTCGTCATTATCAAGAGCGTATGCCACCTCTTTACCAATGTCAATGCGGTAAAGCGGTGGCATAGCGACAAACAAATGCCCCGCTTCCACAACTGCCGAAAAATGTTTGACAAATAACGCACACAGCAAAGTGGCAATGTGCAAACCGTCCGAGTCAGCGTCCGCTAGAATACAAATTTTGTCGTAACGCAGTTCGGACAAATCATCAGAATTGGGGTCAACACCAATGGCAATCGCAATGTTGTGAATTTCTTCACTGGCTAAAACGGTATCGCTAGAGACTTCCCACGAGTTTAAAATCTTCCCACGAAGTGGCATAATCGCCTGAAAATGACGGTCTCTTGCTTGTTTTGCACTACCGCCTGCCGAATCACCTTCTACCAAAAACAACTCTGCACCATCTCGCAAAGTCGCACGACAGTCGGCTAATTTACCAGGCAAGGCAGGACCTTGAGTGATTTTTTTGCGTTCGACCTTTTTGGCAGATTTCAAGCGTGTGCCAGCTTTTGTAATAGCAAGTTCGGCGATTTGTTTGGCAATTTCAGTGTTTTGGTTAAGCCACAGGCTAAAGCCGTCTTTGGCAAATGATTGCACGACCGACACCGCTTCACGGCTAGATAGGCGTTCTTTGGTTTGTCCACTAAATTGGGGTTCGGAGAATTTTAAAGATACAATAAAGTTCACGCCGTCCCACACGTCATCGGCGGTGAGTTTGACATTTCTTGGCAATAAATTGTGCAGTTCGCAAAACTCTTTTAACGCATCGGTGATGCCTGTACGTAATCCGTTGACGTGCGTGCCACCTTGGATTGTGGGGATTAGGTTCACATAGCTTTCTTGCACGGTTGCCCCGTCGTCCACATTCCAGTTTAGGGCAAAATTAAGTCCTGCTCGCTCACCTTTTTTGGCCTCATAATCAAAGACATAAGGTAACTCTGGCACGGTGGCATTATCACCAATTTGCTCAGTTAAATATTGCGATAAGCCATTGTCAAATTGCCAAACCTCCGTCTCATTATCAATTTCATTGATAAAAGTAATGGTTAAACCTGCCGATAACACTGCCTTGGCTTTTAGGTGGTGTTTTAATTGCTTGATGTTAAATTTTGGCGTATCAAAATAGCTTTCATTGACCCAAAATTGCACTTTTGTGCCACGTTTTTTTTTGTTAGAACTTGGCTTGACTGCTAAGGGTGCGGTAGGTTCACCCTCGACAAAATTCATACTAAATTCTTCGCCAGACCGCCACACGGTCACCTCCACACGGTGCGACAAGGCATTCACGACACTAATGCCCACACCGTGCAGACCGCCTGAGACTTGGTAGTTGTCGGTGGAAAATTTTCCGCCTGCATGCAGTTTGGTTAGGATAATCTCAATGCCCGACTGGTTAAATTCTGGGTGAATGTCGGTCGGCATGCCCCGTCCGTCATCTTCCACCGACAAGGAGTTGTCAGGGTGCAAAATAATGGTAATATTTTTGGCATATCCTGCTAAAGCCTCATCCACCGAATTGTCGATGACTTCTTGGGCAAGGTGGTTTGGGCGGGTCGTGTCGGTGTACATACCTGCACGACGACGCACAGGGTCAAGACCTTCTAATACTTCTAAACTTTGACTGGTGTATTTACTCACTATTAATTCTACCTATAATTTTTTAAAACAGATTTAAAAATGTTCTTCTTTGCTATCGAAATTTAAGAATTTTTCTCTAGTCTCATTATATTTCTTTGCATTTACCCCGCTCTTATCCTCAGGTAAATGAAAAAAACATAGTGGAATATGCCTAACTTTATACGGATAACCACTTGTACCATGTATATGTTGAGTATATAAACTTCTATCTTTTCCACTGTGTGGAATAATACAAAGCTGATTTAACTCCAATTTCTTTCCTTCTAAAAAACTATTCCAAGCATCCATCACATTTTTTTCACTATCATCTGCACTTCTTGGATGAATATAAATAAACATTGCACCACAATCTGCATTCCCTTGACATTTACTATAACGAGTCGTTAATTGCTTAAATCCACCGTATAAATAATCAGTATTATAGTTATTCTTACCTCCAAAAATTTTTGCTTCAGCTAACCATCTATATGAGCCAGCACTTACTGAAATATCAGCATTACCATTTTTATCGCTGTCGTATTCTGCAGAATAGTTTTTAGACTTCAAATTCGTATAGATATGATATGAAATATTTTTTTCGTTCCTATCAATAAAATTTTCTACGCCATCCATCATATCTGCAACTATTAAGTCAATATCTTCATTTAACTGGCTAATGAAATCTTCGTATGAAAGTTTTGAGGCAATATTTCTTATCGCTAAATCTTCTGCATATGGGAAATCGTTAAAACTATTCACTAAGTTCCTCCAATTTACTAATCAATAAATCAGAAGGAACAAAGTATGGCAAAACTATTTCATTAAATTCAACTTTTGAAACTTTTCTGTCATTGCGTGGGTCTATATAGATATTTGTTTTATAACTTTCATAAATGATTTCAATATCCAAATCATACCAATTACTATCATCATTCAAATAATGAAACTTCTGCTCCAAAAAATCGACGTTTGGATGTACAAGAATATAGACTATTTTTATAAATATAGATTTTTGTTTATCATTATCCCTATCTAATTTTGAAATATTAAATAGGGAAGAAAAATCAAAAAACTTGTCTTTATTAAGTTTTTCTCTTTCTACAATATTTTCTATAATATTAAAACAGGATTCTTCTAATAAATATCCATCTTCTCTGCCTTCAATAAGATATTTAGTTTTTAATTCAAAAAAACTTTTTATTTTCATTAGATTAGCTTCCATTTTAAACATCTCATTTAAAAGAAATAATTTTATCTATGCAAAATTGCAAGCTTTCAAATTTTGTTAAATTATATAAAATTGCATATCTGATTTCTGAAGTTGCTGAAGATCTGTATTCTCTATATCCCATTTCTATAGCTATTATTGGATTATCTTTATTCTCTAAAGAATATATTTTTCTAATCCCAAAATAATCAGGGCTAACATTTTTGATACCTTCATCATAAAATTTATCTTGCCTAGCATCTAATTTTTGAGTTGAACTACCACCTGTATAAGAGTATGAACCATCATCTGTTGCAAAACCATGTTTGGTTACTTTACCATTCAATTCTTTTTCCATTTTTGCAATACAGGGTCTTAAATTAATTGGCTTTAAATTAAATTTAGAAAAACTATTTTTAAAAATATCACTAATTTTGCCGTAAGCTTTATCTAGTTCAGCTTTTATAAACTTTCCATTATCTAAGTCTAGCCCATAAATGAGACAATTATTTTTTAAATCTATTGCAACAAAATCGAATATTGTTACATTGTGTTTAACTACCTTTAGAACATCAATAACTTCTCCATCATCCTCAATATTTTGAGCTTTAGCCATTAGAGAGGGAGAATGTACTTTTTCAACATAAGATCGAAAACCCTTTATATAGTATAAAAATAATGTATCACTAGCTTTATAAATTTTACTAGAATATCGGTCATTATTATTAGGCAGTGAGTAATCAAATAAACTCTCATCACCTAATTTAAATTTGCTATTGAACAAGCTATGGGTATCAAATAAATTTTTAATTTCTTTTAACTCATCTATGGGAACTTCGTATAAATAGATTCTTTTTGAAGCTAAGGCGGTATTATATTCTAGCAAATTTTCAATCTTTTCAAACATCCCAGTAATTATTTTACTAGCATCTTTACCCTCTAGCTTTTCTATTTTCTGAGCAACTGCTTCTGAACCCACAGATGAGGATAATCCCGCCTTTTTCGCAATGCTGTTTAAATCGTCAAATGGAAACTTTCTAACCTTTAGCTGACGAATATTGCTAGCTAATATTTCTCGTTTTTTATCGAGAGTGTATTTGTCTTTTTGTGAGTTTTTTTTCATATTCCACTCCTTAAAATTAAGTTTAGGTTTTTAAAAAATTGATTAACTTAGTCACTAATAACTTGCAACAGTTGCTCTTTACTTGGTAAAATCGTCTGATAACGACTGGCAAAAATTTGCGTATTGTCAGCAGGCAAGGTAAATTCCACCACTGATTGATTTTTATCTTGGCACAAAATAATGCCAATCGTGGGATTTTCATCGTCAAGTTTCATCTGACGGTCATAAAAATTCACGTACATTTGCATCTGTCCGATATCTTGATGTTTTAACTTGCCAATTTTTAAATCAATCAACACAAAACAACGTAACAAGCGATTATAAAACACCAAATCCACAAAAAAATGCTGTTCATCAAAGCTAATCCGTTCTTGGCGACCAACAAACGTAAAACCCGCCCCAAGCTCCAACAAAAACTGCTCTAACTTGTCAATCAATTGGTTTTCAAGCTCATTTTCAGAATACAAATTTTGCTCTGGCAGACCTAAAAACTCCAAAATATAAGGGTCTTTGATTAAATCTTGTGGTTTTTCAATCACTTGCCCTGTCAATGCCAGCTTTAAAACATCGTCTTTATTTTTACTCAAACTAAGGCGTGTAAACAACGCCGTATCGTACTGACGTTCTAACTCTCGCAAGCTCCAATTGTGCTTAATGCTTTCAATTTCATAAAATTGGCGTTCTAACGGGTCGGCAATTCGCATGAGTTTTAAATAATGCGAATAACTTAGCTGAAATTGCGACAACACTGTTGGCGAAATTTGTAACTCATTGTTTTTACTTGCAATAAATGCTCGTTGCTCGCTATAAACCAAATAAAACTGACGCATTCTTTGTAAATTGCGTTCGGAAAATCCCTTACCAAATTCAGCGGTTAATTGCGTGGATAATTTTGCCAACTGCTGTTTGCCATATTCCGCTCGCAGTTGTCCGTTTTGCTCATCTTCAACAATCATTCGCCCAATTTCAAAATAAGCGTGCGTCATTGTGCTATTGACCGTCTGCACCAGATTTTGGCGTGAACGGTGCAAAATTTCGGCGATTTTGGTAAATAAATTGTCGGAGATAGTATTCATCTTGTTAAAAAAAATTTAAAATCAATTAAATAATTGGTTGTTATTCATTTCACTGGCTTTAACATCAAAACTATAAAACGGTGTTTTATTGGCTTGCTCACTAATCGCCGTATGCAAATCCGCACGATTAGCTTGATAAAATTATTATAAACGCATCTCATCAATAGAAACTGCTTGTTTTGGCGTTGGTAACATTCCGTCCAAATCCGTAATTGGACGATTTTTTGCTCGCAACACAATACTACGGTCAGGCATCATCACCCAAGTTAATTCTTGACCTTCTTTAAGGGATAGCATCGTCATCACATCGCTAGGAATGGTGGTTTGTCCATCATGAACGACTGATTTTAGCATACAGATTTTCCTTTGTTAAAATATTAAAACACTCTTTATTTTACTTTAAACAAAACTAAAATAGACCAAACCTACGTTTAGCCTATTTAAACCAACAATCTTTAACTAATCATGGTTTATTTTTTGCTTTTCGGATTAATTTCAAGCAATTCCACATCAAAAATCAAGACGCTATTTGGCTCAATATCCACATTACCTGCTTCGCCATACGCCAAATTTGCAGGCACAACAAACTGATATTTTGAACCAACAGGCATTAACTGCAAGCCTTCCACCCAACCATCAATCACTTGACCAAGTGGAAAAACGGACGGCTCGCCACGTTTATAAGAGCTGTCAAATACCGTACCGTCAATCAATCGCCCTTCATAATTCACCGAAACCGTGTCTTTGGCGGTCGGTTTTTTGCCGTTGGCATTGGTTAAAACCTTGTATTGTAGCCCTGATTTGGTGGTTTTTACGCCTGATTTTTTGGCGTTTTCTTTGAGATAAGCATTGCCTTGTTCCAGATTTTTTTTGCCCAATGCTTCAATTTCTTTGGCATATTCGGCTTCTTTATTTTTTTGGTAATCTAACAATACTTGTTTAATTTGGGCTTCGGTTAATGCAGGGGTGTTACCGATATACGCATCACGAAAGCCTTGAAAATAGGCATCTAGCACAAGGTCATCGGCACTGTCTTTATTGCCATCGCCCATCATGTAGCCAAAACTGTAGCCAACTTTTTGTAAGGTGTCGCTAGTTGGGCTGACAACGGTTGTTTTCGGTAAATATTTTGAGTCTGCCACGCTGGTTTTGCTGATGTTATTATCGGCAGATGCGATATTTGCCACACTTGCCAATATCGCAAGGGTGCAAATGCTTAACTTCTTTATCATATTAATTCTCTTTTTAATTTTTTAAAATAAATGAAACAATTTATTTTTGGTGGGTTACGCACAGTCACCCACGCTACAATTTTTTAAAAAATGATTTTTAACAAGTCATTATTTTGCCGTTGATGCGGTTACCGCTTGCTGCATTTGGGTTTCTAGTTGTTTAATTTGCTCTTCCATGTTGTTGCCATTTAGCTCAATTTTTTGGGTGTCTTGGGCTTGGGTTGGATTAACTTTTAACAACTCCACGTCAAAAATCAACACGCTATTTGGCTCAATACCCCCTTGCGGTGCCCCTTGTTCGCCATAAGCTAGATTTGACGGTACATAAAAGCGGTATTTCGCCCCTTCCCCCATTAATTGCAAGCCTTCTGTCCACCCTGGAATGACTTGATTTAGCGGAAATTCAGCGGGTTGTCCGCCATGTTGAGCGGTGCTGTCAAATACTGTGCCGTCAATGAGTTTACCTTCATAATTGACCGAAACAATATCGGTCGCTTTTGGTTTGGTAGCATTGCCTTCTTTTAACACTTCATATTGTAAGCCTGATGCGGTGGTTTTGATTTTTGGATTTTTCTTGTTTTCTGCCAAAAATTGTTGACCTTTTGCTAAATTCCCTTCAGTCATCGCTTTCATTTGGCGTTCTTGGTAAGCCATAACCGCTTGTTCCATTTGTTCACGGGTTAGCACCGATTGTTTACCCGCTTGACCATCTTGCAAGCCTTGAATAATATCGGCTTGTTTTAAATCTTTGGCACTTTGGGCAACGTTTGAGCCCATCATATAGCCCAAGCTGTAGCCCGCTTTGGTAACATCATCGCTTTGGGCAGTAATGGTGCTACCACCAGTCGTGCCACCGCTTGCCAAACGTCCAACGTTCGCGACTTGTGGATTGTCGCCAAAACTTTTCATAAAAATAGGCGTTAACGCCACAGCACCCAACACGATGCCAGCCAAAACAGGAACGGTTTTATTGCTCATAAAAAATCCTAGATGTGTGTCAAAAACAAAAAAATTACCCGCTATAATAACAGAAAATCCGCCTAAAATATGCAAAAAATTTAGCATTTTGGCAAAAACTTTGTGCAATTTTAAAATTAATTTACATTTTATTACATCTGTTTACAAAAAACTGCTTAATTTATCGCTTTAGCAACTTTTTTATACTGTTTTTTTGAGAGTTTTTAGTTTAAAGTAAGCAAACTTTATCTAAACAATACAATCACTTGATAATTATTTTTTAATATCAAGTGTTAACGTGACGTTTGGATAATCGTTTTTTAAAACATATATTTTTTTATAAGCAAGATTGCAATTTACCAAAAATCTAAAGGATTTATCGTTGGATAAGTCCTATTTTTTTGTAAAAATTGCATTTGGGGGATTTATGGATAATTTTTTTATCAATTTTAACCAAAGCCTTGGTTCATCGGTGGTTACGATGATTGGGGCATTGGTGATTTTTTTAATTGGCTGGATTTTGGCAGGTATCATCGGCTCTGCAGTGCATAAATTACTGGCAAAAATCAACCTTAACCAAAAAATGAACGCATCAACAGGCAAAACTTACGACATCGCTCGCTTGTTGTCTCGCATTGCATTTTGGTTTGTGTTTGTCATTGGCATTTCGGCATCGCTCAGTTTCTTGCGTTTGGATGCGATTTCTGTGCCATTTGCTAATATGATTAATCAAGTGTTGTTGTTTATTCCAAATCTAATCGGTGCGACAATGTTGGCGGTGCTTGGTTTTGTGATTGCGACCATTGCTCGCACGGCTTTGACAGGGGCGTTAAATCGTACAACTTTGGACGAAAAATTGACCCAGCAAGCAGGCGTTCAGCCAATGAGCGACAATATTGCCAATATTGCGTATTGGTTTATTTTGTTGATGTTTTTGCCAATGGTTTTACAACAATTAGGCTTAACAGGTTTATTAACACCTGTTAATAATATGATTGGCAAAGCCCTTGATTTTGTACCAAATATTGTCGTTGCTGGCGTTTTGTTCTTTGTTGGCTTAGTGATTGCCAAAATCTTGCGTGGTATCGCTACCAACGTGGTGGCAAGTTTGAACATTCAAGCCTTGACCGATAAAGCAGGCATTAGCAATAAAATGCAAATGTCAAATATGGCAGGGACGTTGGTGTATCTACTGGTGATGATTACCACGATTATCATGGCGTTAGATGCGTTAAAGATTGAGTCAATCTCTCGCCCTGCGACCAATATGTTAAACCAAATCATGACTGCCATTCCAAATATCATTGCGGCGGCGGCGATTTTGGGCTTAACCTATTATATGATGAAATTTGTGGCAAATATTGTTAAAAACTTACTAGAAAATACAGGCATTAACGACTTGCCAACCAAATTGGGCTTACAAAATGTATTAAATACCAATCCTCATATTATTGAGCCAAATCAACCAGTTACTGCTAAAAATACCAAAGTTTCGGATATTATCGGTTGCTTGATTGTGTTTTTTGCGATGTTATTTGCAACGATTGAAGCATCAAACTTGCTTGGTTTTGACCACATCAGCAATTTAATCACCATGTTTATTGAATTTGGGGCTCAAATTTTGCTTGGTGCAGTGATTTTGGCAATTGGTTTTTGGTTGGCAAATCTACTGGCAGGCATGGTACAACGCTCACCAAGTGGCTCAACCTTTTTGGCAAACCTTGTGCGTGTATTAATCATGGGCTTAGTACTTGCCATGGGCTTACGTGCGATGGGTATCGCCGATTCAATCGTGAACTTGGCATTTGGTTTAACGCTTGGTTCAGTTGCTGTGGCATTCGCTTTGGCGTTTGGTTTGGGCGGTCGTGATGCGGCAGCTCGTTTGCTAAAAAATATTCAAGATAAAGCCGAAGCAGAAACCGAAGCAAAAAAATTGTTAAAACCAACTAGCAGTTTTTTAAGCGATGACTTAAAACCAAAAACAGACGATTAATCTGCGGTTAAATGACTTTTAAAAATGAAAACGCTCCGAAATGGGGCGTTTTTTTATGCTAGCAAAACTCTCTAAGTCAGTTTATCAAGCGCTATTCGTATTATGGCTGTGACAATGATACCAAGCCCAAAAAAACGCCCAATTTGGACGTTTTTTAACTTTAACAAATAATTATTTTAACATATGCTCATCAAAGGCACGCACTGGCGGATTTCTGAGCACGCTTGGGTTTGCCTTATAATAAGGCGCATCCGATTTTGGCAATTTTTTACCACGAATGCTATCGGCGATTTTTTCCCCAATCATAATCGTGGTGGCATTTAGGTTGCCTGTGATGATAAGTGGCATGATAGAGGCGTCCACCACACGAAGCCCTTCTATGCCATGCACACGCCCTTCATTGTCCACCACCGCCATGTCATCATAGCCCATTTTACAGCTACACGAAGGGTGATACGCCGTCTCAGCATGACTACGCACAAAAGCATCAAGCTCGGCATCGGTTTTGGCGTTGGCACTTGGGCTAATTTCACGCCCACGGTACGGGTCTAGGGCTGGTTGGTGCATGATTTCTCGTGTGATACGAATGCCATCACGAAACTCCTGCCAGTCTTGTTCATGCGACATATAGTTAAACAAAATGCTTGGGTGGTCGTGCGGATTTAGCGATTTTAGGCGAATGCGACCCCGAGATGGCGAACGCATTGAGCCAACGTGTGCCTGAAAACCATGAGCATTGACCGCATTTGAGCCGTTGTAATTAATCGCCACAGGCAAAAAGTGGTATTGAATGTTCGGCCATTCAAATTCTTCTCGTGTACGGATAAAACCGCCTGCCTCGAACTGGTTGCTCGCCCCAATGCCCGTTCCCAAAAACAGCCATTCCGCTCCGATGGCAGGCTGATTGTACCATTTTAAGGCAGGATACAGCGATACAGGCTTGATACATTCGTATTGCAAATACATTTCCAAATGGTCTTGCAAATTTTCACCCACACCGGGTAAATCATGCACCACAGGGATTTTAAATTCGTCAAGCAGAGCCTTACTGCCTACACCTGAGCGTTGCAAGATTTGCGGTGAGGCAATCGCCCCTGCCGAGACGATGACTTCACGATTGGCGTGAACGACAATAGGATTTGCGTCAGAGCCTTGTAAATATTGCACGCCAATCGCTTTTTTACCAGAAAACAAAATCTTATCCGTGACGGCATGGGTCTTTATGGTAAGGTTTGGGCGAGATTTTGCCATGTCCAGATAGCCACGAGCGGTAGATGATCGTCTGCCCTTGGGCGTAACCGTTCTGTCCATCGGACCAAAACCCTCTTGCTGATAACCGTTCAAATCATCGGTGCGTGGATAACCTGCTTGCACGCCTGCCTCCACCATCGCATTGAACAGTTCGTTATTACCAATTTTATCGCCACGCTGTGACGTGGTTACGCTGACAGGTCCTGATCCACCATGATAGTCGTTTTCACCCACATCACGGGTCTCGGACTTTTTATAGTAAGGCAAACAGTCGGCATAGCTCCAATCTTCTAAGCCGTCCAATTTCGCCCAGCCATCCAAATCCATCGCATTGCCACGAATATAACACATGCCATTAATAAGTGATGAACCGCCAAGCCCCTTGCCACGTCCGCACTCCATACGGCGGTTGTTCATGTGTGGCTCAGGGTCGGTGAGATACGCCCAATTATAACGGCGACCTTGTAAAGGATACGCCAACGCGGCGGGCATTTGCGTGCGAAAATCTAGGCGATAATCAGGCCCACCTGCTTCTAAAAGTAGTACGGAGACATCGCTATCCTCCGTTAAACGAGTAGCAAGCACATTGCCTGCCGAACCTGCCCCAATGATGATATAATCGTAATTTTGCGTCATGATTTTTTCCTTTTATTTTTTATGCCTTAAATATCGATGTAAATTCACCCATCTCTACTTGTACCGATTTGATTTGGGTATAATGGTTTAGTGTGCTAATGCCATTTTCACGCCCCACACCAGAGGCTTTGTAGCCACCGACAGGCATTTTGGCGTCCGACTCGCCCCATGTGTTAATCCAACAAATCCCCACTTCCAAAGCGTGTACCACACGATGAGCGGTAGCGATATTTTGGCTCACCACACCCCCTGCCAAACCGTATTCTGTCGCATTGGCACGAGCAATTGCTTCATCAAGCGTTTCATAAGTCAAAATACTCATCACAGGTCCAAAAATCTCGTCTGTCACAATGCTCATCTCATCAGTACAATTGGTAAAAACAGTCGGCTGAACATAGGCTCCTTTCCCACAATCAAAACCGTTCACCGTGTCGGTAAATCGTCCACCGCCTGCCAGTAGTTTTGCTCCTGCTTGTTTGCCTTGTTCAATGTAATCAAGCACTTTTTCCATGTGGGGAAAACTTGCCAAAGGCCCCATGTTGGTGGCAGGCTCGTTTGGGTCGCCAAGTTTGATAAAGGGCAAACGGCTCAAAATGCCTTGCTCAAATTTCTCTTTTAGCGATTTTGGTACAAACACGCGTGTGCCGTTGGTACAGACCTGCCCTGTGCTATAAAAGTTTGCCATCATGGCAATGTCCACCGCCTTGTCAATATCAGCGTCTTCACAGATGATTAAGGGGGATTTTCCGCCAAGCTCCATCGTAACATCTTTTAGGGTTAAGCCTGCCGATGACATAACTTTTTTACCAGTGGGTACAGAACCTGTAAAGGAAATTTTGGCAATCTCTGGGTGAGACGTTAGCCAACCACCGACATCGCCACCGCCTTGTACCACATTAAACACGCCATCAGGCACGCCTGCTTCGGTATAGATTTCGGCAAGTTTTAGGGCGGTTAAAGGGGTGATTTCGCTTGGCTTAAAAATCATGGCATTGCCCGCCGCCAAAGCAGGAGCGGATTTCCAAAGGGCGATTTGAATGGGGTAATTCCACGCCCCAATCCCTGCCACCACGCCAAGTGGCTCACGGCGAGTATAAACAAAGCTCGTTTCACGCAAAGGCACTTGAATGCCTTGGGTGGCGGTGGCAAGCCCTGCATAATACTCAAGCACGTCCGCCCCTGTGACGATGTCCACCGCCGATGTTTCGCTGTATGCCTTGCCTGTGTCAGCAGTCTCTAGGTGAGCAAGCTCATCATTACGCTTGCGCAAAATCGCCACCGCTTTTAATAAAATACGAGAGCGTTCGGTGGCGGTCATATTCGCCCAGATTTTTTGTCCTTGTTTGGCACTTTCTACTGCTTTGTCAATATCGGCAAGGCTTGCACTTTGCACCACCGCCAGTACTTCGCCTGTAGCAGGATTAATGGTTTCAAAGGTTTTTTCACTGCTTGAATTGACATAGCCACCATGAATATAAAGTTGTGTTGAGTTGTCCATCAGTATTCTCCTGTTAAAATGCTTGTTCAAATACAGTAAATTTTTTAAAAAACTGATTAAAAAATCTGATAAATAAGTAATAATTCAGCGATAACTCATTATTTTTGTTAAAAAGTTGGATAAAAATAATGAAATATTATGATAACAAAAAGCGTGCTATTAGGCAAATCATTGATTTCAATTGCAAATCTTGTTATGATGACTGTATTTTGATAGGTTCTTGTGTTGTTTTAATGCAAGATTTTAGCGTATTTTATAAGATAAATTGACGGACTAAACGATGAAAAAAAATGGACAGCCGACGAGTGATTTAAATCACAGTGTGTTTTTTGTCTCGGCAACAATAATCGTGTTTTTTAGCCTTTATACCATTTTGTTTAACCAAACTGCCTCACAGATTTTGGACACGGTGTTAAACTGGGTGACTCATACCTTTGGTTGGTATTACTTTTTTACCACAAGTTTGTGTATTATTTTTGTCTTATTTATTGCTTGTTCTCGTTATGGTGATATCAAACTAGGTCCAAAACATTCCGTGCCAGAATATAGCCTTTTGAGCTGGTCGGCGATGTTGTTTGCGGCGGGAATTGGCATTGACCTCATGTTTTTTTCGGTGGCAGAGCCGATTATGCAGTACATGGCTCCACCAATTGCAGACCCACAGACAGCTGATGCAGCCCGTGAAGCACTTATGTGGACGATTTTTCACTATGGCATGACAGGTTGGTCAATGTATGCGTTGATTGGCATTGCTTTGGGCTATTTTTCGTATCGTTATAATTTGCCTTTGTCCATTCGTTCGGCACTTTATCCCATGATTGGCAAAAAAATCTATGGCAAAGCAGGCGATGCGGTGGATGTGGCGGCGATTTTGGGGGCGATTTTTGGTATTGCGACCACTTGCGGTATTGGTGTGGTTCAGCTAAATTATGGTTTGCATATTATCTTGGGTGTGCCAGAAAGTCTGATTTGGCAGTTGATTTTGATTGTGGTTGCGGTGATTTTGACCATCATTTCGGTAACGACAGGCGTGTCAAAAGGCATTAAAATTTTATCGGAGCTGAATATTTATTTTGCCATTGGCCTGATGTTATTTGTGTTATTTTTGGGCAATACCGAATTTTTGCTTAACGCCATTGTACAAAATGTGGGCGATTATTTGGCACAATTTCCTAATCTAACCCTTAACACATTTGCCTACGAACAGTCCGCCGAAGTCAAACAATGGGTGCAAGATTGGACGCTGTTTTTTTGGGCGTGGTGGATTGCGTGGTCGCCATTTGTGGGGCTGTTTTTGGCACAAATCTCCAAAGGTCGCACCATTCGTCAGTTTGTGGTTGGCACGTTATCTATTCCATTTATGTTTACGCTTGCGTGGCTGTCCATCATGGGCAATAGTGCCTTAGATCAGGTGATTAATGGCAATCTTGCCTTTGCTGAAAAAGTGACCGCTCGTCCAGAAGTGGGTTTTTTTGAGCTGTTGTCGTTTTATCCGTGGTTTGAATTTACAGCGGTTTTGGCATTTGTATCAGGCTTTTTGTTTTATGTCACATCGGCAGACTCTGGGGCGTTGGTTTTGGGTAATTTTAGCTGTAAAAGCACCGATAGCCATAACAATCCACCCATTTGGAACCGTATTTTTTGGTCGCTTGCGATTGCAGGTTTGACAATTGCCATGTTAATGACAGATGGCATTACTGCCTTGCAAAAAGCTACCATTATTATGGGTTTGCCATTTAGTTTTGTCATCTTTTTTGTGATGACAGGGCTGTTTACCTCACTGCGGTTGGAAGATTTTCGTGAAGCATCAACCAAACTGCACGCAGGGCCTGTGGCGGGCAATGTGGATATTGACAACTGGCAAGCACGCCTTGACCGTATCACGTCTTATCCTGATAAAGTTACGACCAAAGCCACTCTTGACAACATTTGTCTGTCTGCGGTAAAAGTGGTCGCCGATGAGCTTGCTAAAAAAGGGTTAACGGTGACGGTTGATACCACGCCAATCGCTGATAATTCTGATAAGCATGAACTTTATCAAATCAACCTAGAAATTGCTTATCAAAATGAGCAAAACTTCATCTACGGCATTCATCCTGTGGCGTATTCTGTGCCGATGCGTCCGATTGTACCTGATGCTCAAAGCCATTATTATCACTTGGAAACCATGTTATTTGACGGTTTACAAGGCAATGACTTGTCGGGTTATAGCAAGGAACAAGTGATTAATGATATTCTTGACAAATACGAACGCCACCGTGCTTTCTTGCACATTAACCGTGCCACGCCGGGTAATCGTCCTGTCTTTCATGAATGACATTAACGATGGTTTTAATTAAAATTTTTACTAAAACGTTTAAGTAAAGCTTATCAGCTTAAACGTTTTTTTCTACAAAAAAAACCTAGTAACCGTACCATTTTGCGGTATAATATTATTATTTATCGTTAATACATGTACAAGGCAACACATGCGAATTACCCAGTATAGCGACTACGCCCTACGCACATTGATTTATTTGGCAGTAAAACCCAACCCCTACGAACTCGCCAATATCCAAGACGTGGCGGATAGTTATGGCATTTCCAAAAATCATTTGACAAAAATCGTACATCAGCTCAGCCGTATCGGATTGATTGACAGCACACGTGGCAAAAACGGCGGTATTCGCCTTGCCAAAGCCCCAAAAGATATCAACATCGGTGCGGTATTACGCCAAACTGAAACCGACTTTGCCGTGGTGGCATGTTTTGTGCCGTGCGACTATCACGCCACGCAAAACCAACCGATTACCGTCAATCCAGAACGGCTAAAAACCGACCGCATCGCTGTAACTCAGACCTTAATCGCCAAAGACATTAGCGAACTGCCCGAACCGTCTAGCTGTGTGATTTCACCTGCGTGTCAACTAAAGTCAGTATTTTTTGAAGCGACGCAAGCATTTTTGCAAGTGTTTGACCGTTATACATTGGCAGATGTTTTAAAAAATCCAACTGAAATCAATCGTTTATTAAAATAATTCAGCAAACTCCCATTCCCCCAAAAGTAGTAGCCAATCGGCAAAAATACAAACTTTGGCATCATAGCAAATTTGCTTAGCAGTTGATATAGTGGTGATCATTTATCGTTTTTTATCCCTATATCAGATCTGCTAATTATGAGCCAATTTTTTCGCCTTTCGCACAATTTTTTGAAAATGATGGCAAAACAGCCATTCATCGCCTTATTGCCAAGCCAAACCGACACAGGCGACAGCGTACAAAAACAACTGTTACAAAAGTTAATGTTGCATAAATTTGACAAAAATTCGCTAATTTTTTTGCAACATAGCCAAGTACAAAGTCTATATTTTTTGCTAGACGGCACAGTGAACTGCTATCGGCAACTACCTAACGGACAAGAATGTCTGATACAGACCTACCACGCCAACCCCGAAATGCCCAGTCTGATTAACGAAAGTGTACTATGGCGTGCCAAATCCATACTCGCCGAACAAAGTGAAAACGGCACACCGCACAGTGAGTTTGGCGATAAAACTGCCTTTAGCCATGCGGTATCCACCAATTTGCAACTACTGATTAATGATGCCAGCCTGCACCAACTCACCGCCAAGGCGAGCCATACCTGTGTGATTGCGACCTTGCCTGTGACGGATTATTTTTATTATATCCAAAAATTTGAGCTTGGGGCGTTATTTACTTGGTTTGCTGAGCAAATGAGTGTGCGTTTGTACAAACATTTGATTAGCAGTGATTTGCTTACCTTTAAAAGTGCCAAGGCAAAATTGGCGTATTATATTCTCACCAATTTTGCCCCTGATAAAGACTTTACATTTTTGGGCAGTCAAAAACAGTTGGCAGGGCAATTAGGTTTACGTCCCGAAACGCTTAACCGCACCTTGCATGAGCTGATTAACGATGGTTTGTTGTTAAAACAAGAAAACCAATATCAAATTGCTAATATTGAACAATTATTGATATTGGTAAGTGAATAAAAAATACAAATTTATAAGCAAATCGGCGTTAAGTTTTGTTTAAAACTGTGTGCTTTTTCAACGTACATTTTGGCAGAAAGTTTTAGCATTTCGGCCCGTTCGTTGTCTAAAGTTTTCACCACTTTGGCAGGGCTACCCATCACGACTGAATTATCGGGAATTTGCATTTTTTCGGTAACGAGTGCATTCGCACCGATGATGCAGTTTTTGCCGATATTGGCGTGATTTAATACGACCGCCCCGATACCGATTAAACTGTTGTCGCCGATAGTACAGCCGTGCAACATCGCCAAATGCCCCACAGTTACACCTTTGCCAATATACACAGGGATATCGGTATCGGTATGAATAACGCAGTTTTCTTGGATATTGGTATTATCGCCGATATGTATGGTGCAGTTGTCACCACGAATGATAGCACCGAACCACACGCTGACATTATCGCCCAAATGTACATCGCCGATGACTTGAGCGGAATCGGCTATCCAGCCTGTGAATGGGGCGTTGTAGGTGGGTTTTTTGTCTTGGTATTGGTAAAGCATAAAATTTCCTTTTTAATGGTTGAAACGGCTTTACAACAATAACATAAAAATGATTTTTTAGGTAATTTTTTTGTGAAAAATAAAAACCCTTAACCAGTTAAAAGTTAAGGGTTTTTCAAAACTCAAGAAAAACAATTAATCTCTAAACCCCCAAACAACCGCAATTTCTGCACCCAAAATTTCTTCTAATTTTTTCTTCATTTCAGGGCGAATATGATTAGAAGAATCAATTTCAGCATCTTCTTCATCTTCCGATAAAATCCAAAACTCATTTGTACCAGAAAAATTACCTGCTGTCATAATAAATGGGCTTTCAATCACAATGCCGTCTTCATCATCTTCTGTATGTTCAAGTTGATATGAAGACTGTTTAATCAAACATGGCTCAAAATCCCCTTCTGTTGTGTTGCTATCAAACAGCTCAAACGCTTGGTCTTTTTGTTCTTGTGTTAATTGATGATTTTTATCTTTTACATAAATATAAACGCTTTGGTCACTCATAGGGTCATTCCTTATTAAATTAATAAGATTTAATTATAAAACTATAAAGAAAAAAAATACAATATATAATTGAAAAAAGTTTGTTATTTTTCATTTACCGCTTTATTTTGCCAAAAAAAATGACGTAAAATTACGCCATTTTTTTAACCGTTTATTTAACAAAATAAAAAAATCAAAGCCCAGCTTTTAAACTCGCTTCAATAAACTTATCCAAATCCCCATTTAACACTGCCGTGGTGTTAGACGTTTCCACCCCTGTACGCAAGTCTTTAATGCGTGAATCGTCAAGCACATAGGAGCGGATTTGGCTTCCCCAACCGATGTCGGATTTGCTGTCTTCTAGGGCTTGCTGTTTTTCCATACGCAGTTGCATTTCTCGTTCGTACAGTTTGGCACGGAGCATTTTCATCGCCGTTTCACGGTTAGAAATTTGGCTTCGTTCGCTTTGACACGCCACCACAACGCCCGTTGGCATATGGGTAATTCGTACCGCAGAATCGGTGGTGTTAACGTGCTGACCGCCTGCCCCACTAGAACGGTAAGTATCCACTCGCAAATCGGCAGGGTTGATGTCAATTTCAATGTTATCATCAATTTCAGGCGACACAAACACGGCAGAAAATGACGTATGACGCCCGTTATTGCTGTCAAATGGTGATTTTCTTACCAAGCGATGCACACCTGTTTCGGTACGTAACCAACCAAAAGCATAATCACCCTTGATATACACGGACGCACTTTTTAGCCCTGCCACACCGCCTTCAGATACTTCCACCACTTTGGCATCAAAGCCGTGAGCCTCGCACCAACGCAGATACATACGCAGTAACATTTCCGTCCAGTCCTGTGCCTCTGTACCGCCAGAGCCTGCCTGTAATTCAAGATAGCAGTTACTACCGTCCATCTCACCGCTAAACATCCGTTTAAATTCAAGGTCAGCAACTTTGGTTTCAGCATCGTCAAGCTCACTTTGCACATCAGCAAGCAAACTTTCGTCGTCTTCTTCTTGAGCCAATTCTAGCATGGCACGAGCGTCATCTAACTTTTCATCAAGGGCGATAATCACGCCGATAATACCGTCAAGTTGGGCTTTTTCTTTACTGATTTTGGTGGCTCGCTCAGGATCGTTCCAAAGCTCTGGATTTTCTAGTTCTAGATTGACCTCTTCTAAACGTTCTTGTTTAGTTTCTATGTCAAAGATACCTCCGAAGTTGGTCGCCACGGTCGGCTAAATCTTTGATATGTTCTAAATATGGGTTGATTTCCATGATAATCGCCTTAATAAATATAAAAATTAGTGGATATTTTAGCATATTTTCTAACATTTGTTAAAATATCATTTAATAGCATTTGTCTGTTTAAAATGCTGATTTTTTGTGATGATAAAATTTTTTAAATTAGGAAATGTTTATGACCGAAATGTTTAACCCAAAAGCCAATTTGGTTTTTTGCCGTAAATATAAACAAAATTTGCCAAAACTCCCTGCCCCACCCTTTCCCAACGCCAAAGGACAAGAAATCCAAGACACGGTATCCGCAAAGGCTTGGCATGAGTGGCTTGAGCTACAGACCATGTTAATCAATGAAAATCATTTGAGTATGATTGACAAAGATGCCAAAAAATTTATCAATGAGCAACGAGATAAGTTTTTGGATAATGCCGATTATGAAAAACCAAAAGGCTATACACCACAGGCTTGATAATTTTTGGCAAAAAAATTTGGTAAAAAATGCGAGAAATCCCTGATTTTACTATCTTAAAATCAGGTTTTTTGTTATGATAGACAGTTAATCATTTTATAAGAATTTTTATCAAAAAACTTTTTTCAACTGGTTTTCACATGATTGATTTTGCAATTGGACAACGTTATCTTTCGGATACCGAAAGTGAATTGGGCTTGGGCGTGGTGGTGTTGGTCGATGACCGCTGTGTGCATATTTTATTTCCACAAAGCGAAGAAACTCGGGTGTATGCCAAAGTGTCTGCCCCGCTGTCACGGGTGATGTTTAAGACGGGCGATAATATCCATGACCAAGACGGTAACACGTTTACGGTCACCGATGTAGAAATGGTGTCAGGCGTGTGTCGTTATCATGTGGCAGAGCTTGACAAGCCGATGATGGAAACTCGGTTGGGGGCGAATATTACCCTTGCTAAACCGCTAGAACGTTTGTTGGCAAATCGTATTCACCAAAATGACTGGTATGCCTTACGCCAAGAGATTTTATACACGCAAGCCAACCTTGCCAATCATCCACTCAAAGGTTTAATGGGAGCAAGGGTAGATATCATTGAGCATCAGCTGTATATCGCTCATGAGGTGGGTAAGCGTATCGCACCAAGGGTATTGCTGGCAGATGAAGTAGGCTTGGGCAAAACCATTGAAGCAGGGCTGATTATTCACCAGCAATTATTGACAGGCAAGGCTGAACGTGTGTTAGTTCTCGTGCCTGATAGTTTGCAGTATCAGTGGATGATTGAGTTACGCCGACGTTTTAACCTTGAATTTGCGATTTTTGACTTGGTGCGAACCGCTTCTATTGCCGAACATGACCCAGAACAAAATCCATTTTTAACCGAACAATGTATCATTGCAAGCGTGGATTTGTTGCTTGACCATGCCGATTTGCACGAAAAAGCCTTAGAAGCAGGTTTTGACTTATTGGTTGTAGATGAAGCTCACCATTTGCACTGGGATAGCGAGCAAGGTGGCAATGATAAATATGAGTTGGTAGAAAGTTTTGCAAAACAAACCGCAGGGGTGCTGTTGTTAACTGCCACACCTGAACAGTTAGGCTTAGAAAGCCATTTTGCTCGGTTACGATTACTTGACCCACATCGTTTTGCGGATTTAGATAGCTTTTTAGAAAGTGAAGATAACTTTTCCCAAACCGCCCAAATTGCCGAAGTTTTGTTAAGTGATAATCCGCTAAGTGACGGACAACAGTCGGCTTTGGCACAGTTGCTTGGATATGAGATTAGTGATGATGAGATGGGGCGTGGACGGGCGATTAACGAATTGTTAGACCGTCATGGTACAGGGCGAGTATTATTTCGCAATACCCGTGAAAGCGTGGCTCAGCTTATTCAAGGCTTTCAAGGACGGCATGCAGTGGCGTATCCGTTGCCGTTGCCTGAACATTGGCAAAATAGCTATCATACCCAAGGTAAATTGCGTGAACAATTATGGAGCGAAGAGCAACAACCTGACGGTGGTTGGCTAGAAGATGACCCTAGAGTGTTATGGTTAATTGACACCTTAAAACAACCGCTAAAACACAAAAAAGTACTTCTCATCGCAAGGAGTGGTGCAACTGTAGAAAGCCTAGAAGCCGTGCTACGTCTGCACGCAGGGATTAAAACGGCAATTTTTACCGAACAAATGAGCTTATTAGAGAGAGACCAAGCAGCGGCGTATTTTGCTGACCGTGAAGGGGCTCAAATTTTATTGGCATCAGAAATCGGCTCGGAAGGTCGCAATTTTCAGTTTGCCAGTGACTTAATTTTGTTTGATTTACCTGCCAATCCTGACACGCTAGAGCAACGTATCGGACGGCTAGACCGTATCGGACAACGCCACGAAATCTGCATTCACGTTCCGTATGTGATGCACACAGCGACCGAACGGCTATACCGTTGGTATGATGAAGCGTTAAATATTTTTAATCAAATCTCACCCACCGCCCAAACCGTGCAAGAATACTTTATTGCCGATTTAAAACCCCTGTTGGAAGGCAAAGGCACAACAACGGATTTGGACGCCATTATCGCCGAAGGACGTGAACAACGCCTTGAGCTAGAAGCCATGATGCAACAAGGGCGTGATAGACTGCTAGAATACAACTCCTGTCGTCCTCGCGTGGCAAACAAAATCGCCTATACCATGCAAGAATTTGACGATACCAATCACCTACCTCGTTTTTTTGAGCGGTTTATGTCGTCGATTAACATGGATTTTAGCGGTCAACGGGACGGCTCGCTGATGCTTCACCCAAGCGATGAAGTCCAACTACAAGGGCTTGCTATCCCTGAAGATGGGCTAAGTTTGACCTTTGAGCGAGACCAAGCCTTAGTACGGGAAGACTTGGCATTTATGACCTATGAACATCCGCTCATGCAAAGTATTTTTGACAGTATCAATTCAGGTTCTTTTGGCAATGCTACCGTTGCTACCTTGCAAAGTAATGCCATGCCAGAAGGGATGCTATTATTAGAAGTGAATTTTCGGGTAGAAGCGATTGCCCCAAAACTACTCAATCTAACGAGCTACTTAACCAAGCCGATTGTCCGAGTATTTTTGAGCCAACAAGGGACAGATTTTAGCGAAAAAATCCGTGCAGACATGATTGCGCCGCATATTTATCGCTTAGATAAAAGCCGTGCAGGGCAAGTCATCAAGGCTCGCCGTGATATCATTGAACAACGCTACGACCAAGCGGTGAATATCGCAAATGCACAGCTTAACGCCATGAGCCAAGAAGCGATTGAACGCTTTAACCAGCGTTTTGATCGTGAAATTGAACGCTTGCAATATTTGCAAAGTATCAATCCAAACGTGCGTGACAGTGAAATTTCTCAATTGCAACGTTTACAACAACAAGGTTTGCACGCCTTGCAACAGCTATCACTCATTCCTGACAGCGTACGAGTGTTAATCACGGTAAAACCTTAAACAATCTAATTTTATAACCTAAGGTGGATTTAACCCACCTTTCAAATGAAATAATTTTGTAAAAACAAAATTTATGAAAATAAAAAAAGGCTTATGTTAATTTATAAGCCTTTTTATTCACCAAAGGAATAATCAATGATTATTCAGCAACTGCTTTTACGGCAAACAAGTTGCGACCACGGTAAAAACCGTCTTTAGTCATGTGGTGACGAATGTGTTTTTCGCCCGTCTCTTTGTCAATAGATACGACGTTAACAATCATGTGATCGTGTGAACGACGCATATCACGACGTGAACGGCTTTTGCGATTTTGTTGAACAGCCATGAGTTTAGCTCCTGTGCTTCTAAATTAAGCGATTGAAAAAGGTGATAAGGGTTAAGTTATCCACGCTTTGCAATCAGTAAATGTTATGAACGCTCTATTATACCTAAAAATGCAACAATAAAAAAGCCTTTATCCATATTTTTTGTAAAATATTGCCAAAATTAGCCTTTTAAATTTGCCAAAATTGCAAAGGGATTTTCCTTTTCTTCGATAATTTCAATCACTTCACCAACTTGACTAACTGCCATTTCGCAGTCATCATGTTTTGGGGCAAGCGGTAAATCCACCAACAATTCATCTTCAATCATACTTAACAAGTATAATTTATTATCTTTGGTTAATTCACTGATTAACAAATATTCAGTCTCTTCATCCAATAACCCAATGTGGCTTTCTTTTTCCAACAATGCCAATTCACTATCGGTATCAAGGCTAATCGCCACAGGCTCAAGGCATCGTTGACAGGTCTGCCACAGAGTGCCTTTGGTGGTGAGTTGCCATTGGACGATCGCCCCATTTTTTTTCACGTCAATACTGACCGACAAAGGTTGGCTATTGTCGTGCTGTTCATCCGCCAACGCCATAATTCTCGGCAGTTGCTGTAGGGCAATTTCTCCTTGCCAATGATAATGATTATCGGTATTGTGTTCCCATTTGGCAAGGTCAATGTATTTGGCCAGATTTGGGCTGATATCTGAATGATTGCTGGTATAATTTAACATAAGTTGGCTCTTTTGGTTTTTTTTAGCAGAAAAATTTCGCAAAAATAAGAAAAAAATGGACGAAAAATTTGCTATAATTTTACGCTATTTTTTGACAATAGCAATCAATTTTTATGTTAAACAACGCCGATTTTTCACCCCATTCAACTTTTGTTCACGCTAGCAAACAACCAAAGGTTGCGATTTTTCCTTATCATAGCGTGCCTTATGTCAACAGTTTTTGTCAAGCTGAGTTAAATAGCGATAAGATTGTAAAGTTAAAATTAACCAATAATGTTAATTTTTTACAACAAAATTTTGCAACTATGCAGTGGTTTTATAATGAAAAATATCAAGTAGATTGGCTTATTCTTCAGTTTAATCAATGGTTTAAAACCAAAAATACCAAGCTGATGCGTGGCGGGCATGAACCCGAATATTTTGCCCCAACTGAACACGAACCCGCCAAAATCGTGTTTGCTCATGGTTTTTTTGCCAGTTGTTTGCATGAAATCAGCCATTGGTGCGTGGCGGGTAACAAACGCCGTCAACTCAATGATTTCGGCTATTGGTACGCCCCTGACGGACGCAGTGAACAGCAACAACAGCAGTTTGAGCAAGTAGAAATCGTCCCACAGGCGATTGAATGTTTGCTAAGCCTAAGCTGTGGCAAGCGTTTTTTGGTGTCGCAAGATAATTTATTTGCCGATTTTGACACGTCAAATAGCACGTTTGCTGATGATGTCGCCAAACAAGCCATCAAATTTTTTAGCACAGGGGAAAAATTACCAAGCGATGCCAAATTTTTAATCGCACAATTGCAAAAATTGCGTCCATTTCCACTGACGCTCGGCGAAATTGAACGCAATTTTGCAAGTTTTAATTAATTTTTATTGAAAATTTTTTTAAAATAAAATTAATCCGCTTTAAATTGTGTGTGGCAAGATTTACAACTTGCCCCTACGTCAGCGATTTGGGTTTTAACCGCATCAATACTGGTTGCTGAGACAACCGCAGTATTTAACACCGTTACTGCAGATTTATATTTATCAATTTGAGCTTGGAATTCCTCAGGATTTGTCCATACGTCATCTTTGGCTTCGCCACCTTTTGCCGTTGCTGGGAAATGTACCCATGGGTCTTGGCTTAGGGTTTGAGCGTGTTGTTTTAACTCGTCTGCATTAAATTTGCTTGGATCTTCGGTCATGCCACGCAAGGCTTTGCTCGCACGGCTATATTGTTTCATGATGTCTTCACGAGCGTCTTGATGCTGTGCAGGTGTCATGTTTGGGTCAACGGCGGTCGCTTTGGCAACGTTTGACGTCGCACTGGCGTTTATGGTATTGGCAACTTGGCTTGCGGTCGCACTCACGGCAGAACCCACCGCATTTGCCCCACTGCTGACGGCACTGGCGGTGGTATTGACTGCCGTTGTGGCGGTAGTCGTTGCGGTATCAATGGCCTTGGTGGCGGTTTCTTCGGCTTTGTTACAACCAACTAGGGCGAATGTTAACGCAATGGCTGAGCAAATTAAGATTTTTTTGGCTGGCATGGCATTTTCCCTTTTGAATGTCTGCGGGCTAAACAATATTTAAGTATAACAAAAAAATTCTTGCTTGGCTATGTGATTGCTGTATGATTGCGTAACTATACGTTACCTTTATTTTACAAGTTGCTGATAAAAACGCATGGTTAAAATCCTTGTTCAGTATTTTTTGAAGTTTCACAAAATAATGCTTAATTCTTTGCTATAAACTGTTAAAATAGACAAAACTCATACTAAATTAATAAAAAATTAAGGAAAAATCATGTCAGCTAATCGCCAACACGCACAACAAAACCAAAAAATCCCAACCGAAAATATTAATTTTTCGCATATTTTTACCCCTTTGGATTTGGGCTTTACCACACTAAAAAACCGCATGGTGATGGGATCAATGCACACAGGCTTGGAAGACCGCTTTTATCATTATGGCAAACTTGCCGAGTATTTTGCCGAACGTGCCAAAGGTGGCGTTGCGATGATTATCACAGGAGGCATTGCACCCAACAAACAAGGCTGGCTTACGCCATTTGGTGGTACGCTTAATCAGTTCGCTGACGTGATTAATCACAAACGTTTAACCAAAGCAGTTCATCAATATGACTGCAAGTTAATTTTACAAATACTACATAGTGGACGTTATGGTTATCATCCGTTTGTGGTGTCGGCAAGTGCGATTAAATCACCCATTTCGTTATTTAAACCCAGAAAAATGTCGGAAAAAAACATTTTAGCCACGATTAAAGATTTTGCTCATACGGCTAAACTTGCCAAACTTGCAGGTTATGACGGCGTAGAAATCATGGGGTCGGAAGGCTATTTGCTTAACCAATTTTTAAGCCCACATACCAACAAACGCAACGACCAATGGGGCGGTAGTTTGGAAAATCGGATGCGATTTCCGTTAGCGGTGGTCAAGGCGGTACGTGAGGCAGTTGGTAACGATTTTATCATCACCTTTCGTCTATCACTCATAGATTTAGTGCCAAATGGCAATACGTTTGCTGACGTTATTCAGATTGCCAAAGCCTTAGAAGTAGCAGGCGTGAGCATTATCAACACAGGTATCGGCTGGCACGAAGCCCGTGTGCCAACCATTGTAACTAGCGTGCCAAGAGCAGGTTTTGCTCATTTGACTGCCGAAATCAAACAGCACGTCAACATTCCTGTCATGGTCGCCAACCGTATTAATATGCCCGAAACTGCCGAGCAATTGTTAGCCAATGGCACTGCCGACTTGGTACAAATGGCACGTCCATTTTTGGCAGACCCCAACTGGGTAAATAAAGCCAAATCAGGGCAAACGCATCTGATTAACACCTGTATCGCTTGTAACCAAGCCTGTCTTGACCATATTTTTGACAACAAACGAGCCAGTTGCCTTGTCAATCCGCAAGCCTGTTATGAAACCGAGCTGGTGTACAAACCTGTGAAAAAAGCCAAAAAAATTGCGGTCATTGGTGCAGGTATGGCAGGTCTATCCGCCAGTAGCGTACTGGCACAACGGGGGCATCACGTTACCGTTTTTGAAGCCCAAGACAAAATTGGGGGGCAATTTAACTTTGCCAAAGTCATTCATGGTAAAGAAGAATTTTTTGAAACCATACGCTATTTTGATAATTTGTTAAAAGAATTAAACGTAACGGTTAAGCTAAATCATAAAGTAACCAAAGAATTTTTACAAAATGAAAAGTTTGATGATGTGATTATTGCCACAGGTGTTGTGCCACGTTCGCTAAGCATTCAAGGGGCGGATTTGCCAAATGTTATCAGCTATGCCGAACTGTTGTCTGGTGAAAAAACTGCAGGGCAAAAAGTGGCGGTGATTGGGGCGGGTGGTATTGGCTTTGATGTCAGCGAATTTTTGACCGCAACCAACGAACGCACGCCAACAACTATTCAAAATTTACAACAGAATCAACGCCCTACTCCACAATCAATTGATGATTGGCAAGCAGAATGGGGGGTAGATAATCGTGCTCATTATGACAGTTTGGGCGGTTTAATCCCTAGCGAGAAAATCACACCTGCCAGAGAAGTGTACCTGATGCAACGCAAAAAAGGACGTTTGGGGGCAGGACTGAACAAAACATCAGGCTGGGTGCATCGTGCCACGCTAAAACATCACGGCGTGATTGAAATGAGTGGCGTACAATACGAAAAAATCACCAATGAAGGTATTTGGCTACGCACCGACAACGGTCAAAGTCAGCTACTGCGTGTAGACACGGTGGTGGTGTGTGCAGGGCAAGAATCGGTGAATGATTTAATGCCAAAATTGAGTGATAATTTGGACAGATTAACCGCCCAATATCATGTGATTGGCGGGGCAAAATTCGCAGGTGAACTGGACGCAAAACGGGCTATCCGTGAAGGGGCGGAGTTAGGAGCGATGTTGTAACCGTTAATCCCTTTCTGCCAATTTTGTTAAATCATATTTTAACGCATCAAAACACACCGACATATCAAAGCCCCGATATTGCAAAAATCGCAATTGACGGGCTTTTTCTTTTTGGTCGGTCGGTATGCTGTCACCGTATTTTTGCACCCGGGCTTCCACCGCTTGAGCGAGCCAGTCCACTTCGTAATTATCGTTAACTTCTTCTTGTTCTTCGCTCGTGGCATTGATAATTAAATCGCTAAAAAATTCGCTGTGTGTGTCTATCCAATCATTCACGTCACTGGCTGAACCAAGGGTTTTTAAGCCGTGTTTTTTTAGGGTTTGGTAAATGCGGATTTTGCCATGTTTTTTTGTAATGCCGTCTTTGATAAGGGCGGACGTCATGCGTTCGTCGGATTGGTAGCCTTCTTGTGCGAATTCTATTAATAATTTTTCTACCGCATCTGGGTTGCAGTTTTTGGCAAGCAGTTTTTCTCGTAGTTCTTTTTGAGAATGTTCTCGCCTGCCAAGATAATAAAACGCCAGCCATCGCATGTAGCTTTCGCCTTTGATTTTGGCGTGGTAAGCCTCTCGTTCTTCGTCCGTCATGAGTTGACTTTCAAGTTTTTTTAATAAATCTTTCATAGCTCAATCATCTATATCAGTTGAGATAGGTTAGATTTATGTTTGATATTTTCTAAAAATGCCAAAATATCAAAAGTTAAGATATCAAGATTGTCTTTATGTTTATACCAACTCGCCATTTCCTTGGTGTCTTCATGTATGCTTGGTGCAATAAAAACAGAAAAAACGTTCTCTTTACGCTTTTTATATTCCATTAAATGCCAACGAATTGGAACGATTTCATTACAAGTTTGGTCTTGCCTGCCACGCATTAAGGTAACTTCAAATAAACCATCGCACGCCACATCTAGCACAACAGTATCCGCCATACCACCTGATGCGGTACAAGTTAGCAAACCTTCATCGTCAACGATATAATTTGGGTTTACCACCAATGTTGGAAATTGTTGAACCAAAGCAATACTGGTTAAAAATTCTAGCCGTGTCGGTGCAGGGATAAACTTGAATACAGGGTCTTTACTTTCTACTCTCTTACTAGCTAATAATTTTTTTAATTCATCAAAGATTTGGTAAGGCGTGTAGTTTTTTGCATATTCATACAGTGTCTTTTTGCGAATATCTGATGTATCTAAACGAATATTGGACTGAATAGAAACGATTTGACTATCTATTTGCCCCATATAGTTATAATAGGATTTTTTATCGCTAAATATCGGATAATCTGAATACTGTTGCAATAAATAATGAATTTTATCAATTTCAAATTGGTTAAAATCCAAAAATCGTCCATTGCCACGCAAAGAAATAATCCCCGTACTTCGCATTTTTCGGATATATTCATCAACTGACTCGCCACAAATTTGACTGATTTTGAACCGATTTTTCTTCGTTTCATCACCTTCAAGCAATGCCAAACAGCGTTCATAGATATATTCATCTGAATAAGTAAAACCAACTTCTTTTCTTAACTGTTTTAAATATTGATAGAGTGCATTGGCATCATTATTTTGCCAACAAATGAAAATTGACAATTCTTGACGAAAAACACCTGCATTATTTTCATCTTTGTCTTGTTTTAATAATTGAATGACATTTAACAACAACATCAAGGGTATATTGGAATTTTTATTTTTTCTAAAAGGATTATCAGATTGGTATTTTGCCAACGCATTCAAAAATACATTTTGGATTTTTTGCTCATTACTTGGATATTGTTGATAAGCATCTATCAACATATGCCCTGTGGTAGAAATTTCAATCGGCTGATGTATCTCATAATACAGAAAACCAAATTCTTTTGGCAATTTATACCAAGTATCAAAGCGAGAATCCCACCCATGATTAAACCCTGCTTCCTTGTGGTTTTGTGGATTTTTGAGAATAATCTCATCAAGTTGTTCATCGGTATATTGTTCTTCTTGAGCTTTCACTTTATCTAATAACTCTTTATCTTTTCTTTGATAAGTCGTTTCATATAAGCCTTGATTTAATACATTTTTAATAATTTTTTTAATGACTTCTGATGTTAATTCATGCCCTTCAAAATCCTTGATACACGCCAAAAAACTGGCAATACGCTCAGGATTTCTCATGGTGGTTGAAAAAGATAAAGGTTTTCTTTCCGCTAGACGTTCCTTTCGCATAATTATTTTACCTCATAATTCGTTACAAAAATCTCTTTAGATGTTGCTTTTACTGTATTGTCATGAAAACTAATATAATTACTTTGAATATCATAAGTGATATATTTTTGCGACCATTCAAAAAATATTTGGTTAAATTTATTTTTATGATGAATTAAATTTGTGATGCCAAAACGAATACTTTTTTGATGCAATTCATCTAAAAACTGACATAAAGCCTGCTCTTTTTCTTGATTCCAAAGTTTATTATATTCACTCATAGAAATCAGATAAGGTGGGTCTAAAAAAACATAGCTATTTTTTTTATCTTTAAAATCAATTAGATTTAGAAATTTTTGATAATCATGATTAAAAAATGTAATCTGATTGTTTTGCATAAAATTCATATAATTTTGCAATGCTTGATAAACATTTTTATTAAAATCCACATTGCCAACAGGTAAATTAAATTTACCAGAACTATTAAAACGTATCATGTGATTAAAACCATAAATCAACAACAAATATAAACGATGCATATCGGTTTGATTGTGATTAAAATCATCTCGCATGGCTAAATAGCCTGCTTTATTGAATTTTGCATAATAAGTCTTAACAAAGGCTTTTTTTAAGTCATCAGGCACAGTTAAGCCACGATAAGAGCAAGATAACTGATAATTATCAATTAAAGCATACAGCTCATCAAGCAAGGTTACAAGATTATCTTGATAACTATTTATAAATTGATGTAATTGAATGACATAAGGATTGATATCATTAACCAAATAATGTTGGCTTTTAATATTTAAAAAAGAACTACCACCACCAACAAATGGCTCAATAAAATAGTCCAAATCTTGCGGAACGATTTGTTGTAACTGGGGCATTAATTTATATTTATCACCCACATAAAAAAATGGTGAGCGAATAACCGACTTCATATCAACCTACTTGAGTAATAAATAAAAATTCTTTGTGGTCATTAAAATCAGTTTTTCCTGTATTAAAAAACTGATGCGATGTTTCAAAAACTTTGGTTTGCCCTTTTCTTTGCAAAATTTCGGTTATTTGTGCCAATGAAATTTTATTTTGTGATGAACTGCTTTTAGACATGTAAGTATTATTATACGTTACCGCAATGTATTTGGTATTTAAGTTTTGGATTAAATCATCAAATGCTTGTGGTGCCGACGAGCGACAATAATTTGACATATTTTCTTCTTTCGGCTTCATCGCAATGCCAAACAGCTCTGGCTTATCCCATTTAATGAGCGTTTCTAACACATGATAAAAACGGCTGTATTGACGACTATTATAAGGTGGGTCAATAAAAGCAATATCAGCATCAATATTGGGAGCAAGTACATTGGCATCTTCACGATAAATTTGAATCTCTTTATCGCTGATAATTGGTTGAATAAGGTCAAAAACAAATCTATCCACTATGGATTTTCCTTTAATATAAGCCTCATAATGCCCAACCGTATTAGAAACTCGGTCTGATGAATAAATTAATGACGTTAATAAAATATGATACTCTTTTTGATTAATTTTATTAGTTAAAAATAATTGCTCAATTTCTTCTCTTATCCATCCAATTTGTTTCGCATCATTTAACGAAAAAAACTTATCACCAAAATTCTCTGAAAAATAATTCGTTTTTAAAGTATGAGACGATTGATTAAAATTATTTTTTAATAGAATTAACTTATTAAAATTAAAGGGTTGCTGTGATAAAAAACCATGATAAATCACATGATTAGAAAATAAAAAATCATTCATTATCAGCTTATTGTAATGTGCTAACATAGACTGACTAACAATACCCGTCCCTGCAAAAACATCAAAAAATGAATGACAATCTAAACACTCTGTTAAAAGAATATTATTTATCCAAGCCATTAATTTAGATTTACTCCCAATATAACGCCGATTTTCTATATTAAATAACTTCTCATGCGAAAAAGTATCCGCTAACGATTGATGTTGCAGATTATTTTTATTAAAATCTCTGATTTTAAAACCTTGATGACAAAAAATATCATCAAATGAATGAATATTGTGTGCTTGTTGTCGCATATATTCCACAGTATGCCCTATAACCCCTATAAAATAAACGGATAAAGATTTTTATCCGTTTATTAAATGATTGATAACCTGTTGATAAATATAAGTATTTATTCATCAAACTCTTCAGGCATTTCTTCCACATCGTCATTACTTTGTACAATGGCCGTTGGATTTGCTAATTTCATTTCACGCACTTTGGCTTCAATCTCTTGGGCAATTTGCGGATTGTCTTGCAAAAATGCAACCGCCTTATTTCTGCCTTGACCGATTTTGCTATCGTTGTAGCTATACCACGCCCCTGATTTTTTCACCAAATCTAAGTCCACACCAATGTCCAACACTTCGCCCAAGAAGTTACTGCCTTCACCGTACAAGATATCAAACTTGGTTTCACGAAACGGTGGTGCAAGTTTGTTTTTGATGACTTTAACCTTGGTTTCGTTACCGATGATATTATCACCCTCTTTTACCGAACCGATACGGCGAATGTCAAGACGCACCGACGCATAGAATTTTAACGCATTACCGCCCGTTGTGGTCTCAGGTGAGCCGAACATCACGCCAATTTTCATACGCAGTTGGTTAATGAACACCACCATACAGTTAGAGCGTTTGGCATTACCTGTGATTTTTCGCAAAGCTTGGCTCATCAGGCGGGCTTGCAGACCCATATGGCTATCACCCATTTCACCTTCAATCTCGGCTTTTGGTGTGAGTGCTGCAACCGAGTCCACGACAATCATGTCAATAGCTCCAGAACGTACTAGCATATCGGTAATTTCTAACGCTTGTTCACCATTGTCAGGTTGCGTGACGAGTAAATTATCCACGTCTACACCGAGTTTTTTGGCATAGACTGGGTCTAAAGCGTGTTCTGCATCAATAAACGCACAAGTGCCACCTTGTTTTTGACATTGGGCAATCGCTTGTAAGGTTAGCGTGGTTTTACCCGAGCTTTCAGGGCCGTAAATTTCTACAATTCGCCCTTTTGGTAGCCCCCCAATCCCAAGGGCAATGTCAAGCCCAAGTGAGCCTGTCGGTATAACGTCAACCATTTGGCGAGCAGAGTCATCGCCTAGACGCATGATGGTGTTTTTGCCGTAGTTTTTTTCAATTTGGGCAAGGGCGGCGGCGAGTGCTTTTTCTTTGTTCTCTTCAATAGAGACAGAGCTTTCTTTGTCTTTGGTTTTTGGAGTTGAAGCCATATGGATTACCTTTGTAAATGAGTTTAGAAATGTTGATGCTTGTCAAAATGATGTCTTATCATAACAAATTTTTGCCAAAATAAAAGCCCTTTTTGCTAACAATACGACAGCTGATGACGTGTTATTTTTACCACTATTTAACGGTCTATTAACCTTGCATTTTAATGGCTTTGGCTTGGGTCTGGATTTGTTTGCCTTGTAGCACCGCTTGGCTAATTTGGGCGTGTTGCGGTTGCGAAAAACCAAGCACCACCAACCTTATCTTGCCTTGTGCGGTTATTACGGTTAGTTGATTATCGGTAATCTCCAATCTATCGTCGGCTTGTAACCGATAGGTTTTGTTACCAAGTGGGTGAGCGTGGTCAATTTGTTGTTTACTTAACAAAATTTGACCGCCTGAGATTTTGATAATTTCTTGTTTTTGTTGATAAAATCGCCAAAAATAGGACAACACCGCAATGACTGCCAACGCCCCAATGCTTGCCCGCACCGACAGCCAGCCCAATCCCAACGCCACCCCCACCATTGCCAATAACAAGGCGGTAGCGATAAGCAAACCTAAAAAAGGATTGGGGGTATCGGCAGAATTTAGGACGACTTTGACCCCATTGTCGGTAACAGTCAGCATCTTACCAACCCAAAACCGCTTGTTGTTTGGCAATCAATTCTTTAATGCCTTGTTCCGCAACGGTTAACATGTCATCTGCTTGGGCTCTGGTAAAAGGTTTTTCTTCGGCTGTCCCTTGAATTTCAATAAATTCACCTTTTTGGGTCATGACCACGTTCAAATCGGTATCACAGCTTGAGTCTTCTTCATAGTTTAAGTCTAGCAATACTTCACCGTTTTTAATCCCCACCGATACGGCTGATACTAGACCAACAAGTGGGTCGGCTTTTAATTTTTTGCTATTTTGCAGTTTTTCCAACGCATCTACCAACGCAATCGCTGAGCCTGTAATACTTGCGGTACGTGTGCCACCATCTGCTTGGATAACATCGCAATCAATATGAATGGTATTTTCGCCCAATTTTTCCAAATCTACCATGGCACGCAAACTACGCCCAATCAAGCGTTGGATTTCTTGGGTGCGTCCCGACTGTTTGCCTTTTGATGCTTCACGCTGAGTACGTTCGTGGGTGGCTCGTGGTAACATCCCATATTCAGCAGTAATCCACCCTTTGCCTGTGCCTTTTAACCAGCGTGGCACTTGGGTTTCAATACTGGCAGTGCATAGCACTTTGGTATCACCATAACACACCAACACCGAGCCTTCGGCGTGTTTGGTATAATTTCGCTGAAAGCTAATGGCACGCAATTGGTTATTTTCACGGTTATCAGAACGCATGAGATTTCCTTTAATTGAATAAAAAAACAAAAATAAATAACCGCCTATACTACCTTGCCAAATTGTTTTTGACAAGTGAAAAAACGTAACTTGACTTTGATAAAAACGCTCAAAAACGTAACTGTTTACATCAATCCTTCTCGCTTTCGCAGTTCATGACGCAAGATTTTACCCACTGCCGATTTTGGCAGGCTATCCACAAAAGCAACATGGCGTGGGCGTTTATAACCTGTCAAATTTTGTTTACCAAACTCAATTAACATTTTTTCGGTGAGCAATGGATTACTTTTTACCACAAAAATTTTGGGTTCTTCGCCACGCAACGCTGACGGTACGCCAATTGCCACACATTCTGCCACATCAGGATGTTCTAGCATCACCGCTTCTATTTCGTTGGGATACACATTAAATCCCGATACGACAATCATGTCTTTTTTACGGTCAACCACTTTGATAAAACCACGTTCGTCCATAATGCCAATATCGCCTGTGCGTAAATAGCCGTTTTTGGTAAACGATTGTGCGGTTTCTTCAGGCAAATTTTGATAACCTTTCATCACTTGCGGACCTTTGACCACGATTTCGCCACGTTCGCCAATTGGCACTTCTTGCTCGGCATCATTCATAATTTTCACATCGGTGGCAGGAGCAGGAATACCGATTTTATTGGTAAAACTAGCAATCGTTAACGGATTAAACGCCACCACAGGGGCAGTTTCCGATAAACCATAGCCTTCCACAATCGGCGTACCTGTGATATGTTGCCAAGTGCGAGCAATTTTTGGCAAAATCGCCATACCACCGCCAATCGTGGCTTTTAAACGAGAAAAATCTAACTGACGAAAGTGTCGCTGTTGTAACAACGCATGAAATAGTGTATTCACCCCCAAAATAAAACTCGCAGGGTGCTGTGCCAACGCATCAATAATCGTATCAACCTTGCGTGGATTAGCAATTAACAACCCACAAAAACCACGATAAGTCAATAACATACAACAGATACTAAACGAAAACACATGATACAATGGCAATGCCGACAGTACCACATCCACATCATCATCGCTTTCATCATACGCCGAACTTAACAAATTATCAATTTGCAAAATATTGGCAATAATATTGCCATGTGTGAGCATCGCCCCTTTTGCCACGCCTGTCGTACCACCTGTGTACTGCACCAGCACCACATCAGCAAGGGTCAGATTCGGTTTTTGGTACACTGCATCACGGCTATGTTTTTTAAGTTGGCGGAAATAAATACGTTTAATTAACGTTTGTTTTTTACTAAACCATGCCAAATTTTGCTGTAATTGCACACCAAAACCAATATTCACCGCCGACCTCAATTGATTGGCAAAATATCCCATAAAGTCGGTATCTTGGCAAATAATCACTTGTTGCAAATTGGGTAGTTGATGGGTTATTTTGGTAACATGATTTTGAAATTTATCTAACAAAAACAATACCTTAATACCACTGTCTTTGAGCTGATGTGCCAATTCTCGCTGGGTATAAGTCGGATTAACACTTACCAACACCATACCCGCTCGCACGATGCCCAACGCAATAATTGGATAATGCAATAAATTTGGCAACATTACACCAATCCGCTCACCGACTTGAAAGCCCTGACTTTGTAAATAAGTCGCCACGATTTTACTTTGGTGGTCAAGAGATTGATAACTCAACTTTTGTTGACCACTAATATAAGCGGTACGTTCGGCAAATTGCCACAACCGATTTTCCAACAAATCAATCAATGAACTGTGAAATTCAGGCAAATGAATGTCTGGCTGAATATTATAACGTTCATAGCTAATCGCCCAAATCGGTTTTTGAGTAGGGGCGTTGGATAAATTTTGGGTCATTTTGATGGAAGTTTTTGATAAAAACGATTGGCAAAAACCGTGACTTGACCATTAAATAAAGCTTTCACGGTTTTGTGTATTTATTTATCATGATTGTCAATGATTTATGAGCTTTGTTCTTCTAATTTGCGGATTTCTTTACGTAAAATTTTACCCACATTAGATTTTGGCAGTTCATCCACAAATTTAATATATTTTGGACGTTTGTAGCCTGTTAGCACGCTTTTGGCATAATCCAACAATTCTTTTTCGGTCAAACTGCTGTCTTTACGCACGACATAGGCTTTTGGCACTTCGCCACTTTTATCGTGAGCCACGCCAATCACGCCACATTCTAGCACTTTTGGGTGACTTGTTAACGCTTCTTCCACTTCGTTTGGATACACGTTAAAACCTGATACCAAAATCATATCTTTTTTGCGGTCAACGATTTTGATAAAACCTTGCTCATCCACGATACCGATATCACCTGTTTTAAAATAGCCATCCGCAGTCATTACTTCAGCGGTGGCTTCTGGGCGTTTCCAATAGCCTTTCATGACTTGCGGGCCTTTAATGGCAATCTCACCACGCTCGCCCATGGCGACTTCTTGTCCGTAATCGTCCAACAATTTGATATCGGTCAATGGCATTGGAATACCGATTTTTCCTGTATAAGCTCCGACTTGTGGCGGATTTAAGGTGGCAACAGGCGATGTTTCTGACAAGCCATAACCTTCCAAAATCTCCGTGCCTGTGACCCGTCGCCATTCTTCGGCAGTACTTGCCAACACCGACATACCGCCACCCAGTGACATTCTTAGGTTGCTATGGTCAAGTTCACGAAAGCCTTTATGGTGTGCCAAAGCGTTAAATAAAGTATTGACCGCAGGTAAGAATACAGGCTTATATTTATCCAATTCTTTGACAAAACCATCCAAATCACGTGGATTTGGGATTAACACACAGATAAAACCTTGATACATTCCTAACAATGCACAAGCGGTAAATGAGAAAATATGATACAATGGCAATGCCACCATCGCATGATGTTGCACTTCATCTTCGCTAAATAGACTGCGTGTGTATACCATCGCTTGGTACAAATTGGCAATCAAATTGGCATGGGTCAACATTGCCCCTTTTGCCACGCCTGTCGTCCCACCTGTATATTGTAACACGGCAATATCACTGCCTTTGATATCAGTTGGGCGTTGGTATTGACTGGCAGACACGCTGTTAATCGCTTGTTTAAACGTAACATGATTATCAATATGCCATGCAGGCACCATTTTTTTGATATGACGTACGGCAAAATTCACGATAAACCCTTTAATCGGACTCATCAATTCACCCATGGAACACACTACCACATGGTCAACCAATTTTTTGTGAATATCTTGATAAGTTTTGGCAAAATTTTCCAAAATAACCAACACTTTGGCATCAGCATCTTCTAACTGATGTGCTAACTCGTTGGACGTATATAGCGGATTGACATTAACAAGGGTTAAGCCTGCTCGTAACACCCCAGTCATACACACAGGATATTGCAAAATATTTGGCATCATCAACGCCACGCTATCGCCTTTTTTTAGTCCCAAACTGCGTAAATACACAGCAAATTGACGGCTTTTGATGTCCAATTCACGATAGCTTAAACTTGCCCCCATGCAGACAAAGGCGGTATAATTGCCAAACTTTTCAAAATTACGTTCAAAAATATCAATCAATGTGGTATTTTCATCAGGCAACTCAATGTCATAAGGCAAGCCATACTTTTCATAGGTTTTGAGCCATGGCATTATATGTTCGCTAGCAAGTTTTACAGGGGTGTTGGCGGTATCTGTCATGTAAATTTTCCTTAATTTTCAGCATTTATCAGCAAAAATTTTTAATCATCATTTTTTGCAAAGATTAAAGTGCTTACCTTACTAAAAATTTGGCAAACTCACAAGAAAAATTTGCAAAAAAGCCAGTTTTTTTAATATTTTTTTATTTTTAATCAATTCTTGCTGAAAAAATTTCATTTTATATTAATTTTTGTTAAAATTATTCAAATTTTTTTTATTTGGATAATGAGCTATGTTAGATTTGCGTCATTTACAGATGTTGATTGCCTTGCGTTCTCAAGGTTCGTTGGCGGGTGCCTCCGAAGAATTACACGTGACTGCATCGGCAATCTCACATCAATTAAAAGAGATTGAGCATTATTATGGCTTGAGCCTTGTTAATCGGCGTTCTCGCCCACTTACATTTACGCCTGCAGGCAAAGAGTTGTTAAAACTTGCTGACACTATTTTACCCCAAGTTGCCAGAACTATCACCAATATTAGACGACTCGCACATGGACAAGCGGGGCAGTTACGCTTAGCAAGCGAGTGTCATAGTTGCTTTGATTGGCTGATGCCGATTTTGAACCGTTATCGTAAGGAGTGGCGAGATGTGGAGTTGGATTTTTCTACAGGTTTTGAACCTGAACCGCATCAGATGCTGATTGATAATGACATTGATGTGTTAATTACCACCAGTCCATTACCCATTGACGGCTTGGATTATTTGCCGCTATTTCGCTATGAAAGTCGCTTGGTGCTTGCCCCAACCCATACATTAGCGGATAAAACACAGATTGAGCCAAACGATTTAAGCGAACAGACGCTGATTACTTATCCTGTTGAACAAAAACGCCTTGATATTATGGCAAAATTTCTGATTCCTGCGAAGGTACTGCCAAAAAAAATCCGCACTACCGAACTGACTGCCATGCTCATTCAGCTAGTGGCATCAGAGCGTGGTGTGGCAAGCCTGCCTGATTGGGTGGTTGCCGATTATGAAAGCAAAGGCTGGGTGCTGAGCCGTCCGCTCGGTGACGGTGTGTTTTGTCAACTGTATGCAGGCGTACGCCAAGACAGCCTTGAATTAAGTTTTATGCAAGGTTTTTTAGAATTGTTAAAAACGGTTGAAAAACCAAACTGATAACCACGCTGATAACCACTATTTTTGAAAAAATCATCATGCTAACACCGACATTTATGATTACAAGCTATAATATTCACAAAGGTATGTCACCGCTTAACCGTGAAGTGATTATCGCCCCCATTGCCAAAGCCTTAAAACAGCTAAACAGTGATATCTTGTGTTTGCAAGAAGTACAAGGGCAAAATTTAAAACGGATGATAAAGTTTAATGAATTTCCTGAGCAGTCGCAACATGACTGGTTTGGCGAATATTTGCAAATGTCACCCAACTATGGTAAAAACTGTGAATATCCGCATGGACATCATGGCAATGCAGTGCTAAGCCGTTTTGTGCTTGACCCAAAGCATAACATGAATATTAGCGTGAACCGCCTTGAACAGCGTGGCGTGTTGCATTGCGAAATCCTTCTGCCCAACGCTACACAGCCTTTGACCGTACTAAATGCTCATCTCAACCTGCTAGAGCGAGACCGCACCAAGCAGTACCAAGCGATTAGCGACTATATTCGCCACAACATCGCCCCTGATGCCCCATTAATTTTAGCAGGGGATTTTAATGATTGGCAACAGTTGTCTATGGATAAATTGGCAAAAAATTTGGCACTGCAAGAAGTATTTCAACAACATTTTGGCAAACTATTGCCGACTTTTCCAGCACGTTTGCCCTTGTTAAGCTTGGACAGAATTTATGTGAAAAATTTAAGGGTAAATCAAGCGTGGGTACATACAGGCACGCCTTTTGACAAATTATCCGACCATTTACCGATTAGTGCGGAATTAAGTTTATTATAATGGGGCTGTACTATACTAAAAGGGCTGACGTAGATTAGCACATATGAGTGAGTTACTACCAATATGAAGCTAACTCGTTGTAAACTAAGTAAAAAAATTGCAGTTAAAACTGCCAGAACCGTTGCAGATTTGGTAGGAATTCACCATAACCTTGCTACCTTATTCTACCATAAAATCAGACTTGTGATAAAATATCATCTTGATTTTGAAGCTGAAATTGAACTTGATGAAAACTATTTTGGCGATACACGCAAAGGTAAACGTGGGCGTGTTGTAGGTGATAAGACAATCGTTTTTGGTATTCTAAAACGCAATGACAGGGTTTATAATGTCATTGCCAAAAACAACAAATAAAGAACGCTAAGGCATTTCCACTTATTTTTAAAAGAATGTGAGTTTAGAATTAACTATAGCACACCATTACAAAAACTTAGAGTTTTGAGAAAATGGTATGATGTTTAGGGCTTATCTAGAGCGTGTTGAACATTTATCACACTTTTCACAAAATAGAAATATGTTAAAATCCATTATATGTTTTTGGATTAAAAACGGCTAAATCTTGTTGTTCTTCGTCAAATCTCTTGTTGATATAATGAATATTAGCAAGAGATTTTCCTTAAAGAGACTGCGATTTTTATCATTTTAATAGGAAAAATAAAAGTTCAACACGCTCTAGTACAGTCTGAAATTTATTTTTTACGGCTTGCAAAAGCACCAAAACGTTTATTAAAGCTCGCAACACGACCTTCATTTTGTGCTTTACGTTGTTCACCTGTATAGAATGGGTGAGACGCACTTGACACGTCAAGGGCAACGTATGGATATTCTTTGCCTTCGTATTCACGAGTGTGTTTTGATTTAATGGTTGAACGTGTCAAAAAATACACGTCTGCATTGGTGTCGTGAAATAATACTTCGTTATATTCTGGATGAATGTCTGCACGCATGGTGGTTCTCTTGTTAGTTACGTTCTGCCCTTTGGTCTGCGATTGGTATTGATTGGCGTAAATAGTGAATTTTAAAAAATAAGTTTAGAATCAATAATTTACCCAAAAAACCCAACCGATTAAAGCCAACACAGAACTAGGTTGAAATAATTTAAACAAAAATGAGCTGATATTTTACACGCATTTTGCCAAAAATTCAAGTTTTTCTGTGGCGGTTAATTGCCAAATCTCAAATCGTGGCGAACCACCACCTTGAATACAGGTCTGCATTAACTCATCTCTACGGAAAAAATGACACAAAATTTCATCATCTTCCCCTTGATTTAAAGCCAACTGTTTTAACATCTTTTCACTCGCTTTGATATTATCAAACGCCAACAAGACATCATTCGCCGATAGACCTGCTTGGCTGGCTTGGCTATTTCTCAATACACGTTGAATTTTTAACCCATAGGGTTCATCGATAGCTTTTATTCCAAATGCTAAATTTTCAAACCTTTGTTTAATACTTATCCCATTTTCACTTAATAATTCGTACAATGGCAACTCAGTCAAACCGTCAATATAATTTTCACGAAAATTATCCCAAACCTGTTTTGGCAAAAACTCACACATCACGCTGTTCACATTGTCATCGGTCATGCCAAATTTAGCGGACGGATTTTGTTTGGCAAGCTGATAAAAATGTTTCACCACATTAAGCAAACGTTTGCCGTGCTGTTTTAAGGTCAAATCAAGGCACAACGCAACCAACGCCCCTTTATTATAATAACTCACGCCTGCATTGGCAGAGTTTTCATCAGGGCGGTACAGTTTTAACCAAGCGTCATAGCCAGACTCGGCAAGTGTTTGTAATTCTCGCCCTTGTGTTTGAAAATAACGGTTAATTTGTTTTGCCAATAAGTTCAAATAACTGTCTTGCGAAATCACGCCACTGGCTTGCAACACAAAATCATCAAAATAACTGGTAAAGCCTTCAAAAACCCACAATAAATTGGTGTCGGTTTCTCTACTAAATAATTGATTTAAATCAGGATTTTCTATAGCACTTGGACAGACGGTTTTTACCCACCACGCATGAAAATATTCGTGGCTACACAAGCCCAAAAAAGTTTGGTAATTATCACTTGGCTCGGCTTTTTCTTGATAACTTGGTAAATCATCGCGTGGTGTTACCAAGCTCGTACTGGACAAATGTTCTAATCCACCATAGTCATTGCCTGTCGCAAGCGTCATAAATGTATAATCATCAAACGGCGTATCTCCAAGCCAATCAACATAAAATTGACAAATTTTAGCAATATCATCGTGTAATCTTTCTAAATATGCACTATGTTTGCCTGACAATAAAAAACGGTGTAAAATTGGTTGCTTATATTGGTCAAAGACTTCAAATTCAAAACCGTCTTGCACCGCAATTTCAAAGGGGCTATCGGTTAATTCTTCGTAATTGTTGGCGGTGAGTTGATAAATGGTTTGGGTGCGTTGTTGGTGCATTTTATCAGGCAAAGCCGTTGCCAAAGTTGGCTCAAAACCGTCATGATAAGGCGACTGCAAAAACGCATTTGGGCAAATCAACTCCACTAAAATCGGTGCATTTTCTTGCCCTAAAATTGCCACTGCCAAGGCTGAAAAATTACCGTATAGCCGAGTTTGGTCAAAATATGCCGTGCGAACAGATAAATCGTAGGCATAAACTTCATAATTCACCGTGATAATATCGCCTTGTTTTGCTAAAATTTGCCATGCGTTTTTGTGGATTTTTTTGCAACGCTGAGTTTTATCGCCGATTTTTGCCGTTAATGCGGTAATATTTTTGGCAAATTCTCGAATTAGATAACTGCCTGCAATCCAAGTTGGCAACCAAACGGTTGGATTATCGGTATGAGCGGTAAAAGTGAGCGATACATCGGCAAGATGCTCACGAAAACGTTGAAAATCAAGGGTGTAATGCAGTTTTGACATCGTTTTTCCAAATGCTTGTTATATGTTTATTAATTGGTTTGACAAAAAAAGATTATAACCGATTTTTAAAAATTTTAATCGCAGTTTTTGGGTGAAAAAATTTCAAAAATCCATTAAAATATAAAAATTTAAGTCATATTTGTAATATTTAACCCATTGTATCATTTTTCAATCACCGAAACTAAAACCGCAACCAACACAGGCAACGCTATGGCAACGACCCCAACTGACCCAACTGTTGACAATCAAGGCTTTTTTTCACGAGTGTGGCAAGGCTTTTTAAAAACTGTCGGCACGAAAGAGTTTTACCGTATTTTTGCCCCTTGGGTCAAGTATTTATCGTTGATTGCGTTGGTGTTGCTCACGGTTGGCACGGTGTGGGGGCTAGGTTTTGCTCCTGCGGATTATTTGCAAGGCGATAGTTATCGGATTATTTTTATCCATGTGCCAGCGGCTGGGCTTGCCATGTCTATTTATTTGGCATTGGCGATTTTGGGCGTGATTTATTTGGTTTGGAAAATTAAAACCGCGAATTTGGTCGCTCAAGCGATTGCTCCGATTGGCTTTATTTTGTGTGTTTTAAGTCTGTTAACAGGGTCAATTTGGGCAAAACCCACGTGGGGAACGTACTGGGTGTGGGACGCACGGCTGACGTCTATGTTGATTTTGGCGTTTTTGTATGCCGGGGTGATGGCGTTATTTGTGGCGTTTGAGCATACGGCAAATCGTGGCAAGGCGGCGGCGATTTTGTCCATTGTTGGAGCGGTGAATTTGCCAATTATTAAATATTCGGTGAATTGGTGGAATACCCTGCATCAAGGGGCGACTTTTACCGTTACCGAACGCCCAAAAATGCCTGCAGAAATGTGGGTGCCGTTGTTAATCATGATGCTTGGTTGTTATTTTTTGGTGGGTGCGTTAGCGATTTATCGTACCAATACGTTGATTTTGCAACGAGAAAGCAACAAGCAATGGGTGATTGAGGAAGTTCGGCGTTTAACAAAAAAATAGGTATCTTATGAATTTTTACTTTAATAATTTTACAGAATTTTTAAATATGGGTGGACATGGTTTTTACGTTTGGGCAAGCTATGGCTTTAGCTTTGCCTGTTTGATTGGCATCATTATTTATAGCCGTAGTGAACGTCAGAACACGCTAAAACGTATTTATACCCAACACGTCCGACAAAATCAACGCCAACGTACAAAATAGTGTATAATGTTGATAATTGATAAAATTTTAACGGTTTAGCCAAATTCTTTACAATTTAGCCAACAATAACTGATAAATAAAGGTAGTCGTTATGGCAATGAATGCAGTGCGTCAAAAAAAATTGATGTGGGTTATCGCAACCTTGATTGGGGCGGTGATTGCGGTGGCGTTGGTGATTTACGCCATTGGGCAACAGACGGATTATTATTTTGACCCGACCGCCATTCATGCAGGCAAAGCCCCACAGGAAACCCGCATCCGTGCAGGTGGTATGGTAGTGCGTGGTAGCGTGGTGCGTGATGCGACTGATCCGTTAAAGGTGAATTTTCAAATTACCGATTATAAGCAGACCGTGCCTGTGAGTTATCAAGGGATTTTACCTGATTTATTTGCCGAAGGCTCGGGCGTGGTGGCAACGGGAGAAATACAGGGTAAGACTTTTGTGGCGAGCGAAGTGTTGGCAAAGCATGATGAAAATTATATGCCACCTGAAGTTGCAAAATCGTTGAAGCAAGATCAGCAAGCCCGTGGTACAAATACCAATCAAGAGCAATTCATCCCTGCTGAACCTGTGAATCAGTAAAAATGCGGGCTGGTTTTGTAAGTTTTGCTTAAACGAATGTTTAAGGACGTTTTATATAAACTGAATGGTGACGGATTAAAAAATTACTTTTATTCATCATCATACGCTTCCAATTCTTGCTGTATGTCAATTTTCTTATTTTTACGGGCTTTGAGATGCGGAATATGAGCAATCTTAATATATTTATTGGTTGCTTGTTTGGTCATAATTTCTCTAACGATATGCTACTGATTTTCATCATATCCGACCCACCGTTCTGATTTGGTAAACACACCCACCCGCCAATGACGATTTTTTTTCGCTTTTAAAAGTTGAAAGCTCTTTGCCAATGCGTGATAATTTGGCGTACATCTGACGCTGGCAATCTACCCAATAAACTGTTTGATAACTATTATTTGGGGGCATTAAGGGGTAGAAATTAAAATGTCAACGTCTATCTTTAAGCATAGGTCTGGGCTTAGTCATGGCGAATAGCTCATTTTTTGGGTCAGAGCTTAAAGTTTACTGTATCGCTATTTTTTTGGCAAATTCTTTTTAAATGTCCAATACGCCCTAATTTGTAAACGGATTTTATGTTAAAATAGCATGATTAAAAAATTATGCTTGGTAATGATTATGACAGTACAAACCAAAAAACAGCCACAGACAGAAGAAAAATACGAAGATAACCCCACGCTTACCTCCCTAAAACACCTTGACCCCACATCGGTCGGCATTGTCATTCCAAAAAAAGTACATTTTGATGAGATTTTGACGTTAGAGAGCGGACAGGAATTAAACGGTTTTGATTTAATGATAGAAACCTATGGGCAATTAAACGCCGATAAATCCAACGCCATTTTAATTTGTCACGCTTTATCAGGTTCGCATCATGCAGCAGGTTATCATAATATTGACGATAAAAAAGCGGGCTGGTGGGATAATTTTATTGGCAAGGGGCGTGCGATTGACACATCAGAATTTTTTGTGGTGTGCTTAAATAACATCGGTTCATGCTACGGCTCAACAGGTCCTACAACTATAAATCCTGATACAGGTAAACCATTTGGGGCGGATTTTCCCATGGTTACGGTCAAAGACTGGGTGATGACCCAAGCCATGCTCGCCGATTATTTTGGTATTGATGTATGGCACGCTGTGGTGGGCGGTTCTATGGGCGGTATGCAGGCGTTACGCTGGTCGATTGATTTTCCAAATCGTTTAAAAAAATGCGTGGTGATTGCCAGTACACCAAAACTCTCCGCCCAAAACATCGCCTTTAACGAGGTAGCTCGCCAATCGATTTTATCCGACCCAGATTTTATAGGTGGATTTTATTTAGAAAAAAACAAAACCCCAAAACGTGGTTTAATTTTGGCACGTATGGTTGGACATATCACCTATCTGACCGATGAGGCGATGAAGGTTAAATTTGGGCGAGATTTAAAAACAGGCAAACTCAAGTTTAATTACGACGTGGATTTTGAAGTAGAAAGCTATCTACGTTATCAAGGTGAGCAGTTTAGCACTCGATTTGATGCCAATTCGTATTTACTTATGACAAAGGCACTCGATTATTTTGACCCTGCTCGCGGTGTGGTGGATAATTATGAAAATTTATCCGACCATGACGCCCTAAAACACGCCCTTGCCCACACGCAGTGTCAATTTTTGGTGGTGTCGTTTACCACCGATTGGCGGTTCGCTCCTGAACGTTCCCAAGAAATCGTCAATGCCCTAATCAGTAATGCTAAGCCTGTCAGCTACATTAATATTAACGCACCGTACGGGCATGACTCGTTTTTGTTTGACATTCCGCTGTATCGGCAGGCGGTGTTTAATTTTTTACTTAATTAACTTTCTTGAATTTATAAAATTTGATAGCCAAATAAATTAAGAAAATATTCAAAATAAGGTAAATTATCATGATGATTAAATCCGTTGAAATGATACTTTCTGATGGTAAATTTGAAAACTTATCAGCTTGATTTAATTGATTCATGTGATAAACAAAATAGCTGACTGTATCCGTTGAGAAAATTAGCAAATTTGTGATGATGGTTAACATAGCTATTGGCAACGTTATCATTTTTAGCAAAATTATGCCAAAATCTTTTAACGCCAATAGAATTAAAGTGATTGCAAAAATAATACTTGGATAGCCGACTAGTAATGTTGCCATGCCACGATACATATCGTCCGCATTTGCAATCACAGGAAAAATAACTAGCTGTGTTAAAGTGAATCTTTGCCAAAGTTTTAAAGCCAATTCTTTCAAAATGATATGCTCAATTAAATTTGCCTTAAATTTAGCATAAAAAATCAAAAAGGTAAACTATGAAAATCGACCACCAACTCGCCGAAAAATGGATAAAACCGCACGCCAAAGTTCTAGATTTAGGCTGTGGTGACGGCTCGCTTTTGTCACATTTGCAGGATAATTTAAACGTGTTTGGCTACGGCATTGAGCTTGACCAATCCAAAATCAACGAATGTATCGCTCGTGGCGTAAACGTCATTGAGCAAGATTTAAATGACGGATTATCTCGTTTTCATGATGGCAGTTTTGATGTGGTAGTCATGGCTCGTGCTTTGCAAGCAGTCAAAAACCCCAAAGATTTGTTAAATGATATGCTCCGTGTTGCCAAAATTGGCATTGTAACCTTTCCCAATTTCGCCTATTGGCAAAACCGTGTATATCTTGGCATTAAAGGCATTATGCCAATGAGCGAAACCATTCCGCATATGTGGTATGACACACCCAACATTCATCTGTGTACCTTTAAGGATTTTGAAAAGCTCTGCCATGACAACAATATCACTATTTTAGAGACAGTAGCGTTGTCCGACTCGCCGATGCTGGATAAATTACCAAAATTTGTACCAAACACTTTAAAAGACAAACTTATCAAACCGAACATTGATAAAGTGATAAAATCCGCCCCAAATCTACTCGCAGATGTGGCGGTATATCGGGTGGCGAAGGTTTAAACTGGCAAATTTGTCTAAATTTTGACCATATTGTAACAAACCTTTGCCATACTGCCTTTTATCGAAAAATGGTTTGAAATTTTTTGTAAAGAATGGTACGATAAACGTATCGTCAAAAGGAGATAAAAATTGATTTTGAACAATTTTTATCTTATCAATGAACGGCAAAATTTCACTTAATTAGTTGAATTTATGCAAGTTTTTTGTCTAGAAACTTGGTAAATCTCATCTCACGGAGTTTTTTTATGAAAAAGTTTTTTAAAGCAACTTTATTGGCAAGTGTCTTAGGTTTTTCAGGCGTTGCCAGTGCAGATTTAGTCGCAAACATTCCACTTGATAGCTCACGCTTTGACATCATGCCTGTGAAAGATTTAATCACACAAGCCAAATCTGGCAACCAACAAGCCCAATTTTTTTTGGCAAAACGCTACCATAAAGGTATCGGTACACAGCAAGACTTTGCCCAAGCCATCCAATGGTACACCACCGCTGCTAAGCAAGACATCGCACCTGCTCAGCTAAACTTAGCAATGATGTATATCCGTGGCGAAGGTGTCAAACCAAATGCCCAACAAGCACGCTATTGGCTAGAAAAAGCGGCAAAACTTGGTGATAACCGTGCAAGTTATACGCTTGCGATGTTGGACGAAAAAGACAAAAAATTGGTCGATGCGTACAAATGGTACGACTTAGCCTCACGTGACGGTATGCTATCTGACCAAGTGCGTAGCAAGGCACAAAGCAAAATTAGTCAATTGGCCTTGAACCTATCAACCCAAGACATCGCAACCGCTCGTAGCCGTGCGGATAGTTGGTTTCAGTCAAAATAATGACAATCAATCATGTTAAAAAAGGTGATAACTAATTTATCACCTTTTTTATTTTGGCAAGTTTAAAAGTTTTATCAGTTTAACTTATTGATTTGCCTGTTCCATTTTTTCTGCGGTATGGGCATTGGCTTTATCCACGGCGTTATTGGCTTTATCAATCATGGCTTTGGGTTGATTGCCAATATCGCTGTGGCTTGTAGGCTTGCTTTCTGATGTGCTTTCAGATTTTGCAGGTTCATCCGAACTACAGGCACTGATGGATAACACGCTGATTAGGCTTAAGAGTAGCAAAGATTTTTTCATGCGTTTCTCGCTTTTGTTTTGTTAAATTGGTTAAAATTTTGACATTAAGGGATTAACTGCTCTAAACGCTGATACGCCACGCCGTAACCTTGTTTGGCGGATTGACGTAGCCACATTAGGGCAGTTTCGGGATTTTTTGCCACGCCATTGCCTGTTTCGTACATCTGATACAGGGCGTATTGGGCTTGAGCGTTTCCGAGTTCGCTCGCTTTTTCATAATGGGTAAGGGCTTGGGTGTCGTTCTTTAAATTTTGTTGGGTTTGGTATAGCCAACCAAGCAAAAAATGGGCATTGCGATAGCCTTGTTCCGCTGATTTTTGCAAATATTCAACTGATTTTGCCAAATTCAACGCCACATTTGCCACGCCAAACGCATGAGCCACGCCCATATTGTATTGGGCTTTGGCAAAGTTTTGTTGGGCGGATTGTTCAAATTGGGCAAAGGCGTTGCCAAGGTCGTGCTGTAGTATGGCTACGCCTTGTTGAAATAAATCTTCGGCAGTTTCACTAGATTGATTATGCGTCATGCCAATCCGTTCAAGGCGTTTTTTAGCAGGTTCGTAACCTTGATTAACCGCTTGTTGATACCAAAAAATCGCCTGTTCGTTATTTTCACTCAACCCGCCCATGCCTTTTTCATAGGCAATCGCCAAATTATATTGGGCGGTAGCATCGCCTTGTTCTGCCCCTTGGATAAATAAATTAATTGCTTTTTTCGCATCTTGTGCCACGCCAAGCCCTTGTAAATATAGCATGGCAAGATGAACTTTGCCTTCTGCCAAATTTTGTTGACCAGCGACTTGGTAACATTGACACGCTCGGGCATAGTCCTGTGGCACGCCCGCCCCTTTTTCAAACAATTTACCCAAATATAGCAACGCATAGGCATGGTTTTGTTTACCTGCCATGAGCCAGTATCGCCCTGCTTCACGAAAGTTTTTTTCTACACCGTTACCTTGGGCGTAGCATAAACCTAGCTGATATTGGGCTTCGGCATCGCCTTGTTCGGCTAGTGGTTGGTAATGGGAAAAATCGTGATTAAGAGACGTTTGTTCAGTCATTTTTTATCCAATGTTAATTTTATTTATTTGTCAAAAATTTTATCAAATAAGAGGATTAATTTAAAACCGTTATGTTGAGCTTATCGAAGAATAACGGTTTTCCAAGACTTCGACTTAGCTCATTACCAACGGGAAACTAAGAACCTGTATTCACAGCTTTACGCAATTAACATTTGCTGTAAAAATTAATAGACAAAAGTTCGCTTTCGCATGAAAATTGGCTAAAGCTTACTTTTCATTACAAAAACGTGATAAATACAGGTTCTAAGTTTATTTGATTGATTATTATAAACAAAATTTCATTAAAAATATACCTTATCTTAAGTAAACAACTGTGTCGCTTAATTCGTTACCTGCGGTGTCGGTTTGTTGGTAATATTGGCGTAATAACTGTCCAATGTCGTCCAATAATCCGACCAATCCAACGACAGGTTTGTCGGCTTTGATCTGGGTAAGAGCCTTGTCGCACATGGCTTGCCACATGGTCGGCAAAACGTGCTGATTGATACCCCTATCTGCCACGATTTCTAGACGGTGTTCGCAGACGTTGAGATAGACGAGCACACCTGTATTGTCTGCCGTATCCCACACGCCATAGTCAGCGAACACTTGTACTGCCCTGTCTCGGCTATCTTGTGTGCGTGCGATGTGGAGAGGTAAGGTGTTTTCTATCACCAAAAAGACTTCGCCACGGTGTCCTGTTTCGGCTTGACTAACGGCTTTGGAGAGTTCGGCTTGGGCTTGTTGGGTAAGCCAACGGTTGTGGATACAGGGGATAAAAAAAACCTGTCGCCACCAGCGTTTTAGGCTAGGTTTTGGGGTTGGGGTGAGTGTTTGAATGGGGTCAATTAAGGGTGTTAGGGTAGTTTGCATAGCGATTTTGGTTTGTCATAAATTTTTGCTATGATACCGATTTTGTGGTGAAAATAGGGTTGTTTTTTTGTTAATGATTGGTTGGAAAATAACCCCAAGCTGATTTTGCAACGCTTGGGATTTTAAAATAAATTCTGTTTTTATTGACCGAACCACAATCAAAAAACACTCGTATCCACATCTTCATCAGGCTTTGCCAACACCTTTAATACGTTCACCACCGCATCCACCGTCTCACACGCCACTAACCGCTCGGCATCCACTTGGCTCATAAAGCCCTTATCCGCCATACTTTGCACAAAACGAATAAAATCATCATAATAACCGTCCGTATTTAGCAAAATGATTGGCTTTTGGTGAATATTCAGCTGTCGCCACGTAAAAATCTCCGCCAACTCTTCCACTGTACCCATACCGCCTGACAATGCCACAAACGCACTGGCATACTCCGCCATCATCGCCTTGCGAGTGTGCATTGTGTCGGTAAAATGTAAGTGTGTGAGTCTTGGGTGGGCATTTTCCTTACCAAGCAAAAAATCAGGAATGACACCCACCGCCACACCATTTTCTGATAGTACACCGTCCGCGACTGCCCCCATAATGCCCACGCTCGCACCGCCATATACCAAGCCGAGTTTGGCTTGTGCCAACTTTTTGCCAAGCTCGTACGCTTGTTCCACAAAAATCGGCTGATTACCCATGCGAGAGCCACAATACACCGCTACCAACGGTGTTGTAATGGCTTGGTTTTTGATAATGTCAACAAGGTTGTCCACTTGTTTATTGGTGATTAAATCTTGTTTCTGCATCACTTTTTCTCTTTTAAAAACTGATTAGAGCTGTATTAGACAAGCCCTAAACATCATACCATTTTCTCAAAACTCTAAGTTTTTGTGATGGTGTGCTATAGTTAATTCTAAACTCACATTCTTTTTAAAAATAAGTGGAAATGCCTTAGCTTGCTTTATTTGGTGTTTTGGCAATGACATTATAAACCCTGTCTTTGCGTTTTAGAATACCAAAAACGATTGTTTTATCACCTGCACCACGCCCACGTTTACCTTTGCGTACATCACCAAGATAGTTTTTATCAAGTTCTATTTCACTATCAAATTCAATTTCAGCTTCAGCTTCAAAATCAAGATGATATCCTATCACAAGTCTGATTTTATGGTAGAATAAGGTAGCAACGTTATGGTGAATTCCCACCAAATCTGCAACGGTTCTAGCAGTTTTAACTGCAATTTTTTTACTTAGTTTACAACGAGTTAGCTTCATATTGGTAGTATATCATAATTCACCCACACTTAACATGAGTTTGTACAAAAGGCTCGCCTGTGTCGCCGTTACGGTTCGGCGATTATCGTCATGGCATTTGATGAAAAAGGACAGGCGGATACTGAAAAAGGGCAAGGTCTTAATGGCGACCGTCAAAGGCGACGTACACGACATCGGCAAAAACATCGTGGGTGTAGTCTTAGGGTGTAACGGCTATGACATCATCGATTTGGGCGTAATGGTACCTTGTGAGAAAATTTTGCAAACCGCCAAAGATGAAAAAGTGGACATCATCGGACTATCAGGATTAATCATGCCAAGCCTCGATGAAATGGTCTATGTCGCAAGCCAAATGCAAGAACAAGGCTTTCATATTCCGCTACTCATCGGTGGTGCGACCACATCAAAAGCCCACACGGCGGTAAAAATTGACCCAAATTATAGCAATGATGCGGTGATTTATGTGGCGGACGCTAGCCGTGCAGTGGACGTGGCGACCACGCTATTATCCAAAGAAATGAAAGGACAATTTGTTACCAAAACTCGTGCTGAATATCAAACAGTGCGTGAACGCCTTGCCAATAAACAACCCAAAGCCGCCAAATTAAGTTATCTTGAAGTGGTAGAAAACGGCTTTAAAAAAGATTGGGAAAATTACTTACCACCAATTCCTAATCAGCTTGGCAAACAGGTGTTAAAAAATTATCCACTTGATGTTTTGCTCAATTATTTTGACTGGACACCGTTTTTTATTTCGTGGAGTTTAGCAGGCAAATTCCCTAAAATCTTGGACGATGAAATTGTCGGCGAGTCGGCACGAGAATTATATGACAACGCCCAAACCCTGTTAAAAGACATCATTGATAATCAGCGATTTGACGCACGAGCAGTATTTACGCTGATGCAAGCCAAACGCACGGATACGGTTACGGTTACGGTTTACGATAACTGTGGTGATGGTTTGGGTCAAGCCACGCATGAGTTTTACCATTTGCGTCAGCAGTCAGATAAGGTCACAGGCAAACCCAACTTGTCGCTTGCTGATTACATTTCGCCCCATGGCAATGATTATTTGGGCGGATTTACCGTGTCAATTTTTGGCGTGGAAGAGATGGCGAGTGAGTTTAAAACGAAAGGCGATGACTATTCGGCGATTTTGGCACAAAGTTTGGGTGACCGTTTTGCAGAAAGTTTTGCCGAACATCTGCATAAACGCATTCGCAAAGAATTTTGGGGCTATCAAGCGAACGAAAATCTCACCAATGATGAGTTAATCCGTGAAAAATATGTCGGCATACGCCCAGCCCCCAGCTACCCGTCCTGCCCAGAACATACCGAAAAAGGCACGCTGTTTGACTGGCTTTACACCACACAAGAAATCGGCACATTTGTTACCGAAAGCTACGCCATGTACCCACCGTCAAGCGTGAGTGGATTTTATTATAGCTTGCCTGAAAGTGAATATTTTAACATCGGTAAAATCAGCCAAGACCAATTAGAGCATTATGCCAAATTAAAAGGCTGGGATTTGGCGACGGCGAAGGAATGGTTAAACCCCCATCTTGGCGAGTAATTTAACCAACCTTGACTTCCTCCCCTCCCTATCGTTCGGGGATTCCTGCTCCCAGACAGTCAAGCCCGACCGCAAGAATGTTCTTACTGGCGTTGATATCTCTATCATGCCGTGTGCCACACTTTGCACAAGTCCATTCTCTTATTCCAAGTCCTGCTCTACCTTTCGGACTACTGGACATATCGCCACAGCACGAGCAAGTTTGGGTAGTGTATCGTTCATTCACGATTTCAAAACGGCAACCTGCATTCTTACATTTGTAGGTTAGTTGTCGTTTCAGTTCAAACCAACCTGCATCGTAAACCGATTTGGCT
>NZ_KB903779.1 GCF_000379845.1 Moraxella boevrei DSM 14165 | reverse complement strand
AACTTGAGTGTTTTCATGGGTTTAAGTATAATTGAATTTTTATATTTTACAGTTGGTCTAATTATATGTCAAATGATTTAAGACGTGGTAGGCANGTTGTTTACAATCTTCATGTGCATTTGGTCTTTGTGGCTAAATACCGCAGAAAAGTATTCACTAAAGAGATTTTAGACGATATGCAGGTTATATTTGAGGAAGTCTGCTCAAAGTTTGAAGCTCAATTGGTGGAGTTTGACGGTGAATGCGACCATGTGCATTTATTGGTGGTTTATCCGCCTAAAGTGGCTATTTCTAGTTTGGTAAATAGCTTGAAAGGCGTGTCTAGTCGGTTATTGCGTAAAAAAGAATATCCGTCCATCAAAGGGCAGTTATGGGGCGATGCATTGTGGTCGCCTAGCTATTTTGCAGGTAGTTGTGGTGGTGCTCCAATCGAGATTATCCGCCAGTATATTGAACAGCAGAATACACCACATTAAACAACTTTCTGTGCGTAAGCATGGTTACGGAGTTGCCTTATATCCACCGCCTGAAGTCGGTGGTTTTACAGCAACAGAGGACTAAAAAACAGCCCACTGATAAAAAGTAGGCTTCCTAGAAGTTTTAATGCGATTAAGTAAAAGTTTTTAATTCACCATCACTTGTATCGGTAATTGTTGTTGATTACTCCCATTGCCAAACGTACCATTTTGTTGTGATTGCGTGCCAATATAACCAATGGTAACCCATTGATTTTTATTCATAATCACTGAATTGGCTAAACTTTGTTGATTAACCAGCGTTTGTTGATTGAATTTACCAAATTTGCCATTGGCTTGCGAAATATCCAACGAAACTTGCCCATTGCTAAGCTGTGTCGGTAGCACGCTGATGCCTTGTTCGGCGGTGAGTAAGGTTTGCCCAATCCAAATTTGCGGACGTTGGAAACGGTTGCCATAACCCACATAGGTTTGATTGGTCGGTAAAAGTTGGCTAATACCAATGCTCGCAGGGTTGCCTGACAAGGTTTTAACCTGAAAAAACTGCTGTCCACTCGTCTGCTGTTGGTGGTTCTGCCACTGCCTATGGACAAAGACACGGTTTTGCAACACACCGATTTGTCCATAACCACCATTTTGTTGGCTAAAACTTTGTTCACCCACTCGCACCGACACGGTCAAGGTGGCAGGCAGTTGGTCAATTTGACGGATAAATCGGATAATTTCTCGGTGATTTTCAGGCGTGGTGTTAATAATCAGTCGCCCTTGGTACACCATGACGCTACCGCCGTTTGGCAGTTGGTTAAGCTGTTGTTGTACGATGGGCTGTAGGCTCGCACCACCAAGTGTGTCAAAGACGTAAGTTTTGGCAAAACCACTTACCGTCATCATACTGGCGATTAGAACAACAAATTTTTTAGCATACTTGAACATTATTTTTCCAAAAATTGGGCAATATTAAAAACGTGGATTGATATTTTTTGATTTGCTAAACTCTCGCAAACGAATGTAAAGTTTTTTGTCCACCTTGGCAATTACTTCGCCATTTTCGTCTTTAATATCAACAACATAATCTCGAAATACTGCACTACCATCTTTTGCCAATTCTTTGATGGTGGCGATTTCGTCATGGGTAATCCAAAAATCGGCGGTAACTTTGCTTTTGCCCGCCTTGATAAAATCAATGCTCGCACTTTTGTCCCAGACGACATAATCTTTGCCAAGTGCGTTCATTAACAAGGTCATAAAAAATGGGTCTGTCATGGCGTATAAACTACCGCCAAACTGCGTGCCGACGATGTTTTGGTTAAGTTTTGTTAACGGCATACTAACGCTGATGTGGTGGTTATGAAAGTCAATTTTATCCACTCGCACCCCTGCCCCAAGATACGGGGCGTATAGGCTAAATAATTTGGCAAATAGGCTTGGATTTTGCCAAATATTGAGTTTTTCGCTGACAGTTTTCGTTAACGTTTTGATAAAAGACATAATTTTTCCCCAAAAAATGATTGAAAACTTATCATAAAGTTTTTTTGCTAAAAATCAATGGAAATTTGTAGCTAATATTAAAAATGCAACCTTGCTAAGCTAAAATTTCATATTCAATTTGAAAATATCAACAGCCACACTTATATAAAGGTTAATTTTCAACAATGTTTAACACCATGATGCCAAAACTAAAAAATAACGACACTTTAGAAATTTTAAACGACAATCCAGTTATTACTAATCCTAAACGCAAAGAGCGTTTAGCCCACCTTATCAAAAATTTGCCAAATTTACCCGGCGTGTATCAAATGCTTGGTAAAAATGGTGATATTTTGTACGTTGGCAAAGCCAAATCCTTGAAAAATCGGGTATCTAGCTACTTTGCCAAAACCATTGAACACCCAAAAACTCGTGCATTGGTGCAACGCATTGACAATATTCATACGCTGATTACTCGCTCGGAAACCGAAGCGTTATTGCTTGAGCAAAATTTGATTAAACAGCACCGACCCCCGTATAATGTACTGTTACGAGATGACAAATCCTATCTGTATGTGTTTGTTTCTGCGGATAAATTTCCCCGTTTGGCATACGGTCGTGGTAAAGGGCAACACCAAAAAGGACGGTTTTTTGGACCTTTTCCGTCTGCACATTCTGCCAAAGAAACCTTGTTACTTATGCAAAAAATGTTTCAAGTGCGTCAATGTAGCAACGCTTTTTTTAACGCTCGCAAACGCCCTTGTTTAGAGTACCAAATTAAACGTTGCCGTGCCCCTTGTGTGGGTTTGGTTTCACAGGCAGATTATTTAGAAGATGTGAATAATACCCTACGATTTTTAAAAGGGGAAGGCAACGAATTACAGCAAACCTTGATTGAAAAAATGGAACAATCGGCGGAAAATCTAGACTTTGAACAAGCAGTTTTTTACCGAGACCAGTTGTCTATGCTCCGTGATGTACAGGCAAAACAAGCAGTTTACACGGTCAAAGGCGAAGCGGACATTATCGCCATTAGCCAACAGGCAGGGATTACCTGCGTACACGTCATGAATGTGCGTGGCGGACGAATGCTCGGCGGTAAGAATTATTTCCCCGATGTGGATAGTTTAGAAACGTTAAACGATAATTTATCAGCATTTGTGTCGTCTTTTTATTTTCAAGTAAGCGATGATTTGCCTGATGAAATTATTTTAAGCCATGAACTTGCCGATCAACAAGCGATTACCGAAGCATTAAGTGAAACTTTTGCCAAAAAAGTAGTACTAAAAACCAACGTGCGAGAACAACGTGCCGAATGGCTATCTTTAGCAAAACTAAATAGTAGCAATGCGTTACATAGCAGATTAAGCGATTATCTAGAAATTCAATCACGTTACCAAGCCTTAAAAAATACATTAGCAGAGATTTTAAATGGTCGTACGCTTGACCGTATTGAGTGTTTTGACATTTCGCATACCATGGGCGAAGCGACCATTGCCAGTTGCGTGGTGTGCGATAGCGGTGGACTGCGAAAGCGAGATTATCGCCAGTACGCCATTCATGGGATTGTCGGTGGCGATGATTATGGGGCGATGAAGCAAGTGTTGACACGGCGTTACAGCAAAATGGCGTTACCTGACGTGCTACTGATTGACGGTGGCAAAGGGCAACTTAATATGGCAAAACAAGTGCTAGATGAGCTTGGCAAAACTCATGAAACTTTGCTAATCGGCGTGGCAAAAGGCGAAGGGCGAAAAGCTGGGCTAGAAGTGTTGCATTTTATTGAATATGAGCCTTTGGACTTGCCTGCCGATAGCAAGGCGTTGCACTTGATTATGCACATTCGGGACGAAGCCCATCGTTTTGCCATTACCCAACACCGCAAAAAACGGGACAAACGCCGTAGTAGCTCGGTGTTGGAAGTTATCCCAAATCTTGGTGAAAAACGGCGACGAGATTTGCTATCACATTTTGGCGGTATGCAACAACTGCTAGGGGCATCGCAAGCGGAAATTGAACAAGTCAAAGGTATTGGCAAAGTCATGGCAAATACCATTTATAAAGTATTGCATCAGTAATTTTGCTAAAAATATGCCCAAAATTCTCACTAAAATTGTGCTAAAATAACCAATACGTAAGTAATTTAGCCGTTTATCATGGATTTTTTCACACTCACACCCGAAGAATGGGACATTATCCGCCTATCCTACAAAGTCGCCCTGTGCTGTCTGTTGGTGAACCTTATCCCTGCCATCATCACAGGCTATCTTTTGGCACGGGTAAATTTTTTTGGCAAATCGCTTGTGGAGACGCTCATTTATCTACCGCTTGTGCTACCGCCTGTCGTTCCGGGCTTTGTGCTACTGGTGTTATTTGGTAATAATGGCGTGATTGGTAAATATTTGTCGCCTTTGGGCATTGAGTTTGCCTTTAACTGGAAAGGGGCGGTACTAGCAAGTGCGGTGATGGGCTTTCCGCTCATGGTGCAGTCTGTGCGACTTGCTTTTGAGATGGTGGACACACGCCTTGAAAATGTCGCCAAAACCTTGGGAGCGTCGCATGTTGCCACGTTTTTTAGTGTAAGCCTACCGCTTGCTAAGTCTGGCATTTTGGTGGGGACGATTTTGTCATTTTGCCGAAGTTTAGGCGAATTTGGGGCGACGATTACCTTTGTTGGTAATGTCGAAGGCGAAACTCGGACGCTACCGCTTGCCATGTACACTTTTTTGCAGTCGGTGGATGGTGAGAGTCAAATGGTGCGTTTGCTTGTGTTTTCGGTGGTGGTGGCGTTTAGTGCCTTATGGTTTTCGCAGTGGTATGGACGGCGTGAGCGAGCGAAGTTGCAAAATTAAACTTTTGAAATTATTAAGACAATAGGTTCGAGTTTTGTTCTCGCTAAATTTGTGTTTGCATAAAAAAACGATTACAGTTTGACAAGCTTACTGCGAACAGTTTTTAAGTTTATAAAATTACAATCTTTTAACAATCATTTTAAACTTTATCATCATGCAATTTGACTGTCAATTCACCCTAAAACTTGGCAAAAAAATCATCAATGCCGACATCAGAACCGACAATAAAGTCGTCGGTCTGTTCGGGCATTCAGGCTCTGGCAAAACCAGCATCTTAAACGCCGTCGCAGGTTTATTTGTACCTGCAGACGGACATATCCGTGTGGGTGATAGTGTCTGGTTTGACAAAAAAACAGGTGTAAATGTTAAAGTTCAGCACCGCCGTGTGGGACTGGTTTTCCAAGATGCCCAGTTATTTGTGCATAAAACGGTGCTAAAAAATCTAACCTTTGGCTTTGATAGAATTGACAAAACCGAGCGACAATTTAGCCTTGATGAGATTGTGACTTTATTAAAAATTGAACCCTTATTAGACCGCTTACCGCAATATCTCTCAGGCGGTGAAAAACAGCGTGTGGCACTTGGGCGTGCATTATTGTACTCGCCAAAATTATTATTATTAGACGAGCCGTTATCGGCGTTAGACAGCGAGCATAAGGACGAGATTTTGCCATTTTTTGAGCATATTCGGGATAATTTTGACATTCCGATGATGTATGTGAGTCATGACAAAGCGGAAGTGTTGCAGTTGACCGACCACATCGTTTATTTATAACTTCTTATTTTCCATTTTTATAAGGTATATAAAAACGCATCAGCAAGTTGTTTATAGCTATCAATCGTTACGCTCATATCCCTAATCCGACCATTGTTCAAATCATAAATCCAACCATGCACTGCCAATTTTGCCCCACGATACCACGCATTTTGCACAATCGTGGTGTGGCAAACGTTGGTAACTTGGCGTTTTACATTCAATTCCGCCAACAAATTTACCTGCTCGTCAAGGCTCAAGCCTTCAAAGGCTTCCAAATATTGAAAGTGCATTCCTTTTAGCGAGCGTAGCCAGTTGTCAATCAGCCCATATTCCTTATGCCCCAATGCCGATTTGATACCGCCACAACCGTAATGTCCGCACACGATAATATCTTCCACTTCCAGCACGTCCACCGCATATTGTAACACGGATAACACGTTCATGTCAGTGGCGACCACCATATTGGCAACGTTGCGGTGCACGAACAACTCTCCGGGCATCAGCCCAACCACTTCGTTGGCAGGAATACGACTGTCAGAACAGCCAATCCACAGGTATTTGGGGTTTTGTTGGCGTGCCAAACGTGGAAAATAATCTGGATCACGAGCGGACAAAGTACTTGCCCAAAATTCATTATTGTCTAATAAGTCTTGTAACATGGTTTTGCCATTTTGATAAAAATTGATAATAATCAATAAATTAGCAAATAAAATCTAATTTTACCATGCCTAAAAAGGATAAAAACGTTCAAAGTTTTGGCTAAAAGTGGTAGCTATCTTTAATCATTTAATCCGTAAAAAAAGCCGATCAAAGCCGACTTTTTATTATTTATCAAACTATATTTTGTAAAGTTTAAATTAACAATTAATTTTCTTTTACGAATAAATATCCCTTACTACGCACGGTTTTGATACGTTTTGGATTTTCTGGATCATCACCAATTTTTGGACGAATGCGTGAGATACGCACATCAATTGAACGGTCTTGTCCGTCATATTCAATGCCACGCAAACGTTCAAAAATATCTTCACGTGACAAGATACGCCCTGCATTTGATGCCAATAACCACAATAAATCATNTTCTGCACTGGTGAAATCCACCAACTCATCATTCAACGTTACCGAACGACCGCCGTTATCAATCACCAAATCACCAAACTCAAGACGTTGGTCAACTTCATCAGTCGGTACAACGTCCGAACGGCGTAACAATGCACGAATACGAGCAAGCAATACACGTGGCTGAGCAGGTTTTGCCACATAGTCATCCGCCCCCATCTCCAATCCAAGTACTTGATCCATATCATCAGTACGAGCGGTCAACATCAAAATTGGATTATGATAATGCGGACGCACTTCACGGCACACCGTCAAGCCATCGCTCCCTGGTAACATCACATCAAGCACCACAATATCAGGCTGTTCGTTAATGATACGGCGAATGGCTCGTGTGCCATCCGTTTCAATCGCTACGTCCAAGCCATTTTTACGCAAATAATCCTGCGTTAAGGTCGCCAAACGCTCATCATCTTCTACGATTAACACTTTGGGGGTTAATTCTTCTTCAACCATAGTCATCTCCAAAATTTCATGACAATGCAACTGTGTGTCCAATACACAAGCTTTATCATGACAATAAAAAACATCACAACCTTTGACAACCAACTTGCTGAAGGATAGCTATCAAAATTTTAGTATTAGTAATGTAACGAAAAAACAGCAGTTTTACTATTGTTAAAACGTAACAATATCAAAATTGTAGCAAAAACTGCTAAAAACACAATCATTTTTTGCGAAAAAACCAAAAATAAATTAAAAAACTTACCAAGAACGAAAAAAGATAGTAACCATTGTCACTATCTTTTTTATCAATTCATCGCCATGTTTGACAAGCAATTACGCACGATTGCGGTATTTTTGCAAGGTTTGTAATTGTGCCAACGATTCTGCCAAGGCTGCCATCGCTGCAGATGTATCGATATCTGCTTTTTGATTTTGCAACATTTGCTCGGCTTGACGGCGTGCTTCTGCAATTTTAGCCTCATCAAGGTCATGGGCACGTACTGCAGTATCCGCAAGTACCGTTACCATGTGGGGCTGAACTTCAAGCACACCACCTGAGATATACACCATTTCGTCATTGCCATTGGCGGTTTTGATTTGCATCGCACCAGGTCGCAACATCGTGATATATGGCGTGTGTCCTGCCAAAATCCCCACTTCACCTTCTACACCTGTAGCAATCAGCATACTGATTTCACCTGTGTAAATGGTTTCTCTTGCACTGACGACATTACATTGTAAAGTTGCCACAGTTTTCTCCTAAAGATGATGTTGATGTTTTACAAGGTGTCAATTTATTTTTTTATTTAAAAATTGCTTAAATTTAAATAAAATTTTTTTAATAAATTGACACCGTTAACACGTTATCAATCAATTAGCCACGCAATTTTTCTGCCGCAGCAACAACCTCTTCAATACCACCTTTCATATAGAAAGCTTGTTCTGGTAAGTCATCATATTCACCGTTCAAAATCGCTCTGAAACTTTGAATAGTTTCACGAATTGGTACATATTTACCAGGAGCCCCTGTAAATACTTCGGCAACGTGGAAAGGCTGTGACAAGAAACGTTGGATTTTACGAGCACGGTAAACCACCAATTTATCATCTTCTGACAACTCGTCCATACCCAAAATCGCAATGATGTCTTTTAACTCTTTAAAACGTTGCAACACTTCTTGCACACCACGAGCCACATTATAATGCTCTTCACCGATAACTTGTGGGTCAAGCTGACGAGAAGTAGAATCTAGTGGGTCAACCGCAGGGTAAATACCTTGTGATGCGATATCACGGCTAAGTACAACGGTTGCATCCAAGTGAGCGAAAGTAGTTGCAGGCGAGGGGTCAGTCAAGTCATCCGCAGGAACGTAAACCGCTTGAACAGAAGTAATAGAGCCAGTTTGCGTTGAAGTAATACGCTCTTGTAGCACACCCATTTCTTCTGCCAATGTTGGTTGATAACCTACCGCAGAAGGCATACGACCTAACAATGCTGATACTTCTGTACCTGCAAGGGTATAACGATAAATATTATCTACGAACAATAGAACATCACGACCTTTACCGTTTTCATCTTTTTCATCACGGAAATATTCCGCCATGGTCAAACCTGTTAACGCAACACGTAAACGGTTTCCTGGTGGCTCATTCATCTGACCATAAACCATCGCAACTTTGTCAAGTACACCAGAATCTTTCATTTCGTGGTAAAAGTCATTACCTTCACGAGTGCGCTCACCAACACCAGCAAACACAGACAAACCTGAGTGAGCTTTCGCGATGTTGTTAATAAGTTCCATCATGTTAACGGTTTTACCAACACCTGCACCACCGAACAGACCAACTTTACCACCTTTAGCGAACGGACATAGCAAGTCAATCACTTTAATGCCTGTTTCTAAAAGCTCAGTTGAGTTAGATTGTTCATCATAACTTGGTGCTTCACGATGGATTGACCAAGTTTCTTGATGCTCCACAGGACCTGCTTCGTCAATTGGGCGACCCAACACGTCCATGATACGACCCAGCGTACCTTTACCGACTGGCACAGAGATTGGGTTGCCTGTATTGGTTACAGGTAAGCCACGTTTTAAACCTTCGGTTGAACCCATTGCAATGGTACGCACGATACCATCACCTAATTGTTGTTGCACTTCTAAGGTTGTTTCTGTATTTTCAACTTTTAAAGCATCATAAATTTTTGGCACGCTTTGACGGTCAAATTCAACATCAATCACCGCACCAATAATCTGTACAATACGACCGCTACTCATTACGTTCTCCTTGAATTTAGGTCAATTATGAAACAGCAGCCGCACCGCCAACGATTTCCGAAATTTCACGGGTAATCGCCGCTTGACGCAGCTTGTTGTAAACTAATTGTAATTCTTTAATTAAGTTACCTGCATTATCTGTCGCTGCTTTCATCGCAACCATACGGGCAGACTGCTCAGATGCAATATTTTCTACCACACCTTGATAGACAACAGATTCCACATAACGCCCCATCAAACTATCTACCAAATCTTTAGCAGATGGCTCATAAATATAATCCCAACTATGCTCACGTTTTGCCATGGTTTCATCGTGCAATTCACTTGGAGAAATTGGCACTAACTGATGCACGTTTGGTTTTTGGGTCATGGCATTGATAAACTCATTGTACACCAAATAAATTTCATCAATTTCACCACGATTAAACGCATCAAGCATTACTTGAACAGGCGTACTTAATTGTTCAAAGCTTGGGTTATCACCATAATGCGACTCTGCCGCAATCACCATACCACCAAATGTTTTAAAAAAGCTTACGCCTTTTTGACCAATCACAGCAAAACGGGTTTCAACCGATTGGCTATTTTTTTCTTTGACGTGTTGCATCAATTTTTTAAACAAATTGATATTCAAACCACCTGCCAAACCACGGTCAGACGTTACCACGATATAGCCCACACAGTTAACAGGACGAGTCAACAAATAAGGATGCTTATAATCGGGTGATGCTTTTACCAAATGTGAAACCACTCGACGCATACTGTCAGCATATGGGCGACCTAGTTGCATACGCTCTTGAGCTCGACGCATCTTACTCGCCGCAACCATTTGCATGGCTCGAGTAATTTTTTGGGTACTTTTAATACTAGCAACTTTTGCTCGAATTTCTTTTAAACTTGCCATAAGTAATCCATACAGCTGGGTTTCATGATTAACAGGATTTCGATCAAGCTCATCCTGTTAACAAATTTTTGAAAATAAACAAAGTAAAACTATAACCGATTACTTTGTTTATCGTTCTATGACAATTTACAATAAAACCTATCGGCTAATTAAAATGAATGATTTTGTTTAAATGTTTCAATTGCTGTTTTAAACGTATTTGCAATCTCATCATTGTAATTTGCCGTGTCATCAATTTCTTGCATAAATGCACCATGTTGGTCACGCAAATAACGCAGTAAACCTGCTTCAAAAGCACTAACTTTATTGACAGGTACGTCTGCTAAATAACCTTCGTTAGAGGCATAAATCACCGCAGCTTGTTCAGCGATTGACATTGGTGCGTATTGATGTTGTTTCATCAGTTCGGTAACACGTTGACCGTGGTCAAGTTGTTTACGAGTCGCATCGTCAAGGTCAGAGGCAAACTGAGCAAACGCCGCTAATTCACGATATTGTGCAAGAGCTGTACGAATACCGCCTGACAATTTTTTGATGATTTTGGTTTGGGCTGCACCACCCACACGAGATACTGAGATACCTGCGTTCACCGCTGGACGGATACCTGAGTTAAATAGGCTTGACTCAAGGAAAATCTGACCATCAGTAATTGAAATCACATTGGTTGGTACGAATGCAGACACGTCACCCGCTTGCGTTTCAATGATTGGCAATGCAGTCAATGAACCTGTTTTACCTTTCACTTCACCGTTGGTGAATTTTTCAACATAATCTGCATTAACACGAGATGCACGCTCTAGCAACCGTGAGTGTAGATAGAATACATCACCAGGGTAAGCTTCACGTCCTGGTGGACGACGTAATAGCAATGAGATTTGACGGTAAGCAACCGCTTGTTTTGACAAATCATCATAAATAATTAACGCATCTTCACCACGGTCACGGAAGTACTCACCCATGGTACAACCTGAATAAGGTGCAATGTACTGTAGTGAGGCAGGTTCTGATGCAGATGCCACAACAACGGTTGTATAAGCCAGTGCACCTGTTTCTTCTAATTTACGCACCACGTTAGCAATGGTTGAACGTTTTTGACCAACCGCAACATAAATACATTTAATACCAGAGTCTTTTTGAGCAATAATCGCGTCAATCGCCATTGCAGTTTTACCTGTTTGACGGTCACCGATGATAAGCTCACGTTGACCACGTCCAATTGGAATCATGGTATCAACTGATTTATAACCAGTCATCACAGGCTCATCTACCGATTGACGATCAATTACACCCGGTGCGATTTTTTCAACTTTGTCGGTCAATTTGGCATTGATTGGACCTTTACCATCGATAGGATTGCCCAGTGCATCTACCACACGACCTAGTAACTCAGGCCCAACTGGTACTTCTAAAATACGACCTGTACAGTAGGCTTTTTGACCTTCTTGTAGGGTTAGGTAATCACCTAATACTACCGCACCCACTGAGTCTTGCTCAAGGTTTAATGCCATACCATAGATGCCACCTTCAAACTCAATCATTTCGCCGTACATGGCATCTTCAAGACCATGAATCTGTACGATACCGTCAGATACCATGACAATAGTGCCTTCATTTTTTGCTGTGGCACCCGCAGTCAGGTCTTGAATTCGCTGCTTAATCAGATTACTGATTTCCGCTGGATTCAATTGTTGCATTGCACTGTTTCCTTAAATAGATACCAATTGCTAACCATGGATTTTTGCGATGTTGCAAAAACGCATCAACTTAGGCAATTAGCTGTGTTTTTAACTGTTTTAATTTGCCACGTACAGAGTCATCAATGACTTTATCACCGACTTTAATCGTGATACCACCAATCAAATTTGGGTCAACGTCAACGTGTAGCACTACATCTGCATTAAATGAAGTTGCCAAACGGTTTTCCAACAATAGCTCTTGTGCTTTAGTGAGTGGATAAGCAGACGTGACGTGAGCATTGATTTCTTTGGCATCGGTCGCTTTTAACAAACCAAAACGCTCATGGATATAAGGCAATAATGCCAAACGCTCTTGCTCGGCAAGTTGTGTTAAGTAGTTCACAAATGCGTCACTATTTACCTGTTGTCCACCGTCAATCGCTGTGCTTAAAGTTTTAAACACATTATTGCTATCATCAGGTGCGGTTTGGTTATAAAGTTCGGTTAAAGTGGTAACTTTACTCGTGGCTGCAATCGCTGGATTATGTAGATACTCTGCAAATGCCTTATCGCTTACGATGGCATTCATCACCGCTAAGTAGTCTTGCCATTCATTGATAGCATGATGCTCTTTAGCATAATCAAATGCTGCTTTTGCATAGGGTCTTGCTAAGGTTGATAAATCAGCCATCATATCCTCACTGTACTGTTGCCACTTATAACTTTGCCGCCAATTGGTTTAGCATATTGGCATGGGCTTCTGGATTGACCTTTTCTTGTAAAATTTTCTCAGCACCTAATACAGCAAGTTCGGCAACTTCGGCACGAAGGCTTTCACGGGCTTTGCTAATTTCTTGGTCAACTGCATCACGGGCTTGTTGGCGAATACGTTCACCTTCAGCTTGTGCTTGCAGTTTGGCATCTTCAATCATTTGATTGGCACTTTTGTTGGCTTGCTCAATGAGTGATGCCGCTTTTGCTTTTGCTGCTGCCAGTTCTTGTTCTGCAGCCGCACCAGCGGTCGCCAAATCAGCTTTTGCTTTTTCGGCAGCATTCAAACCATCTGCAATTTTGCGTTGACGGTCTGCAATAGCGGCAGCCAATGGTGGCCACACAAACTTCATGCAAAACATCACAAAGATGGCAAATGCAATGGATTGTCCGATTAGGGTTGCATTGATATTCACGTAGAATCCCTCGTTAATTAAGTTTCTTCAATTCCTCGCCCACACACCTAATCGTTGTGGACGGTGTACTGACAGCTTACCTATTAACCTGCTAAAGGATTAGCGAATAACAATAGCATTGCGATACCAACACCAATCATTGGCACAGCATCAAGAAGACCCGCTACGATGAACATACGAGTTTGTAATTGTGAGCCAAGTTCTGGTTGACGGGCTACGCTCTCTAAGAATTTACCACCTAAAATCGCAAAACCAATACCTGTGGCTAATGCACCTAAACCGATAAGTAAAGCAACGGCTAATACGGTCATGCTTGCTAGTTCTGGAGTCATCGAGATATCCTCATTGTTAAAAAATTAATGGTCAGTTTGGCTTGCAGCACTTAGATAAATGATGGTTAACATCATAAAAATAAACGCTTGCAAAGTGATTACTAAAATGTGGAAGATAGCCCACGGAACAGATAATACCCATTGCAAATAAAACGGCATCAGGGCAATCAACACAAAAATCAACTCACCAGCATACATATTACCAAAAAGTCGTAAGCCTAATGAAATTGGTTTTGCGATGAGCGTTACAGTTTCTAAAATGAAGTTAACAGGGATTAACGCAATTTTAGCCACCGGATTGTTAGCACTAAATGGATGTAGGGTTAACTCACCAATAAATCCACCAAAGCCTTTTTCCTTAATAGAATAAATAATAATCAACGCAAATACTGACAATGACATACCCAAAGTTACGTTCGGGTCAGTACTTGGTACAATTTTCATATACACATGGTGCGGGTCATGCCCCATTGCTTCACCGATTTTTTGTGCCAAAACTGGGATATAATCAATTGGGATTAAATCCATCAAGTTCATTAAAAAAATCCACACAAAAATCGTTAACGCAAGTGGTGCGATTAACTTTGACGTACCATGATACGATTCTCGCACATTACTATCAACAAATTCAACAATCATTTCAATAAAGGCTTGTAATTTTGATGGAATGCCTGACGTTGCTTTTTTACCAACCAAATAAAACAGTCCACAAAAGAAAATACCAAGCCCAATTGACCATAGCATAGAATCTAAATGAATGGCATTAAAGCCCATCGCTGCAGCTTCAGCTTGCGTTTCAGCAACTTTCCAGCCAAGCTCTGGGTGATGACCATACGTCCAGTTTGTCAAATGGTGCTGAATATACTCATTTGAAGTAACTTCGTGTGCGTGAGCGGTTGCGTCTGCCATAGTCTTCACTTTTTTGTCTATTGTGAGTCAATAAAAAAATTTTGGTGCAACCGATTAGCTAAATTTAAATAAAAAAGCTACCATTCGCACCTTTTTGAAAATCCCGTGTATATTAATGCAAATGTTACCTTTTTGTAAAGGTTTAAATTAAAAATTTTTGTATGAAATTGCATTTTTTTTTACAAAAAATTAAAATTTATTAAAAAATATCGGTAAATATCCAAAAAATTAAAATTTTCGTCATTTTTTAAGATATTTTGCAAAAAATTTATCTTGCAAACATCTTATTTTTTGTAATTAAATTCTTACGTATTTCTATCAAGATTGTAACTGAAAACTTAATACCGCATGACTAATTTGTAGCACGATAAAACCAACAAACACCCAAACTGCTAACAACGGCTTTAAACCAATAAAAATCCCTGCAAATCCGACAAAAGTAATGAACCACTTTACCATGGTCGCCTGATACATCCGATGCACGATTTGGCGTTGCTGACTTGCCCCAGTTACACCCAACGCAATTTTGGCAAATACCAACTGCCCTACCCACGCCAACACCGCACCTGCCAACAAATTTTTACTAATGACAAAACCCACCTTAGCAAAAATGATATCCAAACCAATACCTATCACCACCAACGCCAATATAATCCAAGACTGTCGACCAATGGCTTTTTGAATGTGGTACGGTTGAAAACGGGGTTGCGGTTTTGTCATGATAGGCTAAATCTGGTGGAAAAGGCGTTTAAATGGCAAATTAAGACAGACTGGCTTGAAAAATGTGAAAATACGCCTTATTATAGTGGGTCATAACGTTTGGTGCAAGTTTTCGCCTTTGGCTATTGTAAGAACCTGCATTCACAACCTTACGCAGTTAATTTTCACTTTGAAAAATAAAACCAAAGTTTGCTTTTGCATGAAAACTGGCTAAATCTTGCTTTTCCGCGTCGAAAACTTGATTGATAGAATGACTATCAACCTGCGTTTTTTCCTTGAAAAGCGGGCGATTTATCGCATTTTTCATTGCAAAAACGTTATGAATACAGGTTCTAATTTTTTTTGTGGTGAGTTTATGTCTAAAACCCTTTATCAGCACAGCCCACACCCCATTCAACACGTGGACGGTACACTCGCACCAAGTGATGCGGTGGCACATTCTGCCAGTTGCCAGCATTGTCATCAGCCTGACAGTATTGAACGCTCGCTTGTGTTAGCCAAAGAAACCTGTGCCAGTCAAGGCGTGCGTTTTACACCACTGCGTGAACAAGTGTACCGATTAATTTTGGAATCTGCAACGCCGATTGGGGCGTATGAGCTGTTAGCAAAACTGCAAGAAACCTCCGAAAAACCCCTTGCCCCACCGACCATTTATCGAAGTTTGGATTTTTTATTGGAACTCGGTTTTATTCACCAACTCAGTGGTACTAAAACTTTTTTTGCCTGTTGCCGACCCGACGACCAACATACCGCAACTTTTTTAATTTGTCAAAAATGTGGCGATGTGCAAGAATTAGGCCACGACACGCTAGATAATTTGCTCGGCGAACTTGCCAAACAAGCCCAATTTGTCATAAAGTCTAGCGTAATTGAGCTGTCAGGCATTTGCCAAAAATGTCAATAAAGTTAGCATTTTGATATTATTTAGCAAATATTTTTTAGCTTTTTTACAAAATAAAATTCTATTTACCCTTGATTTTGTTTAAAATTCATGTAAAATACATCATTTTTTAATCAATAAATGTCCACATTCCAACAAAGGATATCGCTTTTGAGTACGTCTGTTTGTTTGCATCATCGGACCGCTTGCCCGCTTGATAATTTACAGGTTGTCGAGTCAATCATTCCCAAAAATTCTGAATTTGTGCAATTAGTACAAATTAGCGATTTGCATTTATATGAAAATACGGAACAATTGTACTGTAATATCAATCCCAAAGCCAATTTGGATGCCATTATGGCAATGATAGAGCAGGATTTTGCCAAGCGAGATTTGTTGGCAATTACAGGCGATTTGTTACAAGAACCGACCGAAGCGAACTATACCCAACTTTTTGATTATTTTGATAAATTTAGTTCCCCTTATGTGGCGATTTCGGGCAATCATGATGTGACGATGGAGTTAGACAGTCATTTGCCATTTTTTCAGCGTCGTCATGTCGGTATTCATGCCGATAAACGCCTAAAAAATTGTCATGTGGTGGCAACGCCGATTTGGGACATTGTTTTTTTGGATAGCAGTTGTAAAGGTGAGATTTGGGGCTGTTTTTGTCAACGTAGTTTAGATTGGTTAAGTCAAACTTTAGCCACTCGGCAAAAACCGTGTATTATTTTTTGTCATCATCCGATGTTTAACGTCGGTTCAGCATGGATTGATAATCATCGACTGAAAAATAGCGATGATTTTTGGCAAGCAATTTTACCCTTTAAGAGTCAAATTAAAGGGATTTTTGTGGGTCATGTACATCAGGAATTTTCTAGTATTATCAATGAGATATCCGTTTTTACCACGCCATCCACGTCCGCTCAATTTCTGCCAAATCAAGATGAATATGGGATTGATAATAGCCATGCAGGTTTACGTTGGATAACATTATATAACAATGCAACACTTGCAACAGGCGTTAAAAGAATACAAACTGTGCCACCTTTTTAAGGTTAGCTAGAATTAGCGTTGAATTTTTGCGACTTGCCCCCATTGTTTAGGGCAAATTTTAACATTTGTGATTGGTAAACTTTTGTTTATAAATTTGTAAAAATCTGTTTTTACCTTTTTTTAACCAATAACAAATTTTTTGGAGAACTGTATGACAGCCACTCAGACTGAACAAAATGTTAGTTTTACCCCATATCAAGCCAAAGACGGCGAAGAATATATGAACGACGCTCAGCTCGAGCATTTTACCCAAATTTTAGAAGCATGGAAAGCTCAGCTATTAGCCGAAGCAGAAAGTACCAAGTCTTATATCCAAGACGAATCAACGGCGATGCCTGATATCAACGACCGTGCGACACAAGAAGAAGAATTTGCCTTAGCCTTGCGAACTCGAGACCGTGAACGCAAACTCATTCGCAAAATTGATAAATCATTGGCAGAGATTGAAAGTGGCGACTATGGTTTTTGTGAAACCTGTGGCGTGGAAATCGGACTACGTCGCCTAGAAGCTCGCCCCACTGCCACCCAATGTATTGACTGCAAAACCTTATCAGAAATCAAAGAAAAGCAAGCATGGGGACATGCTTAACCGACCCTTTGCCCTGTCCATATTGTTATGCTAATGTCGCCATCTGCCACAACGACAACGCCTGTTATCGGGCGTTTTGCACCGTCTCCGACAGGTAGTTTGCACATTGGCTCACTCGTCACCGCCGTTGCCAGTTTTTGTCTTGCCAAAAAAGCAGGGGGCAAATGGCTATTACGCATTGAAGATGTTGATGATGAACGCTGTCATGCTAGGTTTAGCCAACAAATTTTGGCAGATTTAACACGATTGGACTTACATTGGGACGGTGATGTTTATTATCAATCGCAACATCTTGATTTATATCATGAAATTTTGGAAAATCAACTCGGTTCGGTGAGTTATGGTTGTGATTGTAGCCGAAAATCTATTCAACAGTTTTACCAAAACCAGCCCAGCTTTGCTGATAAGCTATCAGAACAAAATCCGCTGATTTATCCAAAGATTTGTGAGCATAAAAATTTAGGCAAACATCATGCGGTACGCTTAATCATGCCTGATAAGAATATTGATTTTTTTGATAACTATCAAGGACTTATCATTGATAACCCACAGTATAGCCAAGGTGATATCGTGGTACGTCGCCGACAAGTTTTTAACCAAAATTCACAAAACACACCGCAAAAAGGTATGATTAATTATATGCTTGCGGTGGTGGTGGATGATATCGCCCAAGGCGTTAATCAAATCGTGCGTGGTTTGGATATTTTGCCGTTAACCACTGCTCAACTGGCGATTTATGACTATTTACAAATGCCGATTGTCAAAGATTATTACCATTTGCCGATTTTGATTAATGATAAAGGGCAAAAACTTTCTAAACAAACCCTTGCCGAGCCGATTGAGCATTATAATGCCCAAGATTTGTTACAACTTGCGTTAAAGTTTTTGGGGCAACAACCCGTTGAAAAAAATTCGCCCGAAGTGATGTTACAACAGGCGATAGCACAATGGCAAGATGAGAAATTGGTTGGCAAACAGCAGTTATTTTGTCCGCCATTATCAGATTTGATTTAACCATTTATTGAGAAGTATTAATAATAGCGAGCTTCTGTGGGTGAGATTTTTGGGCTATCTTTAATAATTCTTAATAAAATACCGATTATAATTAAGTTTACCACCATAGACGAGCCACCATAACTAAAAAATGGCATGGTTAAACCCTTAGTTGGCAAAATCCCAAGCGTCATGCCTGCATTGACGAAGGCTTGCCCAAAAAACAATACTCCCACGCCAAACGCAAAATAACTCAGACGGCTTTGACGACGTTTTAGCGTGTCATAACTGATTTTCATTACCACCCAAATCAGCAAAATTTGTAAACTTAGCAAAAATACCACGCCGACCAAGCCTAATTCTTCGCCTGTAATTGCCAATAAAAAGTCCGTGTGAGCTTCGGGCAGATGGGCTAGTTTTTGGATACTTTCGCCATAGCCCACGCCTGTCCATTCGCCACGTGCGAACGCCACGATACTGCGTCCGAGCTGATAATCGCTATCTCGCAAATCATCAAATGGATCAATAAATGAAGTTACTCGCTTTAAACGATAGCCTGCGGTTAGAATCGCAAGTACCACACCAACCGACACCGAGCCGAGTAAAATCATCACCAATCGCATGGGCAAGCCTGCTACAAAAATCATCGCCCCCATACAACCGATAATAATCACCACCGAGCCAAAATCTGGCTGAAGCATAATCGCTAAAATCATAAAAAAGGCAACACCACACAAACGGATAAAGCCTGTTGCCTGATACCGTACTTCATCTACTCGCCTTACCAAGAAATCAGCGGTAAACAAAATCATCGCCAACTTCGCCAATTCTGCAGGTTGAAAATTAATTGACCCAATCTCAATCCAACGCCGACTACCGTTAATTACCGAACCAAATATCACGGTATAAATAATCATTGCCAAACAGCCAAGTAACACAAAAAAACTGGTATTGGTACGAAAAATCGTCCGCAACGGTACACAATACACGATAAAACCAAAAATAATCCCAATCATCATATATGATAATTGATTGATAAAAAATTTGAGTGGATACATATTGTTAAGTTCGGCAAACGAAATCGATGCCGATGTCACCATGAGCAAGCTCATGACCATAATCATGCCAACACAGCTGATTAACACGGACGACAGCGACGGTAACCAGCGTTTTTCCTTGGCCGTTGGACTTGCTAGATGAGAAAAAGAAGAACTGCGTATTGGCATAACCCAACCTAATCTTAGATTTTTTAATTAACACAAAAGTATTTTTGACATTATTTCTCAAAAATATTTAAAAAACTATTTAAAATGATTGACTAAATCTTTAAACACTTGCCCACGTTGCACATAACCTGTAAATTGGTCAAAACTGGCACACGCAGGCGACAATAGCAACACGCCAATGCTCGCATCACGTCCACTATCGGCAATCGCTTGGTTAAAGGCATTTTGCAGGGTTTGGCAGTGTTTTAACATGACATTGTCGCCAAGCTTAGCATTTTGTAAATCATTGGCAATTTTGTCGGCATCTTCCCCAATCAAATACACTTGACTGGCAAACGTGGTTAACGGTTTGGCAAGTTCGGCAAATTGTTGTCCCTTGCCTTGCCCACCCAAAATCACCGCTAGTTTTTTGCCTTTTGGCTGATATACATTGCCCAAACCTAGCACGGCGGCGAGCGTAGAGCCAATATTTGTACCTTTTGAGTCATCGTAACAATCTAGTTTATGATTGGCAATGTTTAAGGTTTTGACAAATTCACAGCGGTGGGGCAAGCCGATAAATTGTTTAATCGTGCTTAACATACTTTCCATGGAAAACCCTGCCAATTCACCAATTGCCAATGCGGATAATACATTAATCAAATTATGTTGACCTTTAATCGGCACATCTTTTTCATGTAACAAGCGTTGACTGCCACGAGCTAGCCACATATCACCATTAGTATCAGTCAAAATGCCATACTGATTGATATCAGGTGCGTTCGCCCCAAAGCTGATAGTCGGCATATCATCAGCGACAAGCGGTCGGCTAAGTGGGTCATCACGATTGACGACAATGGATTTCACCCCTTGAAAAATACGATGTTTTTCCCGATGATAACCGAACATATCGCCATGACGGTCAAGGTGATCAGGCGACATATTTAACACAGTGGCAACTTGGGCGGACAGATTGGTCGTGGTTTGTAATTGAAAGCTGGATAATTCTAGCACCGCAAGCTCAATCGGCTCACGCAACAAATCTAACGCAGGTGTGCCTAGATTACCGCCAACACCGACATTTTTGCCTGCATTTTTTGCCATTTCCCCCACGAGTGTGGTAACGGTACTTTTGGCATTTGAGCCGGTAATGGCAATGATTGGAATATTTTTTTGTTGGCAAATTTCATGAAATAGCTGAATATCGCTTACCATGGCAATCTTTTTGGCACGCACCACGTCAAATACAGGCGATAATGGGTCAATCCCTGGGCTGATGATAATGCGACTTGCCGTTGCCAACAGTTCACTGTCAATCTTGCCAAAATGGGTGCTGACATTACTCGGCAATTGTTCAGCAAGGCTCGGCTGTCCACTGTCCGTTACCGCCACTTGATAACCCAATTCATACAAATAATTCACCGTTGCCAAGCCTGACTTACCCAGTCCAACCACCACTTGCAAGCCGTCGCCACGCTGTAAAATCTTTGGGTTTTCGTTGTTTGCTGTCGTCATTGTCATTCCCCATTTTCAGAACTTTGTCAAAATATTTTCAAAGCATTGTCAAAAATGACTTATTATAGCATTTTATTAGCAAGGCTTAGCGATTTTTTCTGCTAAAATTGTGATGAAAAAGTTTTGCCAAAAAATCACCAAAATCATGCAAATTCATCATTTTGGTGCAATGTTTACATGGATTAAGGATTTTATTAGCCCAAATCTATTTTTTTAAGTATAATAGGAAAAATTGCGATTTTACCCCAACAAACCACACAAGTGATTATCACAAAAATTTTATTATTATTTCAAATGGTTAACCATAAATTGTTTAAATTTCTCTGTTTAATTCAGACCTTTTTTAAAAATTAGTATAACCATTTGAAATGGTTAGTTATAGATAGATAAACAATTGTTTTTTATCAGTTTTTATCAATCATCGCTAAATTTTTTGTGTTAAAATGAAACTGATGTTTATTTATTTAAAAAGGAACATACCATGAAATTAATTACTGCGATTTTAAAGCCGTTTAAACTTGACGATGTGCGTGAAGCCCTATCCGAAATCGGCGTGCAAGGCGTAACAGTAACGGAAGTGAAGGGTTTTGGTCGCCAAAAAGGACATACCGAGCTGTATCGTGGAGCGGAATATGTGGTGGATTTTTTGCCAAAAGTCAAGCTAGAAATTGCGGTGGCGGACGATATGGTTGAGCCTGCGATTGAAGCGATTATCCGTGTGGCAAATACAGGCAAAATCGGCGATGGCAAGATTTTTGTGACCAATCTGGAGCAAATCATTCGTATTCGTACTGGCGAAACAGGTGAAAATGCGGTTTAACATTTAATAAAACCGTTCTATCTTGATAATTTTAATCAAACCTAATCCTGATAGCAAGCGATTGGGGAATGTTTTTTATTTTTCAGAATTTTACTAACTTTAATATCAAAAAACTTATGCTAATGACAAAAAACGAACAAGCCTATTTGGATTTAATCCGCTACGTTTATCAACATGGCACGCAAAAGGGTGACCGCACAGGTACAGGCACCCGCTCTGTATTTGGGGCTCAAATGCGGTTTGATTTAAATGACGGTTTCCCACTGTTAACCACCAAAAAAATCCACACCAAAAGCGTGATTTACGAACTTTTGTGGTTTTTAAAAGGCGATACCCACGTCAAATATTTGCAAGACAATGGGGTGCGAATTTGGAACGAATGGGCAACCGCAGAACAAACGGCAAGGTTTGGCAGACAAGCAGGCGATTTGGGGGCAGTTTATGGGCATCAATGGCGAAATTTTGGAGCAACCACCGATGAAAACGGTCATTTTAATGATGACGGTGTTGACCAAATTCACCAAGTCATTGAACAAATCAAAGACAATCCCAACTCTCGCCGACTGATAGTAACAGGTTGGAACCCAAAAGAAGCCGACCAAGTGGCGTTACCGCCGTGTCATACGCTGTTTCAATTTTTTGTGGCGGACGGTAAACTGTCTTGCCAACTGTATCAACGCTCGGCGGATTTATTTTTGGGCGTGCCATTTAACATCGCTAGTTATGCATTATTAACCCACATGGTGGCACAGGTTTGTGGGCTTAGTGTGGGTGAATTTGTGTGGACAGGGGGCGATTGTCATTTGTACAGCAACCATTTTGAACAAGTGGAAACTCAACTCAACCGTGAGCCCTTTACCTTGCCAACATTACAACTAAATCCAAACATTGATAATATTTTTGACTTTACATTTGATGATATTGACATTATTAATTATCAAAGCCACCCAACCATTAAAGCCGAAGTTGCTGTTTAAATTAAAGAGTAAAGTATGACACAAATGATTGAAATCGCTCAAATTGTTGCAAAAAGTGAGAATAACGCTATCGGAAAAAATAACGATTTGCCTTGGCATTTGCCTGCTGATTTGCGACATTTTAAACAACATACCAAAAACGGCATTGTCATCATGGGTCGCAAAACTTTTGAATCTATGGGGGCGAAACCCTTACCAAACCGTACCAACATTATCATTAGCCGAAACGCTGAATATCAACAAGTTGAGCAACAATTTGCTTCAGTAAAAGTGTTTGCTGATTTAGCAACCGCAATAGATGTTGCTAAAAATCTTGCAAAAACCCAAGCAATATCAACAATTTGGATAATCGGTGGTGAAAAAGTTTTTGAACAAGCCTTATCAATCTCACAACGTTTAGAGATTACTGAAGTGCAAACACAGATAGATGGTGCAACCGCTTTTTATCCACAAATTCCCGAAAACTTTCAACTACAAACGGTAAGCGAGTGGCTGACTGATGAAAAAAGTGGGTTAAATTTTCGGTATTTAACCTATCTAAAAAGTTAAAAATCTTTTTGTCAAACCCGCTAAAAATGCTATAATCCTGATTATTTGACAAAATTTTTAATAAATTTGGATAAAATCATGTCAGGATTTACTTTTTCACCCCAATTTTCACAACGTTGGTATGCCACCGCCACACCAATCAAGCAGACCATTATCAACGAACTTGATGACATTTATCAAGTGTTGCAATCTGAAACCGATTTGGATAATTTTCAATTTCGTGTCGCCAATTTGCATGATAAAGTCGAAGAAATCATCGCCGAACAACGCCGTGCCGAAGAACAAGAAAAACAACGCCAACAACGTGAACGGGAATTGCTTGAACAACGTCTTGCCCAAGAAAAGTTGGAAAAAGAACAATTAGAAAAAGAAAAACGTGAACAAGAGCGTTTGGAACAAGAAAAAACTGAACAAAATTCATCAAAACAAAACAATGATGACGATACCGACACCACCATTTATGTATTAAAAGACAGTGAAAACCATTTTAGCTTGCCAAATGTTGCCTTCAATCCCACAAAAATGCTCCATGCAACCGCTAAAACCGATACTAATCTTGTCAAAGATAATCATGCAGAAAATCCTAAAAATGGGTTAAAAATCAGCTCGTTAGATTTTGACAGCATTGAAAAAATCAAGGAAGAAATCATCAATAATTTAAACCACAAAATTGAAACCTATCTACTCGATGCCATGGCAAATATGCATCAAGATTTGCAAAGCTGGTTAGCGGACGCAGTCAATCGCCAATTAGAAAGTAAACTTACCGAGCACAAAACCGACAATCCCCGTGCCGAATAAACCGAACATTATGCCGTCTAAAGCAACGCAACCGATACCAGACAACGTGGTAAACCGCCCTATCACCGCACTATCAGGTGTAGGAACAAAAATCGCCGAACAGCTTGCCCAACTTGGTATTGAGCGGATTTTTGATTTATTGTTGCATTTGCCACGAGATTACGAAGACCGTAGCCGACTGGTGAATATCGCCGAGGTTGCCAACGGTCAGTCCGTACTCATTCAAGGCAAAATCGTCAAATCCGACAATAAACGCACAGGCATGAGCGTGGTGCTACAAGATGCCACAGGACAGCTGATGTTACGCTTTTTTCATGTGTATCGTGGGCTTGCCGATGCCATGCGAGTTGGCAACGTGTTGCGTGTGTTTGGTGAAGTCATCATTAACCAATATGGCACACAAATTTCGCACCCAGAATTTGAACTCATCACCGAGCAAAAACCGCTTGCCAATACAGGGCTTGTGCCGATTTATCCAACGGTTAAAGGCTTGCATCAAAACAAGTTGCGTAGTCTTATTAAACTTGCCTTACAAACAGTGAAACAAAATCAACCAAATAGTTTAATTCAGCTTAACGATAATGAATGGCAAAGCATAGAACATCAATTAACCGTTCAATTTCCACTTTTAGCTCGACTAAAAAATCCATTTGCCGAATTTAGCTGGATGGATGCCTTGAGTTTTATTCATCAACCACCGATTTACACTGATTTAGCCAAACAATATCAAGTGTTAGAACAACTGAAAAACCGCTCACACCCCACTTGTCAGCGATTGATTATTGAAGAAATGTTGGCAAATCAGCTAGGGCTATTGTACCGCAAACAGCACCTTTATCAACACAAAGCCCCACGTTGCGATGATACGAGTGCATTGGCTAAAAATTTGTTAGCAAACCTACCCTTTAGCCCAACCAACGCCCAAGCTCGTGTGGTTGGCGAAATTGTGCAAGATTTAGCCACGTCCAAGCCCATGCTTCGCCTTGTACAGGGCGATGTCGGTGCGGGCAAAACCTTGGTGGCTGGGTTATCGGCGTGTTATGCGTTGGACAGCGGTTGGCAAGTGGCGATTATGGCACCGACTGAGATTTTGGCAGAGCAACATTTTATCAATTTTAAAAACTGGTTTGAACCGCTTGGCATCGGCGTCGGTTGGCTCGCTGGCAAACAAACTGCCAAAGAACGCACGTTAGCCTTGCAACAAATTGCCGACAATGACGTGCAAATCGTGGTCGGTACACATGCTTTATTCCAAGACAGTGTACAATTTGCCAAATTGGGCTTGGTCATCATCGATGAACAGCACCGTTTTGGCGTAGAGCAACGTATGGCATTACTCGGTAAAGGTTTGGCACATACCACGCCCCATCAGCTGATTATGACTGCCACCCCCATTCCACGCACACTTGCCATGAGTGCGTTTGGTGATATGGACACCTCTATTATTGACGAACTACCGCCGAACCGCACGCCGATTACCACGGTTACCATTAGTCGAGACCGCCGAGATGAAGTGATTGAGCGGATTGCGGTGAACTGCGAACAAGGCAAACAGGCGTATTGGGTCTGCCCCTTGGTAGAAGAAAGTTCAGTTTTGGACGCTCAATCTGCCGAATTGACCTATGCCGACCTTGACAACCGCCTAAATCTCAACATCGGTTTGGTACATGGCAAAATGAAACCTACCCAAAAACAACAAGTCATGCAAGATTTTAAAGATGGCAAAACGTCACTATTGGTTGCCACCACTGTCATTGAGGTGGGGGTAGACGTGCCGAATGCGTCCTTAATGGTCATCGAAAATGCCGAACGACTCGGACTGTCGCAACTACACCAACTGCGTGGGCGAGTCGGTCGTGGCTCACAAAAAAGTTTTTGCGTACTACTCTACCAAACACCATTATCCGAGTCTGGCATTGAACGGCTCAACGTGCTAAGAGATAGCACGGACGGCTTTGTCATCGCCCAAAAAGATTTGGAACTACGTGGGGCAGGTGAACTACTTGGCAAACGCCAAACAGGATTTGACAGTTATTATATCAGTGATTTGGTAAGAGATGAATTTTTATTGATAATTGCCCAAAGTTTGGCGAAATACTTATTAAATCAACCTGACAAAAAAACCATTTTGCACCAACTTATTGAGCAATGGACACCTAATGCGATTAAATTTATCAATGCTTAAATCAAATTTTATACTGCATTTCCGTTCTTGGTGTAAGAAGCACTGCTTCACAAGACGAGCTTAGCGAGATAACAACCGAAGCTTCGACAAGCTCACTGCGAGCGGTTTCCTTTTAATAAATAAACTTTTAGCCAAATTATAATTAAAATGTAAACAATGTAACGCTGTGTAACTATTGTAAAATAGAATTTTTTGCAAAAATTTCAGCCTAAATTTGACCCAAATCAATTGTTAAAAAACACGGATAAACTGCTAAAAGATATCTATTTTTTGCAAAAATTTTGCGTTTTGTTGGCTTTCTTTACAAAAAATAACTCTATCCTTTTGAAATAACCATTTATCAGATTTACAAAAAATTAGCAGAAAATCATAAAATTTTTGGGTACAATAGTTTTATCAAAATTAATAGCAAAACTTTGTTTTAGATTTCAACTTCTAAAAAATCAATGAAAGTTGGTTATTAAATCTCCATTTATGTTTCAAAAAAAAGGATATATATCATGCCACAAGCTAAATACGAAAATGTAAAAGTTGCTGATAAAGCTGCAGCAGATGACCTAGCGAAAAAACTTGAAGGTGTTGCTGGTGTTAAATTTGTCAACGTAAACCACGAAACAGGCGTGGTTGTCGTAACTCATGGCGATGACTATGATGAAGGTAGTGCAAAGTCTGCCATAGGTGTATAACCGCTTTATCGCTTAACTTTAGTTTAAGCCTAAATAAAGTTTTCATAAAAATCGCCTTAGCAAAATAGCCAATATTCTAATCTGAATGTTGGCTATTTTGCTTTTTGGCGTTTTTGCTTTCTGCATTTGCTTAAATTTAAAAAAAAATTTGTTAAGTATATGGCAAAAATCGTTTATTTGTGTTAAATTTTAGCACTTTTTTACGGTTTTAAAGGCAACATAGTTATGTTTGATTGGTTTAACAATTTAGTAAACAACCTAAACGGGGTGGTTTGGGGAAATGGCGATTGGCTTATTCTTAATAACCCTTGGTATGGTTTGATTGTTTTTTTATTGGTCGGCGGTGGGATTTATTTTACCGTGGTGACACGCTTTGCCCAATTTCGCCATTTTTTCCATCTGTGGAGTTTGCTCAAAGTATCTGGGCAAGGTGGTCGTACAGGCGGTATCAGCTCGTATGAAGCCCTAATGACGTCCCTTGCTGCTCGGGTCGGTACAGGTAATTTGGCAGGGGTGGCGATTGCGATTTATTTGGGTGGACCAGGTGCGGTGTTTTGGATGTGGATGACCGCAGTGCTAGGCATGGCGACGAGTTTTGTGGAGTCTACCCTTGCCCAAGCCTATAAAGTACCCCATACCGATAATGTGTTCCGTGGTGGACCTGCATATTATATCCAAGCAGGTTTAAAACAAAAATGGTTAGCGATTGCGTTTTCACTATGTTTGTTGGTGGCGTTTGGATTGGCGTTTAATGGCGTGCAAGCCAATACCATTGCCGCAGCAAATGAACAAGCGTTCGGTATTCCAACTTGGGTATCTGGGATTGGTTTGGTGATAATTACCGCTCCGATTGTGTTTGGTGGCATGAAATCGGTCGCCAAAGTCGCAGGTAAAGTCGTACCGTTTATGGCGATTATGTATATTTTGTTAGCATTGTTTATCATTCTTACCAATTTATCTGCATTTCCACACGCCATTGCCACGATTTTTAAATCAGCATTTGGGCCTGAACAAGTGGGTGGTGGCGTACTGGGCTATACGGTGGCTCAAGCAATGATTAACGGTATCAAGCGTGGTTTATTCTCTAACGAAGCGGGTATGGGTTCTGCACCAAATGCGGCGGCGACCGCTCAATCGCACCCAAATCACCCTGCGGTGCAAGGTTTTATGCAAATGCTTGGCGTATTTATGGACACGTTGGTGATTTGTACGGCGACAGCATGTATCGTGATTTTATCAGGTGTGGTTGACCCAAGCACCGAGCAACAAGGCATTCAGCTAACCCAGTTGGCTTTGTCAAAATTTGTTGGTGATTTTGGGGTGTATTTTGTGGCGATTGCGATTTTCTTTTTCTCGTTTACGTCTATCATCGCAAATTACAGCTATGGTGAGAGCAATATTGAATTTCTGTCAGGCGAACGCAATGCAAAAATGGCGATGCTCGGTTTACGCATTGCACTGTTAGCGATGGTGTTTATCGGCTCGGTGGCGAACTTGACATCGGTTTGGAATTTTGCCGATTTGAGCATGGGGATTATGGCGATTATCAACTTGATTGCGATTGTATGGCTATCGCCTGTGGCGTTGCGTGTGTTAAAAGACTATGAACGTCAGTTAAAATCAGGTGTGCCTTTGGAGCAAATCAGTTTTGACCCTGATAATTTTCCAAAGCTCAAAGATGAAGCAGATAGAACGGCTTGGAAAGACTAAACAAACTTGAGTAAAAACAAAAAGAACGCTCCTTGTGGGCATTCTTTTTTACTTAATACATGGTTTTTAGGTTCAAGTTACCACTTCGCTAACAATATTGACCCGTTCGTCCCACCAAAACCAAAACTATTAGAAATCACATAAGCCAAATCACTCACCTGCCGAGCGACATTTGGCACATAATCCAACGTACAATCAGGGTCTTGATTATCCAAATTAATGGTTGGCGGTAAAATTTGCTCTTGCAAGGCTTTGACACTAAAAATCGCTTCCACACTGCCTGCCGAACCGAGCAGATGCCCTGTCATTGACTTGGTAGAACTCACCGCAAAGTTTGGATTATCAGCAAACAAACTCGCAATCGCACGGCTTTCGGCTACATCGCCAAGCGGTGTACTCGTACCGTGGGCGTTAACATAGCCGATTTTTTTTGCCCCAATCCCTGCATCCGTCAATGCCAATTGCATCGCACGTTTTGCCCCATTGCCATCTTCAGGCGGTGCGGTGATATGCGTGGCGTCATCGCTCATGCCAAATCCTGCCACTTCTGCCAAAATCGTCGCCCCACGAGCTTTAGCATGGCTTAACCGCTCCAACACCAACACCCCAGCCCCGTCGCCCAACACAAAACCATCACGGTCTTTGTCAAATGGACGGCTTGCTTTGGTGGGTTCATCATTGCGAGTAGATAAAGCTTGCATCGCAGCAAAACCGCCCATACCAAGCTGATTGGAGGCTTTTTCGCTCCCACCTGCCACAATCACATCGGCATCGCCATACACAATCAAGCGACACGCCAAGCCAATGGCATGGGTGGACGTGGTGCAAGCCGTCGCCACCGCCAAATTCAAGCCTTGAATGCCATGGCGAATTGCCACTTGCCCTGCGGTCATGTTAATAATCGCCGACGGAATAAAAAACGGTGAAATTTTGCGAACGCCATCATGGATAAGTTTATTGGCATTGTCTTCAATATTGCTAATCCCGCCAATTCCTGAACCAATCAACACGCCAATTCGTGTCGGGTCAATATTTTTCACGGTTTCAGCTTGCAATCCATCAATCAACCCTGCATTTTGCAAGGCTTGCGATGCTGCCGCCACGCCATATTGCACAAAAACATCATACCGCCGAGCATCTTTTGCCGACATATATTGACTCACGTCAAAATCATTGACTAACCCTGCGATTTTTGAACGTAAATCTTGGGTGTCAAACGCATCAATGGCACGGATACCACTTTTTCCTGCAACAACCGCTTGCCAACTGCTATCCACGTCCAGTCCCAACGGCGTAATCGCTCCCATGCCTGTAATCACCACACGTTCGTCATCGGTGCGTGAAAAATGGGGCGTTTTTTGACGACTTGTCATAATTATTCCTTTCATTTCAATTTTTTAGCAAGAGTTTTTAGCAAAACCATATTAAAGCAAATTTTTAAACGTAATTTGGTAAAATTTTGTTACAATTCAAGCAAACTTAGGCAAAACACACCGTGCCAAGCACCACCGCTTTATTTGCCCCTGTTACCGCAGGCAAGTTACCCGTTTCGCCAATAATCGTCTGACGAGCCAACCACGCAAATGCCATACTTTCCACCAACGTTGGCAACACGCCAAAGTTTTCAGAATTTTTGACGTGCCAATCGGCTAAGTTTGCTTTTAGACGACTGATTAAATGACCATTTAACGCCCCACCACCGCACACCACAAGGGTTTTTACCACATCAAAGGCCTGTAAATGATTGGCAATACTCACCGCCACCATTTCGGTCAAAGTCGCTTGCACATCCGCCGACGATAGGGCAACTTGGGTAAATTCACGGCTAAACATTTCTAGTTCATGGTCAAGCCACGCCATGTTAAACGCTTCTCGCCCTGTGGATTTTGGAATAGATTGGCTAAAAAATGGGTGAGTTAAAAATTGTGCCAACAACGGCTCAATCACTTCTCCTGTGCTTGCCCAAGTCCCGTTTTTGTCAAATCGCTCGCCTGTATGACGCTCGCACCATGCATCAATAAGCAAATTCGCAACGCCTGTGTCAAAACCAAGAACGGGCTCACTCAAAATTGTCAAATTGGCAATACCACCCAAATTTAACACCGCCCCAATCGGCTCACGGGTAAATTCACGGCTAAAAATCGCCTGATGAAAGGCAGGGACTAAAGGAGCTCCTTGCCCACCGACTGCCATATCACGACGGCGAAAATCACTCACCACCGTAATACCTGTGCGTTCAGCAAGCACATTTGGGTCAAGCAATTGCAAGCTAAAGTGCCAGTGGGGACGATGACGCACGGTCTGCCCATGACAGCCGATCGCGTTAATATCGCTTGGGGAAAATTGGGCTTGATTGAGTAACGTTTTCACCACGCCACTGGCAAATTCAGCATAAAACACACTCGCCCAGCCGTATAAATCCAACTCACTTTCAAACGCCAAATTATTGGCATGAATAAACTCATTCGCCCCATTTGGCATCGTCAAGGCAAATAGTGCCATGCGTAAATCGTCAGGAAACGCCACGCTCACGCTATCTAGCACTTCAATCTCGCCTGTGTCATAAAACTGGCAAAGCACCGCATCCATGCCGTCAAGGCTCGTACCGCTCATCATGCCGATAAAATACGGCGAATTTTCAAGGCGTTCACCCATGGCATCGCCCACAATTTCGCCAAAATGGCTAAAAAAATTGTCATCATCAAAATTAATCGTTGTCATATTTTTTACCTAATTTTTGTTAAATTTTTAATATTTAAATCATTGAAAAATTAAAGTTTTCCGTTCGTCATGAGCTAAGTCGAATGCCATAAAACCTATTATGTTTTGACAAGCTCAACATGAACGGTTGTGAATGAAATCTGTCTCAAATTAAAAATGCCAAAAGTTATTTTAACCCAAACACATCATATCTTGCCAAAATTTCCACCGCCCAATTGTTATGGGTAGCAGGTTCTAGCATCATATTGTCTTGTTTAAACACCGCTTTGGCATCAGCATGTAAAATCGCTTGAGCCTGTGCCAATTCGTCCTTTGACACCTGAAACGCCGTTTGGATAATGTCAATTTGGTTTGGGTGAATAACGGTTTTGCCGACCAATCCCAACGCCACATCTTGTTGCACTTCTGTTGCCAACAATGCAGGCTTGTCCAAAAATTCGCACACAGGGGCAGTTAAATAAAAACCATACGGTACAAAACAACCCAGTAACCGATAAATTAACGCCCCAATCGGTGAATGATACAACGTGGTATCGCTCGGACGACGTAAGCGTAAACACGACAACAAATCATTCCCCCCCACCCGTAACGCCAAAATCGGCTGAGCAAAACTTTCGGTTAACGCAATCGCCAGCTCATCATTATGCGTGGCATGAAAAATAGAGGCGGTTTCTAAGGTTGGCATCAAAAAATGGTTATTGTCCAAATGTTGGGTTGCCAATCGCCAATCAGCAAGGCTTGTCATATCCACTTTTGGTAACACAAAACCATCCACCAACGCAATACCGTCCACGTCTGCCAACTCACGCAACATTTTGGCATGACGTGGACGGATAAAAACCAACGGTCGCTGTGCAAACCACGCAGAATTTTCGGTGTGTTGCTGTTGCCAATTTTTTAACAAATCGTGCAAATTTGCCAGTGCCTGTGCCACATCATCAGCACGTACCGCATCTTCAAGACAGATAATAATACTGTTAATATTTTCTAACTTTTCTCGTCTAATCACCGCCAAAATATCCGAACGTGTCGCAGGCATATACAGACTCGCCCCCAAATGATAGGGGTGCAAACTTGGCGGTGTCATCGGCAAAATCGTATGATTAGGTAAATTTAAAATCGTCATAATGGCTCACGAAAAGTTAGCTATTTGGGGGTTATATTGATAAATTTATTGGCGTTTTTTAATCAGCGTAATCGCCTGATACGGTGCAATTTTATCACCAACCACATCAATTGCAACTGCTTTTTGCTCACACAAATGTCGCAATAGCACGATATCCTCGCTATCCAAGCGTTGCACCAACACCCGCTCAGGCTCACGGCGTAGCACTGCTCGGGTCGCTTCGGCAATAGTCGGCTTTATCCGATTAAAATTCACAATGCCAAACTCGTCTGCTAATTGTAAAATCAAGGCTTGCGTGGCAAAACTCGGCTGTGATTTTGGCGTTAATAGGGCTAATTGTGAAAAATTTGACAAATTTTGTTGAATTTCTTGTAAAATCTCATCAAGAAAAAACAGGCTATTATCAAATTTTTCTAAATTATCATAATAAAGACAACCGTGAAAATCTGTCGGATTTTCATTAAGCAAGGTACGAGAAATCAACCCTGATACCGTACTATTTAACAAACTTGCAGGAATTAACCAATCATCATCACTCGCTGATAACCAAGACACCCCCGCAGGGTCAGCTAGCGTAACCAGTGGAATAGTTAATGCAGAATTTTCGCTAATTTGCGTGTTTTGTGATAAGTTTTGATGAAAAATATTGGCAAAAAATGGATGCGAAGAATTGTTAAATTCTGCTAAACTTTGTTGCAATTCCCCATAAATCGCTCCCTTGCCTGTCCAACCGTCCACAAACAATAACGGACTATCAGGATACGCCTCTAAAATGGGGGTTAACGCCTGTTTATCCAAGCCACGTTCACGGATAATACTCACACCAAAATGCACGGATGCCAAGTCACAACCCATTGATTTATCAGTAAAAATCCGTTGCAATAACACACCAAGCGGAACACCTGCTCGCACCAAACTTACCAGTAACAAGGGTTTTTTGGCAGTCAAATTATGCTGAGAAAATCGCTGATACAAAGTGTTAGCAAGCTGATAAACGTCGCTCGCCATGCGAGTTTTGCCCATTGCCAACGCCTGTAAAAATAACTGCTGATGCCTATCAGTCGGTGGGTTTTCCACAGTCAACATCTGCGAATAATGTCGCTCACCTGACTGAATAAGCTGTTCTTTTTTTACCACATCGGTGTTGCTAACTTGTTGTTTTGACAGTTTTTTTAACAAAAAATTAACATCAGTTGGCAAATAACTGCCTGAAAATATCGGCTGAATTTTCATGTAATTTTTTCCTATTTTTACGTTTGATACAGCATTTAACTGTTGCCAATTTTACTAAATTGGGCGTGCAACTGCCCATGATTTGGCGTGCCATACCAGTCCAATGCCTGCAAAAACGGCAAATCTGCCACACTATCGCCAAAGCCAAAACAAGGACGGTTTTTATCTAAATGCTTGTTTAATAAGTAATGAATAGCGTGTTTTTTATGAATAAAATAGGGCAAAATCGCCAAATTATTGGCATTAATATGCACGTAAAAATCGTCGCTAAAATTTGGCAAAATAGGCATTAATAACTTAGATAATTGTTGACAAAAATTGGCTAATTTAGCTTCATCTCGCTGTTGGTGTTTGATTGCCAAATAAATCGGCGTGCGGTCAGCGTGCTGAAAATCATCATCGTGCAAGGTAAATTTTAAACCTAAGTTTTGCTGTTGGTTAATTCGTTTAAGCGTTTGATTTAACAAAAAAATTTTATCGTAAAAAGCCTGTAATTGTCCAAAAATCTGCTGTTGCCACACGCTATCAACTTGTTGACTAGGCGTAATAATCACCGCCCCATGCGTCAAAATTTGCCAACTGACAAACGGTAATTTTACCCGCAAAATTTCATCGCTATCCCTTGCGGTAACAGGGATTAACTCGGTGGTTTGGCTGAGCCAATTAAAAAAATGCCGTTGTTTTTCACTAAAAAAACTCAACGCTTCGCCTTGTTTATTCACGCTTGCTACAGTCAAATTTTCACTCGGCAGCTGCCAAGTTTGCATTTTTCGCAAGGTTTGAAATAAGGTATCGTCCAAATCCATTAAGGCATACGGGCGGTTTAGTGGGGTTAACACATCGGATTGAAAATAGGGAAAATTGGCGGTATCGTGCATGGCAGTTCGGTCGATAAGGTGCAGAAAATCAGCTTGAAAATTAGCAAGAATAGTATAACACAAGCCCAATCAGAAAAAACAAAAACCCTAAAATATAAAATTTTAGGGTTTTAACAAAAATCAAAAGAATAATTATTTGATTTTTTTCCAGTTTTGGCTACCTTTTAAGGTAGAAATGGTTAGGCTGTTACCATTTACTTTGATGTTGGCGTTCACTGAAAAGCCCCAACGCGGGTCTTGTGCTTTGCCTTTATATTTGCCGTCGCCTTGTGCGGTTAAGTTTTTTAGAGCAGTTTTACCAACGTATTGTTTTGCTTTTTCGGTGTTACCTGCCACGATTTTACCTGTGAAAGTATTACCTGACTGGCTGATTTGCACTTGAGCTTTGGCTTGACCGTCTTCATAAGTTTGCCAAGTCCCCACGATTGGGTCGGCCGCCAATGCTGAAACGCTCAAAGTTGCTAAACCTGCAAAAACAATTGATTTGGTAGAAAGTTTCATAGACGCTTCCTTGTGTAGTATAAAAAATGGATTTAAAATGATTGAAATAACATTAGATAAAAGTTGATAAAAATCAATAGTTTAAAAACCTTGTCTAACTTATTGAGTTTTTATTATAACTGTTTTTTGCATAAGGTAAAGCATTTTTTGACAATATTTTTCTATATTTTGTTAAATAATGTTACCCTAAATTTACCAACCAAAATTTGTTGAATTTAGCCATTTGATTTTATTAACTTTTTAATAAACCAATGAGCCATTTGAACACTTCTAATAATAAGTTGATAAAAAACACCAAAATCTCATCTTCAACTTTTGTTTTATCTTGCGATTGTTTATCAAAATTCGCATCAAAACTGTCGGTCGGCAACGGCATGGCAATCTGTTGAACATTCATAGGCACGCTTGGCATCACGTTCATGCCTGTGCGTAGGGTAAGCTCTTCTAGGCTAATCACTTCTAAGTACTGGCTGGCGTCATTGGGGGCGAAATACACGCCTGCTTGGTTCAGACTTGGGATATAAATTGCCTTGTATAAATGGGTGGGAACTAGGATTTTTTGATTGATTTTTTTGACATTTTTCCCCAAAAAAGCGGTGCCAGTTACTACATAGACTTCATGATATTTTAAGGTTAAATAACGTGTTCTTGACTCAATGCCACGCCAAAGGTTGCGATTATTATCAGGGTTTTGTGGTACGACATTCGCAAGACTAAAGCTATCGTATTGTTGCTCAGTGCTCGCCATATCGCCATTTGGAGCGAGATGTCCACGGTCATAGGGCTGTTTTTTATAGTCGTTTAACGTGGCTTGGATACGGGTTGGCAAGCGTTGTTCGGCATGAAAACTGTCTTTTCGTTCAAGCAAACCTGCCTGCTCAATCCTATCAGCGGTCAAATGCTCCGCCGACCATAGAGCGACTTTGCCATCGGCAGAATACCCCACCGCAAAACCATTAAAACACAAATAATAAATTTCTAAATGCTTGGTTTTGTTGATAATTTGTGGGTTTTGTTGTTGATAATAATGTTGTGGGCACTCGCTTAAATGTTTTTGTTGATAATAATTATTATCTTGTAATGAATTTTCGGACGCAAAGACAGGGGCTTGGTAAAAAACCACGCCAAACATCACCGCACACGCCGAAAAAAACTGAAAAATACGCATCAATCATCACTTTGCAAAAAATAATTGCAAATTATACATGACAATTTGGTTTTTTTTGGGTAAAATATGCGTTCTTTGTAAAAAATCTTTTGCAAACATTTTGGAGACGTGGCTGAGTGGTCGAAAGCGCACGCCTGGAAAGTGTGTATACGTTAATCGCGTATCGAGGGTTCGAATCCCTCCGTCTCCGCCAAATTGTATTTTTAACGTTTTCTAAAATTTTTCAAAATATTCGTAAAACCCTTGAAAATAAATATTTTCAAGGGTTTTTTAGTTGCTTAACATTTCCTGTTTTTTCCAAAACTTTCTGATACGAGCTAAATATTGTGTTGGTATAACGTTTTCTTTACTTTATTAAAAGTGCGTGATGATACTAACAGATACCAAAGTCAAAAATCTAACACCAAGCGAGCGTTGTGCCAACTCATAACCCCTTACCTATTAGAAAAACGCGTTAAATTAAGGCGTTTTTTGATTGGTAAATTTTACTAAATTTATCATTATAACTGGTTAACCTATCATTACTTAGCGTTACTTTTCCTCCGAGTTTTACCTTTGCCACGGTTGTTAAATGTCGCTTTTGTTAGTTGTGCGACAAGGTCAAAGTCAATTTGTTGCGTGTCCATATTCACACCTGCCACCTTGATGCGTAAGCTATCGCCTAGCCCAAATACTAAGCCTGACTTTTCACCGACCAACTGTTGGGCTTTTTCGTCATAGACAAAGTAATCTTGTCCAAGATGAGAAATGTGAATTAAACCGTCAATTAACAGTTCTTTTAACGTCACAAATAAGCCAAAATTGGTGACAGTGGTTACTACGGCATCGTATTCTTCGCCCAGATGTTGGTGCATGTAGTGAGCTTTGAGCCATTGTTCCACAAAACGACTGGCTTCATCAGCTTGGCGTTCGGTTTTGGAGGTTTGTTCACCTGCTTCTTCTAGTGTGTAGTGTAGTTTTGGCAATTTTTTACCTGCCACAAAGGCTTTAATCGCTCGGTGCAACATCAAGTCAGGGTAACGGCGAATGGGCGATGTAAAGTGCGAATATTCATCATACGCCAAGCCAAAATGTCCGATGTTGGTCGGTGAGTAATTCGCTTGCATCATGGAGCGTAACAACACGCTATGGATACTAACCGCATCTGGGCGGTCTTTGGTGGCTTCAATCACACGTTTGTAGTCGGCTTGGGTTGGGTTTTCTTCGGGAAAACTTAAGCCAAAATGCTTGACAAAATCACTGACTTTTGCAACCCGCTCGGCATCGGGTTTATCATGGTTGCGATATAACACAGGCAATTCATGTTTTAGGGCAAAATTTGCCGAACAAGTGTTTGCTAATAACATCATTTCTTCAATCAGTTTGTGCGAGTCACCCCGTGTACGTGGAATAATTTCGCTGATATTGCCTGTTTCGTCAAATTTGATGTAAGTTTCTATGGTTTCAAATTCCATCGCATGGCGTTCTTCTCGTTTTTTTAACATCAGTTGGTATAAATCATAGAGAATATCAATGGATTTTTTGACTGCTTTATTGCCCGTAATGCTGTCAGGGATTGGATTTTTGGCGGTTTCGCCTTGCATCATGGCAAAATAATCGTTGACTTGGTTATAGGTTAAACGTGCTTGTGAGTGCATGACGCTTGGGTAAAATTCATAGGCGGTTACTTTGCCTGCTTTTGACAAAATAATATCGGCAACCATACACAAACGGTCAACGTGTGGGTTTAACGAACACAAGCCATTGGATAATACTTCTGGTAACATCGGCACGACAAAATGCGGAAAATACACAGACGTGCCACGCTGATAAGCCTCATGGTCTAAGGCAGAATTTGCCGTCACATAATGGCTGACATCGGCAATTGCCACCACAAGGCGAAAACCACCGCCACGGCGTTTTTCGGCATATACCGCATCATCAAAATCACGAGAATCTTCACCATCAATCGTTACCAACGGCAACGCACGCAAATCCACACGTCCTTTATAATCTTTGGCGACAGGCTCTTTGTAGGCATGAGCTTGTTTTAACGCTTCTGCACTAAATTCATGCGGAATATCATAATTTAACAACGTGGTTTTGATAATTAATTCTCTATCATTATCATTCACCAAACTTTCGGCGATTTTACCTGTGGCAAATTCTTGTTGGGTGGGATAATCAATCAATTCCACACGCACAGGGTCGCCGATTTTAACCTGCATTTCGGCAACATTTTCGGCGGTTACACCAATGGGTTGATGGGCATTTGGACTGGCGAGTGCTACAAAATAACCATCCGCATCTTGTTCCAATTTGCCAATCATTTGTAACTGGGTATGTTCAACCACTTCCAAAATCTTACCGCTCATGCGTCCACGATTATCGCTGTACGTGGCAACGGCTTTTACCTTATCACCATGAAACACCCAACGCATCTGCTCTTCGGACAAAAACAAATCAGGCATATCCTCCAATACCACAAAACCAAAACCTTTGGCATTGCTCGCAATCGTGCCAATCACGGTATCTTGTTCATTAATTGGACGGTAAATAAAAGGCTTGCCACCGTTGGCATCTCGGCTGATTTGCCCATCACGGAACATCGCTCGCAAGCGATTGCCAAGGGCTTCGTACTCATTATCATCAAGGTCAAAAATCAGCGAAAGCTCGTGTTGCGTGGCTTCGCCTTTTTCGGTTAAAGTCTGCAAAATTAACAGTCGGCTTGGGATTGGGTTGACGTATTTTGATGCTTCTTGACTGGCGTTCGGGTCTTGCCATTTTTTATTGATTTTATTGTTCATCAGATTTCCTTTGTTAAATATTTTCAATGAATATTTTAATTAAATTTATTGTAAAAATACGGTAAATGATTGAGATTTGTTTGTATATTGATAATTTATCAGATTGACAAATATTGTTTGTTATAATAGCATAATTTTTTAAGATTGGGTTGCTTAAAATGTGGCGTTTTCGTTGTCAACAATAAACTTAGGTTTTCTATTCGCACCGAGCTTGTCGAAGTGTTGGAAAACCATTGATGTTTCGACAAGCTCAATACGAACGGTTTTATTTTTATAATTATCCCATTTTATCCATTATTTAAAAAATTTAGGAATAACAATGACTTATATCTTTGAACCTGCCAAAACTGTCGGCTTACCGATTTTACAGCATGAGGCTCTTTTTCCTGTCCGCCGTGTCTACTGTGTCGGTCGTAACTACGCTGAACACGCCAAAGAAATGGGGTCTGATCCTGAGCGTGAACCGCCATTTTTCTTTTGCAAACATAATGATGAACAGTCTATCGTACCCATTAGCAAGGGTCAAACCGTGCATATCCCTTATCCTAGCCAAACGCAACGCTATGATTATGAGGTGGAACTGGTCGTTGCTTTGGCAAGTGGTGGCAAAAATATTGCCGTAGCAGATGCAATGCGTTGTGTATTTGGCTATGCGGTGGGGCTAGATATGACTCGGCGAGATTTACAAAGTTTAATGAAGCAACAAGGTCGCCCATGGGAAATTGGCAAGGCGTTTGATTTTGCCACACCGATTGGCGAGATTTGTCCGATTGCGGATGCTAAAGACATTGAGAACGCCACTATTCGCTTAACAGTGAATGGCAAAACCGCACAACAAGGCAATACAAATGAGTTAATTTGGAATGTGGCAGAAACGATTAGCAAATTATCCGACTTGTTTGAACTGCGTGCAGGCGATTTGATTTTTACAGGCACGCCAAAAGGGGTGGGTGCGGTAGTTTCAGGCGATGAAATGGTTGGTGAAATTGACGGATTAGCCAGTATTCAGGTGGTGGTGGATTAAGAATTTTGTTATTTTTTTTAAATTGTAATTGAAAGGTGGGTTATACGTTAACAACCCACCCTACAAAATTTTATCAATTTAACCTGTCAATTGTTTGGTAATCAAGGCTTTTAACGGTGGTAAGTTATTGCTAATACGTAAAATGGCGGAACGTGCCAATTTTGCAGGTTTGCTGTCGTTGGTAAACAGTTTGACAATGGCATTAGTGCCGTGATACATCGGACGAGTTATCAACATATGTTCACGTTCGTAACGAGACAGGATTTTTTGTGTACCGTAGTCTTGGTTCTTGGCAGTTGCATTGTGAATGAATTTTGATAAAATTGCCACACCATTTAAGCCCAAATTAAAGCCATGAGCGGTTACAGGGTGCATGCCGACCGCACTATCACCGATTAGCACCGCTCGCCCTTGATAAAACCGATTGGCATGCACGCCAACCAGTGGGTACAAATGTTGTGTGCTAACCAGTTGCATTTCGCCCAGTTGTCCGTCAATAAATTGGGTGATTTTTTTGGCAAAGTCATCTGGCGATAGGGCTAAAATTTCTTGGGCTTCTTGGCTGTTGGCGGTGAGTACACAGTTGGTCAAATTCTCGGTCAATGGCAACAACGCCAACGTTGTGCCATAATAAAAACATTCTACCGCTCGGTGCTGATTGGATAATGTATTTGACATTCGGCAAACAATCATACTACGTCCAAAATCATGACTATCCGCCGAAATACCAAGCTGTCGGCGACTATTTGAGAAACGGCTGTCGGCAATTACCAAAAGTGGCGTGTCCCACGTTTCCCCATTTTCCAGTTCTACATAGGCACAGATATCATTGGTATGGACGTGTTTTACCCCAGTTCCACATAAAAGTTGGATATTTTGTTGGGTTTTGACACTGTCATAACAGGCTTTGCGGATAAGATTGTTAGAAATCAGATAGCCCAAATTTTCCACTTGATTGCCAAATAGTTTGCCTTGAAATTGGCTTGGTGTGCCAAAATATAGTTGGTACGATGAGTTGCCGTCCAATACGCTGGCATCTTTTAACAAAAAAATCTTTTCATTATCAATCTGTTGCCAAATATCCAAATCTTGCAAAAGGCGTTTTGATGCGTGCGTTAAGGCGATTTCTCGTCCATCATAGGCAGGATTGGCAAGGCTTTCTTCGCTACTTTTTTCAATGACAACAACGCTTAACCCTGTATCGGCAACTGAGCGAGCAAAGGCAAGTCCCGCCGGCCCACCGCCTACGATGATGATGTCTGCAGTTTTATGATTGGTTGTTTTTGTTGTCATATGACTACCCTTTTTCAAAAGTTTTGTCTATGCTAAAACTTTTGGTAAATAAAATCAATGGTAAAAAGGTAGTAGATTGGCAAAATGTTTTTGAAACCCGACTATTTTACTCAACTTTATTAACTTTAAATAAAAAATTTGGTATAATGTTAAATGAAGCAACCATTTTATTTTTTAGTTGAAATTAACTTTTCTAGCCAAAATATTAGCCAATTTTAAGTGAAACCCCATGACAAATCCACAAACCACCAAAAAACCCGAACTTCTCTGCCCTGCTGGCACCTTTAAAAATATGCAATACGCCTTTGCCTATGGAGCGGATGCGGTGTATGCAGGGCAAGCCCGTTATTCTTTGCGAGTGCGTAATAATGATTTTGATGAAGAAAATCTTGCCAAGGGCATTGCCTACGCCCATTCGCTTGGCAAACAATTTTATGTGGTGGTCAACATCCAAGCCCACAATGCCAAATTAAAAACCTTTATTGAAGACATTCGCCCCGTCATTGAGATGAAGCCTGACGCTCTCATCATGTCGGACGCTGGCATGATTATGATGGTCAGGGAGCATTTTCCAGAGCAAGTCATTCATCTGTCCGTGCAAGCCAATGCCGTGAACTGGGCAACGGTGAAGTTTTGGAAACAAATGGGCGTGTCTCGTGTCATTGTCAGCCGTGAACTCTCCTTAAAAGAAATTGAACAAATCATCACAGAAGTCCCTGATATGGAAATTGAAGTTTTTGTCCATGGGGCGCTCTGTATGGCGTATTCGGGGCGGTGCTTGCTATCGGGTTATATTAACAAACGAGATGCCAATCAAGGCACTTGTACCAATGCGTGTCGCTGGTCGTACAACACTTATAAGGCGGTGGAAAACGAAACAGGCGATATCGTCCCTGCCAGTCCAGAAGTATTTGTCCCCAGTCAAGGCGAGATCAAAAACGTCAATCTAAATGGCGATGTCGTCATGGGTGATGATTATGTAGAAAAGCCGTCCGATGAAGTGGTGCTGATTGAAGAAGAAGGACGTAAAGGCGAGCTTATGGCGATGTACGAAGACGAGCATGGGACGTATATCATGAACTCTAAGGATTTGCGTGCGGTGGAGCTGGTGCCTGATTTGGTAAACATGGGCGTGCATTCACTCAAAATTGAAGGGCGTACCAAATCGCATTATTATGTCGCTCGCACCGCCCAAGTGTATCGCCGTGCCATTGATGATGCGGTCGCAGGAAAGCCATTTGACACAAGCTTGATTACCGCTTTGGACGGTCTTGCCAATCGTGGCTATACCGAAGGGTTTTTAAGACGGCACATTCATTCGGATTATCAAAATTATGAATACGGCTCATCAAAAACCGACCATCAGCAATTTGTGGCGGAAGTTTTGGACATTAATGATGACAAATTAACTTTGACCGTCAAAAATAAATTAAGCAAAGGCGATGAAATTGAAATTATGACCCCGCAAGGCAATTTGATTTATACCCTTGATAAACTTTGGGACAAAAAAGGCAATGAAATAGACTCCGCCTTAGGCTCTGGTTGGATTTGCCAAATTAACAATCCCTTTAAAGAAATGGACAAAGAAATCTTAAAATTTGCCCTTGTAATGAAAAAGGTAGATGAACCGATTTTTACTTAAAAAAATCCATAAGGAGTTTAAATGAATTTAAATCCTAACATTAACATCAGTGCAGGGCGGTTATATACCGCTTTGCAGGACAATAGTGTTTTTGTTAAAAAACAAAATAGCGATGATGTTGCCAAGGTTACGCTAGAATTGGATTATTCTACTTTTATGCAACTACAAGAATTGTTGTCTGATTTATCGCCAAAAAAACCAACAAAACCAAAAACTTTATATGATGCGTGTATGGAATATAAGGCGATTGGTGATATGGATTTTGACATTCCTGAATTTAAAGATTTGCCACCAAATTTTAGCGAATTGGAAACTTTATTTGATGATTGAGAAAGTACAATGATTTTACTTGACACCAATGTGATTTCTGAAATCAGAAAAATAGAACAAAATAAAGCCAACGCTAATGTAGTCGCTTGGGCAAACACTTTGGATTTTTCAAAAGTGTATTTAAGTGCGATTGTGATTGGAGAATTAAAACTTGGGGTTTTACTAAAACGCCATAATCACGATTTTGTGCAAGCAGATGTTTTGGAAGATTGGCTAAACAACTGGGTTTTGGTAAAATTTGCCAATAGAATTTTGCCAGTTGATGAACAAGTGGCTCAAATTTATGCCAGTTTAAATGTCCCAAATCCAAAAGCTTTAAATGACGCTTATATCGCTTCAACCGCCATTGCCCATAATTTAACGGTCGCTACTCGCAATGTTAAAGATTTTGACGGTATGCCTGTTAAGTTAATCAATCCTTTTGAATTTCTAGCATAACCACTTAGGAGACCTTATGAACATCAAATACCCTGCTTTGATACTGTGTGCCATTCTAGCCCAAAGTCCTTTGACCGCTACCGCCTTTACTCACACACCTACCCACAGCACCACATCGGGACTCACCTATCGCATTATCCAAGATGGTCATGGCAAAAAACCCGCCTTGCACGATGAGGTAGAAATTCTTTTTACTTCCTATAATGCCAAAGGCGAGGTCTTGGAGGGTACGTTAAACGGTGTGCCTGTGATTTTGCCTGTCAGCGAAATGTTCACAGGATTAAAAGAAAGCCTGCTTTTAATGCCTGTGGGTGCAACTTATGAATTTGACATTCCCACTCATTTAGGCTACCAAGAAGAAGGCAAAAGCGGTAGGCAAGCCGCCAAATACCGCATTGAGCTTTTGCGTATCAATCCTTAATTTTAGTACATAAACATTATGTGCGATAATGCCTATTATTTTTTAAAAGGAACAGCTATGACCACTCAAACCCGCATTAACGAAATCCAAGCCATTTATAAAGAATGGCTTGCCGTCCACGAACGCCTAGAAATCGCCAAACAAGACTTGGCAAAAAGTGCCGATCTGATGGGCAAATTGGAGCATTTTTATTTTGATGGCGAGTACCGTGAGATTTTTGAGCAGATTGAAGATGGCTTAGAGCTGGATTTGACCACCGATGGCGAGTACAGCGTGATGAGCGAAGATGCCATCTGGAATGCGGTACACGACCATGACAGCACGCTGTGGGATTTTATGCGATTTGCCGTGAAGCACTTGGACAAAGCTGGCGAATAATGGCACTTAAAATCACCGCCGAGTGCATCAACTGCGACATTTGCGAGCCAGAATGCCCAAACGATGCCATTTTTTATGACCAAAAAGGGCAAAAAACCTATGTCATCAACCCCGACCTATGCACCGAGTGCGTGGGCTTTTATGATGAGCCAACTTGCGATAAAGTTTGCCCGATTGACTGTATCATCAAAGACCCCGGGCGAGTAGAAACAAACGAACAACTACTTGATAAATATAAAAAAATTTGGGGGAAATAATTTTTAACGATTGTTTAAAATATTTAAAAATTCTACCCATTTTTTTTAACTTGGTTGAAATTGCACAAAATTATCCGCCGACAAGATTGGATTATTCGTATCAAAACGATATGCCGTCAAAAATCCACTGCCCCCTGCCGAATAATCCACGCACACCACTTGCTCTGATAGCACATTTGGCGTATCTACCAACCAATAATGCCCAACAAAAATCGGTTTTTTTGTAGTCAATTCAAAATCTACTGTTTCACTTAACGCATCAATCGGCACACTCGCCAAGTCGCTCTGTGTGGCTCGTGCAATCTGATGAATGGGCTGATTTGACAGTTGGGACAGCCACCATTGCACTCGTATATTTTTGCGCTGGTTTTGCTCTTTGTCAAAAAAATAAACCCCGTCAGGCAGACGAATTTCCACGCCTTTTAGCACCCGTTCTAAAGCACTAAACTCTGCCGTGCTTTTGTAACTGCTTAACTGTAAAGCCTTTTTTGTCAATTTATTATCATCCGTCAAATGCGGTTTTAGCACCGACATGGCGTGCGTATCCCAACACGCATGGACAAAACACGCCTGCTCAAGCTCCAACCACAAAGGCAATTCATAAAAACGTTCTAGCCAAAAATAGTGCAAATCCGTGCCAAATCCCACTTCACCCAAAAAGGCTTGGTGCTGTAGCGTGTGTTTTGGCTCGTGGCTTCGCAGGTATTCATTTGGGTCACGTGGGTCAGGCGTGGCATACGCCAACGCATTGTATTCATGATTGCCCATGACCGCAAGGGCTTGTTGATTATCAATCATGTTAAATACAATATTTAGTGTTGCTAATTGTTTACTCCCCCTATCCACTAAATCGCCGATAAAAATCGCTTGCTGATTAGGCGGTGCAACAAAAAATTCGCCGTTGAATTGATAACCTAGCTTGGTCAATAACCCTATTAATTTATCTGCTTGACCGTGAATATCACCAATAATATCGTAAATCATTTATTAACCACGCTTTATAACTTTTAACAAAATTTTTAAATTAAAATTCATTTACTGATAGTTTAAATTAACCAAAACTTAAAAATCTTGGGTGCATTAACGCATTAAAAAAGTGCGGTACAATATTTGGTTCAATGGCAATGGTCGCCAACATCCCAAATACACCACCGACCAAATGTGCCGAATGGTTGACATTACCACGCCCATGACCATCCGCCCACACGCTATAGCCGACATACAGCCCTGCAAAAATAATCGCAGGTACAGGCACAAAAAACACGAGCAACGTCGCCCACGGGTTCATTAACACATAACTAAACACCACCGCCGACACCGCCCCCGATGCCCCTAAACTTGAATAACGGCGGTCATTTTTGTGTTTAACAAAACTAGGTAAAATCGCTACCACAACTGCCACGACATAAAACAACAAATACCCCACCACCGACACCCGACTGGCAAAAAACCGCTCCACCACTTGTCCAAACGAAAACAAGGTAAACATATTAAAAAACAAGTGCATACCGTCCGCGTGTAACAAACCATGCGTAACAAACCGCTCCACTTGCCCACGCTGTATCGCAGGCGGATAAAAAATCAGTCTATCCATTAATTTTGGCGACTGCCACGCCAATAAACTCACCGCCACCGTCAACGCAATGATAATTAAGGTCATCATTTACAACTTTCTCACTTTGTTAAGATTAAATTTGTTAATATCAAAAATAAATCGCTACTATACTGTAATTTGACAAAATTTTCTGTTATCTTTTTGAACCACATTTTTACAAGAATGATTAATTTTATCAGTTTTTAATAAAATCCAATCCGTTAGCCTTTTTTGCTAAATTTTTGTTAACATAATCTTTACGTTTTAGTTACTTTAATATAACTGAAGCAAAAATTGATTTAGGTTAATATACGCACCATTCTAAGTAGTTTTTTAAAATTTTATCAACGTTCTATCAAGTTTAAAAAATTATAAAACTACTCAACAAAATAATAGTGATAAAGATAACGAAAGCCTTGTTTTGGGATGTTTATGCGTTTTTATCATTCAAACCAACTTTTTTAGAGGACATTTTTATGAGCATCAATATCATTGAACATCTAGTGCAAACCGTTAGTCCTGCAATTTTGGGTGACAAAGCTGGCGACAGCGTACGTAACGAATTGCTAAAAAAAGCATACGCAATTTTTCTTGCCCGTTTTATGGACAAAGATGTCTATGCTGATTTAGCAACTAGCACCCCAAGCAATAACTTTTTAGAGCGTCTGTTTCCACAAGCCAACCAACGCAATGATTTGATTGGTAAATTAGCTCAAGAATTCAACGTCTCAAATGACGAAACCTTAAACCTAGTTTCTGATTCTGCACCTGTCGCATTTGCCGAAGTACAAAACCTTGCAGGTACAACTCCTGTGGTAGATTTCTTGGGTGCAAATTTAGGTTCATTGGCAAGCCTAATTCCAACTTGGGCGTATGCACTTATCCCAGCGGGTGTTTTGTCATTGTTAAACATCAACCCAGCTGTAGCGAATGTAAATCACACTCAAACTACAACTCATGTTCAAGAACACCTAGTTGCCACACCAAAACCAGAAGAAAGCAGTGGTTTACCAAAATGGTTATTGCCATTAATCGCTTTGTTAATTTTAGGTGGTTTAGCAGCGATGTTGCTAAAAGGCTGTGGTAAAGATGAAACCGCACCACGTGTTCAAACCGCTGATACTGTAGCGACTGACCCTGCATCAGTCGCATCAACCACTGAAAGCGTAGCCATCGCAAGCGTTGCATCAACCACTGACGCAATGGTTGTCGGTAGTGTACCCGCCTCTACTGCAAGTGCAGTTGCCGTAGCTCCTGTAACTGATGTAGTAATTTCTACAACTGAACCATCGGTTTACTTAGATAAAGGTCGTTTGTCGTTTTACTTCGTTACTGCAAAAGCAGACCTTGCTCCACAAGCTAAAGACAAATTGATGGAGTCAAAGTTGTTAGATGCTGTACAACAAGGCAAGAAAATTGGCATCAGTGGCTACACTGATAGCACAGGTAATAAGGCATTTAATGATGAATTATCTGAAAAACGTGCTAAATCCGTCAAACAATTCTTGATGGATAATGGTGTGCCAGAAGCTCAAATTGAGCTAATTAAACCAGACGATTTTGTGGGTGCGGAAGGTAAAACTCAGGAAGGTCGCCGAGTTGACGTTTATCTTGTTGACGGTCCAGGCGTCGTAACGACTACCGTTGCAAGCGTTACTCAATAATTTTAACCTGACACATTAAAAGAAAAAAATCCTGTCAGTCGGCAGGATTTTTTTTGGCTTGCGAAATGTTTGCATAAATTGTTGCATCATTTTTTGGCAAAAGCTAAACCCAAAGAAGTATAGCCAAACCGCCCTATTTTGATGATAATTGTCGTAAATTTTCTGATAGGATAAGCACAATGAGCGTCAATACTTTTAACCCAAAACAAGCAGAACAAACCAACGCTGAAGCAACAGGCTGTGGCAGTGGGAATTGCGGTTGTGGTGACGGTGGTAAACATCAAAATAGTCATGAGCATCACCGCCATCATGCCCATGAATATAACCATGAACATTATCACCACCACCATGAACACGATGACGGTATCCGTATTATGCCAACATCTGACGACCTAAAAAAACCCAATTCGGATGCAAAATTTATCCAAAAAGCCCTTGCCGAAGAAAAATCCAACCACGCTAATTTAATCGCAACCAGTCGTGAAACCTTACCAAGTATTACGGTAAATGGTATAAAAATTGAGCCCGAACAAATCGCCCAAGAAGTGCAATATCACCCTGCCGACAGCAAAGACGATGCGTTATACCTATCTGCTCAAGCCCTTGTGATGCGTGAATTATTACGCCAAGCGGTACTTGCCGAGCCAAGTTTGGGACAGTCGGCGTGGGATGCGGACGAAGAACAGGCGATTGGCGATTTGCTTGGCAAAAACGTTGAACCAAAAGCCCCAACTGATGCTAATATCGAGCAATATTATCAGCAAAACCAAGCCCAATTTACCACACCGCCAATCATCAACGTGCGTCATATTTTGCTCGCAAGTCCGCCAGAAGAAGGTGATGAACGCCTAAAACTCAAAAAACAAGCCAGCGATATCATTGAAAAAATCAAAACCAGTAACAACCCTGATGCCGAGTTTTTATTTCACGTGCAAAGTTTATCCGCTTGTCCGTCCAAAGATGATGGTGGCAATTTGGGGGTAATTGCCAAAGGTGCGACCGTGCCAGAATTTGAAAGTGCAGTATTTGCGTTACCCCAAGGGCTTGGTGTTAATCCGATTGAAACCCGTTACGGCATTCATATCGTGGATGTGATTGACAAAAAAGACGGAGTGGCGTTAAGTTTTGAACAAGCAAAACCGATGATTACCAATCACTTAACCCAACAATCTTTTCATCATGGCTTGGTTGATTATTTGTTTAAACTTTCGCAAAATGCCAAAATAGACGGCATTGAGTTAAATATGAATGAAGAAAATGTGTATCGTGGCTAATTAATCCTTGTTAAAAACAGATAAAGAAGTGCCTTAAAAATAGTCACCACGATGATATGGGTGATGATTGATAATGGTCATCGCCCGATACAACTGCTCCATTAAAATCACTCGCACCAAAGGATGTGGCAAAGTCAAACTTGACAACGACCACTTAAAATCCGCCTGTGCCAACACCGCTTTTGACAAGCCGTCCGCCCCACCAATCACAAAACCCATATCCTCGCCCATTTGCATGGCATCACTGATTTTTTCCGCCAAATCTTCGGTTGACAGATTTTTGCCACGCACATCTAGGCAAATCAACCGCTCTCGTTTGGCATTGGCGTGAGCTTGCAAAATCAAGCCCCCTTCAGTTGTCGCATATTTTTCTAACTCCGCCACGGATGGGTTTTTACTGCGTTTACAGGCAGGGATTTCCACAATTTCGGTACTTAACATCGGCTGAATACGTTTGAAATAATCATCAAAACCCGTCTGCACCCACGTTGGCATTTTTTGTCCAACGGCTAAAATTCTTGCTTTCATATTCTTCTCAAATTTTAACAACCATGATAAAGGATAAAAACCTTGTAAAAAATTGGCTTATTGTAGCAAAAAATCGTTATAATAAGCCAATTTATTTTCGCAATTTATCAAATATGTCTAAACAAAGCTTACAAAAATTTTTATTAAAAAAACTCATTGCCAGCATTATACTTGGCTTTATTCTTGGGATTTTTATCAATATTTTAATCAATGAACAGCAAATTTTAACCACATTTTGGCTGATTAATTTGGCTTGTATAGTGATAGTATTGTTAATATTTAATTTATCATTAATTCATTATTTTAAACGATTACAACGTTTTTTGGACAATCCAAAACAATTTAGCGAATTTGGTTTCAACCCATTTTTTAACAAAACTGCCAAAAAAATTCAGCTAATTCAATTTGAAAAACAACAACTTAGCGAACGCCATCACCGCCTTGACACCATGCGAAAAGATTTTGTTGCCAATGTATCGCACGAATTACGTACGCCACTCACAGTCATTATGGGTTATTTGGAAACGTTTAGCCAACAGCCTGAGCTTGACCTGCGTTGGCAACGAGCGTTTGGGCAAATGTTGCAACAAAGCGACAGAATGAATAATATTATCAATGACTTACTACTAATCGCTCGCCTTGAAAATAACGAAAACAGCGAAAAACCCACGCTGATTGATATGCCAAAATTACTGTCACAACTGTTTGACGATGCCCAAATTTATAATCACAACTTTGAACATCTCATTCATCTGCACATTGACAGCCAACAGCACATTATGGGATATGAAGATTTTTTAAATAGTGCTTTAAGCAATTTAATCACCAATGCCATAAAATACACGCCCAAAGGTGGTGAAGTCAGCATTAGTTGGTTTGAAAAGACAGACGGTTATTATTTTAGCGTGAGTGATACGGGGATTGGCATTGACACTCCACATATTGAGCGGTTGACCGAGCGTTTTTATCGGGTGGATAGTGGACGAAGCCGTGAAACAGGCGGAACAGGGCTAGGTTTGGCGATTGTCAAACACGTCATTCATCAGCATAATGCCAAACTTGACATTCAATCCAAAGTTGGCAAAGGTTCAACGCTTAATATTATTTTCCCAAAAGAATAACAAATTTTTGATAAAAAACTAATCAATCCCAACAAAGTCAAAGTTAATTTCAAGCATTTTCCTTGTACGATATCGCTAATCGCTTTCACTGAACCGTTAGCATGCGTCCAAGCCAACGTGTCATGCCTTGTATTTAGGTATAAATTATCAATCCTCAAAGTTTTTGACATTTAACAAAAAAGCCCTAATCAGACGATTAAGAAATTTTAAAATACTTAAACAAACAATTAAATTATTTACTCAATTTTGCACTGATTTCACGCAGTAACAGTACTTCTTCTGTCGGTTCTGCTGGTGCTTCTGGCTCGGCTTTCGCTTCTTTACGCATTTTATTCATGCCTTTCACCAACATAAAGACGATAAACGCCAAAATGATAAAGTTAATCAAAATGGTGATAAAGTTACCGTAAGCAAGCACAGGCACGCCCGCTTCTTTTAACGCCGTGTAAGTCATCGCTGTACCTGCTGGCACGTCGCCAAGCACAATAAACATATTGCTAAAGTCAATTTTGCCACCCATAATCGCCGAAACGATAGGCATAATCACATCTTCTACCAAAGATGTGGTAATTTTACCGAATGCACCGCCGATAATCACACCGACTGCTAAGTCCATCACGTTGCCTTTTACCGCAAAATCTTTAAATTCTTGCATCATACTCATAAGATGAGTCCTTAATTTTTTAGCTTTTTGGGTTCAAGTATTCATGGACCCTAAAAAAGCTTTTATTCAATATTAGAAATTTAAATTTTTATAAAACCTTATCATTAGCAAGGTTTTAATTAAAAAATTTAAACGTATTTTTGCGTTGCGTATCGTAAAACAAAAAGCCTATTCTCTTGATAGACTTTTTGTAATTTTTCGTAAAGATTTTATCTAAAATTAAATACACTGATTAATTAAATTTAATAAAATTACTTACGAGCGTTACGTTTACGGTCATTTTCTGTCAAATAACGTTTACGAATACGGATAGATTTTGGTGTGACTTCAACGAGCTCATCATCTTGGATAAATTCTAACGCTTGTTCCAATGTGTATTTGATTGGTGGCGTTAAAATGATGTTTTCGTCCGAACCTGATGCACGGATATTGGTCAATTGTTTGGCTTTGGTTGGGTTTACCACCATGTCATCGCCACGAGAGTTGATACCAACAATCATGCCCTCGTACACTTCCAAACCGGGTCCAGCAAACAATTTACCACGTTCTTGTAAATTAAATAATGCATAACCCAAGCAAGTGCCTGTAATCATGGAAATCAGAACACCGTTGTTACGTCCACCAACATCGCCAACTTTTTGTTCGCCATAATGTGAAAAACTTGACGTTAAAATACCCGTACCTGATGTCATGGTCATAAATTCTGAACGAAAACCAATCAAGCCACGCGATGGAATAACCGCTTCAATACGGATACGACCTTTGCCGTCAAGCTCCATGTTAGTCATTTCGCCTTTACGCAAGCCAACTTGTTCCATGACCGCACCTTGGTGCTGTTCTTCTACGTCAAAAATCACGTTTTCGTATGGCTCTTGTTTTACACCGTCCACTTCTTTGACAATCACTTCTGGACGAGAAACGCCTAACTCATAACCTTCACGACGCATATTTTCAATCAAGACAGACAAATGCAACTCACCACGACCTGAAACCTTAAATTTATCAGGGCTATCCGTATCTTCCACACGTAATGCCACATTGTGGATTAATTCACGTTCCAAACGTTCACGGATATTACGAGAAGTTACAAACTTACCTTCACGACCTGCAAATGGCGAGTCGTTTACTTGGAAAGTCATCGAAACAGTCGGTTCATCCACACTAAGCGGTGGCAATGCTTCTACATTTTGTGGATCACAAATCGTATCTGAAATATTCAACGCATCAATACCTGTGATACACACGATATCACCTGCTTGGGCAAATGGTACTTCAATGCGTTCCAAACCATGATAGCCCATGATTTGTAAGACACGACCGTTGCGTTTGTTGCCTTCTTTGTCAATAATGGTTACAGGCGTGTTGGTTTTCACCGAGCCACGCTGAATGCGACCGATACCGATTAAGCCTTTAAAATTGTCATAATCCAAACTTGAAATTTGCATTTGGAATGGACCTTCGGTATCCACGTGCGGTGCTTCTACCACATTCACGATAGTTTCAAATAGCGGTTGCATATTTTCTGCCATCTCATCTGGCGACAAACCTGCAATCCCATTTACCGCAGACGCATAAACAATCGGAAAATCCAACTGTTCATCAGTCGCACCTAAATTATCAAATAAATCAAATACTTGGTCCATCACCCAATCAGGTCTAGCACCGGGTTTATCAATCTTGTTAATCACCACAATCGGTTTTAAACCACGAGCAAAGGCTTTTTGAGTGACAAAACGAGTTTGTGGCATTGGACCATCCACCGCATCCACCAATAACAACACGCAGTCCACCATAGACATCACACGCTCTACTTCGCCACCAAAGTCAGCGTGACCGGGCGTATCCACAATGTTAATGCGATATTCTTCGCCGTCTTTTGGATTTGTCCAACGGATAGCGGTATTTTTAGCTAAAATGGTGATGCCACGCTCTTGTTCTAAAGCGTTAGAGTCCATCACACGTTCCACTTCGGCAGCACGTTCACCAAAAGTACCTGATTGTTGTAAAAGTTTATCAACCAAGGTAGTTTTACCGTGGTCAACGTGGGCAATAATCGCAATATTGCGAAGATTTTTAATCGAATCTGACATAAAAAAATAACTCTTAAAAGGTAAGAAAATTAAAGCAGATAATTATAACATTTTTATAAAAAAATTTTTGATAAAAATTCTAAACTGTTCAATATTTAAGATAAAACTAAAAATACAAAAAAGCTACCCAAGTTTTGGATAGCTTTTTTTGTAATCAAACTAAGAATTAGTTCATATCTTTAGTCTGAGTTACGGTTTGTGTTTTGTTACCAGAGATAGTAGCGTAAACACGACGGTTCATTGCTTGACCTTCTTTAGTCGCATTGTCAGCGATTGGACGGTCAAAACCATAACCGACAGTGCTGATACGTGCTGGGTTGATACCGAATTGGTTAACTAATACGCCTTTCACAGCGTTTGCACGAGCTTCGGATAGACGTTGGTTATATTTTGCACTTGAACGTTTCGTATTTTTAGAGGCGTGACCTTCAATCGCAGCTGTTGCATTTGGATATTCGTTCATTTTCTCTGCAACTTTTTGGATTTCTGGTTTGTATTGGTCTTTGATAATGGTTTTGTCATTGTCAAAGAATACACGCAATTCCATACGTAATTGGTCATCAATTACTTGTTTTGCTGGGCAACCAGTTGCATCAACCACAACGTTTAATGGTGTGCCTGGGCAAGCATCAACACTGTTCAATACGCCGTCTTGGTCGTCGTCACCATCAACAGTATCAATTACTACTGGACCAGTTGGTACAGGAGTTGGCTCAACGATTGCTGCTGCTGGTGCTAAGTGGCCGCCTAAAACAACATTCAAGCCAGCCAATGCCATGCCTTCCCACCAGTTGTTGTCAAAGTTGTGAATGGCACGTGCTTCACCACGTAAGCTTAGGGCATCGTTGATACGATAATACGCACCTAGACCCAAGTTACCGATAGTGTCTTTAGATTCGGTAACTTCCTGACCCGCTGATGCTTGACCATGTTTTTTTTGAGCTTCAATAGAGATATCAGAAACACCACCACCGATTAATACATATGGTTTGAATGGGCTATTAGTGTAGCCAGTGAACGTTTCCGTGCCCACCGTGAAGTTAGCAGAATACATTTTTTGTTTTGCATCGAATTCGTAGGCATCACGTGATGCTTTATTTGAATAAGCATCTGTATTTTTTTCGCCGTATTCAAGTTCTAATGCGATGGTTGGGGTTAGTTCGATACCAATACCTGCCCCTGTATATAGATCGCTATCTAATGCAACGCCATTACCACGACCGGTTACATTTTCACTTGTACCTGCGTTAGTTACAACGGTACTGCCTGTATCTAGAGTGCCACGTTGTTTTTTTGCAGTGTCTTTAATATCATTAGATACATGATAACCCAAAATTAGTGGGGTTACCGTTACACCAGCATTTGCAGATGCAGATGCTGCAGTTGCCAAAATAGCCAAAGCTAATTTGTTATAAGCTTTCATAATTCCTCCAAAAGGATTTGTCTAAGTTACAATTGATAGTCTATCTATCGTGATAGGTTGTCATAATATTAAAAATACTAAAAACTGCCTACCATACAACCTCAGTCGTTAATAGCTTAACGTGTTATCATAAAAATGACAACTGTTTTTTTTACTTTTTGACACAATATTGCCAAATTATCCCTACTTTTTAGTTTATTTAAGCAGAATTGTTCAAAAAATAACCACCATAGACAAACTATATCAGCTGTCGGTATGTGCTAATTTTAATATAGAATGAATTTTTTAGCTAGTGTTTTGATAGAATTTATCACGAAAAACTACATTTTTTTTACGTTTTTTTACGTTTTAAGATTTTTTGGTGGTTTTTTCTACTTGTTTTGGGTATGATAACTTATTAATCATTTTAAGAACCTGTATTCATAACATTTTTGCAATGAAAAATGCGATAAATCGCCCGCTTTTCAAGGAAAAAACGCAGGTTGATAGTGATTCTATCAAGCAAGTTTTTGACGCAGAAAAGCAAGATTTCGCCAGTTTTCATGCAAAAGCAAACTTTTATCCATTAATTTCACAACAAATCCTAATTTGCGTAAGGTTGTGAATACAGGTTCTAACTTTTTTACGACTCCAGGCTATTTTTTAGATAGATAAGGAAATCTCATGCCCTCTTGTGCTGTTTTTCATCGTGGCGGTTATTTGGGATTTACTTTGCTAGAATTAATGATAACCATTATCATTATGGGCATTGTGGCAAGCATCGCTGTACCGAACGTGCTAAATCAACTTAAACAATCTGAAAGCCAACGTATCGCAATGACCCTCAGTACATTTTTAAGTGCTGCTAAACAAGATACCATGATTTATCAAAATATGATAACAATTTGTGTTGCTAATGAGCAAGATCGATGTGTTGCCACCAACGGCACAGTATTATTAAGTTTTGTTGATAAAAATGGCAATCATATGTTTGACAACGGCACGGATATCATTAAAGAACGCACACCACTCATGCTAAAATACGGTACAGTTCGGCTTAATATTGCGTTAAATAAACCCTACATTGACTTTAAACCCAGTAACGGCAACCCTATCGGGCATATGGGAAATATCCGCTATTGTGCCAATGACAACAACGCAGATAATAGTTTTAAAGTCACTTTTAACCAAACAGGTATGGTAAAAATTAAATCCCGCCAAGAAGAACCGAGTGGTTGTTAAAATGCCTGTCGCATCGCTTTTACCGCATTTTCAAGCCCCATAAACACGCTATCTGCAATGATAGAGTGTCCAATATTTAACTCATAAATACCGTCAATTTGGGCAATCAGTGCGACATTTTCTCGGGTCAAACCATGCCCAGCATTTACCAGTAAATTTGGATTTTTTGCTTTGGCATAAGCAACTGCTTGGCGGATTTTTTGCAATTCTTTTTCAATACTTTCTCGATGATTGGTTAAAAAAACTTCCGCATATGCCCCTGTATGAATCTCAATCGCATCGGCATTGATGGCAATGCTTTTGTCAATTTGTTCAATATTTGGGTCAATAAATAACGAAACTTTTGTACCATTTTGTTGTAAAATTTGGATAAAATTGGCAATTTTTTCGGCATTGCCAATCACATCAAGTCCACCTTCGGTGGTGATTTCTTGGCGTTTTTCTGGCACAAGGCTTACCCATGCAGGTTTAACATCAGAAGCTATGGCAAGCATTTCATCAGTTACCGCCATTTCCAAATTCATGCGAGTGGTCAAAACTTTTGCCATACGATAAACATCGCTATCTTGAATATGACGGCGGTCTTCTCGCAGATGAAGCGTGATGCCGTCTGCCCCTGCCTGCTCGCAAAGCAATGCTCCTGCCACAGGGTCTGGGTAATCTACGCCACGGGCTTGGCGAAGGGTGGCAATATGGTCAATATTAACGCCCAAAAGTGGTGTATTTTTCATGAAAAATCCTTTTGATAAATGGTTAATTGTCGCCATAATTCACGACTTTTTAGTGATTGATAATTCAATAAATTATCTAATATTTGTCGATAAATCACGCCGATTTTTCGTAATAATTCATTAATTTCTGCCAAATTAGTTGATAAATTTTTATCAAAATCATATGAATTTATCAAAAAATTTTGCCAATCAATCAGCTGTTTACCAAGGATAAACGTTTGATTATTCTTTGTTTTTTTTAAATTTTGGTTATAATTTGGCACAAAACCTTGTTCTAATTCATAATAATAATTGGCTTTCGGATTGATGGATTGTTGCAAGAAATCTTGTGAAAAATCAATCGCATAGCCCAACTCGTCTAGCAATACCGTTTCAAATTGACGTAATGCAAATTGCCAACGCTGATGTGGATTTGTGTTTTCGCTAAAAATCTGTACCAAACTGCATTCGTATTGTTGCCAAGCGTTCGGCATGGCATCTTCTACATTAGCAATGCCGAGTATTTTTAACAATAATTCATTTAAATACAAGCCGATAATCATGGGTTTGCCAAAATTTTGTGGGATTGGCAACGCTTTATTTGTCAATAAAAGTTGACTTTGGCTAAAAGTTTTTAGGCTATTTTTACCCGTGGCAAACAGCGAAATCGGCATAAATAGCGGCAGATTTTTTTTACCAACGCCATGTACCAAACCGAACTCTTTGGAAAAAAAATAAATCAAGCTACGGCTTTCGCCATAGGGTTTTTGGTATAGGATATAGCCTGTGAGTGGTTGGTTTCGCAAATTAGTATCCCAAACTGGTCAATGCCCTTTCATCATCGCTCCAGCCTTTTTTCACCTTGACCCAAAGGGTAAGCATGACCTTTTTTTCAAACATTTTTTCCATGTCAAGGCGTGCGTCTATGCCAATTTGTTTGATTTTTTCACCCTTATCACCGATGATAATTACCTTTTGTCCACGTCTTTCCACAAAAATAGTTGCATCAATAAAGGTAACGGCACGTCGCCATTTGCCTGTTTTTGGGTCTTGATGAGCAGGTTCGTCTTTGAAGGTGTCAATTTGCACGGTCAAATCATACGGAATTTCATCGCCAGACGTTCGCATGACTTTTTCACGGATAATTTCGCTTGCTAAAAAGCGTTCACTGCGGTCGGTAATTTGTTCAGCGTCATAGATTGGCTCTGTGATTGGCAAATGTTTTTTGATGACATTTAACAACTCAGCCAAATTATGCCCACGCAATGCAGAAATCGGTACAACATCGCTAAAAATACCTGTATTGTGAAGTTTTTCTAATAAAGGAAAAAGCTCGCCTTTTTGTTTAATGGTATCGCTTTTGTTAATCACCGCAACCACAGGCACATCAAGGTTTTGCAGTTTTGAAAACACCAGTTCATCATCACTCACCCATTTTAAACTGTCAATCACAAATAGCACCACGTCCACATCAGTAAATACGGACGTGGCAGTTTGGTTCATACGCTCGTTGATTGCTCGTACTTCGTTGGCATGAATGCCCGGGGTATCCACAAAAATCGCCTGCATGGTTTCATCGGTATAAATACCCGTGATACGGTGGCGTGTGGTCTGCGGTTTGCGACTGGTGATGGACAATTTTTGTCCCAAAATATGATTCATCAGCGTGGATTTTCCCACATTTGGGCGACCGACAATCGCCACATAGCCTGTGCGAAAATCTTTTGCACGTTCGGTTATTTGTTCGCTTGGGTTAAAAAATTGACTGATAATGTCTTGGTTATCATTATTTAAATTTTCTAAATGAATTGACATAAAATAACTTCTCAATAATATAAGTATGATTATTGGTTATTATAAGGCAAATGTAAGAATATTTCCGTTATTTTTTTTATCATTTTAAAGTTTTATAAATTTCTGTATTGACAGAAATAAATAAAAAGTCCAAAATAACGCTAATTAACAAATAAAGGTTGTAGTGGTCAAGTTTAATTAGACAGCTTTTAAGAGATTTTGGTTAAAAAACTGATTTTCTTTCTCAACAGGTGTTAAATAATCATTAAAGCTATGTGGTCTAACTTGACAGTAATAACCTAAAATATAACTCGCTACATCGACTCTTGCTTGAGATAAATCGTCATAGCCTTTCTTGGGCATCCATTCTGTTTTAAAGCTCCTAAAGAACCGCTCGGTTGGAGCATTATCCCAACAATTACCACGTCTGCTCATACTATGCTTCATG
>NZ_KB903778.1:28180-61318 GCF_000379845.1 Moraxella boevrei DSM 14165 | reverse complement strand
CCTGTATCAATCGGTTGCCCTGCCAACAAATTATTCGCCTGTAACACCGTAATCGCTGGGTCAATGCTTGGACTTTGCATTTGGGCAAAGTCGCTAACAAGCGTTGGGATTTTTTGNCGAGTTTCACCGATAAAATTGGCAAGTTCATCGCTCACAGGCAACGTCCCGTCAAGAACTCGGTTAAGCATATTCTCAACTGCCCATGCCATTTCGCCAACTTGATAAGCTCCAACCATACGCCCTGAGCCTTTTAGCGTGTGGAATCCACGGCGGATTTCTTTTAAGGTTTTTAGGTCACTTGGGTCGGCTTGCCAGACAGGTAGGTTACTGTCCATTTCTTGTAGAACTTCATCAGCTTCTTCAATGAAGATTTCACGGATTTCTTCATCTGCCATGTCAAAGTCGTCAGGCTTTAGGGCTTCACGTGCTTTGATAAGTTCTTCACTGTCAGCAATTGTTTGGGCTTGATTGTCGTTTATAGCTTCAGCAATTGCTACTTGCGTTTCTTCTGCCACTGTTTCGTTAATGGGCGTTTCTTCATTTAGTTCTGTTAAAATCGGCTCATCATCAAAAATCACATCATCATCGTCAAAAACAATATCATTGCTTTCTACGTTTTCCCGATTTTCTACACTTTCTGCGAATTCAGTGTTTACTACTCGCTCAGTGATATTATCACCACTCGCAATTTTTTCGCCTTCATCATCGTAAACAATAGTATTTTCACCAAACACTTTATCACGCGACGGCACGGCACTCACCGTTAAAGGCTCATCGATTAGTTTTTTCACCAATAAATTAGCACGGTTTAATTGTGTTTGAGTTTTGTCTAACAACGCTTCATTTAAACTTTGATGTGATAAATCGTCCAAAAACAACTCGAAACGAGCAATCATTTCGGCAATTGCATCGGTGGCTTCCCAGCTTAACACCGCCACACGTTTGCTTACCAAACGGCTTAACAAAATACGTAATTGCTCGGTTAATTCTTTTGGACGAGCCAAATTTAACAAGCCAAATACTTGCACCATCGCCACAAGGTCATCATTGACATTGAGCTGAGCAAGGTTGTGTGATGTTGTAAAAGTATTAAACGAACGTTTTACATTTTCTAAATGAACCCGTGTTTGACGGACTGCTTCTTGTTTTGGGTCGGAGGCATAGGCGAACTGATGCAGACCGATTTCGCTCTCAAGCGTATCGACCGTTGATAAAATCTGCGTGTACAAATCTTGCAACTGACGCTCAACTTGCCACGCCAAACTCGATGCCATGCTCGCATCGTCCATCATCATCTGCACATCGGCAATAATAACATCAAACTGATGCTCATACAGCACCCAACCACGATTTGCCAACGCCGTTTTAATATTTTGCAAAATTGGCAAAATCACTTCAGGTTGATAAATTTGGTAAATGGTTTTTTCTAAATCTGCCAAAATTTGGCTAAATAACGTGGTATGTTGCAAACTTTCATTTAAATCCAAACTTGCCAACAAACTTTTTGCATCTTCAGTTTTTTGGGTTAATTGACTCAAATGTAGCAACACATCCACCGCCAAACGCCCTGTATCAAAGTCAGGCACGGACTCGTCTGCATCGTGCATCAAGGCTTCCAAATTTGCCAAAAATGCCACATATTGCTCAGGCGTTGGCTTTTCATTTAACGCAAGGCTAGAAAACCACAACGCCATCAAATGCCAAACTTGACGATACGACGTATTTAACGGTGATGTCGCCAAATAATTTGCCAATTTTGTCAGCGTTTCTAAAGTTTTACCGTCATTTTTTTGTAATTGTAACAACTGCAACGTGCAATACCGCCAAAGCTTAGTCAATTCTTGCACACGCACGGCTTTATCTTGCCATTCACGTTCAACATTGGGTATTGGTAATTTTGCTAAAAATGCTGATTTTGTATCACTATCCATCACCTCAGGCAATGGCTGAGTAACTAATTTGCTAAAATTTGGATTCGGAATATCCAGCGTTTCATGCAAAAATTTGATACGGTCAATCAACCAATCTTGATGAATTTGCTGTTTGGGTTGTAATTGCTGAATTTCATAATGCAATAATTGAATGGCTTGGCTCAGCGTTTGTTTGGCAACTTGCTCATTTTTAAAGGATAGATGCTCGGTCAATTCACCGCGTGACACCGCCAAACTTGCCATTTCCAAACTAGTGGCAAGCTGAGCCAACAAGGGCTGATTGGTTAAGGTCAACGCACCGCTAACTTGGTGCATCGACTGCCCCAATGCCGTCCAATCCATCGGCTCATCATCACGCTTTAACAGACGATTTTGTTCATCAAAAATATCTTGTAATACTGGCATTAACCAGTCTAAAGCGACCAAAGTGCGTTGTTTACTCATACTTTCCTACCGTCACGATATATTTAATTTTTTTAAATTTCCAAACTTTACAATTAAAAAAATTGATAAAATTAACCTGCCAGAATTAGCTCGTTAAGGTTAATTGTTGCACCCACATTGGGGCATTTTTTTTGCAAAACACATTTACATTTGCCAAAGGTAAATGTACCAATTCCGACTGCTGAATTTTGGTCAATTCACCAACGCCCAACAAAAGTACGCCATCATCTGCCAAAAATTGGGTCAAATATTGCAAAATATCCCGCTTTTCAAATTGGCGAAAATAAATCAGCACATTTTTGCACACAATAATTTGACATTGGCGTTTTGCCAATGGGATAAATGCCGATTTATCCACCAAATTTTTGCTAAAAAATTGCAAATGTCGGCGATATTCTGGCAATACGCCAAATTTTTTGTCAAATATTTGCAATTTATCATGATAAAACGTGGGAATATCTGCCAATTCTGCTTTATCATACAGCCCTTGTTTGGCGATTTCGAGCGACTGTTGACGAAAATCCGAGCCGTACACCAAAAATTCACGCCCATTATGTTGTAGCAATTCTTGTGCCAAATTGAGCAATAAAGAAACAGGTTCTTGCCCTGTGGAGCAACCGACACTCCACACTGTAAAAGGCATTGAGATAGCTTGATAAGCATTTGCCCATGCTTTGGTATATTGTGCTAAAAAGTTAAAGCTCGACTGATGCCGAAAAAATTGGGTTCTTGGGATTAAAATATCATCAAACAAACAATGATAGACCTCTTTATCCAACGCCAATTTTTCCAAAAACTGGGTGCTAGTCAATGCGTGTTTGGCTAAATGCCGTTCAATCACGATTTTCACCCAGTTTACCTGAGCATCGGGCAACACAAAACCTACTTGATGCTCAATGTATTTGAGCCATAGGCCTAATTCATTTGGCGTGATTCGGTGTGATTGCACGGTTTACCTTTTTAAATTAATTTATAATTAATTAATAATTTATTTAATTATTTTTGTTAAACTTACAACATTAAAATGACTAAAAAGGGTGGCAAAACCACCCCTACCAACGATTTGGCATTAGCCATTAGTTAATGGTAAAAGCTTCGTCAGGTAGTTTGAAACCAGATACCGATTCTTGTAACGATGCCGCCATTTCATTGAGCTGACCAATCGAGCGTGCTGCTGCCAAAGTACCCGACGTGGTTTGTGATGTAATGTCTTGAATGATGTTCATCGTATTGGAAATGTGACCTGCTGATGCCGCCTGTTGCTTTGCAGCATCAGAAATCGACTGAATCAGCTCTGCAAGGCTATTAGAAACCGATTGTACTTCTTCAAGGGCTTCACCCGCATCTTTTGCCAATTTCGCCCCTTTTACAACCTCAGCTGTGGTCGATTCCATTGACATAACCGCTTCGTTGGTATCTGCCTGAATGGTTTTTACCAGCGTTTCAATCTGCTTGGTTGCTGTGGCTGAACGTTCCGCAAGGCGTTGTACCTCGTCAGCAACGACCGCAAAGCCTCGTCCTGCTTCACCCGCCATCGATGCTTGAATCGCAGCGTTTAGAGCCAGAATGTTGGTCTGGTCAGCAATATCATTAATCAATCCGACGATATCACCAATCTCCTGCGATGATTCACCCAGACGTTTAATACGTTTTGAAGTTTCTTGAATCTGGTCACGAATCGTATTCATACCATCAATTGAACGTTGTACCACTTCCGCCCCATTATAGGCAATCGCAACCGAACGGTCCGCAACCGATGCTGATTCGGCAGCGTTGGTTGATACTTGGTCAATCGATACCGCCATTTCGTTAATCGCAGCTGACGCACCCGCAATCTCTTGGGCTTGGCTTTCTGATGCTTCGGCAAGCTCGACCGCAGTCGCCTGCGTTTGGTCAGATGCACGGGCAACTCGTTCTGCGGTGACGTTAATCGCTGATACTAACTGACGTAATTGGTCAATCGCAAAGTTCACCGAGTCAGCAATCGCCCCTGTAAAGTCTTCTGATACCGTGGCGTTCACTGTCAAGTCACCTTCTGCCAAGTCGCCTAACTCATCAAGCAGTCGCAAAATCGCCATTTGGTTACGCTCGTTTTCTTCTTGAATTTTACGAGCACGCTCTGATTCTGCTTCCATTTCGTGGCGTTGACGCAAGGTTTCACGCTCACCGATACGGCGTTCTTCTTCACCTTTGGCTTGTAATTGACGATACATAAAGTACAGTGCCAACAAGAACCCAATCGATGCAGTTAATGCCAACGCCCAATATAGCATTGGATTATGATGCGATGCTATACCTGAACCACTTGTAACCACTTGGTTATTGGCATCAGCAAATTTAATCACCGCATTGGCTTGTTCACGGGCTTGGCTATACACGCCTTCATTGGCAATGAGCTGTTCTAATGCAGGTTTTACTACACTGTCAAAACTTTGTTTAATCGCATTCAAGGTTTCTAGTTGGGTGGCGTTAAATACTTTTTGAATTTCAGGCGTACCTGTTAATTCCGCATTAATGGTCGCTTCAAATTGTTGTAAATCTTGGATTAAGGCTTTGATATCAGTACTTTGGTTAGACTGTAACAGATTGATTTGATGGTGAATTTTTTCAGCTAACCATACTTGATTATTGGCAATCGCCACTTGATTGGTGGTTGCCCCTGTTGCCAACATTTTTTCAACCAATTGACGATATTGGGTTTGTAATTCTGGCAAAGTTTTGGCAATATTACCCATACCTTCATTAAATTTGCCAATGGGTTCTTGGTTTTGCAATAAAAAGTCAATACGTTTTTGATTTTCCGCCCAACCTGACACGATACTTGGATTTGCATTCACTGCCGTGTTCATTTCTTTGGCATTTTTATCCAAATTGGCAATACCTGCTTTTACACCGTTAGCATCACTGGCTTTTAACGTATTGTCCACGCTATTTGCGATACCTTGGCTAATCGCCCCCACATTGGTAGTAACAGGTGCCGAGCCTTGATTACCCAACAAGCTATAGACCAAATAAATAAACGCCAAAATAGCCATGATTGTGACAAGTGTCGCCAAAGTCGTCCATTTTTTAGACTCTTGGTTGCCGACATTGTCCACAAATTTTTCTGATGAAACCGCGACAGGCGACGTCGTATTGGTATTCACGCTAGAAGTTTGGGTATCCATGAATAGATGTTCCTCTATTTATAATCAAAACGTTAACAACACAGGTTTTGATTAAACAATCATTGATTAAAAATTAAAAATCTATAGCGATGCTTCTAAATAACGCGGATCAGCCACCAAGCGGCTTGGCATAAATACATACCACGTTTGGTCATTTTGGCGAAAACGCCCATGCGTATAGTTTGCCAAAGGCGACTCTGCTAGCAAACCAATCGGCTCATATTGACGTTGGTTAAAGGTCTGAATACCTAACACCTCATCAACTTGTAAACCGCTAAAAATCTTAGGTTGGTCAACGACCAGAAGTTTTTGCTGTGTCGGTCTGGTTTTTGCTGGGGGTAATCCCAAAAAATTGCCCAAATGGGTAATCGGCAACAAACGTCCACGCACATTCGCCACCCCTGTAACCCACGGCTTTGCCAACGGCACAGGCGTGACATCAGGAATAGACAAAACTTCAGCAATATCACCAAGCGGTGCAACCAACTGCTCACCACCTAGCATAAACCCAATGCCAAGCCACTGGGTTTTTGCGGTAAAATGCTCACCTTTTTTGCGTTTTACCGCCCTATCGGCTAAGCGTAATAGCTCAATAAATCCGTTTGATGCCACAGACCATTACTCCATCATTGCTTGAATGACTTGAATAAGTTCACTTTCTGTCACAGGCTTTGTCAGATAATCTTTTGCCCCTTGACGTTTGCCCCACACACGGTCAGTTTCTTGGTTTTTGGTGCTAATAATCACCACAGGGATATGTGCTGTTGCAGGGTTTTTAGTGATTTGACGGGTTGCCTGAAAACCATTCATCTCAGGCATGACCACATCCATCAAGATCACATCAGGTTGGTCATTAATCGCATGTTGAATACCGTCTTCGCCTGTGGTCGCTTCAATAATTTCATGGTCATGACGTGTCAAGATATCACGAAACTTTGCCATTTCTGACGGGGAATCATCAACTACTAAAATCTTTGCCATAATATTTCCTTACAAACTTTTTTATGGTAAATTCACAATAAAATTTAGAATAAAAACTTTCATGAGAAAATTTTAATTAATTAGCAGGGCGATAGCGGTTAATCGCATCGAACAATTCTTCTTTGCTAAATGGCTTGGTTAAATATTCATCAGAACCCACAATACGCCCACGGGCTTTGTCAAATAGACCGTCTTTTGATGACAACATAATGACAGGTATATTCGCAAAATCAGCGTTGTTTTTGATTAACGCACAAGTTTGATAACCGTCAAGACGTGGCATCATGATATCCACAAAAATTACATCAGGGTTTGAATCAGCGATTTTTGCCAACGCATCAAAACCATCAACTGCAGTAACCACTTGGCAACCTGCTTTTTCAAGCAAAGTCTCAGCTGTACGACGAATGGTTTTTGAGTCGTCAATAATCATGATTTTTAGACCGTCAAAATTTGCGTCCATAGTAAATTCCTAAGATTGTTGTGGGTTCAAAGACGATAAATTAATAACTTTAAGTTATCAAAAACACGTTCTAAAACCTTTGTGAAATTGAATTGATAAAATTTATTTTGCTAAACAAACTTTTATCCTTATGTCGCTAAATGTTACCATATTTTTTCAAGTAAAATAAACCATTAATAGGATAATTTCGCAGTTTGAGTGTATAAAATGCAAATTCTTCATAAAATCTTGTATAATCTACCATAAATCAGCACCAAACAAAATACTATCAATCAAATAAAAGCACATTTTATTACAATATTCACCCGTTATTTTGTTACAATAGTTCATTTAGGATTTTTGTAACTGTTAGTTGTCATATTGATTTAATTCTACCAAATATTGTTTGTTTTTTAAGGAAGTCCCATGAGCCAATCGCCCCTTCTTATGTTAAAAGCTGTGTTAAAAAATGCCGATTTAAAAAGCCCAAAATTTTTTGTTTTTAAACGTTTTTTTAACCCTATTTTTAATAAAAATATTGCTAAAAACCAAACTCTTTTAGCCGTGATAATTGGGCTAAGTATGGGACTAACGGCGTGCAACAAAGCCCAAAACAACAACCAAGATCAAACCAATAAAGACGGCACACCAACCACCGCCACCAGTCAAGATAACGCCAATCGCCAAGAAATTGAGCTACTGTCAAGCGATATCATAACTGCTAAAGCTGAACGCTATCAGCCAAGCGTAACAGTAACAGGAACATTGCAAGCCAGCGACAAAACCGCCGTGCAATCTACGGTTTCTGCCCAAGTACAAAAAGTGTTGGTCGATATTGGACAGCCTGTCAAGAAAAATCAACCGCTTATCCAATTAGATAGCCGAGATAGCGACAACCAACTTGCCCAAGCCCAAGCAGACGTGAGTGCCACCGAAGCCCAAGCCCAAGTCGCCATTGAGTTGGCACAAAAAAATAAAATTTTACTTGAACAAGGTTTTGTCTCGGAAATGGAATACAAACGTAGTCTTGCCGATGCCAAAGCCCAACAAGCTTCCGTAAAAGCCAAAAAAGCTCAACTAGATATCGTGAAAAAACAAGCAGGCGATACCGTGATTGTCGCCCCTGCTGACGGTATTATCGGTAGCCGAAATGTGAATGCAGGACAAATCGTCGCCCCAAATCAACCACTCATGGAAATTATCAATCCGAAAAAACTCGAGTTTAGTGCCAATGTGCCAAGCGAAGCACAGCCAATTACCGTTGGGCAAAGCGTGCCGTTTCAGGTAGCCAATGCGACCGATCAGTTTGTTGGACAAATCAGCCGAGTTGCCCCACAGATTGACCCAACGACCAGACAATTGCCGATATTTATCACAGTAAAACCTGAACAAAATGGCTATGTGTTAAAGGCAGGGCAATTTGCCACAGGACAGCTCGATTATGGGCAAATCCAAGTCGGCGTACTCATTCCGATAACGGCGGTGAGTTTTGACACCAATCCTACACCAACCGCAAGCAACGTTACGGCAACCAATCCTGTTATCAATCCAAACTTAAAAGCCAATGCTCTGACGAATGATGCCAACGCACAAAATCAAACGGGTATGGTAAATGTGATTGGGCAAGACCATATTATCAAAACGCAACCTGTGCAGATTATCCGCCGTCAAGACGATAGCGGACAATATTTGGTAACAGGCATTGAGCAAGGCACGGTTGTGATTACTATTCCGATAAAGGCAGAACAAGTTGGCAAAAAAGTTGTGTTAAAATAATTTTTACAAAAAGAGCAATCATATGATTACCCAAGAAAATTTTATAAACGTTTTAAACCTGCTAAACTTTGAGCAACACGGGCAAATTTGGACAAAAACCATTAATAACTTTGAATTAAAAGTGGATTTCAAAGAGAAAAAACTCAGTTATCCAAATGGTATTACTTATGGACGAGAAACTACTACTAATTTTTCACAAAATGAAAATTTTGTGGTATTTGAATGTGTGCATAATTTATTAAACAGTGGGTATTTGCCACAACACATTATTTTAGAGCCAACCATACCAGGGGGGCATGGAGAAACTTCGGCTTTTGGTGATATTTTAATTCAAGACAACGATAATAAATCCTATCTATTGATTGAGTGCAAAACGACAGACAATAAAAATAGTGAATTTGAAAAAGAATGGAAAAAAATGTTAACAAATGGCGGTCAGTTATTTAATTATTTTAATACCTACCGTTCTTGTCAGCATTTGTGTCTTTACGCTTGTGATTTTAACAATCAGCAAGTAGAGCGTATTTATCATTTGATTTCTATGGCGGACAATGACGATTATTTAAATAACGATAAAAATTTAATCGGCTTTAAAACGGTACACGAAAATAATGGCGGAAAAGAAGCGTATTTCAAAGTTTGGAAAGACACTTATCAATATGACTATATTAGCCATAATTTATTTGAAAGCGAAACATTTAAAATTGGTAATCGTCCATACAACATTCACGATTTAAAATTTGTAGGTGAAAGCACCATTCAAAAGAAATATCATCAATTTGCCACCATTATGCGACAATACAATGTTTCGGGGCGTGAAAATGCCTTTGATAAATTGGTGAATTTATTTTTGTGCAAAGTGGTTGATGAAAAAAACAATCCAGACAATCTCAAAGTCTATTGGAAAGGGGCATCATCAGACAATCATTTTGATTTACAAGACCGATTACAAAAACTTTATAAAATGGGCATGGAAGAATTTTTGAATGAAGAAGTTACCTATATTGAAGACAGTCAAATTGAAGAGGCTTTTAAATGGTTTAAACATAAAAAAGATGAAACTCGTGATACCATTTTGGATTATTTTAAGCAATTAAAGTTTTATTCCAATAATGCTTTTGCCTTTCTTGATGTGCATAATGAAAATTTATTTTTACAAAATGCTGTTATTTTAAAAGAAGTGGTACAAATGCTCCAAGACATTCGCCTAAAAAATGAACACGAACAACATCAATTTTTGGGGGATTTATTTGAAGGATTTTTAGACCAAGGGATAAAACAATCCGAAGGGCAATTTTTTACACCAATGCCGATTGTTAAATTTTTAATTTCATCATTGCCATTAAACCCGTTGATTGAAAATGAAAATGTGCCAAAAGTGATTGATTATGCCTGCGGTGCAGGGCATTTTTTAACCGAATATGCAAGCCAAATCAAAGAATTAATTGGGCTTGAAAATAAGGATATTTTAAAATCCCATTATGCCAATATTTATGGCATAGAAAAAGAATATCGCCTATCCAAAGTAGCAAAAGTATCGGCATTTATGTATGAGCAAGATGATATTAACATCATCTATGCGGATGCATTGGCAAAAAACCCAAAAATCCAAAATGAGGAATTTTCATTGTTGGTTGCCAATCCACCCTATAGTGTGAAAGGATTTTTATCCACTTTAAATGATGAAGATAAAAAAGATTTTGAGCTTTATCAAGATTTAAATGAAGAAACTTTCAACTCTATTGAAGTGTTTTTTATTGAAAGAGCCAAACAGTTATTAAAATCTGGCGGTATTGGTGTTATTATTTTGCCATCATCAATATTAACCAATGGCAATGTTTATATTAAATGCCGTGAAATTATTTTAAAATATTTTGATTTAATTGCGATTGCTGAATTTGGTTCTGGTACTTTTGGAAAAACGGGTACAAACACTGTCACTTTATTTTTAAGACGAAAGACCATCAAGCCTGATCTTGCCAAGCATTACCAAAATCGTGTAGAGACTTGGTTTGGGGGCGATTTTGATACCCATATTGAACATATCTTTTCCGACAGTCATTTATTGGAAAAATATTGCCAACATTGTGGTTTTGATTTTGAGCAATACAAAGGATTTTTATTAGGTCAAGATTTTAAAATTTTTGAAAATGAACTTTTTAAACAATATCGTCAAGAATTTGATGCTTCATCAGAACTAAAAGAGCTAAAAAAGAAAAAATATTTTAAAGAATTAAGCAATGATGAAAAAAATAACAAGTTAAATCAAAGTTTTATTGAATTTTTAAAACAAAAAGAAAGCGAAAAAGTTTTTTATTATCTAATGGCACTGGATAATAAAAAAGCGGTCTTGGTCATCAAAAATCCATCTGACAATAAAGCCAATAAAGCCTTTTTAGGTTATGAATGGTCATCTGCCAAAGGCAGTGAGGGCATTAAATATTTTGGCGGTACACAACACAAAGAGGGCGAAGATGACACCTTAGAGGTATTAAAGGGTATTTATAAGATACAAACGCCATTGTTTAACCCCAATAATTTGACGGATAAAACAAAAATCAACCATTTAATTCGTGAGCATTTTTTGGGTAATGAGATTGTGATTTCTGAACAAAATCAACCTTTTGTTAGTTTGTTACCATTAACGCAAATGATTGATTTTAGTCGTACTAGTTTTGATAAAGCGATTAGAACCAGTATTCAAAAGAAAGTGGAAATTGAAAGTAAATATCCGCTTATCCCATTAGGAACTATTTGCCAAGTATTGATTGGTGGTACGCCATCACGAGCAGTATTTGAATATTTTAATGGTAATAATTTATGGGTTTCTATTGCTGAAATGAAAGGACAAATTATTACAGATACCAAAGAAAAAATTACTGATTTAGGTGTGGAAAAATCAAATGTCAAACTAATTCCAAAAGGTACAACCTTATTAAGTTTTAAATTAAGCATAGGAAAAACTGCTATTGCAGGTGCTGATTTATACACTAACGAAGCGATTGCTGGCTTAATTCCATTAGATAATACTCAATTATTAGATTTATATTTATTCCATTTTTTTAATGCAAAAATGATTGATTTAGAAAATGTTGGTAATAAGGCATTTGGTAAAAGTTTAAATAGTACTTATTTAAAAGAAGAAGTTAAAATCCCCCTACCCCCCCTAGAAATCCAACAAAAAATTATCAAAGATTGCCAAGCAATTGATACCGAATATGAAACTTCTCGTATGTCTATTGAAACTTATCGGCAAAAAATTGCAGATATTTTTAATGCCCTAGAAGTGGTTAAAAATTCTCCACAGGGGGGGGTAAAAATGTTTAAAATCAATGATTTATGCTTGATTAATCCATATTCAACCACACCTGATGAAATAGATAAATTTTATACTTATGTTGATATTGACGCAGTAGAGAATGGCACAGGTAAATTTAGCTTAGAAAAGCAAATACTAAGCCAAAATTTACCATCACGAGCCAGACGATTGGCAAAATCAGGCTCAACAATTATATCAACGGTTAGACCAAACTTAAAAGGCTTTGCTTATATTAAAAATGAAATTGAAAATAGCATTTTTTCAACTGGTTTTGCAATTTTGCAAAGTAAAGATGAAAACGTTTTATTAAATCCAATGATTTATTATTTATTTATGTATTCTAACGATTTAATGAAACAAATGGAAAAAGCTATGCCCAAAGGTCAATATCCAAGCATTAATAAAACAGATATTGAAAGTTTTGTTATTCCAATTCTACCCATTACCGAACAACAAAAAATCATTAGCCAAATTGAACAATACGAAAAAGAAATTCAAAAAGCGGAACAAATCATTGAGCAAACCGCCGAACGCAAAAAATCAGTTTTAAGCAAATATTTATAAAGAGTAAATTTAAAAATGTGGCTTACCCGTGTCAGTATCAACAATCCTGTCTTTGCAACCATGATTATGCTTGCATTTATGGTGGTGGGTTTGCTCGCTACTCAGCGAATGCAGGTAGAAGAATTTCCAGACATTGACTTTCCATTTGTGGTGATTAATACCGTGTATTCAGGGGCATCGCCTGAAGTGGTGGAAAGCGATATTACCAAAAAAATTGAAGACCAAGTCAATACCATTTCTGGCGTCAAAGAAGTAACTTCCATTTCACAAGAAGGCTTATCACAGGTGATTATCCAATTTGATTTGGATATTTCATCGGACATTGCCGTGCAAAATGTGCGTGATAAACTGGCATTGGTAACGCCCCAATTTCGTGATGAAGTCAAAGACCCGATTATCGCCCAGTATAACCCTGCTGATGTGCCTGTCGTTTCGGTAACATTTCACTCGGACACCATGCCGATGAAAGAATTATCCAGTTATTTGGACAATACGGTAAGCAAACAGTTGCAAACCGTCACAGGCGTTGGACGGGTTAATCTGCTTGGCGATAGGCAACGCCAAGTTCGCATTGTGATGAATCCTGAACATATGAACGCTTATCGTCTGTCAATCAATCAAGTCGTCAATGCCTTACGCACCGAAAATGTGGAATTGCCAGTCGGTACGATTAACAACCACAATCAAGAAATGGTTGTGCAAATTAACGGATTGGTCAAATCACCGAGTGAATTTAACCAAATTATTGTTGGGCAAAATCGTGGGGCAAACGGACAAATCACGCCGATTTATCTGTCGCAAATCGCCAACGTGATTGACGGTGAAGCAGAAAAACAATCCGCATCTTTGCAAAATGGACAACCTGCGGTGGCGATGGATATCATCAAAACGTCTGATGCCAATGTGATTGACGTGGTGGACAATGTCAAAAATCGCCTTGACGATATTCAACAAACCTTGCCTGCAGGCATTACTATGACGGTGGTTTCTGATAGCTCGGTGAGTATTCGTGGCTCTTTAACCAATGTGGTTCGCACCTTAATTGAAGGGGCGATTTTGGCGGTATTTATTGTTTGGTTATTCTTGGGGTCGTGGCGTTCTACCATTATCACAGGTTTGACCTTGCCAATTTCGTTACTGGGTACATTGGCGATGATTTTTGCCCTTGGTTTTTCTATCAATATGATGACTTTGCTGGCGTTGGCATTGTGTATTGGGCTTTTGATTGATGATGCGATTGTGGTGCGTGAAAATATCGTGCGACACGTCGCCATGGGCAAACATCACCGCAAAGCCTCCCTAGACGGTACGCAGGAAATTGGGCTTGCGGTATTGGCGACGTCGCTTGTGATTGTAGCGGTATTTTTACCTGTGGCTTTTATGGGGGGCATTATTGGTCGCTTTTTTTACCAATTTGGGGTAACAGTTTCCATTGCGGTGTTGATTTCCATGTTTGTCAGTTTTACCCTTGACCCCATGTTATCAAGCGTTTGGCATGACCCAGAAGCCCAAAATCATGAAGCTTATTTAAGCAGAAAAGTAACATTTTTTAAACAACCGATTCGTTGGATTTTGGATAGTTTTCAGCGATTTTTGGATAAAATCACCCAGATTTATGAAAAAATTTTAGCATGGAGTTTGCGTTTTCGTTTTTTAACCATGTTAATTGCGGTTGGCTCGTTGGTAATGGCGTTTTTTGCGGTAAGTTTGGTTGGTAAAGAGTTTGTTCCACAGGCTGATATGGGCGAAATGAAAGTAAAATTTGAAACACCTGTTAATGCTAATTTACAATATACCGAACAAAAAGCCACTCAAGTCAATGCTATTTTACAAGAATTTAGCGAAGTAGAGTCCACTTATGCCACGATAAACTCGTTGGCATATAGTGGCAAAAACCGTGTACAAATCAACGTCCGACTGGTGCCAAAACAACAACGCCCCAAAGATTTAAACCAGTTAAACCGAGAAATTCGTGCACGTTTACAACAAATTGGCGGTATTGAAATCACCTCCGTTGCGTCGGCTGATGAAGCGGTATCAGGCGGTTTAAAACCGATTATGATTTCTATGAAAGGCGAAAATTTGGACGAATTGCAACGACTTTCCAATGAATTTATGGCAAAATTGGCAAAAGTTGATGGTTTAGTGGATTTGGAAAGTTCGTTAAAACAGCCAAAATCAATGGTTTCCATTCACATTGACCGCACGGCAAGCAATGATGCAGGCTTGTCGGTGGGACAGATTGGACAAGCGCTGCGACCGCTTTTGGCAGGCGATAACGTTACCACGCTTAAAGATGAAAAGGGCAATAATATTGATGTCAATGTACGACTGGCGGACGACAATCGCCAAACCATCGCACAATTACAATCCATGTACTTAACGTCCAACAAAATGGATAGCAACGGTCAGCCGATTTTAATTCCGTTATCGCAAGTGGCAAGTTTTAAAGAAGAACTTGTAGCACCACAGATTAACCGCCGAGCCTTGTTCCGTGAAGTGATGATTCAGGCAAATACGGACGGTCGTCCTGCGGGTGATATTGGCGATGATATTAACAAAATCCAAAACGACATGAAATTGCCACAAGGCTATAGTTTTACCGTGGAAGGCTCCAATAAAGACATGGAAGAGTCTATCGGCTATGCAACAACTGCACTTTTGTTGGCGATTGTGTTTATTTATATGCTTTTAGGCTCACAGTTTAATAGCTTCTTGTATCCTGTGGCGATTATGGCGTCCTTGCCATTGTCATTGGTTGGAGTGTTTTTGGCGTTGTTTTTGTTTGGCTCAACGATGAATATTTTTTCCATTATTGGCATTATTATGCTGATGGGATTGGTATGTAAAAATGCAATTTTGTTGATAGATTTTATCAAAGAAGCCCTTACCAATGGGCAAAATCGCTATGAAGCGATTATGCTTGCTGGCAAAACTCGGCTAAGACCGATTTTGATGACAACAATGGCAATGGTTATGGGAATGATACCGCTTGCTTTAGGGATTGGCGATGGTGCGGAACAACAAGCCCCAATGGCTCATGCGATTATCGGTGGGGTGATAACATCTACCTTGCTGACCTTGATTGTCGTGCCTGTAATTTATACCTATCTTGATGATATGAAAGTTTTTTTTGCAAACAAATTGCTAAAAAAAGCGGTTTGACAAATGAACAACTGGCGAAAAAAGTTAACAAAAAATGGGTAAATCACCGAAAATTTGTTGATAATAACCGATTTATTTACAATTTTCTACAGCTTGACAAAACTTAAGCACAACTTTATTGTTACAATATAATCACCGCTGCCTAGCAAGCAACTAAGCAATATTGTTCAGCGTTGCACAATGTTTTTTTTAAACAACGCTTTTTTATTTTTTAATTTACTTTTGGAAAATTTACCATGAAAGTTTTAAACAAAACGAACACTTTCACCGCTAGTATTTTGGCTTTAACGTTAGCCGTAACAGGTTGTGCCAACACCAATGCTAATAGCAACCACCACGCCAAAGCAGGAGCAATGCCCCATAAACAAATGCCAAAAGATGCTCATCACCACCAACATGACGGGCATAAAATGGGCGAAATGCGTGGACATCATTTTGAGCGGTTAAACTTAACTGATGCTCAGCAAAAACAACTAGAAGCATTAAAAAAGCAAAACCATGGCAAAATGCAACAACTGCACACCAAAGCCAAGCAACAAGATGAAACTATCGCTAAACAACGTGAAGCCAAAGCCAGTACTGCAACCTTGTTAGCCTTGTATCAACAAAAACAAGCGACCATGGACGAAATGAAAGCCTTGCATGATGCGAGCGAAAAACAGTTTATGGCGATTTTAACCCCAGAACAACAACTACAAATGTACCAAGCCCACGATGACCGCAAAGAAAAGCGTCAAGAAAAACGTGAGCAGAAAGTAGAAAAAGGCGAGCGTAAACAAGGCGAAAAGCCAATGCCAAAACCTGATATGCCACCCATGCCAATGCAACCACAAGTCAAATAATCGGTTGTTTATTTCAATTCGTTAAAGCAATGTATTGAGATTTGCCAAAAATTACCAAACTTAACTGAAACAGTTCGGATTTTTTGGCAAAATTTGTTAAAATAATCAACAACATTTAATCATTTTAAGATGTTTCATTTTGCAAAAAAACAGGTGACCCAATGGACGATAACAGCACAACCAAATATATTTTGATTATTGAAGATGACCCCAGTATTGGCGAGTTATTGAGCGAATACTTGAGCATGAATTATTATGAGATTTATCATGCGACGACTGCCACTGCAGGTTTGGAAATTTTGAATAATCCGAGTAAAGAAGTGGATTTAATCATTTTAGATTTGATGTTGCCTGACATGGACGGGATGCAAGTTTGCCAAAAAGTGCGTCAACATAAAGACAGCCGTATCGCTCAAACACCGATTGTGATGCTCACCGCCAAAGGCGACACGACTGACCGTGTACTTGGTTTGGAAATGGGAGCAGATGATTATATCGCCAAGCCATTTGAACCACGCGAATTATTGGCCCGTATTCGTGCGGTGTTACGCCGTCATGACTTGCCTGCTCATCCGCAACAAAATGATAATTTGACATTTGGGCGGTTAAAAGTCTATCCAGAAAGCCACGAGGTAACCATTGACGACCGGCCTGTGCGTTTAACCACGCATCAGTTCCAGTTGTTACATTATTTTGCCACTCATTCTGGCAAAGTGTTAAGCCGTGAACAGCTATGGCACGCCATGCCAAACGATGATAGCAGTGATAATATTGACCGTGCGATTGACGTGCATATTTCACGCTTGCGTGCATTAATTGAAGACAATCCACGTCAACCAAAACGCATTATTACCGTGCGTGGTGTGGGTTATCAATTTGCCACTGATCAAGTTTAATTTAGACTTACTTTATTAGAAGTTTAAATATTTTGATCAATCTATTTATCGGTTTTTTGTATGCAAAACCGTCTGCGACAATTTGACAGCGTCTTTATCAAACTCTTTGTCAGCGTGATGCTGGCATTGATTTTGTTCGCCTGTGCTATGGTAATTTTAGCCCATTTGGTACATGACACATCTACCAACACTCGGCATCAAATTATCGCCAATCAAGTTGGACAGCAGTTAGAGCCTGTGTTGCTACAGCTACAACAAGCCCAACAAAATCAACAAAACCTTGAAACACGTTATTTGTTGGCGTTGGTAAGGCGAAGCTTTAATGTTTATAGCGAGTCGTTAAATGCTCGTTTTGGGCTATATGATGCCAAAACCCGTCAAGCGATTATGGTGGCAAAAGGCTTGCCTGATATGTTGCCACCCGAGCCGACTTGGTATAACAGCCTTTTACCGACTAACGACGACCCCAAACGCCCGACCGAAGTGCAAATACCAAGCCAAGCGGGTTATGTGATTTTATACCATTCTAATATTAATCAAAAACCACCGATTTCCCCTGCAATTAATCTGATTACAGGCACGCTATTATTATTGCTGATTATGTCAGCGATGCTATGGTTTATCACGCGTACCATGACATGGCGGATTAATCAAATGAGCCGTCAGATTAAACAGCTTGGTGATGGTGATTTTAGCGTGCGAGTTACCCCTGTTGGCAATGATGAAATTGCAATTTTGGCAAAAGGTTTTAACCAAACCGCCGAACGCATTGAAACTTTGATGAATGCCAACAAACTTTTGCTAGCTCACGCATCGCACGAGATACGCACGCCGATTACACGCATTCGCTTGCAAGTAGAAATGATGAGTATGCTCGCCAGTCAGCTTGGTGAAAAAGGGCAAGAAAAATTTGCCAAACGTGCCGATGCAGTTAACCGAGATTTAACAGGATTAAATGATTTGGTAGAAAGTATTTTGCTCGTAAGCCGAATGGATGCAGGTCACGCCGTGGAAAAGATGGCGGATGTTAATCTGTATGAACTGATAAAAAATGAAGTACAACATTATCCAAAAGCGAGTTTTTACGGTGCAAAATTGCATATTGAAGGGCAAGAAAAATTACTCACGCATTTAATTAGAAATTTGTTGGATAACGCCCATTTGCACGGCGTGCCACCTGTGACGGTGCAACTCTACGCCATTGATGAGTTAGGCAATGAGATTGATTTGCCAATCATGAGTTTTCAGGCATCAATCAATGAAAATACTGAAACTACCGATATTTCTACAATTGAAACGATGAATGACAATCAACCAATTAGCGACAATGCGAATGTTGAGATGACTGAAAATAAAACTGCAACTGAACCCCCACAAACTGAAAAACCAATTTTAATCAACAAAAGTACGCTTTTTAGTCGTAAAAAGGTAGATAAAAATAATCATCAAATCGCCACAACACCCCATTATCAACGCATTCGCATTGCGGTGATTGACCACGGTACAGGCATTGCCATTGACAAACGCCAAGATATTTTCTCGCCCTTTGTGCGTTTACAACAAGAGAAAAAAGGTTCTGGTCTAGGGCTATCGCTAGTCGCCCAAATCGTCACCGCACATCATGGTACGATTATTACCGATACGTTAAATGGACAAACACGGTTTTTAATTACCTTACCGATTAAGCAACATTAACCTATTTGTTAAGTTTATTTGTCAAATCATTTCTTCTTCAGTTGGCAATTCAAACGATGAATGATAACTCATCGCAACAATTTTGATTTCATCATCAAATTTGATATCGGGCAAAACATACTCACTTACCAAGTCGCCTTGCATTGACAGCACGCACTAATGCCTTGTTGTTTGACCATTTGCTGATTAACCCCTTTAGTTTTTGGTATTAAATCTAAAACAAGCATTTAATTTTTCCACAATTTTTCATTGACAATTTTTATCAACATCACACCAAGCTTTACCCAATAAATCAATGTTTGGTTTATTTTTCCAATTAAAAAATATCACATTTCTATCAATCTATGTTAAAATTGCAATCTTTTAGCCAATTTTTAACCAAATTTTTTATGATAATCCTTGACAACATTAGCAAACGCTTCCAAACCCAAGATGGTAACTGGTTTACCGCCGTTGAGCCAACTTCCCTGCACATCAAGCAAGGTGAGATTTTTGGCTTAATGGGCTATTCTGGAGCAGGAAAATCCACCCTACTTCGCCTGATTAATCTATTAGAACGCCCAGATACAGGCAAAGTTACCATTGATGGCAAAGAATTAACAGCGTTATCCAACCATGATTTACGCCACGCTCGCCAAAATGTTGGGATGATTTTTCAACAATTTAACCTAATGGCAAATCGTACCGTAGCCCAAAATGTTGCCTTTACCCTAGAAGTCGCAGGTTGGGAACACCCAAAAATTATGCCTCGTGTCATGGAATGCCTTGAAATTGTGGATTTGACCAATCGCGCTAACCACTACCCTGCCCAGCTATCAGGTGGCCAAAAACAGCGTGCAGGTATTGCCAGAGCCTTAGCCCCAAAACCGCACGTCATGCTTGCCGATGAGCCGACATCAGCTCTTGATCCTGCGACGACTAAATCGGTATTGTCCTGTTTAAAAGAGATTAACGAAAAATTTAACGTTACCATTGTGATTGTTACCCACGAAATGTCGGTTATTCGGCGTTTGTGTCACCGAGTGGCATTGCTTGACACGGGCAAATTATTGGAAGTAGCACACGTGCAACATGGCGAAATCCACGCCACAACCGACATTGGTAGATTGTTAATTGAAGAAGACTAAAGGTACATTATGGCAAATGAATTAACTTGGCAATCTGCCACCAACAATCTATGGGCAATGCGTGATGAAATTTGGCAAGCCTTTTGGGAAACCTTAGTCATGGTCGGTATTTCTGCAGTGGTATCGGTGATTTTTGGCACGTTGCTTGGCGTGGCGTTATTTATGACGAGCAAAAATCAACTTGCTGAAAACAAGCTTTTTTATCGGATTTTGGGTAATATTACCAATCTGATGCGAGCCTTTCCGTTTGTGATTTTGATGATTGTAATTATTCCTGCTACTCGCTTGTTAGTTGGTACGACCATTGGGCCTGTCGCTGCATCGGTGGCGTTGAGCCTAGCGGGATTGTTTTATTTTGCCCGCTTGGTGGAACAAAACTTACGTGATGTGCCAAAAGGCATCATTGAAGCAGGGCAAGCCATGGGAGCTAGCACTTGGACGATTATTCGCAAAATTTTGTTGGTAGAAGCCCGTTCAAGCCTTGTATTAAGTATCACCACGCTTACCATTAGCCTGTTGTCATATAGTGCAGCGGCGGGAATGATTGGCGGTGGCGGTTTGGGTGATTTAGCAATCCGCTACGGCTACAACCGTTACCAAAATGACGTGATGATTTTTATGGTAATTTTGCTCGTTGTCATGGTGATTATTATTCAAAGTGTGGGTAATTTAGTGGCAGAAAAACTGGATAAACGTTGAGAACCTGCATTCGCCACCTTATGCAATTAAATTGTTACTTTAAAAACAAAATATGACTTTGATGTTACACGAAAATTGGCTAAATCTGGCTTGTTAAAAAAATTTGACGTGTCATGAAAAAATTTCATATATTCAGTAAAAAATAATATAACAAATTTTTGTTAAATATGCTAATGTATTGCGATATTGTTAACACCTTTTTTAACCCATTATCTTTTAACCAATTAGTAAACGTTTTTAAAAACAATTTTCAAACCAGTTTTAAGATACATTTTAAAAAAACTTACAACCCATTGGAGTAGCCCATGCAAACCACAAAAATACACCAACAACTTGCGAAAATCTTTGCTACCGTTGGCTTATCAAGCCTTGTACTCGTCGGCTGTAGTAAAACCGAGCAAACACCTAGCGAAACTACCGTTCAAGCCTCTGCCCCAGCGAGCGAAACTGCAAGCAGCACTGCCAGCACAACAACGACAGATACTGTCGCTACAGGCATTGACCCAAATAAACCTGAAATCGTGTTCGGTACTTCGGTTGGTGACTTTGGTGATATGGTAAAAAACAGTGTCAAACCACAACTTGAAAAACAAGGCTATAAAGTAAAATTGGTAGAGTTTTCAGACTACGTACGTCCAAACCAAGCCTTAGCAAGCGGTGATATTGACATTAACATTTTCCAACACAAGCCCTATTTGGACGATTTCAAAAAAACTCACAACTTAGATTTGGTAGAAGTATTCCAAGTACCGACCGCACCACTTGGCATCTATGCGGGCAAAGCTACCTCACTTGACCAAGTCAAAGATGGCTCTAGCCTATCTGCACCGAATGATCCAAGTAACTTTGCTCGTGCGTTGGTGATGTTAAACGAGTTGGGTTGGATTAAATTAAAAGACGGTATCAACCCATTGACCGCATCAAAAAATGACATCGCAGAAAACACCAAAAATATCAAAATCGTTGAGCTAGAAGCAGCTCAATTGCCACGCTCTCGCTCAGATGTGGATTTTGCCGTAGTAAACGGGAACTATGCAACTAGCTCGGGCATGAAATTAACCGAAGCATTATTCCAAGAACCAAGTTTTGCCTATGTCAACTGGTCAGCCGTTCGTACTGCAGACAAAGATGCCAAATGGGTAAAAGACGTCACCAACGCGTATAATTCAGCAGCGTTCAAAAAATACGCTCACGAAACTTTCCCAGGTTATAAATACCCTGCAATTTGGAACGAAAATGCCAATACAGCGACTGCAACGGCATCAACCACTGCAAGCGTTACCAAATAAGCCAAGTTTTTACGCAAAACAAAAGCCATCTAAATTTAGAGGGCTTTTTTATTGAACTTTATTGAAAAGTTATGACGTTCAATGCTGATAAAGTCAAAATACCAATTAAGATAAGGTTTGTGCCATACGTTGACGCATTTTTTGCCCTGCTTTAAAAGTGACAACACGGCGTGCCGAAATCGCTACCGCTTCACCTGTTTTTGGGTTACGACCGGGGCGTTGATTTTTTTGTTTTAATTCAAAATTACCAAACCCTGATAATTTGACATGATAGCCTGCAGTCAAGCTCTCTGACAACACGCCAAAAAAACTTTCCACGAACATACGCCCTTCTTGACGTGTCATGGATAGATTATCCATTAAATATTGCACCATTTCAGATTTGGTTAAGGTGTTTGGTGTGTTCATGAAGCGTTCCTTTTTACAATTTTTACAAAATTTATACAAAACTATACGCTATACTTTAGCATATTTTGCCAAAGTTACAAAATATTTTTGCAAAATTTTTGCAGTTTTTGGATAAATTAGCTAAAAAATACGATAAAAAGATATCTTTTATCAACTTTATCGTATTTTCCCTGTTTTTGCCAAAATATGATGAAAATCAACCGTTTAGCAAGATTAATCTCTTAAAACGGCTTTGTGCTGATTGATTAACGCCGTAACAATCGCATTAAAGTTGGTGTTAATCAATTCATCCGACAGCGTGCCTTCATTGTCTTGCCAAATCATACCAAACGCCAATGATTTTTTGCCGTCTGGCAAGCGTTCGCCTTCATACACGTCAAATAGCCATACTTCTTTGAGATGCTCGCCTGCATGGGTGCGAATGTCAGTCAATAAATCTTGTACCGCCACCGATTTATCTACCAACACCGCCATATCACGGCGGACGCTTGGGAATTTGCTTGGGGCGGTAACAGCATTTTGCTGATGATGCAATGTAATCAAGGCAACCACGTCAAATTCTGCCACCCATACCGTTGGTAAATCAAGGGCTTGGCTAATGCGTGGGTGCAACTGCCCTAAATAGCCGATTTTTTTATCACCCACAAAAACGTCCGCCCCCTGACCTGGGTGCAGAAAGTCAAGGCGACTGCGTTCATACCGCACTTGACCGCTCGCAAGTAGTTGCACAGGCAATACACGCTCAACGTCATGTTTTAAATCATAAAAATCCATGCTCGCTTTCACCGTAGTATCAAAAGTAAACGGTTGTTCAGGATTTTGCATGCCGAGAGCAACTATTGCTAGCGTTTCAATTTGCGATAGATTTTCCACCGTTTCACCATCAAAACGCAAACCTGTTTCAAACAGACGAATACGGTTTTGCTGACGGTTTAGGTTATATTTTACGCATGGTAACAGGCTTGACAACAAAGTGCGACGCATCACCGCCAAATCTGCAGAAATCGGATTGGTAAGGGCAAGTGGTTTAGCAAACGCTTGATTATCAAAGAATTTTTCAATTTTTCCATCGCTAAAACTAAAACTCACCGCCTCAAAGTAACCGGCATTGACAAGGGCTTGTTTGAGATTATCACGCACGATTTGCTCACTGTTATCATATAGGCTCGCCTCAAAACTTGGCAAGTGATTGGCAATGTTATTGTAGCCATAAATGCGTACAATTTCTTCTACCAAATCTTCGGCAATGGTAATATCGTAACGGTGGCTTGGTGGTGTACAAGTTAAAGTATCGCTATTTTCGGTGGTTTGAATTTTAAGTTTTTGTAAAATATCAATGCAAGTTTGCTTGTCAATCTCTACGCCAAGTAGCGAGTTGATTTTGTCAAATGACACTGAAATAGGGTTACGTTTTGGCATTTCATCAGCATTGTCATGCACGCTAATCTCATGCACGGTTGCATTGCCAAATTCTTCTAATAATGATACCGCACGATTTAAGGCAAGCTGTGGCAGCTCAAAGTCCACACCCCGTTCAAAACGCTGACTTGCATCGGTATGTAACCCAAATCGACGAGCCTTACCTGCAATCACTGTTGGTTTAAAAAACGCACTTTCAATCACGACATTTTTGGTAGTATCGCTGACCGCCGTGCGTAGTCCACCCATAATGCCCGCTAAGGCAATCACACCGTCATCATCAGCAATCACAAGCTCATCGCCGTGTAAAGTGATTTCGTCTTCGTTTAATAAGGTGAATTTTTCGCCTTTGTTGGCAATGCGTACCGTAATTTGCCCAACAATTTTATCTTTGTCAAAAGCGTGTAACGGTTGACCGAGTTCCATTAAAACAAAGTTAGTAACATCAACGAGTAAATTTTTGGGCTTAATGCCAGAACCGTTGAGGGCGTCCGCCATAAATTTTGGTGAGCTGACATTGTCCACGTCGGTTAACACTTGGGCAAAATAGCGTGGGCAATCGGTCGTGATTACGTTAAGGGCTTGTTTTATCTCACCAGTTTTGGCAGGCGTTTTGTCATCAAATGGCAAATTAAAAGGTAAATCGTTTAGCACTGCTAGCTCTCGTGCCATGCCACGCACGCTAAAACAGTCACCACGGTTTGGCGTGATAGAAATGTCAAAAATATGATTGTCAAGGTTCAAATACGCACGCACGTCCATCCCAATCGGGGCATCATTTGGCAAAATGAGTAGCCCATCCACACCGTCATCGCAATCAATCTCGCTACCACCGCACAACATGCCGTGCGACTCAACCCCACGCAGTTTGCCTTTTTTGATTTTAAACGGTTTGTCATCAATTGGCGGTAACTCTGCCCCAATTGTTGCCACAGGTACACGCACGCCAACGGTTACGTTTGGTGCACCACAGACGATTTGTAGGGGTTCGCCAGTACCGATGTTTACGGTGGTAACTTTTAATTTATCAGCGTCTGGGTGCTGTTCTACCGTTAGCACTTCGCCCACGACGACACCGCTAAAATCACGAGCAACTTTGGTTAAATCATCAAGTTCCAAGCCTGCCATGGTAAGCTGTTCGCCGATTTGTTCGGCAGTTAAATTTGGGTTCACCCAACGACGGAGCCAGTTTTCATTTAGTTTCATAAATATCTCTTTTTTTCACAAAAAATTTTTGCAATTTTACCATAAACGCCCCCAAATTGCTGAATTTTTCCACCTCTTTGCATAGATTTTTTTTGCCAAATTCTTTATACTAAAGCCATTGGTGGTATTATTTTTCGCGTTAACTGTTATTTATTGCAAAATTTTGTTTTTAAAAGGAAAATTAATGTTAAAACGTTCACTTTTATTGTTTGGTATCGCAACCGTTGGTTTATCTTCACCTGATGAAGGGATTGCCAACAACGCTATTCATCCAATCTCACTTATTAATCCTGTTAAAAATTTTAATATATTTAATCAATCGACCACGAATCAAACGCCACAGATTAGCACAGCAAGTACAACAGCAGAAACGTTAACAGCTACCGCAACCAATAACCCAAGCGACAGCGTTAATATTGTGGCAGTTGGCGATGTCATGATTGGTTCAAATTTTCCCAATGACGGCTTTTTACCGCCGAATGATGCTAAGGATAGCTTTAAAGCAGTTTTACCTTATCTAAAAGGTGATGTGGTGTTTGGTAACTTAGAAGGGGCAATTTTGGATAACGGCATTTCTACCAAATGTCCGCCACAAACCGATAAAGACCAAGAGATAACAACTGCAAAAACAACGGAAAAACCAACCGCAACCAAAACCGAGAACACAAACACCGAAAAAGCCAAACCACGCACTTGTTATGCGTTTCGGATGCCTGAACGTTATGCTCAGATACTTAAAAATGCAGGGTTTAATTTGATGAGCTTGGCGAATAATCATGTGGGCGATTTTGGCGATGTTGGACGGCAAAAAACCGTAGAAAACTTGACAAAAGTTGGTATTCATCACGCAGGTTTATTGTCAAAACCGACCGATATTTTTGAGCAAAATGGGGTAAAATACGGTTTTGTGGCATTTGCTCCCAACATTGGCACAGTGAATATTAATGATTTAGCCAATGCCAAAAATTTGGTAAAAAACCTTGAAAAACAAGTAGATATCGTGATTGTGTCCTTTCACGGCGGAGCAGAAGGGGCAGAATATGTACACGTTCCCAAAACCATGGAGCTATATCTCAACGAAAAACGTGGTAATGTGTATGAGCTAGCTCACAGCTTGATTGACGTGGGGGCGGACGTAGTGATTGGGCATGGACCGCACGTTACTCGTGGTGTGGAGCTTTACAAAAACCGTTTTATCGCTTATAGTTTGGGTAATTTTAACACCTATGGGGCGTTTAATGTGCGTGGGCTAAACGGCATTGCACCGCTCATTAATATTACAATGAACAAAAATGGTGAATTTTTGCAAGCGGATGTGGTGTCCATTCAACAAACCAAGGAAAAAGGACTACAGCTTGACCCCAAGCATCAAGCCTTTGGCGAATTAAAACGTTTGACGGCATTGGATTTTCCCGATACGCCGTTGATGTTTGAACAGCAAAAAATTTTGAAAAAATAGCATTCTTAAAAACAACGTTGGCAAAATATTTTCGTTAAACAATAACCGTCCACAAGGCTTTTAACCCAAGTACAAGCAAAATTCCAAGCGTCATTTTTTTAAACACAGCCACCGAAATTTTGTGGCGAAAATAAAAACCCACAGACAAGGTTAGCACCGAAATGATGCTAATCGCACCATATAACAGCAAATCTTGTGTGGGTTTTATCAACATCGCAGGGGCAAGCACAAAAATTTGGGCAATTTTGCCAACAACATAACACAAGTTACTGGATTTTATCATCTCCATTTTTGGGTCAGCTAAATGGCTCGTCGCCGATAACAAATACATGACCAGTAACGGCGACATCGCATTGGTCGCTCCACCCAAAATCCCTGCGAGTAAACCCACCACAATGAGCGTGGGCTGATTGTTAGGCAAGGTAAAATTTCGCCCTGTCCGCATGGCGATAAACTGCATCGCAACATAACCGACAATCAAAATCCCCAATACCAAAATCAACACATCGCTTGGGATAATATAGACGAGTTTTGCCCCAAACCAACTACCAATAAAACTCAGCAGGGCAAGCAACCCATATTTTTTGAAATAATAACCAACCTTACCACCGTCCAAAAACACCACCAAATTCACAAATAAACACGGCAATACGGTAAGCATCAACACTTCACGCATGGGCAAAAAACTTGCTAAAGCGGTAGTGGCAATCAAGGTCACGCCAATCCCTGTCATACCATGAAATACGCTAGACACAACAAAAATGGCGATAATAATAAAAACTGTGGTGATGTCCATGTTTTTAGCTACAACGTGATGAAATGCAACTAGTTTAGCATAGATTAGCAAGACAAGCATCATTGAAATTATTTGCTGTTTTTTACGTAAAGACAGTAAAGATAATAGAAATTGACCGTGCGACTGGCAAACTTTTTTAACCTTTGATTTAAAATTTTCCAATGTTGATAAGCGTTTAAAATATACGTCAAATTCAGAAAATGATATGAATTTTGCAGACTATTCATCTACAGACTAAACCTAGTAGTTAAAAAACCACCCAAATAAATTTGCGTGGTTTTACCCTTTCATTTATCAAATATCAAATCAAAATTAATCTGCTCTTAGTAAGTCATTAATTGACGTTTTTGCTCTTGTTTGGGCGTCCACTTTTTTCACAATTACCGCACAGTATAGGCTATGCGAGCCATCTTTGCTTGGCAAAGAGCCTGACACAACAACAGAGCCTTTTGGGATACGACCGTATGAGATTTCACCTGTTTCGCGGTCTAAAATTTTGGTGGATTGACCGATATAAACGCCCATAGAAATAACCGAGCCTTCTTCCACAATCACGCCTTCCACGATTTCACTTCTAGCCCCAATAAAGCAGTTGTCTTCAATAATGGTTGGGTTAGCTTGTAGTGGTTCTAATACACCACCAATACCCACACCGCCCGACAAATGCACGTTTTTGCCAATTTGGGCACACGAGCCGACAGTCGCCCATGTATCTACCATGGTGCTTTCGTCCACATAGGCACCGATATTGACATAGCTTGGCATTAAAATTACATTTTTACCGATAAATGAGCCTTTACGAGCCACGGCAGGGGGAACGACTCGTATGCCTGCGTTTTTAAAATCTGCTTCTGACCAATCGGTAAATTTGGTGTCCACTTTATCAAAAAAGCGTAAATCGCACGACTCAATGGGCTTATTGTCATTGATTTTAAAAGATAATAGTACCGCTTTTTTAATCCATTGATGAACCACCCATTCGCCGTCAATTTTTTCGGCAACTCTTAGTTCACCTTTGTCTAATTTGGCAAGCACTTCATCAACGGCAGAACGCACATCGGATGGGCAATCGCTTGCCCCAAAATTGGCACGGTTGTCAAAGGCGGTTTCAATGATAGATTGTAAATTTGACATAAATTTTCCTACAGCTTAAATTGACTATTATTACCCAATTTTATCACTTTGGCAAATTAAAATTTGTGGTTATGCTCATTGGTTATGGCAATCAGTGAAAATCCCCTAAGAATGATATCTTAAGGGATTTTGTAGGTTTTAGATAATGGTATAATTGATTTGTGTTTCGTCAAATCCTGTGCCAATTATCGCAAACTGTACCGCATCGCCTATGCCTGCTCCGTCTTTATCATAAGATAATGCCCCAGTCTGGCTGTTATATTTGATGTGTTCTTTGATATTGTCTTTGGTTAAATTATCAAACACGCTTAACGCCAAGGCAATGCTATCTTCACTTACATTAAAGTCGGTGATGGTATCCACCGAGCCATTTAATAGATTACTAAATACAAAAGTATCTTTGCCAGAACCACCTGTTAAAGTATTGGATAATTCATTACCAACAATGCGGTTGTTCAAATCATTACCAATGGCAATTTCTGCTATGCCAAACAAACTGATATTTTCCACATTAGCAGAGAGTGTATAGCTCTGGGCATGGCTGTACACGGTATCTATACCTTCAAGGTGATTTTCTACCACCAAATCTTTAGCATTATCCACGACAAAAATATCATCACCTTTGCCACCGTGAATGGTATCCACGCCTTGACCGCCGTCCAGAAAATCGTTGCCGTCTTTGCCGTCTATCCAGTCATCGCCCTTGCCACCAAAAATTTCGTTGTCGGCGACATTACCTTTAAGATTATCATTATAATCCGAACCGATTAAACGTTCTAGCTGTGTGCCATAGCCGATAAAGGCTTGACCGTCTGTAAAGGTATATCTGCCTTTGCCTTGTGATAGGTAGCGTTGGGGGTCATTGACAAAACCGTCCATGCCTAAGAATTGCTGTGCAGATAAATCTTCATGTTTTTCTAGCACAAAATTCTGGGTTTTTTCGCCACGATAAATCCAAGACCCTGGTGTCAAATCCACCGTAACACGCTCTTTTTCTTTGGACGCATCAAAAGTATCTACGCCTGCTCCGTCCCAAATATACACATCGCCGTCTGCCACTTGTGTGTTAAACGCCTTGAAGGTATAAACATCATCGCCTGTACGTTCATTTTTGTTTACGCCATAACGATATTGCACAAAAGCAATGTCAAATATACGCAAATCCCAACGATTGACGTCCATTTGTGTACCTTTATATGACATCACGCTAAGCCCTGTGCTGTCTTCGGTATAGCTTAACGGGTTAGGTGTTTCGTGGGTATGTTTCATGCCCAAAGAATGTCCAATCTCATGCATTACCACATGAAATCCATTACGATTATCCATGTAATTGTGGCTGGTGCTGATGTTCACATTACCGCCAAACTCAGCAGTACCTGCTGCTTTTGTCAATGGGCGATGATGAAATTCAATGTCGGCACGCCCAACACCATTTGGTACATTCACACCAGAATTGTCAGGCAATTCTACAAATTTCAAATCGGCATATTTAGCATAATTAGCAAGGGCATCACGCACAGCTTTACGATTGGTATGTGTCCAATCTCGTGCTTGATAATATTCTTTGTTAAATGAATAAGTAATCTCTGCCCCTTGACCGTATTCAAAGCGTTTTAAATAGCCAAAATCTTTGTGAATAGTTTCCACCACTTTAATAAAATAAGGCAATTCGTTTTCGCTTGGGGTAACAAATTTGCTGACAAATTCACCTTTTGCCTTACCTGTACCTGTCTCATAAGCATGTTCGGTTTGTACGCTTACTTTTTGTCCTTGATAATTTTTCCCTGTCAAAGTGGCAGTGAGTTTATCGGCTTGTTTTAACACACCATCTTCTACCGTAACAGCAAAACTCAAATCTTTTTGTACTTCGGTACGCACGATTTCTTTGCCAATGGTGATGTCCACCGTATCGCCTGCTTTTGCAGAGCCTGACACTTGCCCTTTGATTTCGGTTTGGTTTAAGGCAAAATCTTGTTTTACCGATCCATTTGCCACATAGGGATTGTTGTTAAATTGATAAGCATTCGTGGCAAGCTGTGGCGTACCTTGGAATACCACTTCACCATGTTGATAATCGTATAGGCTGATACCACCCTTATTGACAAAACTAATTTCTTGTCCTTTGGCATTTTGTAAATCTGCAAGGCTGATGTCCCACGAAAATGACTGGTCTTTGGTATTGACCGCCACTGCATACTCTTTGCCATTTAATTTAGCAATAAAGGATTGTAGCTGAATGGGGTTTTGATATTTGGCAAACAAACCATCAAGTGTAATTTTGCCCGTCAAACGCACCATGTTGCTTGGGTTGATTTCTACCATGTCATTGATTTTGATTTGAGTGGACGCAAAATTATCTACTTTATAGGCTCGTTCGCTCGCTTGACCGTTTAGGCTGGCTGAAACTTTACCAGCTTGATTTTCCACCAAAGTTTTTGTATCCACATCAAGGCTAAATGTGCCATTTTCCACTTTTACATTGTGTTTATCATTGCCAATTTGCACTGTTACCATTTGACCATTTGCATTTTCTGCCGTGCCTGTGATTTTGGTTTTGGCGGTTTTGCTTTCGGTTACATTGATGACATCATCGTTGGTAATGCTGTTTAAATGAACATTTGTTTCTTTTGGTGGGATGGGCGATGTCGGCATTGGTGATGTAACAGGAGACGTAACGACTGCCCCCACATTATAACTTTGCTCATTTGAATGCGTACCAACATTACCCACATCATCAATGCTCTCGATGCTGGCTGAAATTTTTTGACTGGCATTTTGAATAAGTGAAATTCGTGGCACTTCCACGCTAAAAGTACCATTTGGGGCAGTGCTTGTTGCCAAAATGGGGGCGGTAAATTCTGTACCATTGACCAGTATTTTGACCTTATCGTTCGCCTTAAATTCGCCTGTAACCGTACCAGTTAAAGCAATTTTTTCCGTGCCATTTTGAGCAATTTCACCGATGTCATTTAGCTTAACCGTGATTTGTGGAGCAATCGTGTCCACCAAAAATTTGCCAATAGATTGATTTTCTGCGGTATTACCTGCTTTGTCTTGTACGCTTACTTTAACGGTGTAGTTGTTATCGCCTTGTACGGCTTTGGCAATGTTTTCAGCCAAATCAAGTGTCCAAGTTTTAGTGTTTGGATTGACCGTTGCCAAATGTGTCTGACCGTTTAACAATACTTCCACTTTCACAGATGATTTTACCACGTCATCATCAAAATTTAGATTGCCAGAGAGCGTTAGCCCTTTTTTGGCGATATTGACCGTTTGATTATTGTTGGCAATTTCCACCGTTGGGGCATTTAAAGCCACATCATAAGTATAGCTTTGATTTTGTTCAATGATTTTTTCGTTGCCCGCTTTATCTTTGGCGGTCAAATGCCATGTTATATCTTGACCATTTGCAAACTCACTACTTGCAACAGACACTTGATAATAATCACCATTTTTTGTGGCAACATAATCCTTACCATTTACTACGATTTTTACGGCAAGGGTTTCATTGTCGCCTAGATTGACCACTTTGCCACGCAAAATAATGTCATTTTCAGCCGTTTTAGCGTTAATCACGCTATCTTGACCGATTTTTTCGTAAACAAAACTTGGGTCAGGCGGTGTAATGTCCACGTCATAGGATTTTTCGGCTGTACCTGTGGCACTATTGCCTGCATCGTCCTTTGTTGTTAAGCTTGCTTTGACCACTGTACGACCATTGCCGACCATCTCCGAGCCGTCAAAATTGACGCTGAATGCCCCATTTTTGATAGTTGCTTTAATATCTACCCATTCCACACCTGTGCAAGTCGGGCAACCGCAAGAAAGCATTATTTCATCGCCATCTTTGGCATTGTCCACCCTGCCAGAGACGTTGATTTTACCTTCGCTTTCTTTTAAATTAATCACATTATCATCGGTGATATCGTTAAAGTTGATTTTGGGTGTATCAATGTCAGTATCTACTTGATAAGTATGGATTTCTTTGCCAATTTCTTTTCCGTTTCGGGTTAGGCTTGCCAAAATTTGATTATGAACAACTAAGGTTTTACCGTCTAAGTTTAAGCTAAATTTGCCGTCCGTAATAACAACTGTTTGGCTTGCTGTGCCAATCGTTATGCTCAAAACATCGCCTGTCTTGCTGTTTGCTACCTTGCCTGTAATGGTAAGGGTAGTTTGGCTTTCATTTTGGTTGATGATGTTGTCATCAGTAACATTATCAAACGAAATTTTGGGCGGATTTTTGGCAAGCTCTTTTGCTTCTGCTTGCTCTTTTGCATCTTGTTCAGCTTTTTCTTTAGCGATTTTATCGGCTTCGGCTTTTTCTTTAGCGATTTTATCGGCTTCAGCTTTTTCTTTAGCGATTTTATCGGCTTCGG
>NZ_KB903778.1:0-28030 GCF_000379845.1 Moraxella boevrei DSM 14165 | reverse complement strand
GCGATTTTATCGGCTTCAGCTTTTTCTTTAGCGATTTTATCGGCTTCAGCTTTTTCTTTAGCGATTTTATCGGCTTCGGCTTTTTCTTTGGCAATTTTATCTGCATTGTTGGGTTTTATAGGACTATTTTTATTGCCCGCACGGCTACCGATAGCAGACGCACCAAGCCCAATCGCCCCAATACCTAAGGCAATCGCACCCAAACCCATGCCACTCGCAATCGGCGTAGTTGTAGCGAGTGTGGCATTTAGTCCGACTAACTCACTCATATTACTAATGGTAGCATAATTTTGATAATTTTCTAATACCAATGCCATCTCTTGCTCGTTAGGCAGATATACCTGTACATCATCGCCAATAACATCTAAGCGAACATCATGAATAAGATTGCCCTCATCATCATAGATTTTATATTTTGTGTTGGCTTTTGATTTGAACTTAAGCGGTTTTTTATTGTTTAAATGAAAATACTCTGTTTTGCCTTGTTGTGTGACGGCTAAATGATAATTTTTTTTCATGATAAGCTCTCATATATTCATAATATTAATAAGAATTTATTTTAAGTATTTAAACTTAATATAAAAAATACTATAGCATAAAATAAGGTCATTTGCCAGAAACTACAAGGGTAATACGATATTGCAGTTAAAATTATCGTTAAATTTAATTAATAGCCCTTGAAATTTTCATTTGCAAATACTTTATCCTAAAAATTTCACAGTTTATCGGATTCTTAATTGAGAAAGGATTAACAATAAAATTCAGAGAAAAGGGTTTAAAAAGTAAATTTTTATCCCCATTTTTGCTAAAAGCAAGTGTTTTGACTATTTAGTTTATATTTTTTTCTTGACAATATAAAATTTTTATTGAAATACTGTTTTTAACCCTTATATTGTTGTTAAGACAAACTTTTATCAGGAAAAAATTATGCAATTTGACAAATTTACCCAAAAACTGCAATCTGGTTTACAATCCGCTCAAAGCCTTGCCGTCGGGCGAGATAATACTGCCGTTGAGCCAATTCATTTATTAGCAACTTTATTAGAAGATGAAAGTAATGTAAATGTTTATGAACAATCAGGGGCAAATATTGACGTTTTAAAGGCTGAAGTTAAAAAATCGCTGGATAATCAAGCCATTATCCAAAATCCTACTGGTGATGTTGGTTTAAGCCAAAATACCGTCAAAGTATTAAACCTTGCCGACCGTCACGCCCAAAAAGCAGGTGATAGTTTTTTGGCGATAGACTGGGTGCTGGTGGCATTGGCGGAAACGTCTGATACCGCAAAAATCTTAACCAAATCTGGCGTAAACGAGCCAAAATTACGCCAAGTGATTAACTTTATTCGTGGGGGCGATACGGTGAACAACCAAAATTTTGAAGACCAAAGAGATGCTTTAAACAAATACACCATTAATCTGAACGAGCGAGCCTTGTCAGGAAAACTGGACCCTGTGATTGGGCGAGATGAAGAAATTCGCCGTACCATTCAAGTATTATCCAGACGCACCAAAAACAACCCTGTGTTGATTGGTGAGCCAGGTGTTGGTAAAACTGCCATTGTAGAAGGGCTTGCCCAAAAAATTATCAATGGCGATGTGCCAGAAGGGTTACGCAACAAACAAGTGTTGTCGCTTGACATGGGAGCTTTGATTGCAGGGGCAAAATATCGTGGTGAATTTGAAGAACGCCTAAAAGCCGTGTTAAATGATTTGGCAAAATCAGACGGACAAATTATCCTGTTTATTGATGAAATTCATACCATGGTTGGAGCAGGTAAGGGCGACGGTGCGATGGATGCTGGCAATATGCTAAAACCTGCGTTGGCAAGGGGTGAATTGCACTGCGTGGGGGCGACAACCCTTGATGAATACCGCCAATATATTGAAAAAGACCCAGCACTAGAACGCCGTTTTCAAAAAGTGCTTGTGGACGAGCCAACGGTGGAAGATACCATTGCGATTTTGCGTGGCTTAAAAGAGCGTTACGAATTGCATCATGGCGTGGACATTCAAGACAGTGCCATTATCGCCGCTGCCAGAATGAGCAATCGTTATATCACCGACCGCAAATTGCCTGATAAAGCCATTGACTTGATTGATGAATCTGCCAGTCGCCTAAAAATGGAGCTTGACAGTAAGCCTGAAGCGTTAGAAAAACTTGACAGCCGTTTAATTGCCCTAAAAATGCAACGAGAAACGTTGAAAAATGAAGACGATGACGGTGCAAAAGCACAGTTAAAATTGCTTAACGAACAAATTAGCGAACTTGAAAAACAATATGCCGATTTGAACGACATTTGGCAAGCAGAAAAAGCCCTTGTTAAAGGCTCACAAGCGTTAAAAGACGAGCTTGATAAAGCTAGGATAGCCTATGAAAAGGCAAGTCGTGAAGGCGACTACGAAACCATGAGCAAACTGCAATACGAAACCATTCCAGAGCTAGAAAAACGCCTAAAAGCGTCTGATTTAGCAGAGCAAGGCAAAGCACAGGTAAAATTGTTAAGAAACAAAGTTACTGACAATGAAATCGCCGAAGTGGTTTCCGCAAGCACAGGCATTCCAGTCGCCAAAATGCTCCAAGGCGAACGAGAAAAAATGCTCACAATGGAAGACAAACTGCACGAACGAGTAATCGGACAAGCCGAAGCAGTAGAAGCGGTTGCCAATGCGGTTCGCCGTAGCCGAGCAGGGCTATCTGACCCCAACCGTCCAAGTGGTTCGTTCTTATTTCTTGGACCGACTGGTGTGGGTAAAACCGAGCTGACAAAATCGCTTGCCAATTTCCTATTTGATGACGAAAATGCTATGATTCGCATTGATATGTCTGAATTTATGGAAAAACACAGTGTTAGCCGTCTGGTGGGGGCTCCCCCTGGTTACGTCGGCTATGAAGAAGGCGGCATTTTAACCGAAGCGGTTCGCCGTAAGCCGTATAGCGTGGTGCTGTTTGACGAAGTGGAAAAAGCTCACCCAGACGTGTTTAACATTTTGCTTCAAGTCCTTGATGACGGTCGTTTGACTGATAGTCATGGGCGAGTGGTGGATTTTAAAAATACCGTGATTATCATGACATCAAATTTAGGTAGTCATAAAATCCAAGAAATGACCAGCGAAAATGCTACTTATGACGACATAAAATCGGAAGTCATGGAATCGGTGAATGCCCATTTCCGTCCAGAATTTATCAACCGTATTGATGAAATCGTGGTGTTTCATCCACTGGGACAGCAGGATATGGCAGGCATTGCAGGTATTCAATTGGCAAGATTAAAATCACGCCTTGCTGAGCGAGAGTTATCGCTTGAACTGACTGATGATGCGATGAATGCCCTTGTAGAAGTGGGCTACGACCCAGTATTTGGGGCAAGACCGTTAAAACGAGCCATTCAACAAGAGATTGAAAATCCGTTATCAATCAAACTGTTATCTGGCGAATTTGCACCGCATGATACGATTAAAGTTGATGTTGGGGCTGATGGTGAATTGACTTTTGGCAAATTGCTGTTAAGCTAACTTGTTAAGCCAATCGCTGACTTAAACTTAAGAACCTAAGAAAACACTAAATTGGGGCGACTTGATTTGGTGTTTTTGTTTTGTTTTTTTGAAATGATTGTGATAAATTGTATCAAAGCGATTTATCAATTTTATCAAAACTTACATGACCAGTAAAACGGATTGCTTATCAAAAGGTAACTTGACTATGCCAAATTTAACCACTACTGCCACCGAACCCACCTTAACAGGCAACACTTACGACCTTATCAAACAGCGTCTAACCGAACAAGGCAACCGCCTCACCCAACAAACCCAAGCCCTAGACCACGCCCGCCTTGCCGAATTTGGCAATACCCAAATGCAGGTGTTGGCTCGTACTCGCATTCGTACCGAGAACAACTGTATCGCACGTGACATGGTGCAAGTTGGCGATTTTCTGCTGTTTGGTTACAATGTATTTATGGGGTTAAAACAAGAAACTCACGTAGACGACGTGCTTTCCCTTTACCGCCTTGTCAAAAATGATATCAGCCAACCTGATACAAGCGAAAATCCAGACGACTATCATTTAGAACTGGTAAATTTAGCCGAGAGTTTTTTAAACCAACCTAATTTTATCCAAGATTTTAACGAACTATATCGCTACTACAAAAATACGCAACTATTGCAACTCATCGTCAAAGATGGCAAATTGCTCATCGCTTTTCAAATCGGTGAACGCATCAGTGACTTGCGTGTGTTCCGTTTTTCGCTGTCACCTGACGGACACGACGTCCAATATATGGACAATCGTGGCGAGCGGGACATCGCCCTACCCCCACCTTACGACTTTGATTGGACGGCGACCACCAGAGAAAATGTGATACATGGCAAACACCCACATATTAATATTTTAGACACGCTTTTTGTAGAAACACTTAACGGCGATTTGACGATAAAAATTGAAAATAACACAGAAACAGGACTGGGCATTTTTAGCGAAGCCGTACAAGACAAAACCCAAGCCCTGACCGATGCCAATATTTTTTACGCCCAAGTTGGCAGTTTGATTTTGTTAAAAATTTTGCCTTATCGTGAAAATGATTACCGTTATTTGGTGTATAACACGCTAACTGAAACCGTTACTCGCCTTGATGCGATTGGGCAATCTTGCGTGCAACTGCCTGAAAATCATGGCATTGTTTTTCCCAACGGTTATTATTTGCAATCTGGGGAATATAAACTTTTTGAAAATAAAAATCATATGCAAAATCAATCACTTGATTTAAAATTTAAACGCCGTATTGCATCCCCAAATGGCGAAGATGTGCTGTATCTATTTTATGACGTGGTGCAAGGCATTACAGGGCTTTTTGCCTATAATTTAATCAAAAAACAACTGCAAAATCCGATTTTTTGTCATGGTTATGCGTTGAGTGCTAGCGGTTTGTTGGTACTGTTTAACGCCCAAAATGAGCCAACTCGCATTCATCCGATGCAGATTTGGCAAACGCCCTACGCCAGCGATGAATTTGTCAGCAATCAACCTGAAAACACCAGTTTTTATGGCAAAATTGGCAACAAAGAATTGGTGCGTGGTATTTCCGATATTTATGGGGTAACTCGGCTGATTGGCAATCAACAAGTGTCGCAAAAACTCTACGAAGAGTTGTCTGCCACCGCCAGTCGGCTATTTGAGCGTTATTATTGGCTTGCCGAGCCTGAACTTGCCGAACTAAACGCCACCTTGCATGAAGTTATTAACACGAGCGAACTAGTCATTGATGAGTTTGCCAAAGTGCAAGCCATACAAAAACAAACCCAACAAGCGGTAAACGATGCTGAACAACAGCAAAACGAGATTTTTCGGCAAATTCGCCTAGCCAGTTTTCAAACTGCCAATGATTTTGTCAGCTTACTTGCCAAATTACGTCAGCAGCAAGGGCATCTGGTTAGCCTAGAAACTTTGCGATATTTGGATAATGATAAGTTAACCCAATTAAAACAACAAGTTAGCGAACAAGAAAAAACTTTAGCCGAACAAACGGTAACTTTTTTAAGTAGCGACAATGCGTTGATTGATTATGAAGTTTTGCTAAATGATATTCAAGCTTCTTTAGAACAAGCCAACAGCAATCATGAACTTTCGCCGATGTTAACCACGATTGAACAAACCGCCAACGGCTTGGATTTATTGACTGAATTATTAGGCACGTTGGACGTTGCCGATGCCACCGTTCGCACGCAGATTATTGACGACATTTCCGTCATTTATGCCAAACTTAACCAAAGCAAAGCAAAGCTCAATCACAAACGCAAAAGTTTGGGTTCGGCAGAAAACATCGCTCAATTTTCCGCCCAATTTAAACTGTTTAATCAAGCGGTTGCCAATGCGTTATCTATCGCCACCACCCCTGAAAAAAGCGATGAACAGCTAGCTCGCCTACTGGTGCAACTGGAAGAATTAGAAGGGCAATTTAGCGATGATGTTGGTTTAAGCGAACAGTTTTTAAATGATATTTTAACAAAACGTGAAGAAATCATTGATAATTTTGATACGCACAAACAGCAGTTATTGGATGAACGCAACCGCAAAGCCCAACAGCTTGGCGATGGTGCGAGCCGTATGTTGGACAACATCAAAAAACGCACGCAAAACGTGGGAACGACAGGGATAAACGATGAAGATGCGTTAAATACCTATTTTGCGTCCGATGCCTTGGTACAAAAAGTTCGTAGTATTATCAAGCAGTTATACGAACTTGGCTTTAATGTGAAAGCGGACGACACGGACGCACGGCTCAAAGCGATTATCACGGATAGTTACAAGGCGTTGCGAGATAAAAGCGAACTGTACGAAGCTGGCGGAAATGTGATAAAACTTGGTAAACATCGCTTTTCGGTCAATACGCAACCCTTGGATTTGACCCTATTGCCACGCCAACTTGACCACGAAAAACGCTTGTATTTACATTTGACTGGTACGGATTATTATCAAGTTTTGCTAAATAGCCAACTAGATGATTTGCAAGATTTTTGGGAAATGCACCTAGCATCAGAAACGCCGAACGTTTACCGAGCGGAATTTTTGGCATATCAAATTTTGCAATCGGCTCAGGCCAATAGCGATGATTTAACCTTAGAAAAACTCTATCAAGCCTTTCATGAAAGTAAAGATTTGGCAGATTTTGCCAATGTGAGTCCACTTGCTGAATTGGTCAAAATTTTTGCCACACCCCGCTATCAAGACGGCTACGAAAAAGGCGTGCATGATCATGATGCGGTGTTAATTTTGGCAAAGATTTTACCGATTTATCAATCGGCAGGTTTACTCACATTTGAGCCGAGTGTGCGAGCGTTAGCACAGATTTTTTATGATAACTTGTTGAAAAACAAGATAAAGTATAAAGAAAATCAAGTAGTTGACGACTGGTTTTTACCACATAAAACCCATATCCAAACTTGGCAAGACCGAGCCATTACCGCACAACAACTGTACATACTTTTGCACAGCAACACAGCAAAAACCCTGCTGATCGCCGATGTAGCTCAAGTTATCAGCGATTTTGCACACCATAAAATGGCGGATATTTTCACGCCTGCCCAAATTACCCAAGCCAGCGAGTATTTGGTACAAGTTTTAGCAAAGGTGGATTTGGCAAATTTAGCCCAGTCAAAAATCACGTTTGACATCAGTAAAACCGCCGATGATGTCTATCAAAAATTGCAAACCACGCTTGGTGATACGCAATTTACTTATTTGCAAAATGTATTGGCAACATTGCAAGATGAGCCAAAATCTGCCTATGAGTTGGCGAATACTTGGCTGACCGCTTTGGTGGCAAAATTGCACGCCGACAATACCGAAACCACCACCGAAACAAATACCGAGACCGAGCAAGATTTTGCCCACGTTATCCCTGAAGTCATCGCTTTGTTAATTGTCAATTCATCAACTTTTATTGAATTATGTCAGCGACACATCAGCACAGTGGCTTTGGATATTAAAGTAGAAAATTTACTTGGCGAACATGCTTTAATTGTTAATCAAAACCTACAATTTACTTTAGATAAATTTTTAAGTAAATTACACCGACATCAGCAAGAAACGTTACCAAAATTTGCTGAATATTTGGCATTAAAATCGCAAGTCTTACAACAGGCAAAACAGGATTTACGCTTGCATGAATTTGTCGCTCGTCCCTTGTCTTCTTTTGTGCGTAACCGTTTGATTAATGATAGTTATTTGCCGATTATTGGCGATAATTTGGCCAAACAAATGGGGGTGGTCGGCGATAATAAACGCACGGATTTAATGGGTTTGCTCATGCTAATTTCACCCCCTGGTTACGGCAAAACCACGCTCATGGAATACGTGGCGAGCCGTTTGGGCTTGACCTTTATGCGGATAAATTGTCCATCTTTGGGGCATGATGTGACTTCGCTTGACCCTGCTCAAGCCCCGAATAGCACGGCAATGAGCGAGTTAGAAAAATTGAACCTTGCCTTGGAAATGGGCAATAACGTCATGTTATATCTAGATGACATTCAGCATACCAATCCAGAATTTTTGCAAAAATTTATTTCCTTATGTGATGGTACACGGCGGATTGATGGGGTTTGGCAAGGCGAAAGCAAGACTTATGACATGCGGGGCAAAAAGTTCTGCGTGGTCATGGCGGGCAACCCTTATACCGAAAGTGGCGACGTGTTCAAAATCCCTGATATGCTCGCCAACCGTGCCGATATTTACAATCTGGGCGATATTTTGGGAGGCGATACAGGCACGATGGCGGACGTGTTTGCCATGAGTTATTTGGAAAATGCTTTAACGTCCAACCCAGTTTTAGCCCCACTTACCAACCGAGATATGGCGGACGTGTATCGACTGATTGACATGGCGACAGGCAAAACCATCAACACAGGCGATCTGACCCACCCTTACAGTTCGGCAGAAATGAATGAAATCGTGGCGGTTTTGCAAAAAATGCTTAAAATTCAAAAAGTTATTTTAACCGTCAATCAAGCCTACATTTATTCGGCATCGCAAGACGACCGCTACCGTGTTGAACCTGCGTTCAAACTACAAGGCAGTTACCGCAACATGAACAAGATGACCGAAAAACTCTCGCCGATTATGAACGATAACGAGCTGACGCAACTGATTCACGACCATTATCAAGGCGAAGCCCAACTTTTGACCACAGGGGCGGAAAGCAACCTGCTAAAACTTGCCGAACTGCGTGGCACGCTGACTGCGGAACAAGCCGAGCGTTGGCAGGCGATTAAAGCCGACTTTTTACGCAACAAGGCAATGGGGGGCGATGACACAGACACAGGCAACCGTGTGGTGGCTCAACTGGTGGACTTGGCGACAGGTGTGCAAGGCGTACATCAACAGCTTGGCAACTGGATAACGCATCAACAACAAGAAAAAAACAACGCACCCACCACACAAGATATGTTTGAAAAACTGCATGATAATTTTAATAAAAATTTACAATCTAGCTTGCAAACAGGCTTACAAACCAGTATGGAAACCAACTGGGCAAAAATCGCTCAACTGTATCAACATCAGCAACAACTTACCCAAAGCCAAAACATGGCACAACAAGCCTTGTTACAAAACTTGGTACAAAATGTGGTGGTGGCGATTAACGAATTGGCAAATAATTTATCGGAAAATTTATCAGAAAATTTATCCACAAATTTAGCCCATAATTTAGCGAATAGCCGAAACACTGAAATCGATATTCATAAGCAAAATCAACAACTTGCTGAAAGTTTAAAACAAGCCTTAGACCCGATTGTCATGCGTATGGATGAAAAATTACGCATTGATATGAGTACCGATGAAAGCGGAAAACTGTTGGTTAATAACTTAAGAAAATTGACGCAGATTTTTGGTGATTAGTCTTTTTGGTAATTAGTGCTGACAGTTTTTTGCAAAAACTAAATCCCAAAAACCGAAAATCCCCAACGTCAAGTCAAGTTAGGGATTTTCGTTTAAATGGTTAAAATCAACGATTAAAACTGTTGAAAGAAAGTTCTAGCCGTCGCCATGCAATACGGTGCAAGCATATTGTGGTATTTTAACATCACCGCTTGGGTGGCAAGTTGTTGAGCTTGCATTGGGTCAGCACCACCTGCGATAGCATCTGTTTCGGTTTTTTGTGTTAACAAACCGATATCTTGACTAAAGGCTTTTTGCATTTGTTCTGCTTCAGCTTTTACTGCATTATCGGTCGTTGTTGCCAAACCTTGCGTGCTATATACATCACGTTGACGGGTTGCTTGGTTACTAATATCCATATCAATCATACCAAATTGATACTTGCCAGTTTTGCCGTATAACCCTTTCCACAGACCATTCGTCAACGACGTATTCACATCAAAAAACACCATCGGGTCTTGATTACCACCGCATAGCACGGTTGGGGCTTTTGGCAACACCGCACGCAAATCGTTGGCTTTTAATGCTTGACGCAAGCCATTAGCAGGGTTGCCCGCAACCACAGGGATAACGCTTGACGCACCTTTAGTTTGCACATCAGCAAAATAAGGAATTGACCAATCAGGATGGGCTTGCACATCCGCCAAATAAGCAGTACGGAACGCATTACTTAACAAATAATGTTGATTGTCAAAACCAAAGCCAAAACGGGCTTCTTTTGGCGAAATTGCATCTAAAGTTGCATTACCTGTATTGCTTTGAAACAACGCTGAAAATGGTAATTTACCTGTTAACATCAAATCAGCTTGAGCATTTGGCAAACGTGTCGGTATCATACCCACGATATCATTGGCATTTGCAGGGGCAAAAATATCGCTTGGATTTTGGTAAATATTGCCAAATTGCTCTTGGAAACTACGTGCCATCAACGGGGCAAAGAACGTCCCGCCCACCATCACATTGCCACCAAACACCACATCACCGAACGCCCCCATCGCATACGGTCCCGACATTGGCATTAAGGCAGTAACAGGCTCTTTGATTTTTTCAAAATAGCGTGCTGTCGCCAACGCCACATGACCACCTTGCGAATACCCTGTCAAAAATAATTTGCCATTGTCTTTCACTTTGCTATCGCTTAATTTTGCCAAGACTTCACGCCCAGCTTTCAAAGCATCGCCCATTTCGTGCGATTGTTGCTCAGCATTAAGATAAGGGTGATAATTAAGCTTAGATTTATCATAACCTGCATAGTTCGGGGCAATCACGATAAAACCTTGCCCTGCAAAAATATTCGCCATTGATGTGGCTCGCAGACCTGCTTCATTGTCTTTATTACCCACCTCGGCAAAGTTAAAATTCTGCTGAACCGCTGTACCATGAGCGTGCAACACCACAGGACGCTCCCCCTGACAACTTGGGTCATCGCCTGTCGGCACAAATACTGCCCCTGTCGCATTGGTCGGTTGCCCTTTGGCATCTAAGGTATCGTAGTGCATATATTGCACACTCACACCACATTTTGGCGTGCCAATCACATTGGCAGAGTTTGGCTCAATCGCTTCACTCGCCTGTTTAATTTGCTCGGCAGTTAAGGTTTTAAACGTGGTCGACTGTTCTAGCAACATACCTGTTTTTAAAGATTTCACCCCTTGTGGTACAGGCGTTTGTGTGGTGGCTGTGTTACTACCACCATCACTACCGCCACAAGCAGTCAACAAAAGTGTGCTAAGAACTGTAAGGCTTAAAGTGTGTAAACGAAATGTTTGCATGACAATTCATCCTTGAACAATTAAAAATAGGAAAAACTTAGGTAAAAAGTTTAAAAAAGATATCATTTACAAAACACTTGTAAACTTAAATCATATAATGCACTGTTTGTTAAAAAATGTCAACCAATAATTCAAAAGTTTTTATCAAATTTAACTGATTGATTATAAAATATTTTTTTAAAATTTCGCCAAATTCTACAAAAAAATAAAAAAAACACTTGCCAAACCGATAAAAATCTATATAATAAGCAACCACAAAGACACGATGATTTAAATTTTTAGTTAAATGCGTGTTTTTAACAACTTATCTGGGGTCGTGGCGAAATTGGTAGACGCACTGGATTTAGGTTCCAGCGGGGCGACCCGTGAGAGTTCGAGTCTCTCCGACCCCACCATATTTTTTTAGTAAAATCAATAACTTAGTGAATTTTAATATTGTCTGTGGGCTAATACATAGGCTAGGTATAGTAAGAATTGATTTTATAAGTATTTGATAGAAAAGCCTTTTTAACATTTTTTTTGTTAAAAAGGCTTTTTTGTTGTTTGGGCTAGAAATACAAAGCTGTGTTCTTATTAGAATACAGCTTTTTTTGTTTTTATTTTAATTTGTCTGCTAGGTTATTGATGATGTGGTCTGAGTCTTTGGGGATAAATTTGCCATAGTGTTTGTGTATCATCTCTGTATTGGTATGTCCTAGTTGATTGGCGAGCCATTCTGCACTCACTGCCCCTGTTGATAAGACTTGGCTTGCGTAGGTATGTCGTCCGTTGTTGATTGGACGATAGGTGATTTTGCATTTTTTGAGGTGGCTTTCCCATCGTAGGTCTAGTTGTGAGCGGGTGAAGTGGTTTTTGGTTTTGGGGTTGTACCACAGCCATGTTAGGGTTTCTTGCTTGGTTTTTTTGTTGTCTCTATCAGTGATGTTAATGGTATTTGGGGCGTTGTTTTTGACGATTTCTTGTTGATTTTTGAGTGCTTGGATTACGTTTGGTAGTAGTGCAATTTGGCGTTTTCTGCGTCTGTTTTTGGTGACTCGGTAGTTTCCTTTGACATAGCTCCGTCTAACATATAAACTTTTGTTAGCTAGGTCTAGGTCTGTTACTGCCAGTGGCATGAGTTCATGGCTTGATAAGCCACTCCATAACATGACTGTCCATAGGTTTTTTAGGGTTGGGTCGGTTTCGTTGTCTAGTATCGTACGTATTTCTTCTTTTGTGAAGGGGTTGATGTCGTCTGGGTCAGCTTGTTTTATGGTGATGTATTGGGACGGGTCGTTGATGTATTGTTGGTTTCTTGCCCATTGGCGGTAGATTTTTCGCCATATCATTAGAATTTCTTTGACGGTTTTACTGGATAGTTTTTTTAATAGGATATTATAAATCCAGTTTTCTAGGTCGGCAGTGGTGATTTTGGCAATGTGGATGTGTTGCCAGTAGGGTCTGATATGGTGTTCTATTTTGCTTTTGTAGGTGTCAAACGATACTTGGGCGATTTTGTGTTGTTCTATGTTTAAAAATTGGTTGATGTAATAGCCAAAGTATGCTTGTGGGCGTTTTTTGGAGTTGGGAAAGGTTTTGGCGTGGTCAAATGTGCCAAGTGTGAGTTGCATTTTTATCATCTCTGCAATTTGTTTGGCATGTTCTAGGTTTTGTGGCGTTGGTGGCAATTCTAGGGTTTCTCGTTCTCTTTGTCCATTAATTTTCCACCAGATGCGAATTGACTTTTTGAGTGGTTCTATGCCTGTTGAGATTTTTTGCATAATTTTTCCTATTTTAGGTGGAAATTTTAAAAGGTAACATCGGTTACAGGGTAAAAAAATCAGTGATAACGCTTTGATTTTTTTATTATTATCACTGATTTTGTAAAGGTAACAAAACGGTAGCAGGACGGTTACAGCACGGTGATTTTGTTAGTGATTGAGTAATTTCTGTTTCTACAGGTGGGTGGTATTGGATGTTCATGGGGTTTTCCTTGGGTTTTCAGTTTTGTTAAAAAGTTATTTTCTTTTGGGTTTTGTTTTTCGGTTGTTTCGCTGGTTGCTTTTTGAGATAAGACGGTTATAATCTTTTTGCCATGTTATCCCCCTATTTATTTGGTTTAAAACGGCACGTCATCAAATTGATAAACAGGTTTTTTGCAAATTCGGCAAACATACACCACCGTTCCGCAAATTTCAAAAACGCCACACTTTGGGTCGTAGCTTGATGCGTAAACATATAATGCTGGTGTTGCCCCATAATGGTCATTTTCGCATTGGTACTGATGAGACGGCTCATAGTTTTTGGCGGTAATTTCAAATTCTTCTTCACGGTATTTGTTGGTGTTTACCATTGGCAAAGTGTGAAGTTCTTCAAAGTTTAAATCCATGTGATACTCCTAGGGTTGGGGGTTAAGTGGTCGGTCTTGCAAATAGCCAACATTTAATGCTGTCATATCCGTTCAAGTTACTGCGAACGGTGACGTTACTGTCAATAAATTTGTATTTCACGCTGTTTTTTAACAAACGTTTCATCATGGTCATGTCCGCTAGGTCTTGATAATTGAGTTTGGCGATTTTGTAAAAATGGTTTAAATTGATAGCGATTAATTCATCATCTACTCGTTTGTGATTGACATAATTTCTTGACATTTGTAGGTATTCAAACACGCTCCAAAACCGTTCTACTTCTGGGTGGTCGGCTTGCAGTCGCTCTACCCTAGCCTTTGCCATGCTCATCAAGGTGTTTTTGGCACTGTCGGCTTGGGCTTGGGTCATCAAACTGCCAAAAATATGCTGTTGCAAGCAGTCCACCAAGGCACAAATTTGGGCGTGGTTTAACGCTATGCGTGTGTGGGTAATGTGGTTTTGATGAAATAATACTTCGTATTCACGCACTTTTTGTTGATAAGTTGCCAAAATTGCCTGTTCATTGCGTAGTGCATGGGCCATAAATCGGCTAGTTATTTCAAGGGGCAAGCGGTCAAGCTCGTCTACGATTTGTTTTGTGGCAAGTGTTTGTCCGTCTCTTGTTAATTTGACATGAATAATCCGTGTCAGCATGGCTTCGGATGCTCGGATTTCTTCGTTTTGGCTAATCATGATGCTGGCACGAAACGGTGGCGAGTAAGTGTCATTGCCGTTGTTTTTTACGCCTTTTGAGCGGATTGACCGTCCGTTAAAGGCATCTTTTAGGCTGTCCCATTCAAAGGTTTGGTATTTGCTGTTGCCGTTTTCGTCATTGCGGTCGCCTTCAATCAAGGTTACAGGCAGGTTGGCGACTTGGGCAAAGTTGCGAAATACGGCGACTTTGGTGGATTTGCTTGGGTCAAAGCCTTCATAATCTTCTCGTCCGCTTAATTTCCAACAAAATTCTAGCAAGCGTGATTTTCCTGCCCCTGCTTGACCGACCAGTTCAAAAAACGGAAAACTACGGTCAATCGCTCGGATTTGTTCGGCAAAATATGAGCCGAGCCACCACGCCAACACAATCGTGCCGTAATCGCCACGCACATAATGAAAGTTGTGCCACCAACCAAAGTCGGCTTGGGCGGTGCTGATGTGCAAAATGGGGTCATTAGCAAGCGATTTGATTTCGGTGCGTCCGATTTTAAAATAATCGTGGGCGTTTTTTTGGTAAAATTTGCCGTCTTTGACTGCTGTGTCGTTAAAAATATACGCCCCGTTTTCTTTGGAATAGCCAATAAAATCGGTGGTTTTCACTTCTTTTAGGTCTTCCATTTGGCGTTTGGCTAGGATATCCAGTTGCATGGCGTTGCCTGTCCACAGCACACCGCTAAAAACCGACAAAAGGCGTGGTTTGAGTTTGCTTGGGCTTGATAGTTGGTCGCCTGTTACGGTGATTTGTTTTTCGCCTTTGTTGGTTGTGACTTTAACAAAGTACCAACTTTCATCGGTGATTTCGTTTCTTTGAAAATATAAGGCTTCTAATTTGGCGTTTAAAATCTCGTAGGTGGTTGATGATTGGGCAATGGTTTTTGCAAGTTTGGCAATTTCTTCTTGTTTGTTGTTGGCAAGCATTTCATCAATGCCGTCTTGCAGTTCATCTTCCCATGTTAAACTTGCCAATTTTTTGTTATCTAGTTCAAACCAATAAGTGCGATTTTGGTGTTCAAAGTAAAATTGGTTTAGGCGTGTGTGCAAATAACGAATGACCCCTGCATCGCTTGCAGTTTTGGCGGTGAGTAGGTCGCCATAGTAGCGGTATTGTTTGATGTGACTGGAGGTCAAAAGCCCCATTTCGTGTAGGTCGTTCCAGTCTAATTTTTTGTATTTGTCGTAGGGCGGTTGGGCGGATACGCATTTAAAGCCCATTTTTTCGGCTTTTGCGATAAAGTCTAAGGTGTAACGTCTGCCAGCGTTGTCATTATCATAAGCAATCACCAGTTTTGGCAAGACTCGTCTGTTTTTGTCGTATTCGCTTTTTAGGTTGAATAAGGCGTTTTCTGGAAAATTAACACAGCTAATGGTACTAACGGTGTGTAGCCCATGTTCTGCTAAGGCACAGGCATCAAAAATGCCTTCTGCTATCCATAGTTCTTGTACAAATTTTGGGTTTTTTGGGTGTTGCCACCAATTGCCGTTGATTTTATAGCCGTATTTGATGTTGGCTTTTTTCTTAAAGCGGTCTGCTTTGTCAATTAGTCTTTCCCAAAAACCATCATTTGACAAGCGAAATCGTACGGTTGCGGTGCCTTGATTGATTTGATTATCAAAAAAACTTTCTTGGCTGTAACTGCCTTTGATGAGAGAAATGTCTAAGCCACGCCCTTCTTTTAAATAAGCATCGGCGGTAGCGTTGGGGTTTTGTGGGGTGCGTTGGTAGGTTTTTGACCAGTCTTTGTATAGGTCATCGTACAATTCTTTGACGTGGGCTTCATAGCCACATTTATTGAGCCGTCCGCATTTGACGACTTTGGGGCTGTGGGCGTGGGTGTAGAGTTCTTTTTTATTGCATTGTGGGCATATGCCTTCTCTTAGCCATTCGCCTACTTGTTTAAAGTGATAGTCACGATTCAGGCGTGTTATCACTTGGTCGTTGATACTCATGTGTTTTCCTTATGAGGTTCTATTGGGGATTTTTACATTTGGGTTGGGGTTTAGGCTTGGGTGGATTTCTTTGTAGATTTCCACGCCAATGCGTGCGACAAATAAACAGTTATTATTGGTACAAACACCAATCATGCTCTTATAAAGTAGACTTTGTCTTTTATGTCCATTGGTTCTTAGTCGTGAGCCACAATGTGGGCATTTGATACTGGTTGTGTTTGTACCCATAACGCTCCTTATTAAACGGCAAAATAACGGTCGGGAAACCGATACTCTACCGCTTGGTTTTTAATTGGTTTTTGGTTATGCTTGTTGATGATGATTTCGGACTGGGCGACGATCATCTCTCGCACGCAGACAGCTTTTTGTTTGCCTGTGATGTCAATGACTTGTTCTAACAGGTCATGCTCTTTTTGGTTAAGATAGCCGTATACCCGATAATCTCTGACATTGTCCCAATTTTTATACATGATGTTCTCCTAGTTGGTTAGCGAGTCCATTTAGGGCATCTGTGACTGATTGGTTCATTTTTTGTTGATAGTCGCTATCATTTTTTTGATAGTCCAACAAAATTTGCCCTATCAATTCTTGCATGGATAGGTCGTTTGTGATGGCTTTTTGTTTGATATATTTGTGCGTGGTGTCAGGTACACGCACAGCAAGTAGTTTTAGCATACTGTTTTCCTTTCGTTTCTAATAAAAGTGTGCTAAATTGATTGTTAGCAATTTTACAACTTAACACAACGCCTATTGTACATAAACATTTGGCGTTAATCAAGAGGTTTTTATGTCTTTTGTTAATAATTTTAGTATGGAAATTATTGGTAATCGCTTGGTAGATGAGCGTAAACGGCTTGGTCTGACTCAAGCCCAAGCCAGTAGTCAGGCAGGGATTACCCAGACCACCTATTCTCGCTATGAAAATGGCGAGCGTGTGCCGACCTTACAGGCGATTTTGGGGTTTTATAACATGGGGTTTGATGTGATTTATTTGTTGACTGGTGAAAGAGAACCGTCTGATGGGGAAGTGATTTTAACCAGCCATGAGCAGGATTGGCTTGCTCTATATCGTGAGTCAAAAGATAAAAATAGTCTGATGAAATTGGCAAAGGCGTTTAATAGCTTATGACTTTTGTATAAGTTATGCACAAAGTTATCCACATCACAGATAATGATATCTAACAAGCAAAAAAATGGGGCGTAAATTTGATTACACCCCATTTTTTTTGATTGAGAAATAAAAATTAACGATTGAATGCTTCTAATGCCTTGCCAAGCGTTTTTAGTTGAAATTGGGCGACGGCAATCGTGTTTGCCACATCACTCATAGCGATATCAAAACTTTCGGCATCTAGTTCAATCATCGCCCCTTCTTCACGTTCGGCTAGGTGGGCAAAGGTACGGACATAAGCTCTAATACGATCGAGTTCTTGGCAAGTGTGGTTTAGTTCGTTAATGTGATGTTGTAACATTGTTAAATTCCTTGAATATAGTCTATGATAGCGTGCCATGTGTGCCACGCTGATGTTTTGTCCGTGTTTGCCCTATGATTACTGGTTAATACAATGGCTTGGGCGGACGCTAGACTCAAGGCGATGTCCTTGGTTTTGGGATTAAACACCCAATCGGTGTTTTCACGAAGCTGGCTATCAAGAAGTGCTTGATGCAATATGCTGTGATTAATTTGGCTGTATTCTGCAAGGTCGGTTAGGTAAATCACCATGCGACGTTTGCCAGCAAGGTTGTAACGAGAAATGGGGAGTTTTGGTTTGGTTGGTGTGGTCATACTGCACCCCCTGCGATTGGTTCTAGAAATAGTAACACGGTCGGCAGTGCAAGACAACAGATAAGTGCGATAAAATCGCCTAAAATGTGAAAAAATTTGTTCATGGGAACACCTTTTGTAAAATTTTCGAAGTTTTTTACCCTATTTTATAAAAATTAGGGTGCCAACAGGTTCGAAACCGCTACAAAAGAAACGGCAGGATTATTTCCCCTATCTTAAAAAGAATTGGGGTCTTGTATTCTCCGTCCTGTCGGCATAAGGATTATAATAGATTCGGCAAAATTTAACAATGGTTAAATTTTGGACATAAAAAAACCGCTAATGCTGTCGGGTGCGGAAATACCGCTTTTGTAAAACAGGTTTCGACGCCTGAGAAAGGGATTTTTTGCCTTTCGTATTTATATATTAAAATAAAAAATTTGACATTGCAAGTGTTTTTTGTTAAATTGCAAGCAATTTATTTTGTTAGCATTTTAACAATCAGAGAATTTTATGGATAGTCAGCTAATCTTACACAAACTTGATGAAATCAATGAACGATTGGACGCATTAAGTTTAAGTCCTTTTGTCAAGGTAAAAAAGAAAAAGAAACCTGAAAGCGGTCGAGTTGATTATTTAATGGCTTATAAAAATAGTAAAGGTGAAATCTCTGAGCGTGAAATCAATGTTAGCAAAGTAACTGCTAAAGACGGTAAAATTACTATTTCAGCGTATTGTTTTTTAAGCAATGCTCCAAAAGCATTTTTAGCAAGTAGTGTTATCTTTTTACAGGCTATGCCTGACGGTGAAAAATTACACACTTATGATGACATTGTCCAAGAACTTAGCCAGTGGGCTTAAGGTAATCACATGAAAAAATTTACCCTTTTAATCGCCAGTCTTTTTAGTCTGTCGCTATTTTCTACTTCTGCTTCTGCTGTATCTTGCAAGTCATTTTCAACTCAAGCAGAAGCCCAAGCCTATTTTAACAAACATGGTGCAAAAAATCTTGACCGAGACCATGACGGTATCGCTTGTGAAAATAATGTTGGTGGTAAAAAAGCAAAATCCAATAAATCCAAAAAGTCTAAAAAATCAGCTAAAAAGTATAGCAAAAAAACGCTAAATAAAACGACCACCACTAACAACCCTTTTTAAAATCATACAACAAAAACCGTTTAAATTTGATGATTTAAACGGTTTTTTTATTCTCAAAAACTGTCAGAAGTCAATAAAAAAATAAAAAATAAATTTACAAAAACTTAAAAATAATGCTTGCTATGTGTGTTAAACAGAGTGATACTGTGTCCAACGAAAGGCAATATTAACAATATATTGTTTTAAATAAAACTTAACAAAAGGTACGCAGATATGCTAACATTTAACCAACTAGACACCGATTTGATGAACAGCCAATTTGGCAAATATGTTTTAGGAAATGACGAAGTCAGTATGTGGGGCATTAGCCACCCAGTCGGCGAGTGGACATTGATTTTGAATGACGGTATCGTAACCTTAAAACTGCAAGAATACACCTATTATGATGAAACAGACGACTTTGAATACACCGTTTTAAAAGAATTTACCGCCGACAATATGGACGATGTTTTAGCGATTTTAGCCACGCAGTCGGATTATGATTATCAATAACAAAAAAAGCCCTTGCAAACACAAGGGCTTTTTACTTGGGGCTGAAATCTATCGGAAAACAAAATAGCGGTGGGTATTTGGCAAGCCTTATTTCCACCCACCCAAGCTAGGTTATTATAGCATATTATTGCCAATTATGACAATTTTTTTTAAAGCAAAACCCCAAAATATTGGGGTTTTGTTATGAGATTATTGTGCGATAAGTGCATATTTTTTCAAACATTCATTAAATTTTTCTTCGCTATCTATTTTGATATTATCTATTATGTTATCGCAGTCATCATCTTCCCATACGGTAAAGACGCTAAATTCAGGATATTCTTTGACAATAATATAATAGCCCTTCACGCCACGAAACCAGATAGTCTTATTAGGATTGTGTCGGTCAAAATCAACGACGTTGTATTTTTTTGCTAATGTTGCACATTGAGATATATTTAACATAAAAAACCTTTTAAATCAGTTGGTTAATCAATATTTGATGAAACACAGTATCGCTCTGTTCTCCCTGTATAGCAAGCATTTTTATCAATTTTTATTTATTTTTTTACTTGTTTTTTTGCTCGTTTTTGGGCTACTTTGGTTTTTCGTTTTTTGGTGTTTTGCTTGGAGCGTTTTTTGTTTGCTATTTTTTCTGTTCGTGTGCTTAAGGTCGCAACTAGCTCTAGTTGCGTGGTTAAGCCTTGACTGCGACTGTAGCTATGGGTAGCTTTTTCTACGGTCCATTTGAGTGCATCTATCTCAGACTTAAACCCTTCAAGTTGAATGGGGCCTTCAGTCGTTACTGCAGGATAGGCGGTGGCAAGGTTGATGTTGAATTTGGCTTGGGTATTGATAATGCGGTTTTGTTCGGCATGGACGGCTTGTTCGGCTGATTGTTTGTCTTTAAAGTTGCCTTTTAGGGCTTTGGTTTTTTTACCGTTTGGGTTGGTTTGGACGGTTTGTTTTTTGGCTTTTTTGGTGTCGGTATAGCTTGCTTGTACGTTGTCGGTGTCTGATTGGCGGTCTTCAACGCTATAGCGAAAGCTATCTCCTTTGCTTCTGGTGATGGTAGTGATGCTTAATGGCTGTCCTGTTACGCTGACATTTTGGTAAGGACGGTAGATGAGTAGTTTGCCTTGTTTGATATTCATAACTGCCCCATAGTGCCAACTTAGGCGTGTGAGTAGGTTTAGGTCGCTCTCGTCAGTTTGGTCTAGGTGGCTGATTTTGATGTTGGCAATGTCGCTATTAATGGCAAGTTCTAGGTCGTTTCTGGTTGCGATGTCGCTTGCGATTTGTCCAAAGGTTTTGTCATGATAGCTGATATTTCTACCTTGTTTTAGACTATTTTTCATGTCCGCAGATTTGGCTTTGACGGTAATGGTTTCAGGCGTTCCGCCCCATTCTACGCTGTCTACGGTGTATTTGCCCATGTCTATCAAGCCTGTGTCGCCTGACATATCACGAAAACCTAGATAGCATTGCAAAATTACACCCCTTTTGGGTAGGGCGAGTTTACTGTCGTGGTCGTCTAGGGTTAGGGTGATTTCGTCTGCTTCGCCTGATTTGTTGTCGGTGATTGTTAGGCTGATTAGGCGTGCCATGATTTCGTCTGATAAGGGTTTGTTATCAGCGGTTAGGCGGATTTGTGGTGTGCGTAGCATGGTTTTTCCTTATGCATTGGTTGGTTTTTTATCAGCAACAATACGGCTATCATCTACTCGGATTAATTTTAATGTGCCATCAATTTTTTTGGGCTGTCCATAAAAATCCAAATACGAACGTTTGTCATCAATAGTGGCAATGGCGAACACCCCATAAATATAGCCTGTACCGTCTATCAGTACATAGCCACCGCCTGTATCTGCCATTTGAGCTAGGTCGTCTATGGATTGGTTTTTGCCAAAGCCGTGTTCTTGGTAGATTAAAAATGGTATGGTAATGGTTTCTTCGCCAACGCCTGTAAACTGGTACTGTGGGCGACCTTGTGCGATATCATTTTTGCCAAAGTCCCATGTGCGTGAGCGTTGCAATTCAGCAAATGTTAGACTGTCTGTGTTAAATACAAATTGTCCAAGTGATAAAATCATAGTTTATCCTTACCACATCTGTGCGTGGTCGTAAAGTGCGGTGTTGTTGGTTTGCTTTCCCAGTCCCATTTTGGCGATTTCTTGGGCGACTAGGCTTGCGATGTCGCTTGGGGATTGGTTGGGCGTTGGGTATATGTTGATGTTAATCGGTGCGGTTGCCTGTGTTGCTGTGCCTGTCGCTAGACTTTGGGCGGTGATTGGACTGCTTTTGCCAAAGTGTATTTGTGAGGTGTCTAGGGCTTGTTTTAGTTGGTTCGATGTGGCGGTCATGGCAGAAATTGGGCTGTCATTTGCCATAAGTCCGTTATGTAAGCCTTGCATGATAAAGTCGCCGTATCCTGCAAACACTCGGCTTGGGCTATGAATGCTCATGGCTGAGGTAAAGGCGGATTTGATACGGCTAGCAACGGATTGAATGCTTGACAAAACACTACCGACTCGACCCATGATACCATTTTTTAAACCGTCAATAATATGTCCGCCGATAGCCATCATTTGGCTTGGCAATCCTGCAAAAAAAGCCAGCATACGAGCAGGAAAACTCGCCATATATGCTAATACTGCTCCACCATGGGCTTGCACCATAGCAACAAACGTACCAATCGCTGTACCCACCATTTGAAAGCCTAACGCCAACGCCCCCACCAAACCTGCGACCACTTGTCCAATCAAGCTAACCAACGTACCAAGTACAAACCCAACTTGACTGCCAGAATTTCTAAAGCTGTCTAATTGGGCTTTGCTTGTCTGAGCAGGTGTGATAAGCCACATAAACGCCCCTGCAAGCCATTGAATACCAGCTACGACCATATCTAATACAGGTTTTAACGGGGCAAAGGTTGTCGCTAGGATAAATTTTACTTGGTTAATTGCTGTCATTAAGGGGGCTAACCCTTGCAAAAATCCTTGCCAAAGTCCACTAAAAAATGCTTTGACAGGTTGCCAATATTTGATAATGAGTAACCCTGCCACCGCAATCGCCATAATCGCCCAACCGATAGGCGTGGTAACGAGTGCCACCGACAAGGTGCGTAAAGCAGTAATAACAAAAGGAATAGAATTTTTTGCCAAAAATACAAAGGCTTGGCTAAAATATTTACCAAACATCATTGCACCTTGTGCCATTAATCGCAATCTTTTCCCAAACCCTAAACCAAATTTGGCTAAAATGGCGTTAGTTATCATCATCACCGCCCCAAATTTGATAAACCCTGCAAGCATACTAAAAAATGTCCCAAACACAAGAGCAAAGCCGTATTTGATACTCCATAACGCCACATTGAGCTTGATAAACTTTAAGGCAAGACTACCAATGGTTTTTACCAACTCTGGGTTTGCTTTTGCCCAATCTGTTACCTTATTTATCATGTCGGTAATGGTCTGCACCAGCTGACGTAACGATGCGTTCATGACACCATTTTCACCGCCAAGCGTGATAGATAGCGACTCCCACGCCCCTTTTAACTGGTCAATATCCCCTGCTAAGTTATCCATTTGAATATCGGCAACTTTTTTGGCAAGTCCGTCCGAATTTTTTAATTGTTCAGTTAATTCTTTAAATTTATTGACAACTTTGCCTGTTTTCTCATCTAACACGCCTGTTGATGCAATCAAAGGTTCAAGTTTGCTAAAATGCTCCTGCCCTGCCAGTCCTTTGAAAATATCCATGCGTTCATCAGCACTTAAATGTTGCGTTTTTATTCTAATTTCATTTAACAAATCACCGACATCTTTCATCGTGCCGTCTTTATTAACTGGATTGATTTTGATTTTATCCAGTGCTTTCATGGCAGGTTTTGGCAAAGTGGCAAGTCTTGCTAAAATTGCTTTAACACCTGTTCCTGCATCTGTGCCTTTGATGCCGACATTGCCTAACAAGCCTATCATGGCATGAGTCTGTTCTACCGTTGCACCGAACATTTTGGCAACAGGAGCCGTGATTTTCATGGACTCGCCTAAATCTTCAATGCTGACCGATGTTTTGTTGGCGGTGGCGACCATGACATCGCCAAGTTTGCCAACTTGTCCTGCTTCCATGCCAAAGCCGTTTAAAATACCTCCTGCAATTTCGGCAGCACGAGACACTTCTAATTGCCCTGCTGCAGCCAAATCCAGCGTCCCACCCAATGAGTCATAGACTTGCTTGGTGGTAAATCCTGCTGCCCCAAGTTCGTACTGTGCTTGTGCTGCCTGTGTTGCCGAGAATGCCGACCTTGCCCCTTCGCTAATGGCTTGATTGCGGAGCATTTCTAATTCTGCTGAGCCTTTGCTAAGCTCTAAAACGGCTTGTGTTGCTGACATTTGTTTGTCAAAAGCAATGGCAGGTTGGAGCATCTGATAGCCGAGCATGGCTGTACCGCCCATTTTCATCATACTACCAACTGCTTGTTGGCGTAATTCTTTGCGAGTATTGGCAAAAGATTTGGCTAAATTATCCGCTTTTTTGTGGACGGCAGTTAATGCCCCAAAAACCAATTTTACATCACTTGCCAAGCCACGAACATTTTGGCGAATGGTGGTAAAAGTTGAATTGGTGCGTTGCAAGGGTGTGTTTAACTGGTTTAATCCACCACGATTGATTTGTGCCAAACTGCGTTCAAATTGTTCTACTTGGCGGGTGCTACTGTCAAAGGCTCGCTCCAGTCGCTCTGTTTGAATGAGTAATCCTTGCAATGGTGCTGATATTTTATCAACCAATTCAAGCGTTGCGGATAAATTTAAGTTTGCCATAATTTAATCCAAAAGGTTAAAAAAAAGGGGCATAACCCCTTTTATTTTGTTTCCGAACGTTTTTTAGCCTTATCATGCCACATCATCATTTCTGTTAAGTCCATATCATCACAAACATCATGCGACCAATGAAACACGACCGCCAAGTCTGCGATGATATTTTCCACATCTGATGGCATTAGGCTGTCGGTGCGAAAAAATTGATGATTTCCGTTGTTACTGCGGTATAATCTGGTAAGTCCATATCGGATACTTCATGTTCCGCCAAAGCAGGGGTGGTAACACGAGGGATTAATTTTAACATGGTATCTGTTTCCATTTTGACCACGTCTGCAAGCGACAAGCCACGCAATGCACCGACTTTTGGCTTGTTTACCGTGATTTCGCTAATGGTTGTTTCGCCACGCTGAATTGGGGTGGTTAGGGTAACGGTTTTTGAATGTGGATTTGTTAAATTCTTCATATAAATTTCCTTTGATTGTTTAAATAATTGACGGTATTACAAACCTAATAACGCATTGATACGACTGGTTTTATCAATACCGCCGACTTTGTAAATGCCATTGACAAGGTCAAGTTCTAGCAGTTCCACGCCGTCATCAACTACACGGATATAGCTGACGTTGTACACCAACTCCTGCTCGTTGATAGAGCCTAGCTCCATTTCGCCCAAAGCAAGCTCCGTCAAGCCACCACGCATATAAATATCTCGTGTGACATAAGTGCAAGTGTCTTGGCGTTCGTACGCTCCGATGTAGCGGATTGGTAAATTGTTCACACCACAAAATGACAACTGGTCAAAATGTCGGCTATCCACACCGATGTAATTGACCGTCATTTCCATTTTTTCAAAACCCATGTCCAAGCCGACATCGCCTAACATCCCTGCGGTGCGGATGTCTTCAATTTTTTTGGTAATGGTGGGTAGTTCAATGGTTTTTGCCGTCCCTGCATAGCTGTCGCCATTGACAAAGACGTTAAAGTTTTTTAGAGTGGACGGTAGTTGTTTTGCCATGATTTTTCCTTAAATGGGCGTATGCGATACGCCCCTACAAATGGTTGTCAATGGTGGGTTACGTTAACCCACCTTTTATGCTGATTGGGCGATAAGTTTGCTAAAATCCACCAAATAACGGTCGGTAATACGTTGATTTAAATGCAAATTCTCAAGCGTTGGCACAGGCGTATATTCATAATCAATATATAAGATGCCTTGGGATAAGTCTTGCGGATTGTTCTCAGCTTCGTCATACCAACAATTTGCCCCAATAAATAAGCCTTTTGACACCAAAGCACGCACTTTGGCATTGATGCTGTCGATGATGTCTCGTGCCAAAATCGGCGTGAGTGGCTTGTCAATAAAGGGGAAACAGCCGTCTGCAATGGTGCGTTTTAAAAACTGGGCGGAACGCACGACCGTTTCAAAAGCAAAACGTGGTTCGCTACTCGTGGTTCGGTTGCCCCAAAAACGAAAGCCTTCATGTTGGATAAGACTTGTTACTTCGTTGGCATTTAAGTAGCCGACTTCAGTATTAGGGTCGGTTAAGCTCCATGTGCGTGGGTGGACGATACCGCTAGCGGTGGGAATCGGCACGTTGCTGATGGATTTGGTAAAGCTCGCAGGATAGGTGTCATCAATCAACGCTCGCAAGGCAACTGCACAAGCGATGGCAGAGGTTTGGGTTTTTAGGTTTTTCATAAATTTTCCTTGTAAAAATGGCTATTCACCGCCAAAATGGCTAACAGAACAAGAATGTAGCACGATTTCATCTTGTCCGTCATGAGGTAAATATTGAAATAAGTCTAAATTACCGTCATTGGCAGAGCTTAGAGTTAGGCGGTTTTGTTCTTCACGAACAAAGTCAGGATAAAAAATTGGCTCACTCTTTTCTATAGCGATTATCTTCGTAATCCCCCCAACCGTAATCGACTCTTGCGTGTTATGTAAAATACTGCCTGTAATCGGTGGAGCAATCCAATGCTCACCGCCTGATCCACTAACACAAACATTTTCTAAATTTTGTAGCATTCGTAGCAATATTTTGGCAGGTGTGACAAGATTGCTTGGATTATCACTGGATTTTTGAGTAAAAATCTGTGGTTCTTTATCATTGACCTGTATTTTTAGACTATAAGTACCTTCTGCAACAGCTTGCGTATTGTCTACGTCAATACTGCTTGGTGTACACTGGATAGCCGTTGGCTCTGTGCTATCATTGACAGGCTTGCCAAATAATTCTGCTTCCAGTTTTTCGGTTTCGGCATTTTTTTTGTAATAATAATCTGCGTAAAAAGTGATTTTTTGACCGTCATCGACTGCTAATGTATATCCGTCTTGTTCAAGTTGCACATCATGATTTAGCCATGTTTTGATGATATCATACGCATCGCTTGCCCCTTTTAGCTCCTTTTTTTGCATTTTATGCACATGAAGTTGGGTGGGTTGATTGATTGTGTCGTAAGTTTTGCTAAATTTTGTTTCTGGCGGATAGGTGTCAGGCTGATTTTGTGCATTGTGTTTATTGCACAACAGTTTTCCATTACGAAATTCACCAACTATCATACCGACGATGCTGTTTGGATTAGCAGAGACTGGTTCTGTTTCACCTATAACTGTTTCATGTTTAAAGAAAAAAGCAGTTTGTGTTAGCAGTATTGTACAATCTATGTTGTCATCACCGCTAGTAAATATCGGTTTAACAATCTTAGGCGTGTCTAGCTGTTCACCATTGACTAAACCGCTTACTTTAATTAATACGCTCATGTTTTCTCCAGAATTAAGGAATGCTGGCATAGCTTGGTTTTGGCTTGTTAGCATCGGCAGTTGTCTTGGCGTCAGGCTCACCCCACAAACCTTCAATCAAATGCAATTCACGCTCGCCAAAGGTATCTCGATATGCCACAATTTCGGCTTTATCCGTTATCAAATCGCCGTTATCTTTGCGAGGCGAGGCGTAGACAAACATATCATTTTTCTTTGCCAAAGCGAGCATTTTTCGTACCATTTTTGGGGTGTCTAAAGCTGGGGCGGATAGAATATTCACGTATACGCCAAGTCGTGATTTGGTGGCTTCTAAAATATCTAGTACATCTACATCATCAGGATTGATAACGTTTAATACGACAATGGTTGGGCTGTGGATATCACGAATTTGCTGTAATACATGGACGAGCGTGCCGTCTGTGCCAGCTTTTGTGATGTCGGTTTTGGTAATGCCTGTCAGTAACACTGGGGTGTTGTCTGGAAAGTGGGTTTTGTCGGCATCGGCAGATGTGGTAATCACGCCGATAACGGACGTGGTTGCGTTACGCATGGGTAAGATGCCTTGCGTGAGTTCTTGGGCGGTTATGCCGTGATGGTAGGTTGCCATAGTTTTTCCTTTTTTTGGGATTAAAAATTATTTTTTAGAAATATGAATATTTAAATCATATTTTCTCATTTCTTTACCAGCAGTAATAACCGAATAATCTTCATTTGGTAAAATAACAATCCAACGTTGATGGTTTTTTTGTTGTTCAGTTAGCATATTTGGATAAGCACCATAGTACGAGTCATTAACGAA
>NZ_KB903777.1 GCF_000379845.1 Moraxella boevrei DSM 14165 | reverse complement strand
ACCGACAACAGCACCTGATATGACACCAGAAACGGACACAGGGGCTAAAAATGATGATAACATCACCAAAAATGACAAGCCATCATTTGTTGTACCAGCACCACAAGAGGGTGAAACGCCAGTGTTGTTAGTAGACGGCAAAGAAGTTCCAGCGGACTTTGACCCAAATACCAACACACTCACACCAAAACAGCCAATTGAACCTGGCAAGCACAAAGTAACCACTGCGGTGAAAGACTCAGCAGGGAACGTGAGTGACCCAAGTCCTGAATTGGCNATTGAGATTGACAAGACAGCACCTAATGCAGGCACATTATCATTTAACAATTTAATTGATAGCGGAACGACTGGCGATAATATTACCAATGACAATAATTTTGATTTAGCATTAGCAGGTCAAGAGACAGGTAGTAACGTCGTTTATCAAGTATCAAAAAATGGTGGTACAACTTGGGAAACTACGACCGCTAACCAAGCCAATTTGGCAGATGGCACTTATCAGTACCGTGCCGTGGTAACGGATGCTGCAGGCAATACGGCAACGACCAATACCATTACCCAAACGATTGACAAGACACCGCCAAAGGTAACTATCACGATGGGTGATATCACTGCAAATGGTACTACTGCGGTAAAAGATGTTGATACGGGTTCTAGCCATACATTAACCTTTACCTTTAGCGAGAAAGTAACTGACTTTACTACCAAGGATATCACAGGGTCATTTGGAAAGTTTACCGACTTGAATACCACTGATGAAGGTAAAACTTGGACAGCGACTTATACAGCACCGGCGAATATTGGCAATGGTCAAGATGCGATTATTTTGAGAAATGGTGTTGTGACTGATGTAGCAGGTAATGCCAATGCGGATGGGGCAGAGGCTGATAATACCTTTACAGTTAAATTGGTGGAGCCGACACCGCCTGCGACGTTATCTATTGCGGATGCCATGATTACCGAAGGTACACGCTCTGATACAGTAACGACTGATACCACGATGAAGTTTACGGTGACTCGTTCAGGTAATACTGCAGTCACGTCATCAGCCACTTGGACAGTCGCTCATGGAACAACGACTGCTGAAGATTTTGTTGGTAATTTAACAGGTACAGTTAACTTTGGTGCAGGTGAAACCAGCAAAGAAATCTCTGTGACTGTAAAAGCGGATAATGTGGTTGAAAAAGACGAGACCTTTACGGTGACGTTATCAGACCCAAGTACAGGAACAACGATTACTAAAGAGACGGCAAACGGTAAGATTACTAATGATGATAAATTAACGTTACAGTTGGAAAGCGATACGTTAGGTGCAGGTACTGTTGGCACAGCAACTGATAAGATTACCAATGATCCAACTGTAAACGTACTTGGTCTGACAGAAGGTCAAGAATGGGAGTATAGTATTGATGGTGGCGAATGGCAAGTAGGCACGGGCACTAGCTTTGAATTACCTGATAATACTTCAATAGATGGGACTGGTTATACTGTAAAAGCACGACTTAAAGAGGATACTACTCAAATTACTGAGTCATCTACCTTTACCTATGATAAAGTTGCAAATGCCCCAGTAATTGCTGTTGTTTCTGCTAATGAAGTTACAGGTGTTGCTGAAGCAGGTGCATTAGTTACTATTACTGACCAATTAGGTAAAAAACTTGGCTCTGCCATTGCTGATGCAACTGGTTCTTATACATTTAATGTTGATACACCATTTGTTTCTGGAAGTGTTTATAAGTTAAACCAGTTGGACAAAGCAGGTAATCAATCAATAAGCTCAGAGTTTAACTATGTCAACTTGCCTCGTATTACCAAAGATTGGACTGACCAAAGTACTGGCAATATTGCGATTACAGTAGGTGATAGTTCAGGAGGTATCGGCAATGGTAATATCTACGGTATTGGAACAGACGTAAACACAGGAGATGGCAATGATAGTTTGTATGTTAAAGGTCAGGTGTTTGCAGCGATTAACATTAATATGGGTGGCGGTGATGACTACTTCAGAGCTAACTATCTGTCGGGTACAAATGGTACAGAGATTGATATTGACATGGGTGATGGCAATGATATCTTTGAGTTGACGGCAGATATTGCTGGTCGTTCTGCCTATCAGTCAAGAATATTGATGGGTGCTGGTGATGACGATGCTCGTTTGTCTCATTATATTGCTTCTGACTGGATAGATGGTGGGGTAGGCAATGATACATTGACCTTTACTAATTTATTTGGTAAAGTCGCTGACCAAGATTTTAGTACCATCAAAGGTTTTGAGACCATTGATTTGACAGGCACTAAGGATAATATTCTCTGGAATGTTAACTTAGCGACACTAGAAGCTAATGGTTCCGAAACTGTTCTACATATTAAAGGTGATAAAGGCGATAAAGTGAATCTAGGTGCTTCTACCAGTACAGCTGTGAATTTAAATGATAGTAACGGCAGTACGTGGTCTAAAATCGGTGAAAAAACAGAAGATGGTGTAAATTATGATGTTTGGCATAATAGCTCATCAAACAATCCATTATTAGATGTTTATATCCAAAAAGATGTCACCGTCATCTAATGTTCACGGATTTATATCTCAGTTTCTAAAAAGAACGTCCCACCCGTTGGGGCGTTTTTTTAACCAAAATATGCTATAATCAACCAAAATCAACCCTAAAAAAACACAAGGACATCACCATGCTACTCGACATCCCACCACAAACTATCCAAATTATCCAAGCCGTCGCCAACCAACAAGGGCAAAGTCTAGAAAACTACATCATCATCAGTGCCTACGAAAAAGCCCTAGGGCAACTTGCTAATAAACAACCAAGTCAACAAAACAACCAAGAAAATAAAGAAATGCTACTCACCGATTTTGTCAAAACCCTACCAAGACGTAGCTACTTAGGTGATGGACTGGCTATTCAACAGGAATTACGCAATAAATGGGATTAAATATTTACTAGATACTTGTTTTATTATTGAACTATATAATGGCAATGATGAAGTGCTAAACATTATCCATGCCAAACAAATAGAATCATCAATTTGTGCAATTAGCCTAATTAACCGCATGGAAGTGCTAGGTTTTGGAAAATTGGAAAAGCAAGATAAAATTAATTTGGAACAGTTGCTTGGCAATTTTGAGAGCCTGATAATTGACAGAACGATAGAAAACAAAGTCATTGAACTAAGACAACGGTACAAAATCAAACTGCCTGATTGCATCGTTTTGGCAACTGCACTTATCTATGAATTAGAATTGCTAACACTGGATAATGGTTTACAAAATAAATTTAACCAAGAAAGATTACTGAAACTGATATAACAACATCCCAACCGCTGGGGCGTTTTTTATTGGTGATAGGATAATTGATGAAGAAAGCAGAATAGGATAACTTTTTACAGACAATAAAAAAACCACTTTTTTTTAAAGTGGTTTTTAGAATATTGGCGTCCCCACGGGGATTCGAACCCCGGTTACCGCCGTGAAAGGGCGATGTCCTAGGCCTCTAGACGATGGGGACGCATCACACTTCAACCGCTTTCACCGATTCTTGTTGAAGTGGTGCGTATATTAAAGTATTTCGTTTTGATAGTCAAGCACTTTTTTACAAAAATTGCAAAAAAGTGAAAAAATGATGAAAATTGCCTTGGCTATGGCTTTATCATGGCGTTTTTCAGTGATTTTCTTTATAATAGTGCCAATTTTTTATAATTTGGACAAAAAATGACACCTTATATTTGGCAAAAAACCAACTTAACCGAAGCGGTTAAAGCGTTAAATCCGAGCATTGTCGGGGATTTTGACAAAACTGCCACACGCATTATCACTGACACCCGCAAAATTAATCAAGGTGATATTTTTCTTGCTATTCAAGGTGATAATTTTGACGGGCATGATTATGTAGAGACTGCTAAAGATAAAGGGGCGGTGCTTGCCATTGTCAGCCGTCAGATTGACAGTGATATACCCCAACTCATCGTCAATGATACCAAACTTGCCTTAGGTCAGCTTGGCAAATATCGCCGTGATGCCCACCCTGATTTGACCGTCATCGCCATCACAGGGTCTAGTGGTAAGACGACTGTGAAAGAAATGCTTGGCAGTATTTTTAGCCAAATTGCCCCAACGCTGATTACTCGGGGTAATCTCAACAATGATTTGGGCGTACCGATGATGTTACTTGAGCTGACCGATGAGCATAAATTTGCGATCATGGAGCTAGGGGCGAACCATGTTGGCGAGATTGCTTATACCACCCGCCTTGTTAGCCCTGATGTTGCGTGTGTGTTGAATATCGGTACGGCACATTTGGGCGAGTTTGGGGGACGAGAAAATATCGCCAAAACTAAAGCCGAGATTTTTGAAGGCTTACAAGATCAAGGTATTTCGGTGCTACCGTTTGGCGATGAATTCTTTGACGTGTTAGCTGATAAAGCAAGTCAATTTAGCAATCACATCATCACTTTTGGTGAACGTCAAGTTCCACTCAAAGATGCTGGCGTGGATATGTCAAGCCTTCATGAACTTGGTCTAACCGAAGAAGACACTATCATGTTGGCGAGTGATGTCTTTGCCGATGATATGGAGATTTTTGCCGACCACAGCGAATTTAGCGTGAATATTAATCTGACCGAAGATGAGGTTAAAAGTGCGGATGTTTGTTTAAACTTTGCAGGTGAGCATAATATTAGTAATGCGTTATCTGCCACTGCCTGTGGGATAGCATTAAAAATTGACTTAACAGATATTATAAAAGGTCTAAACACTGCCAAGCCTGCCAAAGGTCGCTTGAATTTTAAACCTTTTGGTGAGCATTTGTTGATTGATGATACTTACAACGCCAACGTCCCTGCCATGCTTGCAGGGGCGAAAGTCTTGATTGAACAAGACGGCTACAAGGTTTTAGTCTTAGGCGATATTGGTGAATTGGGTGATGATGCCATTAGTGAGCATGAAAAACTGGGCGAAGCCTTAGCTGATATGCCGATTGATAAATTGTTGGTCGTGGGTGATTTGATGAAAAATACCGCTAAAGTTGCCAATCAAACCCGTGCTGATTTTGCCACGCATTTTGTCAATAAAACCGATTTAGCCAAACATTTACAAGCTACTTTAGCCAATCAAAATTGTGCGGTTTTGTTTAAAGGTTCTCGTTTTATGGCGATGGAAACGCTGATTGATGAAATTGTGGCGAAAGGATAAAGCTTAACAAGCATTGATTATTTTGCCAAAAAATGGTTAAAAAATTATTTAAAATAATGTTTCACAAACTTTTTAACAATTTAATCACTAAATGCTTAAAAATAAGGTGATTTTTTGGCAAAAATTTTTTACAATGGCAATTTTTTTAAACATGATGCGTATTTATAACTTATTTGATTAAAATAAATATCTATCCGTTTACCTATTATCCAAAAAATTTCCGTTCTTTGATAAAATGCCCAACAGGAGCAGTTGCCATGTTATTGTGGTTATTTGAGTGGCTTAGTCAGTTTTTTTCACCATTTTCAGCGGTTTCGTCACTGACGTTGCGAGCATTGTTGGCAGTGCTAACGGCGTTGGCTGTATGTATTGCTTGCGGTACGCCTGTGATTAACCGTTTGCACGCCTTAAAATTTGGGCAAGCGATACGTGATGACGGTCCGCAAAGTCACCTTGCCAAAAAAGGTACACCAACCATGGGTGGGGTGTTTATTTTGTTTAGTATTTTGGTGACAACCTTGCTGTGGGCGAACCTTGCCAATCCGTATATTTGGATTTTAATGGTGGTTTTGGTACTGTTTGGGGCGGTCGGTTGGGCGGATGACTGGCTAAAAATCAAGCATCGCAATCCAGACGGTTTGATTGCCCGTAAAAAATATTTTTGGTTATCGCTTGGGGCGTTGTTTGTCGGTGTTTCGCTGTATTATATCGCGACTAAGCAAACTGATGTTGCAATCACCAAAGCCATGCAAGATTTGTTATTCCCGGTGTTTAAACATTGGGATATTGCGTTTTCTGCGGTGCCGTTTGGTTTGGCATTTATCATTTTTACCTATTTTGTGATTAACGGGGCGTCCAATGCGGTGAACTTAACGGACGGTTTGGACGGTTTGGCGATTTTCCCTGTAGTGTTGGTATCGGCAGGTTTGGGGATTTTTGCGTATATTTCTGGACACGCCAGTTTTGCCGAGTATATGCACGTACCATTTATTGCCTATAATGCGGAAGTGGTGATTGTGTGTGCATCGATGATTGGGGCAGGGCTTGGGTTTTTGTGGTTTAATGCTGCCCCTGCACAGGTATTTATGGGGGATGTGGGGTCGCTAGCCTTGGGTGGCATGCTCGGCACGATTGCGGTGATGACCCGTCAAGAGATTGCCTTTGCGATTATGGGTGGGATTTTTGTGGCGGAAGCGGTATCTGTCATGTTGCAAGTCGGTTCGTTCAAAACTCGCAAAAAACGCATTTTTCGCATGGCTCCGTTGCATCATCACTTTGAATTGGGCGGTGTGCCTGAAACTCAAGTCGTTGCACGTTTTTGGATAGTTACTATTATTTTGGTGATTTTGGGCTTAATGACTTTAAAATTACGTTAATTATTGATTGTAAAAATATTAAGAGAGGGCAAGTGATTGCTCTTTTTTTAACTTGAAGCAGTTCATTTTTCAATACACGTTCTTAAAAATATGTTATACTCAATGACTAGTTGTTTTTTGTAAAGATATTTTACAAAGTATAAACAAGAATTGAATATTGTCAGGGAATGAACAATATTCTCTTACTTTTAAGAATTACAATCAAAGGTAATGCAATGCAAATTCATATTGTACAAAGAGATACACGGGCTAAGTTGTCAATTATTAATACCAACAAGGGCAGAGAGGCGTTAAAATGCGATGAGCCAACCCCACGCGAACGTCAGTTGCTACTCTTACTTGATAAAGAAGATAGTGAGCTGAGCAAACAAGCGGTTGAATTGTTATTAACAAAAGTAGACTTAAACAAAATCGCTCGTAAAGGTTGGGTAGAATATCATGTGCTAGATGACCATGCGGTAACGGTTAATCCAAGTGATAAGCATGATTTTGAGTTAAATTTTAGTCATGAAATTAACCAATCAGATGACCCAAAAGTAAGACAAAAAAAGATTAAAAGTTTTTTAACTGCATATTCTTCAGACGAACCGCCAGTTGTCACCCCGCTTACTGGGGATTTAAAAAGCCATCTTGAGGCTAAGCAAACTGAAGATACACCCTATCATACCAACGTGCAAATAGACCAAAGTCTTGATAAACAGATTATGATTAATCAAAATGTCGCACCGATTAGCTTGCCCGAGCCTGTGGCTGATAACTTTGATGATTTAATGATTATCCAAACACTATTAAATTTAGATTGATGATTATAGATAACTTACAGGCAAAATTGTTGTGTCCAATCTGCCAAAATCCGCTAAAAATTAGCGAAAAAACATGGCAATGCGAACAATCTCATAATTTTGACGTAGCAAAACAAGGCTATGTCAATTTGTTGCCTGTGCAACACAAAAAAAGTAAAAACCCCGGTGATACCGAACAAGCGGTACTCGCTCGCCAACGTTTTTTAAATCAAGGTTATTATCAAGCATTTTGCCAACAATTAACCGAATTTTCACAGCCCGTTATCGCTGATTTTGTCAAAAAACAACCAACTACGTCACTTTGTTGGCTAGATATCGGTTGTGGTGAAGGTTATTATAGCGAACATTTGTTTAAAAATGCCCAAAATTTATTGGCAAACACGCCGAGTTCTCAACAGTGCATTTCCCAACAATATATTGCCCTAGATATTAGCAAATCAGCGGTGATACATACTGCCAAACGTTTAAAGCCTTTAAACAATTTGTTAAAACAATCTGACAAAAATTCGTGTTGCTACAGTGTGGTCGCATCGGCCTCGCAAGTGCCGTTGGCAGATGATAGCGTTATGATGCTAAGTAGTATTTTTAGCCCAATTTTACCGCAAGAATTTGCACGTTTACTGACCACAGGCGGTTTTTTGCTGATTGGTAAGCCGAATGTATCGCATTTGGTTGAGATGCGACAGGCGATATTTGAACGCATTGACGCCCACGACTCGGACAAGTTTATTGAGCAATTAGCTCCCAGTTTTACCCTAATTGCTAAGCAACAAGTACGTTATCCAATGGATTTAACCAAAGAAGCGTTAACGGATTTGTTGGCGATGACGCCTTATGCGTACCGTGCAAAACCCGAAAAAATTCAACAATTATTGGCAACATTTGACCCAGCCAATCAAGCTGAACAACATAAATCCACCGTACGAATAACGGTGGATTTTGTGATGTATTTATTTAGAAAGAATTAATTTATTTTAACAAAAAGTTTACCAAATCACCAAAATCATCAAACGTCTGCGTTGGGTGAAAATCACGGATATCTTGCCCATAATTATAACCATACGACAGCCCAAGCGTGGCAATACCTGCATTTTGCCCTGCCAAGATATCATTTTTAGAATCGCCAATCATAAACACATCTGCCACGTCAAAGCCAAGCTGTTCTCGTACATGGTGTAACGGCGTTGGATCGGGTTTTTTAACATCCAAGCTATCACCGCCAAGCATGATGTCAAATAGCCCTTGCCAACCCAATTTTTCTACGATAACTGGCACAAATTGATAGGGCTTGTTAGTAACAATTGCAAGGGTAAAACCATGCTGTTTTAACTGGCGTAATCCCGTATCTACGCCGTCATATGGCATGGTTTTTTCACAAGTAAACGTGGCATAATGTTTAAAAAATAACGCCAATGCCTGCTCCAATTTTGTCACATCTTCGCCACTGGCTTTTAATACCCGTTCCATTAAAATCGGAGCGCCATTGCCGACCCAGTGGCGGATATGGCTTTCATCAAAATGCGGTAAGCCTAAGTCGCTCAAGCAAGCATTCACCGCCAAAGCAAGGTCAGGAACACTGTCAATTAGCGTGCCGTCAAGGTCAAAAATCAGTAAGGTTTGGTTTGGATTGATATTCATCGTTTTAATGTTAATGGGTAAAAGAAAACATCTAGTGTAACAAAATTTTTGGTAAAATCCTATATTTTTTAGCGATTTTTCTATAGATACAATATAGATACAATATAGATACAATATAGATACAATATAGATACAATATATATTAAATTACCCAAAAAAAAGATAAAAGTCTACCTAAAAAAATGACTATGTATTTCAAATAAAAATAATAAGAATTATTCTCATATTTAGATAAAAGGGATAAAATAGCAACTCGTTGACGTATTTATGTTAAATTTATACCATTTAAAATAGGATTTTTCTGATGAGTAATATTTTGTCAAATAAAAATTGCCTTTTGTCACTATTCATTTCATTTGGTTTTTTAACAGCTTGTAATCAATCACCAGAAAACACAACAACAGTTCAATCTAGTTCGGCTTCTGTTGATGATAATCGTTATAAAGTTGTTACTGAAGCCAATAACATTCCATTTGTTTATTTAGATGAAAAAGGCAAACCTATAGGGTTTGATATTGATATTATGCAGGCGATTGCTGATGACCAACAGTTTCAGGTAGATTATGAAGTTACTGTTTGGAGTGCATTGATGAATGATATGGCAAGTAATAAAGCTGATTTGGGGCTTGCCTCTATTAGTATTACTGATGAGCGAAAAAAAATCTATCAATTTTCTGAGCCTTATTTTCAATCGCAATTAGCAGTTTTAACCAACCCAATGCAAAAAACTGATAAAGCTTTAGATTTTAGTATTTTTCAAGGTAAAACAATTGGGGTAAAAGAACATACAATCGCTGATACAACCGCAAAAACCCTAAAGTTAACCACAAAACCACGAGCTGAAAATTTTTTGGCAGTTACAGATTTTTTGACAGGTAAAACCCAAGGCGTGATTGGTGATATCGGTATTTTGCAGTACTACCAAAAACAATATGCCGATAAAAATCTGGCTGTTGTTACAGAAAGTGATGTTAAAATAGATAATTATGGGATTATTGTTAATAAAAACAAACCAAATTTATTGATAAAAATTAATAATGGCTTGAAAAATATCAAGACCAATGGTAAATATCAACAAATTGAACAAAAATGGTTTGGTAATTCTTAGTCATATTTGTTAAATGTTATGCTAAGCAACGATTTACTTCGGGCGTGTTGAACGTTTATATTACTTCAATAAATCGTTGATTTTTTTTACCGTATCATTATTTAGGTTGCCTGTAGCTTTTTGCAAATCTACATAGGCGTTCAGATAGTTAAACGATGCCGTAATCAGCTGTCTGCGAGCCGAATAATACTGGCGTTGAGCGAGTAGGGTATCCACCATAGAACGCACGCCCAAATCATAGCCCGTCTGCGTGGCTTGATTGACTTTGGCATTGGCATCCACCGCCATTTGTTGGGCGATAATCGTGGTTTTATGCCCCATTAAATTTAGGTAGGCTTGACTGGTTTGGGTGAGTGTGTTTTGATAGGCGAACTTTAGTTGGCTCATCGCTGACTCAGTCTGATACGCCCCTTGTTGCAAGCCTTTAGTCGTGCGTCCACCTGTATAAAATGGCAACTGCATTTCAATACCAATACCGTAATTTGTACCATTATTGCCTAGTAAACCTTGATTATCTGTGTTTTGCCAACCGATATCAGCGACCAAATCCACTTTTGGGTACAAATGTGATTTTAACAACTCTTGATTTTTTTTGGCAAGGGCAACTTGACTTTGGGCGAGTAATAAATCAAAATTTTGCTGTTGAGCGGTGTTAAGATAAGTATCAATACTTTTCTCGGCGACCAAATCGGTGTTAATCGGCAAAGTTAACGGCTCAATGTCATCAATCGGGGTGCCTGTTAACAGAGCCAACTGTTGTTTGGCATTTAAAATCGCCACATCATTATTTGCCAATAACGCTCGCACGTTTTGGAGTTGGGCTTGGGTTTCTTCGGTGTCCACACGCGCGACCACGCCTTGCTTGAGGCGGGCTTGCATCATGTCGTTTTGGGCTTTTAGGGCGTTGTATTCGGCATTGAGACTTTCGGTCATGGCTTGGGCTTGTAACACGCCCAGATAGGCACGAATGACTTGTTCGGCAAGTTGTTGCTGTTGTTTTAATAACTGTAAATTATTGATATTGCTGGCGATTTTTGCTTTTTCTAGCGTTGCCCATTTATCCGCCCGAAATAATGCTTGGCGTAACCCAACTCCCAGTTGGCTCGTGGTTGAGCCGATATCAGGGATATTGTCATTTTTTGGATAAAATTGATTGTATTTGACACCGCTTTGCAAGCCAATTTGTGGTAACAAATCGCCCCGTGCCAAATCTTCATTAATCGCGTTGGCAAGGTAATCGTACTGCTGTGATGCCCAAACGCCATTATGATGTTGGGCGGATTGGTAAAGTTGCCATAAATTCTCGGCAAAACTGGGCGAAATTTGCCCAAAGACCAAGGATAAACCAAATAAAAGTTTGTTAGTTTTTTTGGAAAAAATAAAATGAATAAAAGTGGGGGATTTTTTTGTAACTGCTGTAACAGGTTTTGTGGGTTGAGTTGGATTTTTCATGAAATTATCAGAGTTTGGCAGAAAAACCCTTATCATACTGTTTTTTGGCAAAATGTGCTAGAAAAGTTTGTATCATTTTTTTAGAAAAATTTACCAAAACACACTATTTATTTTGGCAAAAATTTTATACCCTAGTCATTTTGGCGAAAATAGGAAGTGACTATGCGTTTTTCTGCACGTGCTTTGGCAAGTTCAACGGTGATGTTCGGTGTTTTTGGTTTGGCAAATACGGCTCATTCTGCCCCACAAGACCCACCCAATTTGAGCAATGCTCAATTTCAACAATGTTTATCAGGGCTAAAAAATTCTGGCAAATTCAATGGGGTATCATCATCAACCTTTGAACAATACCGTCCAAGCGAACCTGACCCAAGCGTGATTGTATCGCTAAATTATCAGCCTGAATTTCAAAAAGAAGTGTGGGATTATTTGGCAGGCTTGGTAGATGAAGAGCGGGTGCAAGACGGTATTCAAGCCAAAAACCGCCTACAAAGTACGCTAAGCCGTATTGAACAGCGTTACGGCGTGCGTGCCGGAGATGTGTTAGGCGTGTGGGGTGTGGAGTCCAATTTTGGCAAACAGCTTGGCAAAAAAGATTTATTTCAGTCACTTGCAACTTTGTCGTGTTTTGACCGCCGTCAGTCGTATTTTCGGGGTGAGTACGCCAGTGCGTTAAAAATCGTGCAAAATGGCGATATCCGTGCCGAAGACATGACAGGTTCGTGGGCAGGGGCGTTTGGACAAACCCAATTTATGCCGAGTACTTTTCTACGATTGGCGGTGGATTTTGATGGTGACGGACGCAAAGACCTAGTGAATAGTGAAGCCGATGCGTTGGCATCTACCGCAAATTTTTTGGTAAAATCAGGTTATCGTAGCGGTGAACCGTGGGGCTTTGAAGTGAAATTGCCGTCAGGTTTTTGGGGTGAAAGCAATCGCAAAAACAAACAATCTATCAGCTACTGGCGAAATCAAGGTATCACCCTTGCCAATGGACAACCGTTGCCAAACACTTTAAGCAGTGCAGGACTACTACTACCTGCAGGAAAACATGGACCTGCATTTTTGGTGGGTAAAAACTTTGATGCGTTTTATAGCTACAATGCGTCAGAAAACTATGCGTTGGCAATCGCCCATTTATCCGAAATGATACGCCAAAACCGCACGCAAAACGTGGGTTTTGCCACACCTTGGCCGACTGATGATGCAGGGATTAGCCGTCGTGAAGCCCGTGAAATTCAACAAGCCCTGATTAACCGTGGCTATAACATCGGTGCGGTGGATGGTATGATTGGCGATAATACACGCCGTGCTATTCAAGATTTTCAGCGTTCACAAGGGGTTAATCCTGACGGACGTGCAGGGCAAAAACTGCACCGTATGCTTGTAATGAATGGTAATCTTTCTGGGAGTTTTCGGCAACAAAGTCCAATCAACCAGTCAAACCAATCAACCCAACGTTACCAAAGCACCCAACAAAGCTATACTAGTGGCGGTAATGGGACTGTTACTCGGCTTGATAATGGGAGTGGGCTTATTATTTCTAAATAAATTGAGAAAAAAATAATCGCTTATTAGAAAATCCACCCAATGCGGTGGATTTTTTTGGTTTGGCAAAGCTAAGCATTAAGTAGTTTGTAAAATCTCAACCGCGCCATGGTCATCACAATGGTCGCCATGTTGGTGGTGCAAACGCCCATTGACGATATAGTCAATGTGGTCGCCGTGCGGTACCGCTTCGTGTCCACAACCTTCGCCATGTACGTGGTCGCCACAGTTAAATTCGTGATTGCACACATCTGGATTTTGCTCGTTCACGTCTAGGCTATGCTCGTCCACATGGTCGCCATGCACATGGTGCAAATGTCCGTCATGTAGATAATCAACATGGTCGCCGTGTTTAATGGCGGTGTGTCCACAGTTTTCGCCGTGTTGGTGGTCGTGATTGGCATGAATTGTACAGCTCATTTTCTTTTCCTTTTTTTGGTTACAATTTTTGAAAAATTGGTTGTTAAAGGTGTTGTTAAAAATTTTGGTAAACAATCCAATTTTGCAACGTTATATCATCACAAAAGCCGATATTTGTTTACTTCTAAGATTATTTTAGCGGTATTGAGCAAATTTGTAAAGCTAAAAACACAAAAAATCCGCCAAATTTGACGGATTCTTTAGTTTAAAAACAATAAGTTATATTATAACGTTTGTTTTTATCGAAAATTTTTATGCAAAGGCTTACATATTTGGATAGTTTGGACCACCACCACCTTCAGGCGTTACCCAAGTGATATTTTGGGCAGGGTCTTTGATATCACAAGTTTTGCAATGTACACAGTTTTGGGCGTTAATCACAAATTTGGCACTATCATTTTCATCTACCACCACTTCATACACACCAGCAGGGCAGTAGCGTTGGGCTGGTTCGGCAAAGATTTTTAAGTTGCGTTTAATCGGCACATCAGGGTCGGTCAAACGCAGATGACACGGCTGGTCTTCGGCATGGTTGGTGTTAGAAATAAATACCGATGATAGCTTGTCAAAGGTCAACTTGCCATCTGGTTTTGGATAATCAGGCTTAAACGCATGGTCAGCACGTTCTAGCATGGCATGGTCTGGGATATTGTCGTGAATAGTGAACGGCATTTTGCCCTTAAAGAAATTATGTTCAATAAAGCTAAACGCCCCTGCCCCAAATACGCCCATACGGTGCATGGCGGGCCCGTTGTTACGAGCTTTGTGGGCTTCTTCAAATAACCATGAGTTTTTGAATTTTTCTTCGTAGCCTGTGATTTCGTCGTGTTGACGCCCTGCTTGAATGGCTTCGTACACTGCTTCGGCAGCCAGCATCCCTGATTTGATAGAAGTATGTGTGCCCTTTAGTTTGGCAGGGTTTAAAAAGCCTGCATCATCACCGACCAACACGCCACCTGCAAAGGCAAGTTTTGGTAATGAGTTTAGACCGCCTTTTGCCAAGGCTCTCGCCCCATATGACAAACGTTTGCCACCTGTCAGAATATTGGCAATTAACGGATGCGTTTTTAGGCGTTGCATTTCGTCAAAGGGTGATAAATAAGGATTTTCATAGGCCAAATCCATTGCCAAACCGAATGATACTTGGTTATTTTCATCAAAATATAACCACCAACCACCCATCGTGCCTGTTTCGGTCAAGGGCCAGCCCGTACCATGCAGTACGACGCCTTCTTCATGTTTGGCAGGGTCAATTTCCCAAAGCTCTTTTAAACCGATACCATAATGTTGTGGGTCTTTACCTTCTGCCAAGTTAAAACGGCTAATCAAACGTTTGCCCAAATGCCCACGGCAACCTTCGGCAAATACCGTATATTTGGCAAGTAGTTCATAACCAGGCTCAAAACTTGGCTTGGCTTCCCACTTAGCATTTACACCCATGTCGCCTGTCACGATGCCTTTTACCGAGCCGTCATCATTGTACAAAATATCGGACGCACTAAAACCGGGGAACATCATTACTTCTAATTCTTCGGCTTGCAAGGCCAACCAACGTACGAGATTACCGAGCGAAATGATATAATTACCGTCATTGTGCATGGTTGGTGGTACGATGCTATCAGGAAATTGACGAAATTTTATCTCATTTTTTAGCATATATACACGGTCTTGCTTGACCGCAACTTTCACAGGGGCATCTTTTTGTTGCCAATCAGGGATTAACTCATTTAATGCACGAGGCTCCATCACCGCCCCTGACAGAATATGAGCCCCAAACTCCGAACCCTTTTCCACCACACACACGGTAAACTCAGGATTACCTTTTTCAATCGCTAATTGACGCAAGCGGATAGCCGTTGCCAAACCTGACGGACCACCGCCAACTACGACCACATCAAATTCCATCTGTTCACGCTGAATTTCTTGCATATAAACTCCTAACCATCATTCACTGGCAAAAGCTGGCAAATGTTGACTATTTATGATTGATAAAATAAATCTTGTCAAAATTCTGCTATTATAAAACAAAAATCATCTAAACAACATAGCCAACTAGTGTCAAATTTTGGCAAAAACTTACAAAAATCTGCAATCTTTTTTTTAAACTACGAAAAAAATCGGTTAAAATAAAGCAAAATTAGCAATTTTGCATTTTATTGTTAAAAATTGCTAAATAAAATTATTTTATTTTTGCAAAAATAATTTGTTAAAAATTTGGAAAAAATTAATATGAAAAAAGATTTTATTCAACAATTACAAGCGATTAACAACAACAAAAATAATTCACGAACAATTCCACCCTTAGAAAAATGGCATCCACAATTTTGTGGTGACATGGATTTAATCATCAAAGCCAATGGCGACTGGTGGCATGAAGGGCAAAAAATGACCCGTCAGTCAATGATTGATTTATTTGCCAAAGTGTTGTGGGCGGAAGTTGATAATGATAATCAAGTGCAGTATTTTTTGAAAACCCCGGTAGAAAAAGTGGCGATTTTGGTAGAAGATGCCCCATTGCACATCGTGAATATTGAACAAACCCAAGCCAATGGACAAACTTTTTTACAATTTACCACCAGTCAAGGCGATGTGCTGATTGCCGATAATGAGCATCCAATAAGATTTGGCTTGCCTTTTGCCAATGTCGCCCCACACCAAGCTGAACAGCCGTATATCAAGGTGCGAGAGCAGGGCGGTTCAGTGTTGTATGGCTTAATTCCACGTTCGTTGTTTTATCATTTGATAACAATGGGCGAGTTGGTAGAAAATCCGCAAGGGCAAACGGTTTTAAGGTTGCAAAGTGGGGATTGTCGTTTTGAATTGTCTGGTTAATTAGTTAAAAAAATTGATAAATAATCATCAAAAATTTAGCAAAATCGAATAATTATCATAACGCTAGCGAAAAGCACAAAACTAGCGTAAAATACACAGGTTTAATGGGTGTTTTTTTACAACCACATCTAGATAAAAAATTTTGAAAAAAGCAACATGGTTGGTAACGCATGGCAATAACACAGACGACTGCTTCGCCGATTGGGGTGTTTGATTCAGGGGTAGGGGGCTTGTCGGTTTTTGCCCATTTGACCCAACAATTGCCGAATGAAAATTATATTTACCTTGCCGATACCTTAAATGTGCCGTATGGCTCAAGGCAGAGCGATGATATCCGTGAATTGACGGTGCAAGCGGTGGATTTTTTGGTAAAACAGGGCTGTAAATTGGTGGTGATTGCGTGTAATACCGCTTCGGCGTATGGGTTGCAGGCGGTACGAGAGCGGTTTGCTGATTTGCCGATTGTGGGGCTAGTCCCTGCGTTAAAACCTGCAGTTTTTACCACGCATACCAAGCAAGTAGCAGTGCTTGCAACCCCTGCGACTTTGCACGGTTATTTGTTAAATGATATTATTGATGAATTTGCTAAACCCAATGGGGTCAGTGTGCATAAGTATAGCGTGGCAAGCCTTGTGCCATGGGTGGAAGCAGGAATGCCAAGTGAACATCAAGCGGTGCTTGAGCTTGAGCAATTATTAACGGAAATTCAACAAAAAAATGTCGATGAGTTGGTACTTGGTTGTACCCATTTTCCTTTTTTTAAGCCCTATTTGGCAGAAAAATGGCAAAGTTTGTTTGTACATTCATCGTTACATATGATTGACTCTGGTCAAGCGATTGCCCGGCGTGTGGCATCATTACTAGCTATGCGAAATTTGGAAAACAGCAAAGAAAATAATGATAGTGAGCGGATGGCGTTGCAGTTTTTTAGCACCGCAAATCCACTCGGTACAAAACAAGTCGCAACTCGGTTGTTAAATCAATTTAATCGTGACATTTTGATTGATTTTTATCAGGTTTGACACTATATCAAATGGCTAACTAAAAATTACGACCAAAAATGAAAAACATTAAGTGAGGATGTTGTGCTTATTAGTCTTAAACAACGTTACCATATTCATGTTTGTTTGGTGCGAAACGAACATCCAGAATTTGAAAATGCGTTGCAACTTGCCTTGTCAGACGATTATTTTTTGACGTGGGATTTGATTGCTCATCCGATACAATTTATGGATTATAGCAAACAACAGATTGACCGATGTGATTATTTGATTTTTGCATTGGGCAATGGCTACGGGCATCTAAGTCCATCAGGGGTGAGTAATTTGCATTTAAGCTATATTTATGCGTCCACCAAGAAAAAACCGATGCTTGCTTTGATAAAAGCTCAAACCCCTGCGTTTGAATATTCACGTCAGCGGTTAGATTTGGCATCGCAAATTGAAAAAGACCTTGGCATGAATGCGATTTATTTTCAGCGTAGCCAAGAGGCGATTTTGTCGTGCAAGCAGATTTTGCAAAGTTTAGTCAATGAATACCCGACCACAGGTTGGGTGCGTGCCAAAGAGCCTAATCCGCCGATCCGCCAACCAAAAATTATCCAACCAAAAATCTTAGCCAATGGCGACACTGCCCCTGCCCCTGTGAAAAAATCGGTTGAACCAAAAATTACGATTAACCGTGATGATATCGTATTGGTAAATTATTCGGCTCACGCTTATCAAGACGGTAATTTGCAAGACGTCATCGCCGCACACACCTTTACTTGGGGTGAAGTGTTGGATTTGTTAAGCCGTTTACCACATCCATTCAGCAACGATATGATGTTAAAACAGCTCAATGAATCGCTAAAAGATTTGGCATTGGCAGAAGCCAACAAAATTTTACCAAACGTACACGCCGTATCTCGCTGCAAAATCAATGACGTGGATTTTCAATGGCTAAAACAGCAACTAGTCAGCAGTGGTTGGCTAATTTCTGCTAAAAGTGAACATAGCACTCGTGAATTGTGGCGAGTAAAACCACAATAAAATCAATGTAAATTTATGTAAAAAAGGAAAAGCGATGCAACATTTAACCAAAGAAGCCAATATTTTGGAAAAAGAAATTGACCATTTGACCGAAATCATGCACGATACTGAGCAGTTTCGTACGCTAGAAGAGCAAGTTGCGGACATGAAACGCCGTGGCATTGAACCAAGCGAAAGCTATGAAAAATGGGACGATGGAGAAGACGAAGACAAATAAGTAATAATTTTGGCTAAATTCATTTATTATTTATCTTGTTAAAAATTTTTGATTTTAATTAACTTAATTAAAAAATTATTGTAGGAAAATTTATGGCTCAATACATCTACACGATGAACAAAGTCTCCAAAATCATACCGCCCAAGCGTGAGATTTTAAAGGACATTTCGCTCTCTTTCTTCCCTGGTGCCAAAATTGGCGTTTTGGGGCTAAACGGTGCAGGCAAATCCACCTTGCTACGCATTATGGCAGGCGTGGACACCGAATACAATGGCGAAGCTCGCCCCCAAACGGACATTAAAATCGGCTATTTGCCCCAAGAACCCCAACTTGACCCCGCCAAAGATGTGCGTGGCAATGTGGAGGACGGCGTGCGTGAAGCATTGGACGCCCTTGACCGCCTAAACCAAATCTATGCCGAATATGCCGAGCCTGATGCTGATTTTGATAAATTGGCGACAGAGCAAGGCAAAATGGAGGACATCATACAGGCGTGGGACGCTCACAACCTAAACACTCAGCTTGAAAAAGCAGCGGACGCCCTACGCCTGCCACCGTGGGACGCTGATGTTTCGAAGCTGTCTGGCGGTGAAAAACGCCGTGTGGCATTGTGCCGACTGCTTTTGTCTAAGCCTGATATGCTCCTCCTTGACGAACCGACCAACCATTTGGACGCAGAAAGCGTGGCGTGGCTTGAAAGATTTTTGAAAGATTATTCAGGCACGATTGTGGCGATTACCCACGACCGCTACTTTTTGGACAATGTGGCAGAGTGGATTTTGGAGCTGGACCGTGGCTATGGCTATCCGTATGAGGGCAATTATACCGAATGGCTAGAACAAAAAAATAAACGCCTAGAACAAGAGCAAAAGCAAGAAGAAGCCTTTGCCAAAGCCTTAAAGCAAGAACTAGAATGGGTACGTAAAAACCAAAAAGGTCAGCAAGCCAAATCCAAATCTCGCCTAGAACGCTTTGAAGAAATGAACTCTCGTGAGTTTCAACAACGCAACGAAACGGCTGAGATTTACATTCCACCAGGACCAAGACTTGGCAACAAAGTCATTGAAGTTAAAAATATCTCCAAATCCTTTGACGGTCGCTTGCTGTATGAAAACTTATCATTCACCGTACCGCCAATGGCGATTGTGGGGATTGTTGGTCCAAATGGGGCAGGTAAAACCACGCTGTTTAATATGATTACAGGCAAAGACACACCTGACACAGGTACAGTAGAAGTGGGTGAGAGCGTCAAAGTCGCCTATGTGGGGCAGGTGCGTGATAATCTGGACGACAAAAAAACCGTGTGGGAGGAAGTGTCAGACGGCTTGGATATGATTACGGTGGGCGAGTACACCACGCCAAGCCGTGCGTATATCGGACGCTTTAACTTTAAGGGGCAAGACCAACAAAAACTGGTTGGTAACTTATCAGGCGGTGAAAGAAATCGCTTGCAACTTGCCAAAACCCTAAAACAAGGCGCCAATGTCATCTTGCTTGACGAACCGTCCAACGACCTTGATGTGGAGACCTTGCGTGCCTTAGAAGAGGCAGTAGAGGTGTTCCCTGGTACGGTGATGGTGGTGTCGCACGATAGATGGTTCTTAGACCGTATTTGTACGCATATTTTGTCATTTGAGAATGAACAGCCTGAATTTTTTGACGGCAATTATTCAGAATATGAAAAATGGCGTAAAGAAAAACTAGGTGCAGACGTAACACCTAAGAGAATGAAATATAAGAAGATTGGGGGTTAATCTTAACTCGCCTTAGCATAAATGCCTTGCACGATTGTAGGGCATTTATGTTTTTAATCAATGAATTTTAAGGGTTAAAAATGAAAGTTAAACAATTACAGTTACAAAATTATGGGCGTTTTGATGATTTAACAATGGAATTTGCCCCCAATGGAGAGACAAAGGGCAATGTTACCATTATTGTAGGCAATAATGGGGCAGGGAAATCGCAGATTTTGCAGGCATTGGCAACTGGGTTTAGTTGGTTTGTGGGTGGCATTAAAAATAAAAGTGATGGTTTTGAAATTGATAAAAAATTCATTAAAAATGGATTTAATGATACTTGTGTAAATATGTATGTGGATTTTAATAAATTTAATTATAAAAATCCATTGCCTTTTGATGATGTAGATAAAAAAGAAACAAAATGGCGATTTATGACCGTAAAAGATGGCAGAAATTCTTTTTTTAAAAATCAAAAACACGAATTGGATAAAGTAATTGAGAATTATCGTGAAAATTTAACCGATGATATAAACCTATCTCTCCCTTTGATTATTTATTATCCAGTAGAGCGTTCTGTTATTGGTAATTCACAAGCAGATATTTTGAGTAGTGATTTTGAGCAATTTGATGCTTATTTTGCTTGCACTGATGGTTTTGGTATTGATTTTTATGATTTCTTTAAGTGGTTTAAACAAAAAGAAGATTTAGAAAATGAAAAACAAAGATATTCTAGCCAGCAATTATCAAAATTATTAGAAATATTTGAAAAAAATAAAGGTCATCAAATTTTAGATGGTATTATTGATAATATTCAAAATATAGAAATTGGTGATAGGCTATTAAATGAAGTGCGTGAAGCCATTGAACGCTTTACCGATTTTAAAAATATCCGTATTGAACGACAAGGCACACCCAAAATGGTGGTAGAAAAAGACGGTGAAAAATTAGATGTCAATCAGCTTTCACAAGGTGAAAAATCCTTACTTGCCTTAGTGGGTGATATTGCTCGCAGATTGGCAATTTTAAACCCAAGCCTTGATAATCCCTTACAAGGCGAAGGGGTGGTATTAATTGATGAAGTGGATTTGCATTTGCACCCCAAATGGCAACAAAATCTGATTGATAAACTGACCAAAACTTTTCCTAATGTCCAATTTATTTTAACCACCCATTCACCGCATATTGTGAGTGATAATCCTGATGTTTTGGTTTATGCTCTTGATGACGGTCAATTGCATAAATTCGGTAATGTTTATGGTGAAGATGTCAATACTTTATTAAATGATGTGTTTGATGTTTCTCGTTTTACGCCAGAAATTGATAAAAAATTTAATGACATTCGTCGAGCCATCAGTCATCAAGAATTGGATAATGCCGAAAGTTTAATCAATCACTTAGCCCAAGAAGTTTCGCCAAATCATACAGAATTATTAAAAATGCGTTTAATGCTTGCCCAAGCCAAATTAACTTTAAATCAGGCGGATTAAAATGCAATATATTGATAAAAAACTTACTATGCCCATGGAAGTGCAAAATTGGATTAAGAAAAATAATCCAAAAGAATGGTTGAGTGATAAAGAAGAAGAGATTTATATTATATTACGGGAGCAGTTACGCCAAGAGCAAAATAATTTGTGTTGTTACTGTTGTCAAGCGTTAAAAGAATATGTAAAAATTGAACATATCAAAAGTAGAGATAAATATAAAAAACTCATTTATAAATATGATAATTTATTGCTATCTTGCACCACACCAAAGCAATGCGATAACGCCAAAGGCAATCAAGATTTATTATTAACACCCTTAATGCAAGAATGTGATGATGAATTAAAAATTAACTTTGCAGGGGAACTAGAAGCTAAAACTGACCGAGCCAAACAAGCCATAGAAATCTTAAATTTAAACAATCGCAAACTGTGCGAAAAAAGAAGGGCAAAAATTGATATGATAAAATTTACCTTTGACCCCAATTCCATATTAATGCCACCTGTTAAAGTTTTGGATAAAGATACTTTACATTCAATGATTATAGGTGAGCAGTACTTTGAATTTCAGTATATTTTAAAGAAATTAAATTAAGAAATTAAAATGACACCCCTAGCCAATTTCCACGCCCTATTCACATATCATCACTCGTGGCAAGGGGTAATTTAAATAGTGTTTTGCAATTAAAACAGGGTGTTTAACATAGGTTAGACGAATGTAATTTTTTGGTGGTTTACCTTATCTAACAGTGACCGCAGAACATAAAGACTTATAATATCAAAATCTCATTCATCTCAAGATTTATCCATGATAAAACGAGCATAAAATATTGTCAAAAATGGCATAATGAACATCTGGATTTTAACAATCATCTTTAGAATTTGATTAAAAATGATTAAAATCAATCTTCATCATCAATAACAATTCTCATTATCATCGATTTACCCCCTTAGTATTATTCCCCTTAGCCGTCAAGTTAATATTTTAATTGGTATAGATTGGTTAAAGTAGCACTGTGAAATTTTGTCTAAATAATTGCCAAGCATGCGACAAACGATTGGCAAAACTAGCAAAAACTATTAGCCAACGCCCTAAGGGGGAATTATGAGCCATCTACTTGACCAATTTAAATTTTTTAAGAAAAAAACAGGCGAATTTGCCGATGGACACGGTGAACTCCGCAACGAAAACCGTGAATGGGAAAACTCGTACCGTGCCAGATGGCAGTTTGACAAAGTCGTCCGCTCAACGCACGGCGTAAACTGCACAGGTTCTTGCTCATGGAAAATTTTTGTCAAAAACGGCATTGTTACATGGGAAACCCAACAAACCGACTATCCACGCACACGCCCTGATTTGCCTAACCACGAACCCCGTGGCTGTCCGCGCGGTGCGTCCTACAGTTGGTATATGTATTCTGCCAACCGTGTCAAATACCCAAAAGTGCGTAAGCCATTGTTAAAATTATGGCGTGAAGCCAAAGCCAAATATTCAGACCCTGTGGACGCATGGGCAAGCATTGTTGAAGACCCTGCCAAAACCGTTGAGTACAAATCAAAACGTGGTCTCGGTGGTTTTGTGCGTTCATCGTGGAATGAAGTCACCGAAATTATCGCATCTGCCAATATTTATACAGCTAAGCAATACGGCCCTGACCGAATTATTGGTTTTTCGCCCATTCCTGCCATGTCCATGCTAAGCTACGCATCGGGTGCCCGTTATTTATCCATGATTGGCGGAGCGTGCTTATCGTTTTATGATTGGTATTGTGACTTACCACCAGCAAGCCCAATGATTTGGGGTGAGCAGACCGACGTTGCTGAGTCTGCTGACTGGTATAACTCGGACTACATCATTGCGTGGGGGTCTAACGTACCACAAACGCGTACGCCAGACGCTCACTTTTTTACCGAAGTACGTTATAAAGGCACAAAAACCGTTGCCATCACGCCTGACTATGCTGAAATTGCCAAACTTTGTGACCTTTGGTTAAATCCAAAACAAGGCACGGATGCAGCCCTTGCCCAAGCCTTCTGCCATGTGATTATCAAAGAATTTTACATCAAATCGCAAAGCGATTATTTTTTAGATTATGCCAAACGCTATACCGACTTGCCAATGCTTGTGATGGTTGAAGGTGAAGGCAAAAACGCTCGTGCGGGACGCTTTTTACGGGCCTCAGATTTGGTTGACAATCTAGGTCAAGAGAACAAACCAGAATGGAAAACCATCGCCATTGACAATAACGGCGAATTGGTTTCACCGTATGGCTCAATCGGCTATCGTTGGGGCGAAAAAGGTCGCTGGAATCTTGAAAATAAAGAAGGTACGTGTAACGGTGACGTTGATTTAAATCTATCACTCAAAGGCTCAGAGGAAACTGTGGAACTGGGTTTTGATTATTTTGGTGGGGACGAACACCCCTACTTTACCGCCATGCCGGGTGATGATATTCAATATAAAACCTTGCCATGTCGCACCATTTTACTTGCCAATGGTCAAACTGCCAAAGTGGTAACTGTGTTTGATTTGATGGTGGCAAACCTAGGTGTTGATAACGGTCATGGCGGTAGTAATGTTACCGATGATTATAATAATGCCAATATCGCAGGTACACCTGCTTGGCAAGAGAAAATTACAGGCGTGAGCCGTGAAAAAGTCATTCAAATCGCCCGTGAATTTGCTGAAAATGCCCACAAAACCCATGGTAAATCAATGGTCATTATCGGGGCGGGTATGAACCACTGGTATCACATGGATATGAACTACCGTGGCGTGATTAATATGCTTATGCTCTGTGGCTGTATCGGTCAATCAGGCGGTGGCTGGGCACATTATGTCGGACAAGAAAAACTGCGTCCACAAGCAGGCTGGGCACCTGTTGCCTTTGGGTTAGATTGGCATCGTCCACCACGCCACATGAATGGCACAAGCTTCTTTTACAACCACTCAAGCCAATGGCGTCATGAAAGTGTGTCTGCTCACGAATTATTGTCCGCTCATGCTGACAAATCACAGTTCCCAGAGCATATGCTTGACTACAACATTCGTGCCGAACGTGCAGGCTGGCTACCGTCCGCCCCACAGCTTAATCGCAATCCATTGAGCATTGCCAAAGAAGCTAAGGCTCGTGGCTTAAGCGTGCAAGATTATGTGGTGGAAAGCTTACAAAACGGCTCACTGCGTTTTGCCTGTGAACAGCCTGACAATCCACAAAACTTCCCAAGAAATTTATTTATTTGGCGTTCTAACTTACTCGGTTCATCAGGTAAGGGGCATGAATATATGCTGAATTATTTGCTTGGCACCAAGCACGGTATTTTGGGCGAAGAAACTGTTCACGACGGCTTAAAACCAACCGAGATTGACTTTGTGGAAAACGCCCCAACGGGTAAATTAGACCTTGTGACAACGCTAGATTTTAGAATGTCGTCCACTTGTCTATATTCGGATATTGTCCTACCGACCGCAACTTGGTACGAAAAAGAAGACATCAATACATCGGATATGCACCCATTTATCCACCCACTCACCGCCGCCACTGACCCTGCGTGGGAGTCAAAAACCGACTGGGAAATTTATAAACTGATTGCCAAAGAATTCTCACGTCTGTGCGTGGGTCACTTAGGTACAGAAACTGACGTGGTCACCTTACCAATGCAACATGACAGTGCGGACGAATTAGCTCAGCCATTTGGTGGTACTGACTGGAAAACTATGGGCGAAAAACCCGTACCAGGGATTAACTGCCCGAACATTAAGGTTGTTGAGCGTGATTATCCGAACACTTATGCGAAATTCACATCGCTCGGACCTTTGATGGACAAACTTGGCAATAACTCTAAAGGGATTGATTGGAACACAAGCGAAGAAGTTCATCAATTAGGTGATTTAAACTACCGTGTCACTGATGAGACGATTGCCAAAGACCGCCCACGCATGAACAGCGTGGTGAATGCCATCGAAACCGTGCTTATGCTTGCCCCAGAGACCAACGGTCATGTGGCGGTAAAAGCGTGGGCAGGCTTGTCAGAGAAAACAGGGCGTGACCATACGCATTTGGCAAAATCATCGGCACATGAAAAAATCCGCTTTAATGACATTGTCGCCCAGCCTAGAAAAATCATTTCTAGTCCAACGTGGTCGGGTCTTGAGTCCGAAAAAGTCAGCTACAACGCAGGCTACACCAACGTGCATGAGCTAATTCCATGGCGTACATTGACAGGTCGTCAGCAGTTTTATGTGGAACACCCATGGATTCAAGCCTTTGGTGAGCAAATGCAACAGTACCGTCCGCCGATTGATACCCGTACGACCGAAGCCCTAAAACGCTATAAGTCTAACGGCAATAAAGAAGTGATTTTAAACTTCTTAACGCCACACCAAAAATGGGGTATTCACTCAACCTATTCAGAAAACTTACTTATGCTGACGCTCTCTCGTGGTGGACCGATTGTTTGGATGAGTGAAATCGACGCTCAAAAAGCAGGCATTGCCGATAATGATTGGATTGAAGTGTTTAACCACAATGGGGCAATCACCGCACGTGCTGTCGTCTCTCAGCGTGTCAAAGAAGGCATGACCATGATGTACCACGCCCAAGAAAAACTGGTGAATATTCCAGGCTCTGAAAACTCAGGCACACGTGGCGGTATCCATAACTCAGTCACTCGGGCGATTTTAAAACCCACGCACATGATTGGCGGTTATGCCCAGTTCTCGTACAGCTTTAACTATTATGGTACGGTCGGCTGTAACCGTGATGAGTTTGTGGTGGTGCGTAAGATGGCAAATATTGACTGGCTAGAAGGTAAGCCTGACGACAGCTTGCCACGTCCATTGCCTACCACTTTAGAGCAGGTATAAGTATTTAGATGAATGGTTTGGATTTGAGTAATTTTTTATAATTGCTCAATCCTAGAAAATATTTAATTAGATTGAAAAGGAAAACCGTTCGATTGAGCTAAGTTGAAGTGTAGATTTAGGTTTGCCAAGCTCACCACGAACGGAAAATTTATCCAACTTTTAATCTAATTGACCTAATAATAACAACTTTAAATCGGAGCATCCACCCATGAAAATTCGCTCACAAGTAGGCATGGTGCTTAATCTTGATAAATGTATCGGCTGCCACACCTGTTCGGTTACCTGTAAAAACGTCTGGACCAGCCGTGAAGGTATGGAATACGCATGGTTTAACAACGTAGAGTCTAAGCCAGGTATCGGCTTTCCCAAAGAATGGGAAAACCAAGACAAATGGAAAGGTGGCTGGATAAGAAACGCAGACGGCTCAATCAATCCAAAAATCGGCGGTAAATTTAGAGTTTTAGCGAATATCTTTGCCAATCCTGATTTACCAACGATTGATGATTATTACGAACCGTTTGATTTTGATTATCAGCATCTGCACACCGCCCCAATCAGTGAACATCAGCCAATTGCCCGTCCACGCTCGCTTATCACAGGGAAGCGTATGCAAAAAATCGAGTGGGGACCTAACTGGGAAGAAATTTTAGGCTCAGAATTTGCCAAACGCCGTATTGATAAAAACTTTGATGCTATCCAAGCCGACATTTATGGACAATACGAAAATACCTTTATGATGTATTTGCCACGTCTGTGTGAACACTGCCTAAACCCAACCTGCGTGGCATCTTGCCCAAGCGGTGCGATTTACAAACGTGAAGAAGACGGTATTGTCTTAATTGACCAAGACAAATGCCGTGGCTGGCGTATGTGTATTTCAGGTTGTCCTTACAAAAAAATCTACTACAACTGGAAATCGGGCAAATCTGAAAAATGTATTTTCTGCTATCCACGCATTGAGAGCGGTCAACCAACGATTTGCTCTGAAACCTGTGTCGGTCGTATCCGTTATTTGGGTGTATTATTGTACGATGCTGATAAAATCAAAGAAGCAGCAAGCACACCGAACGAAAAAGATTTGTATAAGGCTCAATTAGATGTATTCTTAGACCCGAACGACCCCAAAGTGATTGAGCAAGCCTTAAAAGATGGTGTACCAATGAGCGTGATTGAGTCTGCCCAAAAATCCCCTGTGTACAAACTGGCAATGGATTGGAAATTGGCACTACCGTTACACCCAGAATATCGCACCTTACCAATGGTGTGGTATGTGCCGCCACTATCGCCAATCCAAAACGCCGCTGAAGCAGGTCAAGTCGGTATGGACGGACTTATCCCTGATGTGGACAGTCTGCGTATTCCGCTACGCTATCTTGCCAATATGCTGACCGCTGGCGATGAAGAGCCAGTACGACTTGCTCTAAAACGCTTACTTGCCATGCGTTCTTATAAACGTCTACAACTGGTTGAAAAACAAGATGCTCAAAGCGTGCTTGATGCGGTGGGCTTAACCAAACTACAAGTGGAAGAAATGTATCGCTATCTTGCCATTGCCAACTATGAAGACCGCTTTGTCATTCCAAGCTCTCACCGTGAAGAAGCAATGAGCGATGCGTTTGCTGAGAAAAATGGCTGTGGTTTTACCTTTGGTAACGGCTGTACAGGTGATAGCGACACACATATGTTCGGACAACGCAAAACCAATCGCCGTGAGATGATTGACACCGTGCAGACGTGGGAGCTGTGATATGGCAGATTTTAAATTATTAAAAGTCATCAGCCTACTCATGGATTACCCAAGCCATGAGCTATTCGCTGATGATACGCTTGATGAATGTAAAACTATTGTCAATGCGTCTGTGCTAATCAGCCCAGAAGTTCGCAGTGAAGTGATTGATTTAATTAACTATCTACAAAACTTAGGCGAACTTGAAGCTCAGTCTGTGTATGATGGCTTATTTGAGCGTGGGCGTTCATTATCACTGTGGCTTTTTGAGCACGTTCATGGCGAAAGCCGTGACCGTGGACAGGCGATGGTGGATTTGATGGACCAATATCAAGACTTAGGCTTTGAGATTGATGTTAAAGAATTGCCCGATTATTTGCCGATGTATTTGGAATTTTTATCGTATAAGTCAACACAAATTGATGACGACATTGAAATTCGCATGGATATTGCCGATGTCAGCCATATTATTGCTATACTTGGCGCAAGATTAAAACAGCGTCACAGTCCGTATTTGGCACTGTTTTATGCGTTATTGCAAGTGGCTGGTAAACCGATTAGCCTTGTTGATGATGAAATTGTGAAACTCACAGGCGAAATCCCTGACGATACCAAAGATGCCATAGACAAAGAATGGGAAGAAGAGATGGTGGACTTTATGAGTGCCGAGCAGGAAAATAGCTGTCCAAGCAACCAAACGAATAAACGTATCGCTGAATTACAAGGCATTCAAGCACAAAGTCATGCTGACGTACCTGTGCATTGGGTCGGATTTGACAAAAGCCCTAAAAACGCTAAGGCAATAGAACAAGGAGCAACATTATGAATACCATGATTGCAGAAAACTGGTGGCACGTTTTTTTATTCGGAATCTATCCTTATATCGCTTTGACGGTGTGTATTTTCGGCTGCTGGGCAAGATTTGACTTGTCGCAGTACACATGGCGGGCAGGTTCAAGCCAAATGTTATCCGACAATTATATGCGTACGGCGAGTAACTTATTTCATGTTGGCATTATTGTGGTGCTTTTGGGGCATTTTTTTGGTATGTTTACCCCGCATTTTATCTATGAGCGGTTCATTAGTGCACCACATAAGCAATTGGTTGCGGTGATTGTCGGCGGTATCGCAGGTGTGCTGTGTTTGATTGGGCTTGTCATGCTCATTTGGCGACGTTTCACAAACCCACGCATTAGCCATACGTCTACTTTTGGCGATAAAATGCTGCTGGTGATTATCTTGGTGCAGCTGCTCATGGGGCTTGGCACGATTTGGTCATATCCTGCTCACAAAGACGGTGAGCTGATGCTAAGCCTTGCCAGCTGGGCACAAAACCTTGCCATTTTACGCCCTGTTTACGCAGCGTCGCTCGTGGAACACGCAGGGTTGATTTACAAACTGCACATGTTCTTAGGCACGACCTTGATTCTACTTGTACCATTTACCCGACTTATTCATATCATTTCAGCACCGATTTGGTATCTAGGTCGCCGTTATCAAATTGTACGTCAAAAAACATCGCAATGATTGAATAAGTAATTTGACAATGATTTGAAATTTTTAAAAAACAAAATTTACCGTTTTTCGCCACACATCATCCCAGCCGATGTGTGGTGTTTTTTATGGGACTGATTATCATGCGTTTATATCAGTTGAGAATCATTGGATAAATTTTGGTAATAAAAAATCAACAGAAAGTCAACAAAATATTAACTTTTCTATAAAAATGATGTATCATTAGCAAAATTTTTATTACTAACAACCAAATATTTTTTGCAACAAAAAAGAGAAAAATTATGGCAAATAAAGCAGTTAAAGTAACCAAAATTCCTAGCAAAAAACTAGTCATTATCCAACAGTCAAAAACTCAAAATACCGAACTAATCGAAACTATCCAAGTTGAAGGTAATACGAAATACCAAATTTTTAACAAAGATGATCAATTGGTGAAAAATCCAAAAACTAAATTAGTTAACGAAGATCTTTGGGTGTATTTGGAAGGTAATAATAGCCAAATACCTGATGTTATTTTAAAAGATTATACAACGTCATTCCCAATCAATAATGCAGAATATCTAAGTAGTGCAAACAGCACCTTTGCAACTGCAGAAAATCTTGCCAATAATGTGGCACAAGCCACCCAAATCTCAAATCCTGCTTCAACAGGAGCATTGGAAGGTTCTTGGATAGCATCTAATATTGGAGTGATTGGTGCAGGTGTTTTGGGTGTTGGTGGCGTTATTGCACTGGCAAGTGGTGGTAGTGATGATGATAAAGCCAGCGACAATCAATCGCCAAAACCTACCCCAACACCAGTTAAACTAACCACCAGTGTTAGTCTAGACCCGATTGATACGGTCAATCAGCAAGCGAGCAACGGTAAAGTTACACTAACAGGTAAATTAACGGTTTCTGATACTTCAGCAACCACAGAAGTGATTTTAACAATTAATGGTGCAACTNATAAAGCTCAAGTAACAGGGAGTACTTGGTCAGTTGTGGTTGATGGTAAAGAACTTGCATTTGCACAGGGCAATCAAGCCATTACGGCAAATATTACTGCTAAAACCGCCGAGCAAACCGCAACCAATAATGCTCAAGCGACNTATTTAGTGGATACTGACATCGCTAAACCTGAGATTATTTTTGATAAGATTACCGAAGATAANATCATTAATCTAGTAGAGTCTAAGCAGACCACAACCAAAGTTTCAGGTAAGGTTAAAAATGCTAATAATGGCGATGAAATTGTCATTACTATCGGTCAAGCCACTTATAAAGCGACTGTAAACAACGATACATTTAGCACTGATGTTGATACTAAAACCTTATTATCGCATGGTAACGTGACTGCGACTATTTCTACGCAAGACATCGCAGGCAATGTTGCAAGTGATACCGAAAGTCATAATTACACAGTTGATTTGGGAGTACTGGAAAAACCTGTCATTACAATTGACAACATAACCGCAGATAATATTGTCAATAAAAAAGAATCTGAAGGTAAATTAACCGTTACAGGTAAAGTTGACAATGTGGCAGTTGGCAAGATGATTGTTGTGTCTTGTGGTTGTGCTACCTGTGGTGGCTTGAAATGGATTGATTTTGAAACGACCATTAAGGAAGGTGGTAAATTTGCTGTTGACTTTAACGGTGCAGATATTGTCAAAGCTGATACAATTAAAGCTGTAGTTAAGGTAGAAGATAATGCCAAAAATACCTATGAAGCGACCGAAACCAAATCTTATACTACGGATGTCACCCCACCAAATGCCGATTTAACCTTAAATCAAGTTGGTGGCGATAATCTGTTAAATAAAGCCGATATGGCACAAGTCACAACAACTATCAAAGGCACGTTGCATAACCTTGCGGATGGCGATAGTGTCAAAACCTTAACCCTTTTTGTGAATGGTCAATCTTATCAAGCCAAAGTTACAGGCAATCAATACGAGGCTACGGTGAACACCACCGACCTTGCTAAGGGCACAAAAGTGATTGCTAATGCAATAGTTGTCGATAAGGCAGGTAATGAACAAACATTAAGTAAAGAGCAAATTTATCAAATTGATAACATTGCTCCAACGGCGACCATTAACATTAAAACGATTGCCCAAGACAACACGTTAAACTTAAATGAGTTAATGATAAATGTTGAGATTGTAGGTCAGGTAATAGGCGAGTTTAATGTTAATGATGTGGTCAAAATCCAAATTGGCACAAATAGCTATGACGCTAACATTACCAATACCAATGGCGATTTTAGCGTACAAGTACCTGCCAGCGTGTTACAACAAAACACCAGCAAATCTATTACCGCTACGCTAACTACAACCGATAATGCAGGTAATGTCTCTGAGCTTATCACAGCGACAAGAGATTACGAGATTGAAACCGCTCCGATTATTAAAGGTGAGATTTTTGTTGAATTAACTAGTATTGCTAATGACAATCTTATCAACGTTACCGAAGCTCAAAAAGACGTGACGGTTACAGGCGTGGTAACGGGTAAGGATAGACTTGCCACAGGTCAGACAGTGGATTTATTGTTAAATGGCAAAGTTGTCAAAACCGTTGATGTCGGTGCGGACGGTAAATTTAGCACCATGTTGAGCGGTAGCGAGCTTGTCAATGGTCAAAATTATATCTTAACTGCCAATGTAAAGGGTTCAAATAATGCCCAAAATACAGGCTCGTTACAATATAAAGTCGATGCGAATACCGCTGCCAAAATTGATATTCAATTGATTGACAATGATTTTGGTCTGGATAAAGCTGATACCAACGGTACGATTCGTTTGTATGGTAAAGCGACTTTTGAAGGTGAGTATGCCAATGCTAATAACGCCAAACTTGTGCGTCAGCTTGAAGCCAAAATCGGTGATAAAACTTACACGGTTGGTGTGCGTGATGGGGCGTTTTTCTTAGATATTGATGAAAAAGACTTAAAAGCACTAGATGGCAAAGCAATTGAATATACATTTAAAGCAGAAACATGGCGATACAACAGTAATGGCGAAGCGTATTTGATTGGCAATAACTCAAACAACACGACTTACAATATTGATGTTAAGGCAACTCAAGTGAGTTTTGATGCCAATCCGTATATCAAAACTTCTGGCACAACGACTAGCATTGCTTACACCGAAAATACTACAAACGTCACAGGCATAGTCTCTGGCACTGCAAAAGTTGATGATGTGATTGAATTAAACATCAATGGTAGTCTTGTAACTACCAAAGTCTTAGCGGACAATAAATTTAGCGTGAATGTGGCTACCGACTTGTTAAAACAAGATGCAGACAACATCATCACAGCTACTTTAAAAACCAAAGATTTGGCAAATAATGATATCAAGGTCTCAGATACAGAACATCTATTTATTGCTAAAGATACCACGAAAGCGGGAGATTTTGTTTCTCGCCACACTGAAAGAGATGGTGTTCCTGATGACTATTTTGTGCGTGATATTGGTCATACTAAATATTTATCACAAGGTTACACGATTCCTTCATATAAAATTCCCGTTGGAGGCAAAGCCGATAATTCAACGCCTGTCGTTAAATTTTATTTCGCTAATAAAAATGACTATGATACACATTTAACAGACCCTAAAATTAGCTCTGCAAGAGGGGAAATCATTGAAGCTACAGTCGCTACTTATACCGAAGAAATTAAGCAAATTATTCGTGAAGCGTATAAACAAATTGGCGATTACATCAATGTTAAATTTGAAGAAGTATATCGTTTTGATGAAGCGGATGCCAGATTGTTTTATGCAGATTTTCCATCACAGGGTACATTGGCATTTGCTTCTAACAGTGGTGATTTATGGTGGAATGCGAGAGCGAATACAGACGATAAGGCAGATATGTACTACACGGCCTTGCATGAGATTAGTCATACGTTGAATATGACGCATTCTCAAGATACTTTTAAAGATTATTTTCGCAATATGGAAGAAACCCCAGAATTTACTTATATGAGTTATCGTGCGTATGTCAATAATTATGCCTTTAAAAATATGAAAAACTTGCGTGTTTACGATTTAGCGTATCTGCATTATCAGTTTGGTGTGAGCAAAACTGCTCGTGCGACTGATGATACTTACACGTTTAAAGAATACGACATGTACAGCGATGATGCTGACCGTTACATTTGGGACGGAGCAGGGATTGATACCTTTGATGCCTCAAAAGAAAAAGATAAAGTCACCGTAGATTTAACGCCGGGCTCGTGGATTTATGTAGGTAATAAATCCACAAATCTATTAGTGGACAAACAAACTTTGCATAAAGATGTTGCAGATAAGCAAGGATATTACTCACGTACCGATGACGGTTTTTATAATTCTGCGGTTACCAATAACACCTATACCAAAGGTCAAGCCTACATTGGTTATGGTACACAGATTGAAAACCTGATTGGCTCTGATTATGATGACACGCTAACAGGTAATAATGCCAATAACATTATCTCAGGTGGTGCAGGCAATGATACAATTAGTGGTGGTTTAGGCGATGACCATTTAGACGGCGGTATAGGTGATGATAAGTTAATTGGTGGTACAGGTAATGACACTTATGTGGTTGATAGCGTGAATGATACGATTACCGAATTAAAAGATGAAGGTAATGACAATGTCTTTAGTACGGTAAATTTGACCTTAACTGATAATGTAGAAAATCTATGGTTATTAGGAACGACTGCTACCGTCGCGACAGGTAATGCACTTGCCAATACTTTGATTGCTAATAATGTCGGAAATACCTTAAGTGGTCTTGATGGTGATGATAAACTCATTGGTGGTTTAGGTGCAGATACGCTAATAGGTGGTAAAGGTAATGACACCTTTGTTTTTGATAGTGCATTAAATGGTACAATTGACACCATTACTGACTTTATGAAAGACGGTGTAGACAAAATTGAGCTATCGGCTAATGTATTCAAAGGTTTAGTCAGAGGAAATAATAGCAATGTCTTAGACTTTATCAAATACGATAAAAACACAGGTATTTTATCATATGATAGCGATAAAGCAGAAGGTATTGCAGATGCGATTGACTTTGCGAATATTGGTAAAGGGTTGGATATTGATAAAAATTTATTTACAATTATTTAATATTTTATAATATATAAAAAAGAGTATCAATAGATACTCTTTTTTATGCTAAAATGTGAAAATCCTGATAAAAAAACAGCCATTTTATGAAAAAAACTAGCAAAATCACCGACGGTAAACTTAATAGTGCCGAGTTTATCGCATCGCCGAATTTTGGCAAACGCCCTGAAAATAGCGAAATTTCGCTGATTGTCATTCACAACATCAGCCTACCGCCGAGCGAATTTGGCAAAACTGACCAACACGGACAGCATTTTGTGAAAGCCTTTTTCCAAAATCAGCTCAACCCAAGCGATCACCCTTATTTTCAAAATATTTATCAGCAACAAGTTTCTGCACATTTATTGATAGAACGCTCAGGCAAAATCACCCAATTTGTCAATTTTAACGACCGAGCGTGGCACGCAGGGCAATCTAGCTATTTAGGGCGGGAAAATTGCAATGATTTTTCCATTGGCATTGAGCTAGAAGGCGATGATTACAGCGAGTTTGATGAACGCCAATATGTGGCATTGGCTCAGGTGATTTCGGCAATTTACCAAACCTATCCAAAAACCAAATGCCATTTAGCAGGGCATAGCGACGTGGCTCGTAGTCGTAAGTCCGATCCAGGGGCATATTTTGATTGGCAAAAATTACGTCATTTAGTACATAAATTATCACCACAATGACCGCCAAAAATGGGCAACCAATTTTCCAACATCATCAGCCCAAAAACGCTGCGCCTAGCTACCCAAACGCCCCACAAAATTTAGGCAAATCCACCGCCGTTGTCAGTTTTTTTACGCTGATATCACGGATATTGGGCTTAATGCGAGATGCGGTATTAATGGCGGTATTTGGGGCAAGTGGTTTAATGGATGCGTTTTTGGTCGCTTTCAAGCTCCCCAATTTTTTACGAAGATTATTTGCAGAAGGGGCATTCGCCCAAGCCTTTGTGCCTGTGTTAACCAATTACCAACAAAAATCTACTTTTTCTGATTTGCAACAGTTTATCAGCCGAATGGCAGGGGCGTTATTACTGATTTTGTCGTTGTTAAGCACGGCGGTGATTGCTTTTGCACCGTGGATTATGGCGGGATTTGCGGTTGGGTTTAGCAAGGATAGCGAGCAATTTCGGCTGACGTTGCAGTTATTTCAGCTTACATTCCCTTATTTATTATTAATTACGCTGACAGCATTTGCCAGTAGTATTTTGCAAAGTTATCAGCGATTTATCATTCCTGCGATTACACCGATTATCTTAAATGTTTGCTTAATTGTTTTTGCACTATGTATTTCACCAGCTTTATATCAGCCGATTTTGGCGTTGGGTTATGCGGTGTTATTGGCAGGCGTGTTGCAGTTATTATTACAATGTGTGCCAATTTACCAACAAAAGTTGTTGATCTTGCCAAAATTAGACTGGCAACATCAAGGCGTGCGACAGGTGTTAAAGTTGTTATTGCCTGCGATTTTTGGTGTGTCGGTGCTGCAGATTAATCTGTTGTTAAATACCGTGATTGCGACCTTTTTGCCGACTGGTTCAGTGTCGTGGCTGTACACGGCGGAACGCATGAGCGAATTGCCGTTGGGGCTGATTGGCGTGGCGATTGGAGCGGTGATTTTGCCGACGTTAAGCCGTCAAGTCAACAGTGATGACCCACAATCGTTACAACGCACGCTAGACTGGGCTTGTAAATGGGTGTTGCTCGTGGGCGTACCTGCGTCGGTGGCGTTGGTGCAGATTAGTCAGGTGCTGATGTTCACGTTGTTTGTGCGGGGTGAGTTTGGAAGGCAAGATGCGACGATGAGCGGTCTGGCGTTGCAAGCGATGTCGCTTGGGATTTTGCCTTTTATGCTGATTAAGGTGTTTGCCCCTGTGTTTTTTGCCCAAAAAAATAGCCGAATCCCTGTCAAATGGGGTCTTTGGTCGGTTTTGGCAAATGGCTTATTTGGGTTGGCTTTGTTGCTGATTTTTTGGTATCAAGGTGTAGCACTGCACATAAGTTTGGCATTGGCGACTAGCTTGTCAGCGTGGGTGAATGCGGTCGGTTTGTATTGTAGTTTACAAAAACGGCGGATTTTTTCTTTTGCTAAACCTTGGCGAGCGTTGGCATTGCGTTTTTTATTGGCAAATCTAGCGATGAGCGTGGCGTTACAATGGCTGTTACCGTTGTTTCCATTATCAGCAAATCAAGCAAGTAAAATTTTGGCATTATTGGCAATTTGTGTCGCTGGGGCGCTGGTGTATGCGGTGGCGTTATTATTAAGTGGATTTAAAATTAATTGGTTAAAATATGGATAATTTTTTGTTAAGCAATTTGTTAAACAGAAAGGCAAATCGTGTAATTTGCCCTTTTTGATAAATATTTACCCATATTTTGTCAAACAAAAATTATTTTTTAGTTGCGGTTTGACATTCTGGGGCATCGCACATACCGTACAATACCAATGAATGTCCCGACAATTTAAAGCCATACTCTTTTGCCACTTTGTCTTGTAATTGTTCAATTTCTTCTTTATGAAATTCCACGATTTTGCCACAATGGTCACAAACCAAGTGATCGTGATGTTCGGCTTGAGCAATTTCAAACACCGATAAATTATTTTCAAAGTTATGGCGTTCCACGATGCCCGCTTGCTCAAACTGGGTCAAAACCCGATACACGGTTGCCAATCCCACGTCTTCGCCTTGCTCAATCAAAGCTTTATAAACATCTTCGGCACTCATGTGGTGATGTTCGGCATTTTCCAATAACTGTAAAATCTTTAGGCGAGGTAGCGTAACTTTTAAGCCTGCACGGCGTAAATCTTGATTGGTAAATGTCATTGTTTTTCCTTTTTGTTTTGATTTTGCTTATCTTACCATAAAAATGTTAAAATAAGAACCTGTATTCATAACGTTTTTGCAATGAAAAATGCGATAAACCGCCCGCTTTTCAAGGAAAAAACGCAGGTTGATAGTGATTCTATCAAGCAAGTTTTGACACAGATTGATACAGAAAAGTAAGATTTCGCCAATTTTCATGCAAAAGCAAACTTTTATTAATTATTTTTAAAAAAATTAAGTTGCGTAAGGTTGTGCATACAGGTTTTAATATAAAATCCACAATAAATAGTAGGCATTTTGGCATAAATGACGTATGATAGTGGGTATGTTTATGGTTCAATTCAGCCATTTTGCGGCTAAAATAGGAAAAAATCTAATGCAAATTTTGACGAAAATCACCAAAAAATGTTGTCAATTACCGCTGTTAATTGCGTTGGCAAGCGTGAGTGTGTTGCCTGCCTGTTCATGGTTTAGCGTGTATAAAATTGACATACCACAAGGTACACCGATTAGCGATGACAAACTCGCCCAAGTCCAAGTCGGCATGAGTGCCAACCAAGTGTTGTATCTACTCGGTAGCCCTGCGGTGCAAGATACGCTAAACCCTAACCGTTGGGATTATCTGTATGATTTTACCGCAGGTACGGTGGCAAAGCGTGAGAAAAAACCAAGCATTCACAACGCCAGTCATTATGTCAAAATCTACTTTGACCAAACGGGTCGTGTTGCAAAAATTGAACGCCCATCACGCTAAACTTTCATGATAACATAGCCTTTTTTGGCTTTTAACATCATTTTTTTGGCACGTTTTTGCATGGGATTGATGGTTAATGGGCGATAAATTTCCAATCTATCGCCGTCTTGTAATACGGTTTGCCAGTCAATTTTATGCGAAAAAACCCCCACGGCAAAATCTTGAATTTGTGGAAATTGTTGCCACCAACCAAGTATTTCCACCGCTTGTTGGGCGGTTGTTCCGCTTGCTACGCTTAATTTTTGGTGCAGTTGCTCGTTTGGCGTGGGGCAAAACATCACTTCTATCTGTTGGGTTGTTTGTTGTTGTGTCATTTATTTTACCAAGCTCACTATTTTACTAAACCCATAATCCAACCGATTAACGCAAGTACAATGGCAAGTGGTACGACAATTCGCATGGCAATTCGCCATAGGTTATACACCATTTCTGAACTAAAGTTGAGTGATTTGCGTAAGTGGCTGATTTTCATTTGCCAACCTGCAAAAATCGCTAACCAACTGGCGGTTAACAAACTTAGCACGATAACTAATTGATTTAATGCCCAATTTGGCAACATTGCTAAGCCCAAACTAATCACCAACGCAATAACCAATGCCAAAAAATTAAAGGATTGTTTAGAAATTTTTAGTGAAACTTGATAAGTGATTAGGTGTAATAAATAACTTGCCCCTGCTATCATCGCCAAAGCATAGCAAATCGCCGATGCTTGGCTAGTTGGTTGCAAGGCAAGGGCGACCAATGCACCGCCTACTATTTGAAAACACCAAATCGGCAAGACAAAACGACTGGCGACTGGTTTGTTGTCTTTATTCACGCTTTCATTATTGACCAATAATTGATTGGCTCGGCTATGCCAAAACAGCCCAGTTCCTGCTCCCACGCATACCAATGCTAACACAACAGCGAGCGACCATTCGCTCAGCGATGTGGCGGTCATTTGCCACGTTGCCATACCGTTTTGGCTGACGTTTAGCATCAATGCTACGATTGCTAAACCGACCGCCAACCAACCTGACAAATGTTTGGTAAAACTTAAACCTAAAGTAATTAACGCCATGATAGCTAACAGGGCAGGGCTGGCAATGGTACTGATTGGGGAAAAGTTGGGTTGTAAAACTTCGGCAGAACTGCTCAGCAAATGTCCAACAACTGTCATTAATAATAACACCGTTAACCAACCAAATCCCCGCCATACCGTTGCGACGTCGGCTTCACGGGTCAAGGTTGACAAACCAACCAGTGGAGTCGTGCCACTGCGATGTGCCAAGGCAATCTCGGCAAATACCAATGGCAAGCCAACCAACGTCATCGCCACGAGCCACAACAGCCAAAAATCAATCTGACCTGCCACGTCACGGGTAAACCACGCAAAAATCAATAATGGCAATAAACCTGCAATAAGCAATGGTTGCAAACGGTGAATTGTCATAAAGTTATCCTTTTGATAAATCTAGCAAATTTGGTGAAATTTTTAACAAACCTTATTATAACAAAAGAGCGTATAAAATACGCCCTTTTATTTTATCATTCAAGGTAGATTACGAATTAGCTTGACGCTTGTTATAAGCGATAGAATTTATCACCGCCCACACAATAAAGGCAATCCCAATCAAACCTGTGATGATTTCAGGCACTTCAATGTGCATGGTAGCAAGTAGCATGATAATCGCTAACGCCCCAATCGCATAGTGAGCCCCATGCTCTAAGTACACAAACTCATCTAAAGTCCCTTTTTCCACCAAGAAAATGGTCATAGAACGCACAAACATCGCCCCAACAGCTAAACCTAACATGATAATAATCACATCATTGGTAATGGCAAAAGCCCCAATCACGCCGTCAAAACTAAAAGATGCGTCTAACACTTCCAAATATAAAAATCCAGCAATACCGCCTTTGGCAATCGCACCTGCAACTTCCTTGCCTTCAACCATTTCTGTTTCTGGGTCATCATCATCTGCACCTTCAAGCAAACTTGACAGCACATTTACCCCCAGATATACCAAAATACCAAAAAAGCCTGCCATAAGCACTGCCCCTTTGTGAGCTTCTTCAACGCCCAGTAAAAACAACGCCAAAATCACCATCGCCACGAATACGCTCATCGCATCAACTTTACCAAATCGTACCAAACGGCGTTCTAACCATTCAAACCAATGGATGTCTTTATCATCAAATAAAAAGTTTAAAAACACAAGAAGCAAAAACATACCACCAAATGCCGCAATCTCAGCATGATGTTCCATAAGTTTTGCGGAGTATTCTTTGGGATTGTACAACGCCATATTAATAACGTCCATCATACCCATATCAGCCGTTACCGCCACGATAACGATTGGGAACACCAATCGCATACCAAACACCGCAATCAACATACCAATTGTTAAGAAAATCGTTTTCCAAAACTTATCCCAATGCTTTAATACAGACGCATTGACAACCGCATTGTCAAACGATAACGAAATTTCCATGACTGCCAAAATCATGGTAATAAATAAGGCGGACATCATCGCCGAGACACCGCCATGTGAATATCCCCACCAACCTGCAACCATAAGTGCGACTATCGTAAACACGATGTCAAAATAAAAATGCTTTAAATTTTTCATCATAACAATCAAATTCCAAAAGTGAAAGGTGATAACCAATGATTGAATTAACAGATTAAACAAATAGCAACGCAATAAAAAAGTGGTACATTAACCTTTGCACCACTTTTTTTGCAATTAATTTTTATGTTTTATCACAACTTGGTTAATCTGCTTATTTTCAAGATAATTGAACAAAAAACAAGTAGAAAAACGTAAAAAATGGTAAATAATTGCAATTTTTTTTCCAATGATTTAACTTTTTTGGCAAAAAAACTACCGATTTATGCTTTTTTGGCAAAAAAATTTCACGGTTTTAGCTAAGATTCACGCCATATTGGCTGCACATCGCCAACAAACCACCCGAATACCCTTGCCCCACAGCACGGAATTTCCACTCGCTATTGTGGCGGTACACTTCGCCAAATACCATGGCGGTCTCGATCGAATAATCTTCCGCCAAGTCAAAACGCACCACTTCCGCGCCTGTTTCTTCGTTCACCACACGGATAAAGGCATTGGCAACTTGCCCAAAATTTTGGTTGCGAGCTTGGGCGTCATGAATGGTCACGGTCAACATAATTTTGTCCACATCGGCAGGGACGAGTGATAGGTTGACTTTGATGACTTCATCGTCGCCGTCACCTTGTCCTGTGCGGTTGTCACCTGTGTGTTCTACCGCACCATTGTCAGATTTTAGCTGATTGTAAAAAATAAAATCATGGTCGCCACGCACACGCCCATTGCCCGCGAGTAAAAATACGCTGGCATCAAGGTCAAATTCCGCCCCTGATGTGGCACGCTCGTCCCAACCCAGTCCGATTAACAGTTTGTTCAGATTTGGGTCGGTTTTGGTCAGGGATAAATTACCGCCTTTGCTTAGTGAAATTGCCATATTTTTTCCTTAAAAGTGCTGTTAAAAAAATGCTAAAATAAACGGATAAAAACGAATTTTATCTTAACAAAATTATGGTTAAAACGCACGTTTTTTTGCCAAAAATACCAAAATTTTGCCAAAAATTCCCTTTTAACCACACGACGAAAGGTATAAAATAACGCTTTTGGATAATTTTGATAAATAAAAGCCTATGTTAGATAATTTTTTGACGTTAATTTTGATTTTATCACCGTTAATCGTGGGTTTTTTTCTGCCATTGCCGAAAGTCTTGATGCCATATATGGATAAATTGCTCGGTTATTTGGTGTTTTTGATTTTGTTTTGTATTGGGCTGTCATTGGCAAATGTGCCAAATCTGGGGCATCAGCTAGGTTTTATTGTAAAAAATGTGGCATTGTTAGCAACGTTGACGATGGGCAGTGGGCTATTGGCATTGTGGTATTTTGATAAAAAATATCCGTATTATACCCACGCCACCACATCGCACCCAAAAGCCCAAATTAGCGTGGTAGGGACGTTGGTGCAGTTGGGTTGTGTGGTGGTCGGTTTAGTGGTGGGACAATTTTTACCGCTTGAACATTCGCCTATTCATGTTGATATGATTATCAAAGGTTTACTGATGTTGTTGATTTTGCTGGTAGGGTTTAGTTTGTCGCATGCAGGCATGAGCTTACGGCAGGTACTGATTAACAAGCGTGGCGTACAGATGAGCGTGATTTTTTGTGTCAGCGTGAGTATTGGTGGTGTGTTGTTTAGTTGCTTGACGGCAGATGTGGGCGTGATGCAGGGATTGGCGTTGGCGTCTGGTTATGGTTGGTACTCGTTGTCAGGGATTATTATGACCGATGCGTATGGGGCGGTGTGGGGCAGTGTTGCGTTGCTTAATGATTTGTTGCGTGAGTTTATGGCGTTGCTGTGTATTCCACTGTTGATAGGGCGTTATCCGAGTACGGCGGTGGGGCTTGGTGGGGTGACGACCATGGATTTTACCTTGCCAATTATCCAAGCGAGTGGAGGTAATGAAATCGTCCCGTTGGCGATGAGTTTTGGTTTTATTGTTAATATTATTTCACCTGTACTAATGGTGATATTTAGCAGTTTTTGATAATGCTGTAAAAAATTTGGCAAAATTGCTATCAACGCAAAATTTAGTTATAATACACCCAACTTTTGAAAAAATGTTTGAAAGCGTAACCATGTAATTAACAAAAAACCCACTGGTTAGGGGGATTTTCCTAGCGGTGGGTTTTTTTATAGCATTGCTTTTTAAAGTTTTGTTAAAATAAACCCTTAAAATCAATGATTTATAATCAAGTTTACAAATGTAAACTTGATTTTTTTAAAACTTCTTTTACAATATCATCAATTACACAGAAAATATACGTATGGAAAAGTTTGAAACGCCCAATACTCCAATCAGTCAATCCGCTCGTTATGCGGTGATTTTCCCCGGTCAAGGCTCACAAAGTGTGGGTATGCTCACGGATTGGTATGATAATTTTCACCAAGTGCGTGAGATTTTTAACCAAGCCAGCGATGCTTTAGGCTTTGATGTGTGGGCGGTCGCTCAGGGTAAGGATACGAGCCGTAACTTGGATCACACGGCATTTACTCAGCCTGTGTTGCTCACTGCGAGTATGGCAATTTGGCACGTGTTGCGTGCTGAACTTGCTATTGAACCTGCGTATTTGGCAGGGCACTCGCTCGGGGAATACAGTGCCTTGTGTGCGTCAGGCGTGCTTAGTTTTGATGATGCGGTGCGGTTGGTGTATCAGCGTGGGCAATATATGAAAGACGCCATGCAACACCAAGATGGCAAAATGTCCGCTGTGCTAGGGCTAGACGATGAGCAAGTGCGGTTAATTTGTGAACAAGTCGAAGAGTTTGAAAGTGATGCGATTGTCAGTCCTGCGAATTTTAATGCCGTTGGGCAAGTGGTAATTGCAGGCAATGCGTTGGGCGTCGACTTGGCAAGCGAACAAGTGGCAAGCCTTGGTAATAAAGCAGTACCGTTAAAAGTATCCGTACCGTCGCATTGCCGTTTGATGCAACCTGCGAGTGATAAATTAGCGGATAGCTTAAACCAAATTCGCTTTAACGCACCGAACATTTCTGTTATTCAAAACCGCTACGCTCGGGTAGAAAGCGATGTTAATGCGATTAAACAAGCCTTAATTGAACAGTTAAGCCTGCCTGTCTTGTGGTCAAATATCCAAAATAAACTGGCGGATAAATATATGCAATTTCAAATTGAATGCGGTAGTGGCAATGTGTTAACCAATTTGGCAAAACGCCAAGCTGAAAAAATTCCGACCATTGCCACCGATAAAGTGGCAAAACTGGCAGAAATTGCAGAAATATTACAAAAACATCAAAATGATGTGGATTAATTTAAATTATTTTCTGATAAAAATATTTTTAAATTTGATAATTTGATTGAAAAATAAACACTTAGGAGTGCGACATGAGCCGACATATTGCCCTAGTGACAGGTGCGAGTCGTGGGATTGGCAAAGCGATTGCCCAACGTTTGGCAGAAGAAGGCTATTTTGTGATTGGCACTGCCACGAGCGAAAAGGGCGTGGAGATCATTGAGGAATACCTACACGAGACAGGCGGTATCGGACGTGAGCTAGACGTGCGTGATGCCACTGCGATTGATAATTTATTTGAAGAAATTGAAAGCGTTTACGGCTCAATCCATGTGCTTGTCAACAACGCAGGCATTACCCAAGATGGCTTACTGATGCGAATGGACGATACTGCATGGGAAACTGTGCTAGAGGTGAATTTAACGTCTATTTATCGCATGAGTAAACGTGCCATTCGTGGCATGATGAAAGCTCGTGCCGGACGGATTATCAGCGTTACATCGGTGGTTGCCGAAATGGGCAATGCCGGGCAAACCAACTACGCTGCTACCAAAGCAGGCGTGGAAGGCTTTACCCGTTCATTGGCACGAGAAATCGGCTCACGTCAAGTTACCGTGAATTGTGTCGCCCCCGGTTTGATTGAAACCGATATGACCGATGAACTAGATGAACGTTTGATTAACTCGATGTTAGATGCCGTACCGCTTGGACGGTTAGGGCAACCGAGCGATGTGGCGGCGGCGGTGAAATTTTTAGCCAGCGACGAAGCCAGCTATATCACAGGTCATGTTCTTGCCGTCAATGGCGGAATGTATATGTAATTTTTATCATAAATATTTTTAATCAATTTAACAAAAATGTTAAAGCTATCAAATTTTGTCAATGTAACGCTTATTTAACGGCTTNGCAAAAAATGGTAAAACCTAACAAAAGTAAGGGTATTTTTTGTCAAATCTATGTTAAAATTAACACAATATTGGTAAAAAATCCAAAAATTGCTAACGTGATAAGCCTAAGAACCTGTATTCATAACGTTTTTGCAATGAAAAATGCGATAAATCACCCGCTTTTCAAGGAAAAAACGCAGGTTGATAGTCATTCTATCAATCAAGTTTTCGACGCAAAAAAGCAAGATTTAGCCAGTTTTCATGCAAAACCAAACTTTGATTTTATTTTTCAAAGTGAAAATTAACTGCGTAAGGTTGTGAATACGGGTTCTAAGTTTTGCTAAATATCACGTTCGCTAAATTTAACAATCACCACTCAAACTAGGAGAATTAACATGAGTAACGAGATTGAACAAAAAGTAAAAAATGCTGTTGCTGAGCAACTAAGCTTAAAAGCTGATGAAATCAGCAATGACGCATCATTTATTGATGATTTGGGTGCTGACTCGCTAGATTTGGTAGAGTTAGTGATGTCATTTGAAAATGAATTTGGCTTGACCATTCCTGACGAAGACAGTGCGTCATTAACCACCGTACAAAAAGCAGTTGATTACATCAGCTCAAAAGTAAATTAATATTTTTTAAAACATTAATTTAACAAAAACCCTTAATTTATTTGAATTAAGGGTTTTTTGTGCTTAAATTTTAGGTTTTTAACATTTTTGCCAAATATCGCTAAACAATCTGCCTATTTTGCGGTAAAATACAAGACATTTTATTTAAATTTTGGAGTATTTATGAGTGCATTAGACAACTTATCCCCCACCTACAACCCTGCCGATATTGAAGCAGGTATTTATGAAAACTGGGAACAAAAAGGTTATTTTGCCCCCACTTTGGACAAAGACAAATCCTTTTCTATCGTGCTACCACCGCCCAATGTAACAGGCTCGCTTCATATGGGGCATGGCTTTAACAACGCCATTATGGACGCACTCACTCGCCACCAAAGAATGCTTGGCAAAAATGTCTTGTGGCAAGGGGGTACTGACCACGCAGGCATCGCCACACAAATGGTGGTGGAACGCCAGCTTGGTTTGCAAGGGATTAGCCGACACGATTTGGGTCGTGAAAAATTCTTGGACAAGGTGTGGGAATGGAAAAATGAATCAGGCGGTACAATTACCCGTCAAATTCGCCGTTTGGGGTCAAGCGTGGATTGGAGTCGTGAACGCTTTACGATGGACGATGATTTGTCTGATGTCGTTAAAGAAGTATTCGTCCGTCTGTATGATGAAGGGCTGATTTATCGCAAAAAACGGCTGGTGAATTGGGATTGTAAACTCCACACAGCTTTATCGGATTTGGAAGTAGAAAATCACGATGAACAAGGCAATTTATGGCATTTTAATTATTATTTTACGGATAAAAATTTAACCACAAAAGACGGTAAAAATTATCTCACCGTTGCCACCACTCGCCCAGAAACCTTACTTGGCGATACTGCCGTTGCGGTCAATCCAAACGATGAGCGATATAGCCATTTGATTGGTAAAACGGTTATTTTGCCGATTACAAACCGTGAAGTGCCAATTATCAGCGACGATTATGTGGAAAAAGAATTTGGTACAGGCTGTGTCAAAATTACCCCTGCCCACGATTTTAATGATTATGAAGTGGGGCAACGCCATCATTTACCGCTTATCAATATTTTTGATATCAATGCCAATATTTTAAATGAATTTGAAGTTTTTGAAACAGCAGAACAAAAAACGCCCACTTTAATTAGCACGCCAAATGATTATCAAGGGCTTGACCGCTATATTGCTCGCCAAAAGGTCATTGAACAAGCGACCAATGAAAACTGGCTAGAAAAAATAGAACCGCACGCCCTAAAAACGCCAAAAGGCGATAGAAGTGGCGTGGTGATTGAGCCATTACTCACCGACCAATGGTATGTCAAAATTGACACACTTGCCAAACCTGCGATTAAAGCGGTAGAAAATGGCGATATTCAATTTGTGCCAGAACAATATACCAATATGTATATGGCGTGGATGCGTGATATTAAAGATTGGTGTATTTCTCGCCAATTATGGTGGGGTCATCGCATTCCTGCGTGGTATGACGACAATGGTAATTTTTATGTGGGGCGAGATGAATGTGAAGTTCGCCAAAAATACAATTTGGGCGATATATCTTTACGCCAAGATGATGATGTTTTGGATACTTGGTTTAGCTCCGCTCTTTGGACATTTAGTACGCTTGGTTGGAAAGGCACGGATAAAGATTTTGACAATCAAATTTTGCAAACTTTTCACCCCACAAGTGTATTAGTTACAGGTTTTGATATTATCTTTTTTTGGGTTGCCCGAATGATAATGATGACTTTGCATTTTGTCAAAGACAAAAACGGCAAACCGCAAGTTCCCTTTAAAACCGTCTATGTACACGGGCTTGTGCGAGACGGACAAGGGGCAAAAATGAGCAAATCAAAAGGCAATGTCTTAGACCCCATTGATTTGATTGACGGCATTGATTTGGAAAGTTTGGTTGCCAAACGCACGACAGGCTTAATGAATCCCAAAGACGCTGACAAAATCAAAAAAGCCACACAAAAAGAATTCCCAGACGGTATTAATAGCTATGGCACAGATGCACTAAGATTTACTTTTTGTGCTTTGGCAAATACAGGGCGAGACATTAAATTTGACCTAAAACGCATTGAAGGTTATCGCAATTTTTGTAATAAAATTTATAATGCCACACGCTTTGTTTTGATGAATGTGGACGCTAAACAAATCCACCAAACGGCAAACCCCAATCTTTGGGAATTGCCAGAACAATGGATAATGAGCCGATTACAAAAATGTGAGCAAGCGGTTAAATTGGCCTTTGAAACTTATCGTTTGGATTTGGCAAGCAATGCCATTTATGAGTTTATTTGGAATGAATATTGCGATTGGTATGTGGAACTTGCCAAGCCTGTATTAAATGACCCTGATGTATCCGATGAACGACACGCCCAAGTGCGATTTGTGTTATTGTCGGTATTGGAGACGGCATTAAGGTTGGTTCACCCCATTATGCCATTTATCACAGAAGAGCTTTGGCAAACCATTGCCCCAATGATAAATCGTGCCAAAGAAAATAGCGAAGACAGTATTATGCTTACCCCCTATCCAATCGCTGATGAAAGTTATATAAATGAGACCGCCGAAAATGATATGAATTGGCTACAAAGTTTGATTGGGGCGGTGCGAAATATTCGTGGCGAGATGAATTTGGGCAATAGCGTCAAATTGCCTGTGCTACTACAAAATCTACAAGACGATGAAAAAGCACAAATCCAAAGAATTGAGCCATTATTTAAAGCCCTTGCCAAAGTGCAAAGTGTGGCGTTTTTGGGCGATAATGACAAAGCCCCTTTGTCGTCATCAAGCGTGATTGGGCAGGCGGTGGTGTATGTGCCAATGAAAGGGCTGATTGACCCCAAAGTGGAGCTTAATCGCCTAAATAAAGAGCTGGACAAACTCACCAAGCAATACGAGCAAATCAACAGCAAACTTGCCAATGAAGCCTTTGTCGCCAAAGCCCCTGCCAATGTGGTAGAAGCCGAAAAAGCAAAACTGGCTGAGTTAGAGGGGCAGATTGGGAAGGTGAGGGAGAGTGTGGGGGAGCTACAAGCTCTTTGATATTGCTCTAAAGTTTTAAAATAACCTGGGATTTGGTGTTTTGCTAAATCCTAGTTTTGGAGTTAAATATGAGTGATTTAGAAATTTTATTTAAAAAAATTGATGAGTATCAAATTGATAGCCTAGAAGCTACATTCGGTAAATTAGACGGTTTATTTGTTCATCATTTTGACTGGTTTAAAATAAATATTTTTGACGTATTTTGCGAAAAGATGGATAAAAAATCACTTCAAGATAAGGCTTTGAGATTATTTTTACTAAAAAAGGAAATAGAATTGCCATATATTCTTTCTGATAAGAGAAATGAATATTTTAATAAACCATCGATAGATAATTTAAATAAAGAGCTAAAAATTAAAAATTTTAATGATTTGGTTGATTTTTTTGTTAGTCAAATGAATTTATCGACTATTATTAGAGATGATTTTTTAAATAGAAATCGAGATTATAAATATAATGATATTAAAGATTATTATCCAATGTTGCAAATTTTAAAAATATTCTACCAAGAGAGAATTTCTATAATGAGTAAGACTGATATTTTGAATATGAAAAGCAATAACAGATTGATAGAAATTTATGGAAATATTGGCATAGATATAAAAAATGATTTAAAGAATAATTATGGTTTATTGGCATTTGATAGTAGACATATGAGTATTCGTTGCGATAAAGACAATCAGAATTTGATTGATTGCAGGGTTGTTGAAAAATTCGAGAAATTTTTTTCTGTATTATTTGGAAAAAGATTACTATTAGAATGTTTAAATCATTTATTTAATGTTGAGAAGATAATAAAAAATTTATATTTTAGGATTGATGGAATTTCAGATAATTATTCTCTATCATTGGAGGAGTTTGATTTTGGGGCAAAATTAAAAATGGATATTGATAATTTACCAAAAATATCAAGACTTTATGATTTAGATAACCCAAAAGATAATTTTTGGATTTTTCACGATAATCAAGGGCAACAAATATCATTTGAAGAGTTATATGATGACTTTGAATTATTTAATGATGATGTGGTAACTCAGCTTGTTCATTTAGAATATGAAAAAACTGGTAATGAGTATTTTATTACGCACATTGACCACGAATATATCATTTATAATTTCGATGAATATGAAAATAGGTTATTAGACAATACCCAAAAAGGGTACAAAAAAGTTAAAACATTTAAAGTTGATAATGCAAAAATTCCATTTTTTTATCAATATGAACATCATCAAAATTGTTATGAAAGTGGCAATCAAATAGCAGTAAAAGATTATTTTTTATTTATTGTATTGGATAGCTTTTTTAAACATAAAGAGTTGCTAAAAGAGTACTTTGAAAATGTAAATAAGGAGCAAAAAAAAATGATAACCCAATCCCTGCATTTTAAAATCACAGGACAAGACGCACAGCGTTTTGCTTACTTACAAACCTAAAAACCCAAGGTAACACAAATGCACCTATTTACCACCCACGCCACCACACTTTCCCCACTATCAGAAAAACCCTTTAAGCTAGAAAAAGAAATACAAACTTTATTTGAGAGTAATCTATCTACCATAAGCGGTTTTACTTTGATTAAATCTGAATTTACGATTAAAAACCGCCGTATTGACACTTTGGCATTTGATGATGAAAATAAATCCTTTGTGATTATTGAGTATAAACGAGATAGAAATTATAGCGTGGTAGACCAAGGCGTATCGTATCTAAATTTAATGCTAGAATACAAAGCAGAGTTTATCGTGGAATATAACGAAAGACTTAATAAAAATCTAAAAAGAGACGATGTAGACTGGTCGCAAAGCAAAGTAATTTTTGTTGCCCCAAGTTTTAGCGATGACCAAAAACAATCCACCAATTTTAAAGATTTTGCCATTGAACTTTGGGAATGTAAACGCTTTGGTAGTGGTGTGAATAACAACGATATCGTTTTAATTCACCCCATCACAAAAACCAAATCCGCACCGAGTATTAAAGAAGCCAAACCCAAGCAAATCACAAACGATAGTGTCATTGCCAATATCATCAAAGAAGTCAAAACCTATGACGAAGACTATCATTTAGATGGTAAATCCGATGAGGTCAAAGAGCTGTATCAAGCATTTAAAACCGCCATTTTAAACTTGAGTGATGACATTGACATAAAAGTAACCAAGGTTTATATTGGTTTTAAGACAAAATCTAATGTTTGTTCTGTTTCTATTTTAAAGGACGGTTTAAAACTTTGGATAAATGCCAAAAATGGCACTTTAAAAGATGAAAAGGGTTTATCTCGTGATGTGAGCAATATCGGACATCATGGGCTTGGCGATTATGAATTAAAAATTAAAAACACTGAGTACAAAGAATATATTATGAGCTTAATTAAACAGGTGATTTAAAAAAACTACTCTACTGTACTATATAATAGCCTATATACACAACCTTACGTGATTAAAATTTATTGTAAAATTAATGAATAAAAATTTGCTTTTTATTGCAAAAACGTTATGAATTCAGGTGCTAAAAATGATGATAATGTTAATTTATCGTATCGCTTTGCTCCAAAACTGCCTGTGGCGTCGGGTTAAGGTACAAATAAATTTCGTACGCCAACAACAACAACACCGCCGCCAAAAACGGCAAAATATAATACATCAAGCGAAAGACCAATAATACCGCCAGCATTTGAGCTTTGTCAACTTGGGGCAAGGCGGCAATCATGGTTACTTCAAACACACCAAGCCCACCTGGAACGTGGCTCAAAATCCCCACCGCCATAGATTGAATAAACGCTGAAAAAGTCGCAAAATAACTGATATGCTCAGACGGTGGTAACAACAAATACAGCACCAATGCCACGGTACTTAAATCCAAAATAGAGATGAATATCTGTTGAATCAATACTTTAGCAGGGGGTAAATCAAACCGCCAACCTTTTAACACCACATGACGACCGTTTTTTCCCGCAAAGATGATAGTGCCAATAATCAACGCCAATATGGTTAAACCTAACCCACGAATATAAATCACATTATCAAAAAAGCCGAGTGATTTGTCTAATTCACTTAACAGTTGTAAGGTAATTTCGGGGTGAATGCTAAGCGATAACCCAATCAAGGTAGAAATGCCAAAGGTAAACGCCATTGAAACAAGCCAAACAATATTTGCAATTTGATGATGATTAAGCCCCGACTGGCGATAATGCCGATAGCGAATGCCTGTCGCTGTAACCAAGTTTGCCCCAACGGTATGACTAATCGCATAAGCGGTAAATGACGTCAATGCTACGCTTGGGTAGGGGAGTCTTTTGCCAAGCTGTCGCAACGCAATTACGTCATACCAAGTTAACAGCACATAACCAAATGCTACCACGAGCAGTGCAATGAAAAGGTGCAAGGTGGGAATACCTTGTAAGGCCAATAAAACCTCTTGTAAGTCAACGCTTTGCGTTAATCGATACAATGCACGCATGGCTAAATAAAAAATAAACACCGCTACCCCTGCGAGTATTGCTTGCCATGTGTATTTTAGCCATGTTGTTTTCATACAAACCTATTTAAATAAAATGAAGCAAAAATGATAGTTTACCATTTTTTGTAGGTACTTTTCCAATAAATCAAGCAAGGATTACAACTAAATACCTATTTTTTGCTAAAATTTGCTAAAATAAGCGACTATGTTAGCGGTAAGTTGGAAAATCCGTGAGTAAGTAATTTTGTGATAATGTTTTTAAAGCCAAACATTCACCAATTTTTGGTGGGGCTTTAGTAACTTCTATTTTTTGGATGCATTGATGAAAAAATTAATTGCCATATTAGGATTTATGATTTGCAATATTGTTATTGCAAATGATGGTTTGAAATTTACCTATAAGGAGTCTTTACTAGGATTAGCTAGAACTGCAGAATCTGAGCGAACAGTGACAATACCCACAGTTGAAAATACCGAATTAAATTGTTATATGTTTAATGACGCTGATGAAATAATAATGGAAAGCACGGATAATGCAGCTATCTTGCCAGATGAATACTATATTACTGAAAATCTGTTACAAAACACCAAAAAATTTGTCAAACAGGAACAACCAATATTAACTTATGAGTTATTTTCGGTTATGGTTGGCGAAGACTTGAACTCATATGATGCCACAACACACCCAAAGCGAGTTTTGTCTATTGAACTGATTGAGCCAGTCGAATTTCCAACATCTCTTAATCATTTACCAAGAAGTATTATTGACGATCCCATGATTAGCTTTCCTGTTAAAGTTACCTTAAAAGAAATTGATAATATTGGGGAAACAGTCATCAATCAAGAGATTTTAACCGCTCAATGTGGGTTTTATCGCTAATTATTTGACAATAATTTGCTATAATAACCGCCCTTACTTAACGATTTGGAGTAAGGCATTTACCGATAATTTATCTATTCAAATTATCATTTCTCAAACTTGATACTAAGGAACAATCTATGTGCGGTATCGTCGGTGGCATTCGCAGTAATGCCAATATTGTAGATTTTTTAACAGATGGCTTAAAACGCCTTGAATATCGTGGTTACGATTCATCAGGCATCGCCGTGCATACGACAGATAAAATCGTGCGTGTTCGCCGTGTGGGGCGTGTGCAGAATATGGAGAACGCCAGTCGTGCCAAGGGCTTGACAGGCTCTCTTGGCATTGGGCATACCCGCTGGGCGACACACGGTGGCGTTACCGAGCCAAATGCCCACCCGCACATTTCAGGCGGTTTGATTGCCGTGGTGCATAACGGCATTATTGAAAATTTTGAAAGTGAAAAGGGGCGTTTGCAAAATTTGGGCTATGAATTTGAATCGCAAACTGACACCGAAGTCATCGCCCACAGCGTGAAACACGAATATATCAACAACGGTGGTGATTTATTTGACGCTGTAAAAAAAGCAAGCCAAAACTTTCACGGTGCGTATGCCATTGCCGTCATCGCCCAAGATAACCCAAATGAGATGGTCGTTGCCAGGATGGGTTGTCCACTCTTAGTTGCTTTTGGTGAAGATGAGACTTTTATTGCCTCCGATGTCTCTGCCGTCATTGCCTTTACTCGCAAAATCAGCTACTTAGAAGATGGCGATATTGCCCTATTAAACGCAAATGGTATTGTCAAATTGACCGATAAAACAGGCAGTCTGGTTAATCGCAACATCAAAACTTCCGAGCTGTCATTGGCAAGTTTGGAGCTGGGTGGTTATAACCACTTTATGCAAAAAGAAATTTATGAACAACCCAAAGCAATCGCTGATACTGCCGAAGTGTTTTTGGACGGTGGCTTTGAAGCGATTAATTTTGGCGAAAATGCCGAAAGTGTATTCAAAGAAATTGACAGCATTAAAATTTTGGCGTGTGGCACTTCTTATTATTCTGCCTTGACCGCCAAATATTGGCTAGAAGCCATCGCCAAAATCCCAACCGATGTGGAAATTGCCAGTGAATACCGCTATCGTGAGGTGATTGCCAATCCCAAACAATTATTAATTACCATCAGTCAGTCTGGCGAAACGCTTGACACCATGGAAGCCTTAAAATACGCGCAAAGTTTGGGGCATATCCATAGCTTATCTATCTGTAATGTCATGGAATCTGCCTTGCCACGAGCAAGCGAGCTTGTGCTGTATACCCGTGCAGGGGCGGAGATTGGCGTGGCAAGTACCAAAGCCTTTACCACGCAACTTGTGGTATTGTTTGGTTTGGCGGTAACTTTGGGCAAATTGCGTGGCTTTGTGAATGATGAACAAATCGTCGATTACACAAGTCAATTACGCAATCTACCCAATGATGTTCAGCACGCCCTAAACCTTGAACCGCAAATTGCCTCGTGGGCGACTAAATTTGCGGGTAAACCATCTGCGTTATTTTTAGGCAGAGGTATTCATTATCCGATTGCTTTGGAAGGGGCATTAAAACTAAAAGAAATCACCTATATCCATGCCGAAGCCTATCCAGCAGGTGAGCTTAAGCATGGACCGCTTGCTTTGGTTGATGAAAATATGCCTGTGGTGGTCATCGCTCCTAATGACAGCCTGCTTGATAAGGTCAAAGCCAATATGCAAGAAGTAACCGCTCGGGGTGGAGAGTTATTTGTCTTTACCGATTTGGATACAGAATTTGTTGCCGATGACAATGTGCATTTGATTCGCACACCTCGCCATATCGGGGTATTATCGCCGATTGTGCATACTATTGGCGTACAATTACTATCCTATCATTGTGCCTTGGCAAAGGGGACAGATGTGGATAAGCCGAGAAATTTGGCGAAGTCGGTTACGGTTGAATAAAAGGAAACAATATGCAAATTATTTACATTCACGGGCTAAACAGCAGTCACTTGGCACAAAAGGGGCAATTATTAAAAAACTTTTGCGAAAAAAACTTTCCGCATATCAGCGTGCATTGCCCAAATTTAAATCATTCCCCTGACAAAGTTGTGCAGATTTTGACCGAATTAATCGCCAAAGACCCACAGACAGGCTTGGTCGGCAGTTCGCTCGGTGGCTATTTTGCCACCTTACTTGCCAATCAGACCCACTGCAAAACCGTGCTGATTAACCCAAGCACGAACCCTGCCAACAGTTTGACACGCTTTTATGATGGTGATGTCAATACCCTAGCCGATGATTTTGTGCTGTACACCACGTCAGGCGGTTGGCAAATTACCAAGGCGGATTTGGACTGGTTAAAACACAATCGCCCCAAAGTCGCTAAAGACGCTGATAAATTTTTGGTGTTGTTAAAAACAGGTGATGAAGTACTAGATTATCGTCAAGCCGTTGATTTTTATAGCCAAAATCAACATCAAGCCCATTTGGTAATCGAAGATGGTGGCGAGCATAATATGAGTGATTTTGACAGCAAACTTGAGCAAGTTGTGGCGTTTTTATTTGGGGAAATGTTGGGTTAATTGCTGACTCATACCAAAAAAGGGATTGGCAGTTTACCAATCCTTTTTTCGTTAAAAATTAAGCAGTTGTGATAAAATCCACTTTTTGAAACCCTTTTGGCAACTGTCTGCCACGTCGTCCACGACTGCCTTTAAAGTTGGCAATATCGTTCGGTTTTAGCGTAATGGTGCGTTTGCCTGATGTGATGATAAGATTATCACTGTCCCCAAAAGTCGTCATAGCAACAATCGTTTCATCATTTGTTAAATCCATCAGTTTATTGCCTTTGCCTTTTTTTAACATCGGCAATTCATCAAGCTTGTAAATTAGCAAAAATCCGCTGGAATTGACCACCGCAAACAGCGTGTTATTGTCGCTGATTTTGTGGCTTAAAAGCTCAGCTTTATCGTCAAAATTGATAATGGCTTTGCCTGCTTTTTGGGCGGTGTCAAGCTCGGATAAGGTATTGACAAAACCGTAACCGTGCGTACTTGCCAGTATGATTTTATCAGTATCATTGCCAGTAAAAGCGGTGACAAAACTTGTCCCACTTGGTGGTTTTAACAAACTTGTCAAAGGCTCGCCCTGCCCACGGGCTGACGGTAAGGCGTGGGCGTCCAACCGATAGCTACGCCCTGTGCTGTCCATCAGATACACTTTATCGGACGATTTGCCGTGTGTGTGCGTGAGATACGCATCGCCTGAGCGATAGCCCATGTTGGTTGGGTCAATGTGTCCTTTTGCCGAGCGGATAAAGCCCGCTTTTGAGATGATGACCGTGACAGGCTCAGACGGGGTCAAATCGCTGTCGGTTAAGGCGACGGCTTGGCTACGTGCTACGATTGGCGATTTGCGTTTGTCACCGTGGGCTTTCATATCTGCGGTGAGTTCGTCAACCAATAGCCCTGTTAAAGCATCAGGGTTGTTCAGATAATTTTCAATCATGGCTTTTTGTTTTTCAAGTTCATCACGCTCAGCGTTTAGTTCAATTTCTTCTAATTTGGCTAACTGACGCAAACGTATGTCCAAAATAGCATTTGCCTGAATGTCGCTCAAACCGTAATTTGCCATTAACACTGCCTTGGGGTTGTCTTCTTCACGAATGATTCGGATAACTTCGTCAATGTGCAAATAAGCAATCAAAAGACCTGCGATAATGTGCAAGCGGTCGTTAATTTTAGACAAACGGTAATTTAAACGGCGAATCACCGTCTCACGGCGTACCGATAGCCACTCGGTGAGAATGGTTTTTAAGGGTTTGACGTGTGGTTTGCCATTGGTGCCTATCATGTTGAGATTGACCCGAAAGCTGGTTTCAAGGTCGGTTGTGGCAAACAAATGCCCCATTACCATGTCGGTGTCTACACGGTTTGAGCGAAGTTCTAGCACAATTCGGCATGGATTTTGGTGGTCGGATTCATCATGAATATCAGTTACCCATGGCAATTTTTTGCCAGTCATAAGACTTGCAATCTGCTCAATCACTTTTTTGCCAGAGACTTGATAGGGCAGGGCGTCAATGATAACCAAATTTTTTTCTTTTTCATCAATGTGGTAGGTCGCTCGCATTTTGTAACTGCCACGCCCTGTTGTGTAAATTTGCAGTAAATCATCAGGGCTTGAGATAATCTCAGCAGTCGTTGGCAAATCTGGGGCAGGAATATATTTTAATAACTGCTTATCAGAGAGTTCAGGATTTTTTAATAAAGCGATACAGCCTTTCACCACTTCGGTCAAATTGTGTGGTGGAATATCGGTCGCCATACCCACCGCAATGCCTGTTGTGCCATTTAACAAAATATTGGGTAAACGAGCAGGCAAGGTAACAGGTTCGCTCAATGTGCCATCAAAATTATCCTGCCAATCGGTCGTACCCTGCCCAAGTTCAGCCAAAAGCGTGTTGGCATAATCAGACAATTTGGCTTCGGTGTATCGCATGGCGGCAAAGGATTTTGGGTCGTCTGGCGAACCAAAATTACCCTGACCATCAATCAACGGATAGCGGTAACTAAACGGCTGGCTCATTAATACCATGGCTTCATAGCAGGCACTGTCGCCGTGTGGGTGATATTTGCCAATCACATCACCGATGGTACGAGCCGACTTTTTGGGTTTGGCGGTATTTTTTAGCCCAAGTTCGCTCATGGCATAGACGATACGCCGTTGCACAGGTTTTAAGCCGTCTGCCACATGGGGCAAGGCTCTGTCCATGATGACGTACATGGCGTAATTTAGGTAAGCTTGCTCGGTAAATTCGGCAACAGAGCGAGTTTGTAGGTCGTGAATAGGCTGGGTCATAATTTCTCTAATCTGTCAAACTTTTATCAAAATGCGGTTAAAAATCGTTTGTTACAATCTTTTTTAAAATAAATAGGCTATGATAATTCATAATTCAAAAAAAACAAGTAAAATCCTATTTATCGTAATGATTTGCGACAATGATTGTCGTTTCTTAACGTTTTACCAAAAATTCATTGTTTTTGTATGAAAACCGTTCGCACTGAGCTAAGTTGAAGTGTTGTTTTTTTATGATGTTTGACAAGCTCACCATGAACACAAATACAGAGCCAGTTTTCATGCAAAAGCAAATTTTTGTTTTATATCTTCAAAGTAAAATTCAGTTGGGTAAGGTTGTGAATACAGGTTCTAATATTTCACCAAAAAAAATCTACTATTTAAGCTTGTTACTTTAACAAGTTAAATAGTAGATTTTAGATTTTTTGTTAAATAAATTTTAACTTGGCATTTAGATATTTGCGTTAAAGGTATCGCACTGATTAACATCGCCTGTTTGTAAGCCTTTATTAAACCACGTCATGCGTTGTTGGCTTGTGCCATGTGTAAAGCTGTCTGGCATGGCGACTTGTCGATGATTATGAGCCAAACGGTCATCACCGATTTGCTCAGCGGCATGAATGGCTTCTTCAATATCGCCCTGCTCCAAAAACTGCACTCGCTGTTGGTTGCGGTTCGCCCACACCCCTGCAAAACAGTCCGCCTGTAGCTCTTGGCGTACCGATAGATTGTTGGCTTGAGCTTTGCTAACCTGACGGCTGGCTTCGTTGACTTTTTGGCTGATGCCGAGCAAAGTTTGCACATGATGCCCAACTTCGTGAGCGATAACGTAGGCTTGGGCAAAGTCACCTGCTTTGCCTTGATTTTGGGCATCGCCAGAGCCTTGTTGGTCGCCTGCGATGCCAAGCTGTTGACGCATATCCACAAAAAACGACGTGTCCAAATATACTTTTTTATCCGCAGGGCAATAAAATGGCCCAGTCGCTGATGTCGCCGAACCGCACGCTGACTGTACACGCCCATTAAACAAAATCAATTGTGGCTCTTGATAAGTCATGCCGTTTTCTTTAAAAATCTGATGCCAAACCGCTTCCGTATCAGCTAGCACCACTGACACAAAACGAGCATCTCGGTCGGCAGTTTGTTGGTTAACCGTGGTGGTAGTCTGCTGTCCGCCACCTGTCACTTGTTTGCCCGTCTGCATCGCCGTCATCGGGTCCATGCCAAATACTAGCCATAAAATCAAACCAATAATAATACTGCCAATCCCACCACCGACTGCTTTACCACCGCTCATTCGCACGTTTTTACTGCCCGTTCTGCCTTCCCATTTCATGTCAAAACCTGCCAAAAATTATCAAACACTGTTAAAAACTGCCAGAATAATAATGCCTATTATACCCATAAAACACCAAAATAATTGTAGTAATTTATTAATCATAAAAAATTTGTGCATAAAATTAAAAAGGCGTATGATATATAAGTTTTATTAAACAGCTGACTTGATAAAATAATCTAGTATTTTAAATAATTTTTAAACAATTTTTTGATAAATTTTTAGGTGGATTTTATGAAAAAACTTTTAACTTTAACCACGCTAATCCTTGCGATATCCGCCCAAGCTGGCGTGAGTTTTAACACCACTGACATGGTGTACACCCCACCTGCCAAACTCATAAACTTATGCAAAACCGTCATCAACCACCGCATAAATGACGCCAAACAAGCAGGCGAGCGTGTGGGCGACCTTGACAAAAACCCCAAAACCGCTTGCATGACTGTGGACATTGAGCTTGTCAAAACAGGCGAGGTGTGGCTTGATGACGAATTAAACGCCTATTATCTTCGCCCTGAGACGAAAAAATTTATTGACGATTCTAGCGAATGGACGAGCGAATATTTTAGCGAGCCTGACAATCAAAATAGCCCCTTATCTTATAAATTTTCAAGCGATGCCGAATTAATCAGCGTATCTGACAAAACCGTGCAGATTGTCCGTGAAGATTATTTGTTTGACTTTGGGGCACACGGTATGCCGTCTGTTGAGTTTTATGTCATGGATTTGGCAGATAAAAAACGTCTAAAACTCGATGATGTGCTTATAAATCCTGCCAAAAAATCTGAACTGGAAAATTTATTAAAGCAACAATTCACAAAAGAGTTAAAAATTAAAATGGGGCTGACGGACGATGAAGTGCAAAGCCATTTTGACTTTTGGGAATTTGTCATCACGGATAATTTTTACTTTTCGCCAAAAGGCATGACTTTTGTCTATATTCCTTATGAAATCGCCCCTTATGCGATGGGCTTTACCGCATTAAACATAAGTAAAGCACAATTAAAAGGCTTGATTAAAGATAAATACATCAATCAAAATTTTGACCAATTTGATGATAATCAATGGAGCAAATCAAGCCAAATGCAGTAAGTTTGATTGAAAAATCAAAAAATTTAAACCCATAATTTTTAAGGAGTATTTATGAAAAAACTTTTACTATCCGCCATTTTTGCCACCGCTGTATTTTCTAGCCCTGCCATAGCAAAGGTAGTCCCTGACATTATCCGCACCACTTATGGCGATTTTGACGCAAACGGGTATTTATTATCCGCCAATGAAACGGCTTTAAAAGCAATGAATTTTAAAACCGTTCAGAAAAAAGCCAATAAAGGCGACAAAGATGCTCAATATCATCTTGCCAAAATGTATGAACTTGGCGTTCATACCCAAAAAGATGAGAAAAAAGCGATAGAATGGTACAAAAAATCTGCCGAAAATGGCAATGTCAATGCGATGAATAATTATGCCAATTATTTAAGCGAAGATGACGCCTTAGCATGGTATAAAAAGGCGAGCGAATTAAATCAACCGCACGCCAAAATGGCTTTGGCAATGTATTATATTAACAGCAAAAGCAATATTCAAAAAGGCGTGGATTTGTTATTAGAGCTTGGTGAAAATGGCTTTGCTCCTGCTTATCTTTTATTATCGCAATTGTCTGACGAATTGCCTACGGACATTTATCAAAAACTGTATCCCAATAAAAAAGGCTCAGTCCATCATATCATCAAATCTGCCGAAATGGGAT
>NZ_KB903776.1 GCF_000379845.1 Moraxella boevrei DSM 14165 | reverse complement strand
GGTGAAGTCGTCTTTAACACCGCCATGACAGGCTACCAAGAGATTCTCACCGACCCAAGCTACGCCAAACAAATGGTTACGCTGACCTATCCGCACATCGGCAACACAGGCTGTAACGAAGAAGACACTGAGTCTGGACGCATTCATAAAGTATGGGCAAGCGGTCTGATTATTCGTGATTTGCCACTGCTTCATAGTAATTTTAGAAGCCAGATGTCGCTGTCTGAATACCTTATCAAGCATAATGTCGTGGCGATTGGCGATATTGACACTCGTAAACTGACCCGTATTCTGCGTGAAAAAGGGGCTCAAAACGGAGCAATCGTTGCGGGCGATGACGTGGAGCGCGCCTTAGAAAGAGCATTGGAACTTGCCAAAAACGCCCCTGACATGAACGGACTTGATTTGGCAAAAGAATGCTGTGATAAAGATGGCTTTACATGGACACAAGGCTCATGGGAGCTGGGCGTGGGCTTTACCGAGCCTGAGCTGAAATACCACGTTGTTGCCTATGATTATGGCGTAAAAACCAACATTTTGCGTATGCTTGCCGATAGGGGCTGTCGCTTGACGGTCGTCCCTGCCCAAACCCCTGCCAAAGACGTACTAGACATGAATCCAGACGGCATTTTCTTATCCAACGGACCTGGCGATCCGTCTGCGTGTGATTATGCCATTGACAGCATTCGCACCATTATTGAAACCAGTAAAATCCCTGTGTTTGGTATTTGTTTGGGTCATCAGCTTTTGGCACTCGCTAGCGGTGCTAAGACCATCAAAATGGGACACGGTCATCACGGTGCCAACCACCCTGTACAAGATTTGGACAATGGCACGGTGATGATTACCTCCCAAAACCACGGCTTTTGTGTGGACGAGGCGACTTTGCCAAGCACCTTGCGTGCGACACACCGCTCGCTGTTTGACGGCACCAATCAAGGCATTGAGCGTACCGATAGAGTGGCATTTAGTTTTCAAGGACACCCCGAAGCAAGCCCTGGTCCGCACGATTGCTCGCCTTTGTTTGATAGATTTGTGGCGGAAATAGAAAAGGCGAAAGGATGATTTATGGCAATTCCGCATTTTGATGATTTAAGAAAGCCGATTTTGGATTTGTTAAGTGATGGTAATGAGTGGCGAAAGGCTGATTTGGTTCAGCCATTGGCAAAGCATTTTAATTTAACTGATGAAGAAATCAACCAAGAATATCAATCGGGTAATGGTTCTATTTTTGTTGATCGTATTTCTTGGGCATTGAGTTATTTTGCTTTAACTGATTTGTTATCAAGACCAAAACGGGGCATTTATGTTATTAACGATTTTGGTAAAACTTTTTTAAATAAATCAAATGCGGAAATCAACCAATATATTAAACAAAAAATGGCAGAACGCCAAGCCGAAAATCTATCATCAAAAGAAAATGATAATGAGATAATTGCTGATTTTTCTAATACACAAAACACACCACAAGAGCAACTTTATTCATCGTATAAAACCATTCGTCAAAATATTTATGACGAAATTTTGGATACCATTTTAAGTAAAACGCCAATGGCGTTTGAAAAATTGGTGGTAGAATTATTGCAAAGAATGGGTTATGGTGGAGCGATTGAAAATTCGGCAACCATTACTCAATATTCTAGGGATAATGGCATTGATGGTGTTATTAAAGAAGATATTTTAGGATTTGATAAAATTCTTATTCAGGCAAAACGCTATCAATTAACTGACACGATTAGCCAACCAGATATTCAAGCCTTTACAGGGGCGATACTGCAAGCAAATTGTAATAAAGGTGTTTTTATTACAACTGCAAAATTTTCTAAAAATGCCATTGGTGCTGTACAAAATTTAGCTCACGCAAAAATTGTGTTAATAGATGGACAAAAGTTGGCTGAATATATGTATCATTATGGTTTGGGTGTGCAAGTGGAGCAAACACTAAGTATCAAAAAACTGGATAATGATTATTGGGATAATATGCCTAATGATGATAGAAATGAGTAAAAAGAATGGTATTTTGTATTTTAATGGATATTGGCAATGGCAAAATTAGATAAATTAACCGTTAAAGGTTTTAAATCTATTAAATCCCTAGAAAATTTTGAATTAACCAATTTAAATGTTTTAATTGGGGCAAATGGGGCTGGTAAAAGTAATTTTATTGGTATTTTTCGTTTGCTTAATAATATTTATCATCAAAATTTACAATTATATGTAAAAAAACAAGGTGGTGTAGATAGTTTTTTGCATTTTGGGCGTGAGAATACAGAAAAAATTTCAATTACCGTTTCTTTTCCAATTACCATAAAGGAATTTGAAAATTTTTATGAGTATGATGAAATTTTTAAAGATAGTTTATTTGGTTACTATACTATAGATTTATCAGCAACCAATGATAATAGAATGGTATTTGATAGTGAATATGCAAACTTTTTGGCAAAAATGATAGTTCATCAAGGACATTTTGAATCAGAACTCTCAAAATCTGAACATATATTTGAATTGTCCGCAAAAAATGCAATACAAAGTTGGAAAATTTACCATTTTCACGATACCAGCGATACCGCAAAAGTAAAACGCCAATCTGCAATCAATGATAATTTAGTATTAAAAGCCGATGGGGAAAATTTATCTGCTTATTTATATATGCTTAATGATAAATATCCCAATGAATATCAAAGAATTGTTAATACCATTCGTTTGGTATTGCCATTTTTTGATGAGTTTGTTATTCGCAAAAATGTAGAGTTGGTAGAATTAGAATGGTTTCAAAAAGGACAACCTGATACACCATTAAAAGCCCATTTATTATCAGACGGTAGTTTGCGTTTTACTTGCTTAATGGTGTTATTGTTACAGCCTTTGGAATTATTGCCTGATACCATTTTGATTGACGAACCTGAACTTGGTTTACACCCTTATGCCATTGCGATTTTGGCAGATGTGATTAAACAAGTGGCAGAAAAAAAGCAAGTGATTATTTCAACACAATCAGTTACTTTGGTGAATTATTTTGAGCCTAATGATGTGATTGTGGTTAATCAAAAAGACGGCGTTTCTAGTTTTGAAAGATTGGATAATGAAAAACTGGCGGATTGGCTAGAAGATTATTCATTAGGCGAATTATGGGAAACCAATTTATTAGGGGGAAGACCATAATGACAATAATTTATGCATTGGTAGAAGGTCAAAGCGAAGAAGGTGTGATTAAAAATGTGATTGCACCAGAGCTTTTGAATTTGCAAATTTATCTTATTCCTATTATTGTGCAAACTTCCAAAACCCAAAAAGGTGGTGATGTTAGTTTTCAAAGATTGTTATCAGAAATTCAAAAGGTTATTAAACAAAAAGATTGTATTGTCACAACTTTTTTGGATTTTTATAAATTAAAAACGGATTTTCCTGATTGTGAATTAGCAATGCAAAAAAGTGATATTTATGAAAAAATCTTGGTTTTAGAAAATGCTTTACATAAAGAAGTGATAACAAAATTTGGTTGTCGGTCTGATAAATTTATTCCCCATATTCAACCACACGAATTAGAAGCCTTATTCTTTTCTGATGTTAATAGATTTGTGGCAGTTGAAAGTGATTGGACTAAATGTATTGCATTATTGCAACAAGCGGTTAATGAGTTTGAATCGCCAGAACATATTAATAATAGTCCACAAACTGCACCATCAAAAAGACTGGAAAGTATTTTAAAACCAAAATATCATAAAACTCGCCACGCCCCTTTATTGGCAAGTGCGATTGGATTGCAAAAAATAGAAAATGAATGCAAGCATTTTCACTCTTGGCTAACCAAGTTACGCCAACTATCGCCCTTAACCTAAATTAAGAAGTAAACAGTAAAAAGAGAGAGACCCCTATGCCAAAGCGTACCGACATAAAATCCATTTTAATCATTGGGGCAGGTCCGATTGTGATTGGACAAGCCTGTGAATTTGACTATTCTGGTGCCCAAGCGTGCAAAGCCTTGCGTGAAGAAGGCTACCGTGTGATTTTGGTCAATTCCAACCCAGCGACAATTATGACCGACCCGTCAATGGCGGATGCGACCTACATTGAGCCAATTACTTGGCAAACCGTTGCCAAAATCATTGAAAAAGAACGCCCTGATGCGGTACTACCGACCATGGGCGGACAGACGGCACTCAACTGTGCGTTGGCACTGGACGCAAACGGCGTGCTAAAACAGTACGGCTGTGAGCTGATTGGGGCAACCAAAGAAGCCATTGAAAAAGCCGAAGACCGCAACCTATTTGACAAGGCGATGAAAAAAATCGGTCTTGAATGCCCCAAAGCCGACATTGCCGAGACCATGGATGAGGCCCTAGAAATCCAGTCCCGTTTTGGTTTTCCTGTGATTATCCGTCCGTCTTTTACCATGGGTGGTTCGGGCGGTGGCATTGCCTATAATAAAGAAGAGTTTTTGGAAATTTGTCAGCGTGGTTTTGACTTGTCGCCCACTCATCAGCTACTGATTGACGAAAGTCTTATCGGCTGGAAAGAGTATGAAATGGAAGTCGTGCGAGACAAAAACGACAACTGTATCATCGTCTGCTCTATTGAGAACTTTGACCCCATGGGCGTGCATACAGGCGACTCAATCACCGTTGCCCCTGCTCAAACCTTGACCGACAAAGAATATCAGCTCATGCGTAACGCGTCTATCGCGGTTTTGCGTGAGATTGGCGTGGAGACAGGTGGCTCAAACGTGCAGTTTGGTATCAATCCCAAAGACGGTCGCATGGTCGTCATTGAGATGAACCCCCGTGTGAGTCGTTCGTCAGCGTTGGCGTCTAAGGCAACAGGCTTTCCGATTGCCAAAATCGCTGCCAAATTGGCGGTCGGCTACACGCTTGATGAGCTAAAAAATGACATCACAGGCGGTGTTACCCCTGCATCTTTTGAGCCGTCCATTGACTATGTCGTTACCAAAATCCCACGCTTTAACTTTGAAAAATTCCCACAAGCCGAGCCTGTGCTAACCACGCAAATGAAATCGGTGGGGGAGGTCATGGCAATCGGTCGCAATTTCCAAGAATCCATGCAAAAGGCATTGCGTGGGCTTGAAACAGGGGCGACAGGCTTTGATGAAGTGATGAATCTAGAAAACAAATCGGCAAATGCCATTGTTTCTGAAATTAAAAACCGCCTAAGCATTCCCACGCCTGAACGCATTTTTTATCTTGCCGAAGCGTTTCGTCATGGATTTAGCCTTGATGAAGTGTTTGAATTAACCAAGATTGACCGTTGGTTCTTGGTGCAAATTGAAGATATTGTTAAGACCGAAAGCAAGATTAAAACGCTAGGCTTTGGCGATTTGACCGCCGAGAATATCCGCACCTTTAAACGTAAAGGCATGAGTGATTTACGCATTGCCAATCTTATGGGTATTAGCCAAAAACAATTCCGTAAACAGCGTTGGAATTTGGGCGTATATCCGATTTATAAACGAGTGGACACTTGTGCTGGAGAATTTGCGTCCAATACTGCCTATATGTATTCAAGCTATGATGATGAGTGCGAGGCACGCCCAACCAACAAAGACAAAATTATGGTCATCGGCGGAGGCCCAAACCGTATCGGACAAGGCATTGAGTTTGACTACTGCTGTGTTCATGCCGCCCTTGCCATGCGTGAAGATGGCTACGAGACCATTATGGTAAACTGCAACCCAGAGACCGTCTCAACCGACTACGACACGTCAGACCGTTTGTATTTTGAGCCGATTACCCTAGAAGACGTGCTAGAAATCGTCCGCACCGAAAATCCTAAGGGCGTGATTGTGCAATATGGCGGTCAAACGCCACTTAAACTAGCCCGTAGCCTAGAAGAAGCAGGCGTGCCTATCATCGGGACAAGCCCTGATGCGATTGACCGTGCCGAAGACCGTGAGCGTTTCCAGCAGATGATTAACAAGCTAAACCTAAGACAACCCAATAACAGCATTGTCAAATCATCAGAAGAAGGCATTCGTGAGGCGGTAAAAGTCGGCTATCCGTTGGTTGTGCGTCCGTCCTATGTGCTTGGCGGTCGTGCCATGGAGATTGTCTATAATGAAGACGAACTAAAACGCTACCTGCGTGAGGCGGTGCAAGCGTCTAACGAAGCTCCTGTCCTGCTTGACCGTTTCTTGGACGATGCCATTGAAGTGGACGTGGACTGCGTATCGGACGGCAAAGACGTGGTGATTGGCGGTATCATGCAACATATTGAGCAAGCAGGTGTTCACTCAGGCGACTCGGCATGTTCCATTCCGCCTTATTCGCTAGGGCAAGACATTCAAGACGAGATGAGAAGACAAACCATCGCCATGGCAAAAGAGCTTGGCGTGGTCGGTCTTATGAACGTACAATTTGCCGTCAAAGGCGATGAGATTTATATTCTAGAAGTAAACCCAAGAGCTTCCCGAACCGTACCATTTGTCTCAAAATGTATCGGCACGTCTTTGGCAAAAGTCGCCGCTCGCTGTATGGCAGGACAGACGTTGGCGGAGCAAAACTTTGTCAGCGAGATTGTACCAAAACACTTCTCAGTCAAAGAAGCGGTGTTCCCCTTTGCCAAATTCCAAGGCGTAGACCCCATTTTAGGCCCTGAGATGAAATCCACAGGCGAGGTCATGGGCGTGGGTCAGACCTTTGGTGAGGCATATTATAAGGCAACGCTTGGGGCAGGCGACAGATTGACAGGCTTGCCACAGGACGGCGAGACCAAAACCGTCTTTATCTCGGTGCGTGATAGCGATAAAGCAGGGGTGGTGGACGTGGCAAAACGTCTGGCAGGCTTTGGCTTTAACATCGTTGCCACAGGCGGTACGCATGACGTGCTTACGGACGCTGGTGTGGCGTGTGAGCGTGTCAACAAGGTGACCGAAGGTCGTCCCCACATTGTGGATATGATTAAAAACCATCAAATCCATTTAATCATTAACACGACTGAGGGCAGACAGGCTCATATTGATTCTTTCTCGATTCGCCGTGAGGCTTTGCAACAAAAAATCTTTAATGCTTCCACCTTAAATGGTGCAAAAGCGGTTTGTGATGCGTACGAAACCGACCTGCCATTTGAAGTGTATCTCTTGCAAGATTTAATGATGACTGGCTGTTAATCAAAAAAACCGCTCAAAAATGAAACGCACCCCAAAAGTTTAGACACGCAATATCTAACCTTTTGGGTGATTTCTATGATTTTTTACCTTGCGTAACACAAAAACACTTGCAATTTGGTAAAAAATACTTAAAATATTGGCAAAATTTATCAGATACACCACGCTAGGTAACATATGTTATCTAGCTTGGTTTTTTTTATGTAAAAGAAATATTTGCAATAAAAATGGAGTAAATATGCAACGTTACCCTATGACCCCACAAGGACATCAGGCCCTAGAAGAAGAGCTAAAGCACCTAAAAACTGTAGAACGCCCACGCATTACCCAAGCGATTGCCGAAGCCCGTGAACACGGCGATTTAAAAGAAAATGCCGAATATCACGCCGCTCGTGAACAGCAAGGCTTATCCGAAGCCCGTATTCGTGATATTGAAGCCAAACTTGGCGGTGCGGAAATCATTGACATCAGCAAACTGCCTCAAGACGGACGTGTGGTATTTGGCGTTACAGTTGTGATTGAAAATTTGGATACCGAAGAGCAAAAACGCTACACGATTGTCGGTGAAGATGAAGCCGATTTTAAAGCCAACAAAATTTCAATCAATTCGCCGATTGCTCGTGGTTTGATTGGTAAATCTGAAGGCGATGAAGCCAAAATCCAGACCCCAAGCGGTGAAGTGGAATACGAAATTATTGAAGTGCTGTATGCATAAACTCGTTTGGGTAAATATGGGCTAAACAACCAATAAATTCCCAATTATTCAATATTAAACACCCAATAGATTTGGTTTTGTTGGGTGTTTATTTAGATTGTCTTGTTCAAAAAACTATTTTTAAACATTTCACGTTCTTGGAATAACAGGTTTTTTGTCAATCGTGCCAAGGTGTAATGGAAATTTACCCCATGTTGCACCATTTCTTTTGTCCGCAAAATAATGGCGTAAGGTCTGTATCACCGTGTCAAATGCAAGTTCATCATAGGGAATTTCATGTTCAGCAAATAATTGACATTCCAAACTCTCTTCACCCACCCCAAATTTTCCCTGTTGCAAATCACCAAGAAAAAACGCATGAATATCACCCAACGCAGGCAAATCGTATAGACAATAAAGCTGTAAATTTTCGCCAACGGCATGGGCTTCTTCCCAACATTCACGATTTGCACCGTCTTGCATGGTTTCGCCAAGTTCCATAAATCCCGCTGGTAACGTCCAAAACCCATAGCGTGGTTCAATCGCACGGCGACATAGTAGCACTTTTTCGTCATGAATGAGCAAACAACCGTTGATAACTTTGGGATTTTGGTAATGAATATAACCACAACTTGGGCAAACAATCCGCTCACGGCTGTCGCCTTGCGGTATCGCATACTCGGCTTTTGTACCACATTGCAAACAAAAAGGCATGACAATTCCTACTAAATTTGGTTAAAATGATGTATCGATAATCTATCATGGTATCATATTTTTGGCAAGATTAAGCAAAAATCTTAGAAATTTTGGAAAAAAAATGACCCAATCCATATTACAAAGCCCTCTACTCGAGCAACTCGCCGAGCGTTTGGCAAGCTGTCCTATCTCACCAATTTCACACCAATATGCGGTATTGCTGGCGATTACCAATGAAATTAATCCAAAAATTATCTATACATTGCGTTCATCTGAGCTTAACAATCATGCAGGTGAAGTATCGTTTGCAGGGGGCAAACGTGAGCCGAACGATGTGGACAATCACGCCACCGCCTTGCGAGAAACGTGGGAAGAAACAGGCATTTTACCGAGTGATGTGATGATTTTGGGTGAATTACCGCTACATCACACCCAAAAAGGCATGCCTGTGTTGCCTGTGGTTGGTGTGATACCGCCTAATGTGGTTTTGAAACCACAACCAAGCGAGATTGAGCGGTTATTTTGGGCGGATTTGCAGACGTTATTAAGCCAAGATTTGGTAAGTTTTAACAAACAATATGATAAATTTAACTTAACAACTTCGGCTTTTTTGATTGATAATGAAATGGTGTGGGGGCTAACCGCTCGGATTACTGCAAGTTTGTTGGAAATTGGATTTGATAGAAAAGTAGTGATTGATTTTAAAGTCGTTTAAATAGATTTTTGTATTAAAACTATAGAATGGGTTAAGCGATAACAAAACCCACCATTGATAATTTTGATACAGTTTATAACCATTTTATCTATCCAATCCCAATGTATTTGGCAATAACGCTACTACCTTATCGACTGTCTCATCTAGCGTTTGGCTGTCAGCTGGCATGATAGTAATATGCCCAATTTTGCGACCCATTCGTTCTTGTTTGTCATAGCCGTGATAATGCACGCCGTCAATTGCCAAAATTTCGCTAATACTCGGATATTGCCCAATCACGTTTAACATCACAGACGGTTTGACAACGCTCGTATCGCCAAGCGGTAAGCCTGCTACCGCGCGCATATGATTTTCAAACTGACTGCACACTGCCCCTTCAATGCTCCAATGCCCAGAATTATGCACCCGTGGGGCGATTTCGTTGGCAATTAAGCCGTCATCGGTTACAAATAATTCTAAGGTCAAAACGCCAACATAGTTAAGATGTTCTAACAATTTTTTGATATTTTCTTGGGCTTGGGCGGTGAGATTTTCTACATTTGGGGCAGGGGCGGTGGTTTTTGCCAAAATGCCGTTAAAATGCTCGTTTTCTACCAAAGGATAATAGCGAATTTCACCAGCTTGCGAACGCACGGCAATGATAGACACTTCTCGGCTAAAGTGAATAAAACCTTCAGCAATTAAAGGTGCAATTTTAGTAGCGTCGCCCAATTCTTGCCAAGCGACACCAACATCATTGTCAGTTTTAATGACAAATTGTCCTTTACCGTCATAACCACCACGACTGGTTTTTAGTACCAAAGGTAAGCCTAATTTATCGCAAGCGGTTTGTAGCTCATCCAATGAATTGACCGCCAAAAATGGAGTAGTTTTGATATTTAATTCATTAAATAAATTTTTCTCATTTAAACGGTCTTGAGCGATAAATAATGCCTTTGACGGCGGAAACAGCCCTGTTTTTTCTTCTAAAAATTTAGCAGAACTTAACGGTGTATTTTCAAACTCCAAACTAAAAATATCCGAACTGTCAGCAAAATCGCCCAGTTGTTCGGTACTGTAAACTTTACCCAAAAGGCGTGCAGGACAATTTGGGGCATCTTCCAAAAACACACAGCGAATACCAAGGGCTAAGGCGGATTCGGCTAGCATCATACCTAATTGCCCACCGCCTAAAATCCCAACGGTTTTGACAGCATGATTAGAATGATTGACAGTGTAAAAATTGGCGGTTGAAATAGGCATGGTAGGCTCTTTGTTGATGGTATTGTAAAGTTATTTAGAAATTTAAATTTGAACGTATTTAACTCAAACGCTCTGGCTCTTCGTCATAGACATGGGCATGATATTGTGCCATTTGTTTTTGCATAAAACTTTGCATTGCCGCTTGTACCATGCTTTGCCCGATAAAATGAATATCGCCACCGAGCATATCTTGGATTTCTTGGGAAAACTCAATACTCAACAATGGTTTATCTTTAACATCAGCGTGTACTGGACGTAACACCATTTTGCCATTTGTCTCTTGGACAAATTCCAATAAAGTTTCTTGCGGTGCGTACGGCGCATCGCTTGCTGTATCGTTGGTTTCATCATTGGCTTTATGGCTAGAATGTTGCATACTTACTCTCTTACTATTTTTTAAAATTAAATGCTAAAAATAACTGGTAAAATAAAATTTTTTGTCAAAAAGTATCTTTTATAATAAGGCTTTTTTTGCAAAAATCAAGCAAAACCCTTGCCTATACCAACACTATGCTAACTGTGGAAATAACGAACGCAAGCCTGCCACGATAATTTCTACCGCAACAGCAGCCAAAAGCATACCCATGACACGGTTTAGCACGTTTAAACCCGTTTCACCCAAAAATTTACTGACACGACCTGCCGCCATAAAGGTGCCGTACAAAATCACACTGATGATAAAACCCGCTACGAGCAATGCAATCTTGTTCCCCCAACCATTACCACTTGCTGCATAAATAATCACAGTAGAAATCCCACCTGGCCCAATAATCATCGGAATAGACAACGGTACGACCGCCATTTTCGTGCCTTGAAATGCCAAACCTTGCACGTCGTCAGCATTATCTACGTTGGGTTTAGCGATATTGCCCGCACCGTTCATCATACCAATGGCAATTAACAACACCAACAAACCGCCTGCCACACGAAACGAGCCAAGCGAAATCCCTAACATTTGCAAAATTGCTTGCCCTGCAATGGTAAAAATTGCAATAGAAATAAATACCGTTAACGAAGCAATTAGTGCCACTTTACGCACTTGTTCACGTGTACCGCCTTTGGTGATATCCAAAAATAACGCCAATGACGATGATGGATTAACCAACACCACAAGTGCCAAAAATATTTTAAAAATCGGAATTTGTTCAAGTAACATAAGCTAACTGTCTTTGTTTAATCTAGGGTTTTGGTTGAGAAATTTGGGTAGTGATTGATTGTAAAAGTTGGCATTTTAACATATTTTTGCCAAAATTTTATCATGGTTAATCAATAACTTTTATTAATAAAATATTTATTTTTATATGAAAAAAAGTTATAACTTGTGTTTTTTTGCTGTGCTTTTAAGAAGATTTGTTTATACTAGCTAGGAAGAATTAACCTTTTAAATTAAATTTAAATTTTCGCCAAACTATACGATACAAGGATATTCTTATGGCATTAACTTATAAAGCCCCGCTTCGTGATATTCGTTTTTTAATCAATGAAGTTTTTAACTACCCAGAGCATTACAAAACGTTAAAATCAGGTGAAAACGCTGATCCTGAAACCGTGGATATGATGCTAGAGAGTGTGGCAGATTTTTCATCAAATGTACTCATGCCATTGTATCAATCTGGCGATGCGGAAGGCTGTCATTTTGACAATGGGGTTGTTACCACACCAAAGGGCTTTAAAGAAGCCTATGATATGTTTGTGGAAACAGGCTATCAGGGTATGGGTTATCCTGAAGAATTTGGCGGATTGAATATGCCTGCGTCGCTAAATTTAATTAAAACCGAGATGATTTCTACGGCTAACTGGTCGTTTCAGATGTATCCTGGTTTGTCGCTTGGTTGTATGAACACGATTTTACAATACGGCTCACAAGCCCAAAAAGATAAGTATATGCCAAAGTTGGTGGAAGGTAGTTGGTCAGGTACGATGTGCTTGACTGAACCGCAATGTGGTACGGATTTGGGTCAGGTCAAGACTCGTGCTGTACCAAACGATGACGGCAGTTATGCCTTGACAGGCACAAAAATCTTTATTTCGGCAGGTGAGCATGATTTGACCGAAAATATTATTCATATTGTGCTAGCAAAATTACCCAATGCCCCTGAAGGTACAAAAGGCATTTCGCTGTTTATCGTGCCAAAATTTTTGGTAAACGATGACGGTTCAGTGGGTGAGCGAAACACGGTAACTTGTGGTTCTATTGAACATAAAATGGGTATCAAAGCATCGGCTACTGCTGTGTTAAATTTTGACAATGCCAAAGGCTTCCTGATTGGTGAACCACACAAAGGCTTAAAAGCCATGTTTACCTTTATGAACACCGCCCGTATCGGTACAGGTATTCAAGGTTTGGCACATATGGAATTGGCATTCCAAAATAGTTTGCCTTATGCCAAAGAACGCCGTTCTATGCGTGCGTTATCAGGCAAAAAAGAGCCAAATCAAGTCGCTGATGCGATTATTCATCATGCAGATGTTGCTCGTATGCTGTTAACCCAAAAAGCCTTTAGCGAAGGTGGTCGCTCCATGATTTATCATGCAGGGCGTTATGCAGACAAAATGACTGAAGCGATACATGCAGGTAACCACGAAGAGGCAGAAAAATGGGATGAAAAACTCGGGTTTTATACCCCTGTGCTAAAAGGGTTCTTGACCGAATTAAGCCTTGAAAGTACCAAGCACGCCATTCAAATTTTTGGTGGACATGGCTATATTAAAGAGTGGGGCATGGAACAGATCGCCCGTGATGCCCGTATTGGGACGCTGTATGAAGGCACAACAGGCGTACAAGCCTTGGATTTGTTGGGTCGTAAAGTGCTACTACAATCCAAAGGCAAAGTGGTATTAGATTACACTGCCAATATCATGCGTTGGTGTAGTGAGTATGCCCTTGACAAAGAAATGCGTAAATACGTCTGGGCCTTGACCAAATACTGTGCGGAATGGAATACCCTAACTGCTCGTATCATGCTCACCGCTCGTAAAGACCGTGATATTATTTCAGCTGCATCCGATGATTACTTAATGTATTCAGGCTATGTCATGATGGCCTATCACTGGGCAAGAATGGCGGCAGTCGCTTATAATAAACTTAAAAATGGTGATGGCAAAGAAACCGAAGCGTTTTATAAAGCCAAAATCAAAACCGCTGAGTTTTATTTTGAAAAACTGTTGCCACGTGCGTCTGGTATTTCAGAAAGTATGCTAACCTCAAGCGAAACCATGTCGCTTGACTTTGATAGCTTTAACTTTTTGGATTAATCGGTTACAATAACCTTAACCCAAATCTGAAAAACCGTTCTCAATTTTGGGAACGGTTTTTATTTATTTTTTATTTAGATAAAAAGCCATGAAACCCACTTTTACCGAATTTTCCCAAGCCGTTATTGCCCAACATGAAGCAGATATTGTCAACTTTATCAGCGAAAAACGCCTGCCCGAACCACTTCACAGTGCTACTTTGTACGCTATGACCAATGGGGGCAAGCGTGTGCGTCCGCTACTCGTTGCCAGTAGCTACCACACAGTGATACAACAAACCGCCAATCAGATTTTACCCATTCAAAATCAAGCCGAAGTGCGTCTATCCATGCTTGCCGTTGAGCTGTTGCACGGTTATTCGCTTATACATGATGATTTGCCGTGTATGGACGATGACGACTTACGCCGTGGCAAACCCACCACCCACATCAAATTTGGCGAAGCCACGGCTCTGTTGGCAGGCGATGTTTTACAAAATTTGGCATTTGAAGCCTTTTGCGATCCAATTTTTAGCCAAAATTGTGAGCTTGGTAATCATTTGTCAAAGATATTTACCCCACGAGCTAGACGCATGATTATGGGGCAAATGCTTGATTTAAATGGCGAAAATCAAAACCTAAGCCAAAACGAGCTTGAAGCCATTCATCAAGACAAAACAGGGGCGTTAATAGAAGCATCGGTACTCATGGGTGGTATCTGTGCCAATGCCAATGATAAACAATTATCAGCTTTACAAATTTTTGCCAAAAATATCGGTCTAGCATTTCAAGTGCAAGACGATATTTTGGACGTGGTTGGCAACACCGAACAGCTTGGCAAACAGGTTCATAGCGATGAAAAACTAGACAAATCAACTTATGTCAAACTGCTAGGCGTGGACAATGCCAAAGATTACGCCCAAAGTCTGTTTAACACCGCCAAAAATGCCGTGATTGACGAATTTGGCGACACTAGTTATTTAGTTAATTTGGCAGATTGGCTTTGGCAACGCCAGTATTAGTCTTTAATATTTTTTAACAACTATTTAATATTTTTACAAAAAGTGCTTTACTATGAACCATCAAACAACCCAAACACCCACCGCATTATTAGATACGTCACACGTTAATTTTGAGCAACCGCCATTTGTTTTAATTGATGGTTCTTACTATCTTTTTCGCACATTTCATGCCTTGCCAATTGACATGAAAAATAGCCAAGGTCTACACACCAATGCCATTCGTGGTACACTAAATGCGATTAATAAACTGATTAACCGCTATCAGCCGACCCATATGGCGATTGCATTTGATACCAAGTCACCGACATTTCGTCATAAGCTTTCCGCCATCTATAAAGGCGATCGCCCAAAAATGCCTGAAGAGCTTGCCGAACAAATTCCGCACATTCATCGCATGATACAGGCATTGGGTATTCCGCTACTACGCCAAGAAGGGGTGGAAGCTGATGATATCATTGGCTCACTTTCCCACAAAGCCTGTGAACAAGGGCATCATGTCATTATTTCTACAGGCGACAAAGATATGTGCCAGCTCGTGAACGATGCGATTGTGGTAGAAAATAGTTTTGATGACAAACGCTATGATGTAGCAGGCGTGCAGGAAAAATTCGGTGTCGCTCCCCGCCAAATCATTGATTATCTGACATTAATGGGTGATACGTCAGACGGTATTCAAGGCGTGGCAGGCATTGGCAAAGTAACTGCCCAAAAATTATTGGCAGAATATGACACAATTGATAACATTTTAGCCAACATTGACACGTTAAAAGGCAAACAAAAACAAACATTTGCCCAGAGCATTGACAGCATTGCCCTTGACAAAAAATTGGCAACCATTATCACCGATTTGGATTTGATTAGCGATTGGGATGCGTTAAAATTGCCTACCGACCCAAGTTTTAATTTAGCAGAAAAACGGGCGATTTTTACGGAGTTAGAATTTAAAGGTGAGCTTAAATCATTGGAGCATCCATTTCATCCTGCTAATCAATCATCGCATACGGTAAATGCTCAATCAACACCAAATGCGGTGCAAAAAAAGGTTGCAAAAGTTTATCAAACCATTACGAATGAAACTGATTTTTTAAATCTTATCAAAGATTTAGAGCAAAGCCCCTGTTTTGCGGTAGATACGGAGACCACCGATTTGAATTGGCAAACCGCTCAATTAGTCGGATTGTCATTTGCCTTTCAAGCACACCATGCCTATTATGTACCCGTCAATCACGTCAACGCTCTTGGAGAACAGATTGAACTCCAATTAAACGAAGATTTTGTATTATCAAATTTAAAAAATTTATTAGAAAACCCAAACATTGCCAAAGTCGGACAGCACTTAAAATATGACAGTCATATTCTGGCAAATTATGGTATTGCACTTGCCAATGACCCTAAAAATTGGCAAATGGACACCATGCTCGCCAGTTATGTCATTAACACGGTCGCTACTCGCCACAACATGGACGATTTGGCACGTCATTATTTGCACACAAGCACCACCACGTTTGAAGATGTGGCAGGCAAAGGGGCAAAACAAATTAGTTTTGATAAAGTGGATTTGGCGGTTGCCAGTCAATATGCGTGCGAAGATGCGGATATTACTTGGCAATTGTTTGAACTGTTTAGTGAACGTTTAACCGACAATGATAAACAATTGTTAACCCATATTGAAATTCCAATTGCCCAAATTTTGTGCGATATGGAAGAGGCAGGGGTGTTGATTAACAAACCCTTTTTGAACAAACTGTCTGATGAATTTGACCGTCAAATTCAGCAACTAGAACATACAGCTCACGCCCAAGCAGGCGAAACATTTAACGTAGCAAGCCCAAAACAGCTCGGCGAAATTTTGTTTGAAAAACTGCAAATCAAAGGCGGTAAAAAAACCAAAACAGGACAGTATTCTACCAGCGAGCAAGTATTGGCAAAAATTGAACATGAGTTGGTGGATACCGTACTAGCCTATCGCAGTTTGGCAAAGTTAAAAAGTACTTATACCGATGCGTTGGCGAATGTGGCAGATAGCCAAAACCGTGTACACACGAGCTATCATCAAGCCTTGACTAGCACGGGACGACTGTCATCTACCGAGCCAAATTTGCAAAATATTCCCATTCGTAGCGATACAGGGCGACTGATTCGACAAGCCTTCATCGCACCGACGGGGCGAAAAATTTTGTCGGCGGATTATTCACAGATTGAACTTCGGCTCATGGCACATTTTGCCAAAGACCCTGTGTTAATCAAAGCCTTTAACGAAGGACATGATATTCACCGTGCCACTGCGAGCGAAATTTTGGGCAAAGCGTTTGATGACGTTACTAGCGAAGAACGTCGCCAAGCCAAAGCGGTCAATTTTGGGCTATTATACGGCATGAGCGAGTTTGGTTTAGCAAAGCAACTCGGCTTTAGCCGTCAACAAGCCCAAGACTACATCAAACGCTACTTTGAGCGATATCCTAACGTCAAAAACTACATGAAAACTACCCGACAACTTGCCCATGACCAAGGCTATGTTGAAACGATTTTAGGCAGAAAAATTCACACACCTGACGTGAACCACAGCAACGCCATGATACGCCAATCGGCAGAACGTGGGGCGATTAACGCACCGTTACAAGGCTCGGCATCAGACATTATCAAACTTGCCATGATAGCAGTCAATGATGTATTGCCAAAGGACGATGCCAAAATGTTACTGCAAGTGCATGATGAATTGGTATTTGAAGTAGATGAAAATAAAGTCAATGAAATCAGTGAGTTAATCAAAAATGCCATGCAAAACGTCTTTTATGACACCGCCAAAAAATTAGGTTGGACGGTGGATTTTGCCGTACCATTGTTGGTAGAAGTCGGTGTTGGCGATAACTGGGATACCGCTCATTGATTGGCTGTAGGACAAGAAGGTACGTTTGCGTTCGTGGTGAGCTTATCAAATGACGGAAACCACCCCTTCGACAAGCTCAGGGTGAACGGTTTTCCTTCTTTTAATTAAGCAAAAAAATCAACCCACCTGTACCGCTTGGCTATCTTTTGGGGTAACTTTGATGATTTGCACTTTAAATAATACATTTTTCCCTGCTAAAGGGTGATTAAAATCTACCTTCACAATCTCATCAGTAACTTCACTCACCACACCAACTAGCGTGCTTTTGCTTTTGTCTTCAAACTCAATCATCATGCCCACTTCAGGCTCACCGCTTAAGGCAAAATCAGTTTTGGCAAAACTCTGCACATTATCAGGACTGCCTTCACCAAAGGCTTCTGCAGGCGATAAATGAGCGGTGCGAGTGTCGCCTGCGGTCAGATTTAACAACACATTTTCAAAACCTTCTAACAAACTGCCATCCCCCACCACGAGCGTAACAGGCTCAGGACGCTCAAAGGTGCTGTCAATCAGCGTGCCGTCTTCTAGGCTCACTTCAAAATGTAACGCCACTTGGCTACCGTGAGCGATGCGAGTTTGTTCGTTGGGATTAATGATATCGCCAAGCGATTGATTTTGTGAGTTATTTGTCATAAGAATAATACCCTTTTTAAAACTAGGTCAAAAATACGCCATTGTAGCATATTTTTTGGGGTATTAAAATTTGACGGAAGGTTGTTTAAAAAAATTACGAATGGGTCTGAAAAAATTGTTCTACCGATTGCAACAACGCTAAGGTTTCCACCAACGGTAATCCCACCACATTGCTGTAACTACCATGAATAGTTTTCACCCATGTCGCTCCAATGCCTTGAATAGCATAACCGCCTGCTTTGTCTTGTGGTTCGCCTGTTTGCCAATAGTCTAACATTTGTTGGTTATTTAGCGGAATAAAACGCACATCCGTCATCACGGTTTGGCGTTGGTAATGATAAATTTGTTGGTTTTGTATTAGGCTAACTTGCACCGCCGTCCAAACCTGATGCACATTATCGGACATTTGTTGCCACATTTGTTTGGCATCGTCAAAATTGTCAGGTTTTAGCAAGATTTTACCATTGTTTAACACACCAATCGTATCGGCGGTAATCAGCAAACTGACCAAGTTGGGCGAATGAGCAAGCAGGTCTATCACCGCACGTTCAGCTTTTTGTTGCACCATGCGTTCAATGTAGCCAACCGCCGTTTCGTTTGGTAAAATTGTCTCATCAATTCCCACCGCCAAACGGCTATGCGGTAGCTGAATTTGGTTTAACAGTTCATGGCGTCTTGGCGATGTGGACGCCAAAATAATCGGTAATGTAATCATATTATTTATTTTTTTAAACGGTATACTTAACCAAAACAGCAACTAATAGGGGCCATAGCACCACACTTAACAGCATGGCAAATAAAAGTTGTGGGGCAAAAATCCCTTGGGTGAACAAATGTAAAAAAATCAACGCCGATTGATATAACAGTAAACACGCCCCTGCCAATAGCCACACCAAACCTGACGACAGTTGTTTGAGATAACCGCTAATAAATTTGACAAAAAATGCCACCAATACCGCACATAACGCTTGTTGCCCCAGTCGGCTATCGGTCAATAAATCCGCCATTAATCCAATAAAAAACGCCAAGCTGACCCCAACCAAACTCGGCTGAAAAATCAACCAAAAGGTCAACACCATAATCAACCACATCGGACGAAACACGGCGATAGTGGCATTGAGCGGATAGACACTCAAAATAGATGCTACCACAAAACTCAACGCCATGACACTATATAAATGCACGGGAGATTTTTTGTGGGCGTGAGAATTTGGCATAGCGAACTCGTATTTTTGGCTTATTTTTTGGGCTGAAGCAACAACACATAGGCAGTATTAACAAAATTTGCCGTCGGTGTCACGGTAATTTTGGCGTAGCCCCCTGCCTGTTCATCTTCGATTTTTGCCACACGTCCGACAGGAAAACCTGCAGGAAAACGCCCGCCAAGACCTGAAGAAATCAACTCATCACCAACGCGCACATCGGTTGCTTTAAAAATATAGTCTAATGACAAATATTGCGGACTACCCTTACCTGTTACAATGGCGTTTTGCCCTGTGCGTTTGATGCTCACCGCGACCGATTGTTGCTCATCGCTTAACAGTAGCACACGGCTCGTATGTTCGTACACGTTGAGTACTTGCCCCAAAATCCCATTTTCATCAATCACGGTTTGACCGATTACCACACCGTCTTTTGTGCCTTTGTTAATCACAATCATTTGGCGTAACGGACTGCTATCGGTACCAATCGTTTTTGATGCCAACATCAGATGAAATTGGTTCGGATTAGTGGTGGATAAAATGCCTTGCAAACGGGCATTTTCAGCTATCAGATAATCTTGTTTTTGTAACTGCCCTTTAATGTGTAGTAACTCTGCCTTCAACTGGATATTTTCACGGCGTAAGGTTTCTTTATCAGTCGTTTTACTGTCAAGCCATGCTACAAAAAAATCAGGATACACCGACATCTGATAAATCGGTTGCATAGACGCATGTGCCACATTACGAACAGGTTGAAATAGCTGGGAATTTTTGCTATCTAACAACATTAATACAATGGCAAAAAACACCACAATCGCTGTTTTTCGCAGAGTTAATGGCTGATGACTAAAAAGGGTTAACGACATAACAAATCACATGGTTTTTAAAGGTAGCTTTTAAATAATATTTAAAAAATTTAATAATTTTAATAGCATGAAATTTTAACACCCTAACAAAGGAAACCGCCAAATATAGCGGTATCTTTTTAACATAGGCATTTTTTAAACAAAAATCATATTTAGCGATTTATTGTTAATAAAATCAAGGGCCTTACCACCGCCACGCGTTACGCAAGTTAATGGGTCTTCGGCAACGGTTACTGGTAAGCCTGTTTCACGAGAAATCAACACGTCAAGATTACGCAATAACGCCCCACCGCCTGTTAGCACAATACCCCGTTCAGCAATATCGGACGATAATTCGGGTGGGGTTTGTTCTAGAGCGGCTTTTACCCCTGCGACAATCCCTGCTAATGGGTCACTTAAGGCTTTTTGAATTTCAGTTGACGTGACAGTAAAGGTTTTTGGCACGCCTTCTGCCATGCTACGCCCACGCACTTCGACTTCTAGCGGTTTATCGGTTTTATCTTCCATCGCGATACCAACTTCCATTTTGATACGTTCAGCGGTGGTTTCACCAATCACACAACCATGGGTACGGCGAACGTGGGTAATAATCGCTTCGTCAAACACATCACCACCGATACGAATTGAGTCGGCATACACGCAACCTGACAGGGCAATCACCGCAATCTCAGTCGTACCGCCACCGATATCCACGACCATAGAACCGCTCGCATCATGTACAGGCAATCCCGCCCCAATCGCCGCCGCCATTGGCTCTTCAATTAACAACGCCTTATTTGCCCCTGCAAACAGCACCGCTTCACGAATGGCCTTACGCTCAACCAAGGTAGATTTACACGGTACGCACACAATCACATCGGTATTGGTCATAAAACGCTTGGCACGTACTTTATTAATAAAGTGTTTCAGCATTTTTTGCGTCACTTCAAAATCGGCAATCACACCGTCTTTTAACGGACGAATGGCGGTAATATTATCAGGGGTACGCCCCAACATTTGTTTGGCATCAATCCCCACAGCCGCGACCGTTGGGTTTTGAGTACGGTTAGAACGCAACGCGACCACGGTCGGTTCGTTTAGCACCACGCCTTTATTTGGGGCGTAAATCAAGGTGTTCGCCGTGCCTAGGTCAATGGCGATATTGTTTGAAAAAAATCCGAACATGAAACATTTCCCAGTGAAAAACACTGCAAATAACGCAGAGCAAAAAGTTAAAATAAATAGTGGCAAATTATACCGCTAAATGGCGATAAAATATAGTAATTTTATCAAAAACGATGATTTAGGTGATATTTTTTATAACAAAATATTAAAAATCAAACATTTTTTACAAAAATTTTAATCAAAAATTAATTTTTTGTATTTTTTACGAATTAATAAAATTAAGTTGATAAAAAAAATTTGTAAAATTTCACGCCTAAATTTTGTAAAATTTGTTAAAATAGTGGGTAAGTTTATTTTTTTTAGTATTTTTAATCAATATTTGATTAATCAAGTTTACAGTTTATTGGGTTAATTATTGATATTTTAATAGTCACAATTTAATTAAATTTAAAGGAAAAGTTATGGCTCAACCGATTTCTACTGAAGACATTATGAGTATTGCAAAACTTTCTCGTTTGGGAATTGATGAAAGTCAATGCCAAGGTCATGCCGAAAGTCTTAGCAAAATTTTGTCGATGATGGACATTTTATCCGAGGTCAATACCGATGATATCAAGCCCCTAACCAATGTCCACGACGGCGTGCAAGTCTTACGCCCTGATGTGGTGGATTTAAATGGCTTGTCGGTCAATCGTGAACAAAATCAAGCAATTGCCCCTGCGGTACAAGATGGATTGTATCTAGTGCCGCAAGTGATTGACTGATAACCGTGAAAAAACGCATTTATTTGGATTGCTCGCCAAACAATAACACCCATAAAATCATTGATCAATTTGACCTTGATGGCGAATTTATGGCAGTGTTAGCACAAGATTATCTTGATGTAGGCACTTTTGAAGTATATGGCAAAACCGATGAGTTAGGTGCGTTTCGCGACTACCAAGCCCTACAATCTTATTTTCCCTTTGACATCAGTTTAGATAAATTGCAAGATAAAATTGACTTTAATAAGGCAAACTGTGTGTTTTGGGTATGGTTTGGGCCTGATTTGGTTTGCTGGCAATCCAAACACTTATTTATTGTTGATAGTTTTTATATTGAAAGATTTCATTTTGAAACTTATATTAGCAATAACTCATTGTAATTTAATATTTTTTATAAGCAGAAAACCTATGACAACTTTACACACCCTATCCGTCCGTGAAATCGCTGACGGTTTACAAGCCAAACAATTTAGCTCGGTTGAATTGACAGAGCATTTTTTAAATCGTATTGACACACACGATAAAGCGGTGAATAGCTTTATTACCGTTACGCCAGAACTTGCCTTAGAACAGGCAAAATTAGCAGACGAACGCCTAAAGTCAGGCAATGCCCACCCCTTGACAGGCATACCGCTTGCCCACAAAGACATTTTTAATACCCAAGGGGTGCTAACCACTTGTGGCTCAAAAATGCTTGCCAATTTTGTCTCCCCATATAACGCCCACATTGTGCAAAAATGCCTAGATGTCGGTCTGGTTACACTTGGCAAGACGTCGATGGACGAGTTTGCCATGGGGTCGGACAACGAAAGCTCGTACTTTGGGGCGGTGCATAATCCGTATAATTTGGACTATGTACCGGGCGGTTCGTCAGGCGGTTCGGCGGCGGCGGTTGCCAGTGGTTTTGCTCCACTTGCCACAGGCTCAGATACAGGCGGTTCAATTCGCCAACCTGCTTCGTTTTGTGGACTGACAGGCATCAAGCCGACTTATGGTCGCATTTCTCGCTTTGGTATGATTGCTTATGCGTCAAGTTTTGACCAAGCAGGCAGTTTTGGCAAATCCGCAGAAGATTGTGCCTATCTTTTAGAAGTGATGAGCGGATTTGACCCTAAAGACTCAACCAGTGTCAATAAAGACGTGCCAACATGGACGAAAGATTTAATTGCTAAACGCTCTCAAGCAAATGGGGATAAGCCGTTACAAGGTCTAAAAATCGGCGTGCCAAGCGAATATTTTGGAGCAGGTTTGCAAGATGATGTTAAAACTATCATTAACCAATCTTTAAAACAATATGAAGAGCTTGGGGCAACTTTGGTTGATGTCAACTTGACCAGTCCAGAGATTACTTTGGCGACTTATTATCTGCTTGCCCCTGCCGAAGCATCATCTAATCTGTCTCGCTATGATGGCGTGCGGTTTGGCTATCGCTGTGAAAATCCAAGCGATTTGAGCGACCTGTACACACGCTCTCGCTCCGAAGGTTTTGGGGCAGAAGTACAACGCCGAATTTTAATGGGCACATATGCTCTATCAGCAGGCTATTTTGATGCGTATTATGTCAAAGCCCAAAAGGTACGCCGTTTGATTTTAAATGATTTTAATAAAGCCTTTGAAAGTTGTGATGTCATCGCAACCCCAACTGCCCCAACGCCAGCTTACAAAATCGGAGCGAGCTTAACGCCAAGCGAGATTTATATGGGCGATGTGTACACGATTGGCGTAAATTTGGCAGGTCTGCCCGCATTGTCTCACCCTGTGGGTTTTGTGGAGGGCTTGCCTGTAGGCTTGCAACTGATTGGCAAACATTGGGCGGAAGATACGCTACTAAATACGGCGGACGCTTATCAGCAAGTGACGGAGTTTCATAAGGAACTATCGCCGATTGCTAAATGCTAATTAATGAGCGTATTAAGGCATTATTTTGCGATTATTGCCCATAATGACGATACTTTTATAAATAATGACAATCCCAATAAAGCGGTTATTCACGATGATATTATTCAATATCTAATGGACAGTTTAAATTGGATAATCACCCTAGCCCATTGTGATAAAAAATGCCCTATTCAAGGCTTATGTTATCATGGCATTACAGGATTTAATCAATCGCTGATTACGCCTTTTAAAAATTTAATCATTGCTTGGCGAGCGGTATTTGCCAATGCTCCTAATGAATTTATTTTAACAGGCAATTATTTTACGATTGTGGACGATGATGATTTTAAAGGCGATTATGAAAAAATCACCGTATGCCGTGATGAATTATTAACCGAATTGGATAAATTAATTGGCTATTGTGAATTGGTAGAAAATGATAAAAATTTAATACTGGTTCATAATGGTATTTAAGGAAATATGATGTTAATAGAATTACCGCACCACATTGAACAAATGGTCATTGCCCAAGCCCAAAGCGAGCAGTTAAGCGTTGCCCAATTGATTGAAAAATGGGCAATTCAAGATAAAAAAGACGATGTTTTATTAACCGACTTTTTTAAAAAACAACCGCCCATAGACGCATTCAATAGCATTGACCCTGTGGCATATCAAAGAGCAATGCGTGATGAGTGGTAAATATTTGCTGGATACTTGTACGCTGCTTGGCTTACAAAAACAAACGCCCGAAAGTTTTAATTTATTATCACAAAAAGGCGTTTATTTGTCTGAATGTGCCATTAGCATTATTACTTATATTGAATTTATTGGGTTTTATGGCGTGGACAATAAAACTTGTGAGCAATTAAAATACATTGCTAACCAATTCACGCAATACCCACTTGATGACAATATTCGTGATAAGGCAATCGCCATTCGCCAAAAACACAAAATTAAATTGCCAGATGCCCTGATTTTAGCAACTGCAAAAACACATCAATTAACGTTATTAACACTTGATGATAAATTGGCGAAATTTTCTCAATTATACATTTAGGAAAAAAATGCCAAAAGTTATCATGAGTTTTAAAGTTGATGATATTTCTTATCACAAATTTGTAGATAAAGTTGGTGTACTCAATTTACCCTACTTTATGATTTAACAGTTAAAAAAGAGAACCCATTATGACCCAAAACCTTTTAATTGACGGCTATGAAGTCGTTATTGGACTTGAAATTCATTGCCAATTAAACACCAACACCAAGATTTTTTCGCCTGCCAGTACCGAATTTGGACAAGCGCCGAACACCCAAGCCAACATCGTGGATTTGGCATTGCCGGGCGTACTACCTGTGTTAAACAAAGAAGTTGTGGAAAAGGCGTTAAAATTTGGTATGGGCGTGAATGCCAAACTCGGACAAATGAACGCTTTTGACCGTAAAAACTACTTCTATCCTGACTTGCCAAAAGGCTACCAAATCAGCCAAATGGCACACCCTATCGTGGGTGAAGGCTACATTGACATCGTAGTGAATGAAGGCGAAAAAAACGAATACACCAAACGCATCGGCATCACTCGTGCCCACCTAGAAGAAGATGCTGGCAAATCGGTGCATGACGCAGTTCCCCACATGACGGGCGTGGACTTAAACCGTGCTGGAACGCCACTTATAGAAATCGTCTCTGAACCTGATATGCGGTCAGCGGCTGAGGCAGTCGCTTATGTTAAAGCGATTCATCAGCTGGTAACGTGGCTTGGTATATCGGATGCTATCATGGCAGAAGGCTCGTTTCGCTGTGACTGTAACGTGTCCGTGCGTAAGCCGAACGCACCACTTGGTACACGTTGTGAATTAAAGAACTTAAACTCATTTCGCTTTATTGAGCGTGCTATTACTGTTGAGATTGAACGCCAAATTGATTTGATTGAAGACGGTGGAGAAGTGGTGCAAGCTACTCGCCTGTACGACCCTGAAAAAGACGAAACTCGCAGTATGCGTGAAAAAGAAGAAGCCAACGATTATCGCTATTTTCCTGACCCAGACCTGTTGCCTGTACATATCGACGATGAGACGATTGCCCAAATCCGTGCCAATATGCCAGAGCTACCGACCGCACGCCGTGAACGCTTTATGGGTGAGCTTGGCTTGCCTGAATACGACAGTCGAATTTTGACCGCAAACCGAGAACTTGCTGACTTTTATGAAAATGTTGTGGAAAAAGTCGGTAAAGCCCATGCCAAAATCTCTGCCAACTGGGTGATGGGCGACCTACTTGGTTCGCTCAACAAAAATGATTTGACGATTAACAATTCGCCTATTTCTGCCGAGCGTTTGGCAGGGTTAATTGCTCGTATTTTGGATAATACCATTAGCGGTAAAATCGCCAAAGAAGTGTTTGGCTATTTGTGGGAATCGGATAAAACCGCCGATGACATCATCAATGAAAAAGGGTTAAAACAAGAAACTGACACAGGAGCAATTAAAGCGATTGTCGAAGAAGTCTTAAAAAATAATCAAGCTATGGTTGATGAATACAAATCTGGCAAAGAAAAAGCCTTTAATGGACTGGTTGGGCAAGTGATGAAAGCATCTAAGGGTAAAGCAAACCCTGCACAGGTGAATCAGTTATTAAAAGAATTAATCAATTAACTTTAAAAATTCATCTAATAAAAACACCGAACAAAAAAGGTATCGCCAAATCGTGATACCTTTTTTAATTTTAAATAGCCAAAAATTAACGGCGAATACGCCAACCATCCGCTATTTTTACCAATCTAATTTTACTGTCCTTAGACAAATAACCGCCTTTAACCACATCCATCAAAATCGGCTGTGGATCGCCCCCCAAAAAAACTTCCGCTTGGGATTTATCTTCTGATAAAATCACATACACCGCTAACCTGTCATTGTTCGGATCGGTAAGTTGAATGTCCGCCACGTCAAACACTTGCACACATTCCCCTTTTAGCGTGGAATAGGTTTGCCCTGCCGATATCAAACAGCCGTCAGCATCGGTATCACCGCCGATTGGTTGTGGCTCTAGGCTAGTTTTGGTGGTTTGGCAACCCGTCGCTAACAACATCACTGACAAACTACCCACTAGTGCGATATTTTGGATTTTCATTGGATTACCTTTTTATGATTAATTTTTTTAAACAATGAATTAATCATCGGTGTGAAACAACAAAAACAATTCCACCACATTTTTTTCAATCGCCGATGCCATTTGTGCCATGGTGGTTGGGTCGTCTATTAGCTCTTTCATGTCGGCTTCTTCTTCGTCAATGCCACTAAAAAGCACCATTGGCAGGGTCAGCATCGCCACATCTTCTTCGGTACGGCTATCAGCGAACCAGTCATCAGCTTCGTCATCGCTGGCGTACATCGCATCCACAAAGCCCACCGACCACTCGCCCACGTCCGACTCGGCGATATCGCTATAATCGGTTTCAACAATGTCAAACGGCAATTCAATGGCTTTTTCGTCTTGGAGCGTGGCTTGTAATTCGGCTCGCCATTCGCTAATCGCTTGCAACACCGCAGGTTTAACTTGTTTTTCGTTACCTTCAAATAGCAACGATTGCCAATTTTTTAACGATTTTGCCACCACCGATGCGGTCAAAAAACCATGTGTGGCAAGGCTTGACAAGCCAAATTGGTTATCATCACTATCCAAAAAATCAATTAAATCATCAAAATTCATCATTTATCCTAAATTTTCTAAAAATGTTTCTTAAAAATCCCCGTCGTCAAAATCGTCATCGTCCAAGTCATCCAAATCATCGTCAAAACTATCTCGCAACGAACGTTCTAGACGTTTTTCCGCCAAGAAATTGTCAATCATGCGACGTTTTTCCAAGCTACTGCCACGGCGTGATGCGTCATCATCCGCCAGACGGGCGTCTTCGTCATCGTCAAAATTGTCATCTTCAAAGCTATCATCAATATCTGGTTCAGCCATGTGGACTCCTTTTTAATAACAATTAGAAGTCTTTTCAAACTCGGTTTTGCTTCGCCATAAACGTGTCGAATGCTACGAAAACCGTGATAGTTCGATAGGCTTACTAGGAACGGTTTTCTTGTTTTACTGGTTTAAAAAGAATTCTATTAAAAAATTCAAAAAATAATGCGGTTTATAAATTATTTTTTAAAAAATGTCAATCTTTATATTACCAAAGCCGAAAAATTATTCCTGTTCGGCGATTTGATAGCGTTCGGCACTGGTCAAAATATCATCACGTTTTTGGATTAATTCTTTCATTACACTTTGTGACAGCCCGTCATACCAACGCATTTCACGTTCTTTGACGGTGCGTGGGTGTCGTTGTTGTTTGATTTGGATTTGTTTTTCTAAATGTTTTAACATCGCTGACGGATACAAAATCACCAAGCTATCTTCTTTGCCATGATTGTTCATCAAACCGTGCAAATTATCAAAGTCTTGCACCATACCAACACCTGCCATCATCGGCAAAGCAAAACGTGATAATTCACGGTGTTTTTCATACACGACTTGGTTTAAAATCAGCACAAGCTTGGACAATAACACCGATGCGAATGCCACTTGGTCGGGTTTGCCTGTTAAATGCACGACCGCTCCGTTTTTGTCAAAATACGGCAACGCTTCGAGTATCACACCTTTGGTAAAGCGGTTTAGCATCGATGAATTTGGGCTTAACAAGCTATCGCACGCACGCAATAACAACTGTTCACACAAATGCAGATACGGCGTTGCGGTGTCAGGGGTTAGGCGTTCTAACAATTTAAACTCATCAAAAAAGCGGATTTGGATTGCCACGGTTTGTTCTTGATTTGGGTCAACGCCTTTTGCCACGTCTTTTGTCAGATTATCAGATCTTTTATCGTCTTGTGGGTTATCCAGTTCAATCTTGGTTATTTGCTCATCATGTTGACTTGGCAAGTTTGTTTGGCGGTTCTTTTGCAAATATTGTTGGATGGTGGCATTGGGATTTTCAGCGGGTTTATTTTCCGACTGTTGTTGATTATTTTTAGTTTGTGCCACCTGATTAGGCTCAGTTGCAACGGTTTGTTCCAAATTACCGCCTTGACGAGCAAGTGCCAAACGTTGTTGCACTTTTTCACCAAGCTCATCAATTTGAGCTTGGGTTGGGCGTGCCACATAGCCATAAATCAGCCATAAAAACAGATGCAACACCGCCGTACCCAAGATAAACAGCCATTGTTGCCCCAAAATCTCACCATTAGACAACGCACGCATGGTTACGCTCACTTGCCCTATTTCTTGATTGTTTTGAATAATTAATTTGTCAATCACTTGTCCGACATCGTGTTGCGATTGCCCTATTTGTACCAACGTCTGTTTATTTTTATCCATAATCACGAGCTTGGCAATATCGCTATCCACTTGGTAACGGTTCGCCAGCACACTTAAACTGATACGGTCTTGATTACCAATGGCAACAAGGGCTTCTTTGCCCAACTGCTCCACGATTTTTTCGCCTTTATCGGTCTGATAATCATACTGCTGTTTTTCCACACTCAGCATAAGAACCAACAAATGTAGGCAAAAACTCACTAATAACACAATGGCAAAAATGCCCTGACGGGGTGCAAGATGACTCATAAATTTAAAACTTTCTTTTGTGAAAAATAAATGCTACATTATCATGCTAATTGCTTTATCAGACAAGGGGAAAATCAACATGAATACAAATTTTTATGCAAAAATGGGTAAAATTGAGCCAAATTGTTGGATTTTGACATTATCTGCACCCAAATTTGAGTTTGGTCTATTATATCAAATTCAACAGCTACTTGCGGAAAATTACCCAACTTTACGCCTAATTAATCAACAAACATTGACAAGTTCCCTAGATTGGCAACAAAATCTAAACGACACCCACAAGCCAACACCACAAGCCGAACAAATTAGCCCTGTTACGACCTTACAATGGTACGTGAGCGTTGCCAAACCTGATTTAGCAAATTTTCAAAAAAATATCAAACAATTGTTTAGTAGTGTGCATTTTACCAATCTGGACATTCACGCCATGCCATTGAGCCAACAGCAACGACCACACAAACTGGCTTTGTTTGACATGGATTCCACGTTGATTGAGCAGGAAGTGATTGTGGAACTTGCCAAAAAAGCAGGGATTGGCGAACAAGTGGACATCATCACCGAATCGGCAATGCGTGGCGAGATTGATTTTGATGAAAGTTTTGTCAGACGTGTGGCGTTGCTAAAAGGGTTGGACGTGGCGGTATTGGACGAAATTATCGCACAAAATTTGAGTTTTAGCCTTGGAGCGAAACGCTTAATCAGTCGTTTAAGACGAGCAGGTTATCATGTGGTGTTAGTGTCAGGTGGTTTTACTTATTTTGCAAACTATGTTAAAAATTATTTAGGAATTGATGAAGTGTTTGCCAATGAATTGGACATTCAAAACGGCAAAATAACAGGCAATATCACCACGCCGATTGTCAATGGGGCAAAAAAAGCCGAGATTTTGCAACAAACAGCAACACGCTTAGGGATTGATTTGTCACAGACGGTAGCAGTTGGCGACGGAGCAAATGATGTGCCAATGTTGCAACTTGCCGATATCGGCATTGCGTATCGTGCTAAGCCGATTGTGCAACAACAAGCGGACTTTGCAATCAATGTAACAGGCTTGGACGGTGTGTTGGCGGTGCTTGGTTTGAGCGATTAACGATGTTTTTTCGTTCTCCATGAACTTGTCGAATGCTCACAAAAACGTCATGGTTCGACCACTTTGCTACGACTCGTCTTGCGAAATAGTGTTTCTCACACCACCAACGTTTTTGTCATTTTAAAATAAATTTACCCATGGTTAAAAAGGAAAAATCTGATGAAAATCAAAGCATTATGTTTAGCAAGTTTAATATTATTTAGCAGTTTGCCAAATTTGGCACATTCGGCTCGTTGGTGGCAACCTGATGACAGTGATTTTAACGGCGGTGGCATGGATTTGGACAGCTATCGCACCTTTACCGATAGCGAAGGTTATGAAGTCACATCCATTTGGTTTCGAGACCGCATGGACAAAGCCGAAAGTGTGTATAACCCTAACCTTGGCAAAAAAAGCATTACCAGTGCTTTTTCGCTTTTGGTACAAATACGGTGCGATACAGGCGAGTTAAAATTGGCAGATTTTATTTTTCAAGACCGTCAATACAATGATTTGTGGCGTGTGAGCGATTATCCTGAGTTTGTTGAAGACTCACGACGTAAAATCGGTGAGTTTTATTATCCAAGCCCGAGCAGTCAAGAAGCACAGATTTTGAGTTTATGCGACATTAAAAAAGCCGAAGACGAAAAGGGTTTTTCAATTCAAGATTTTGAACTGGACGAATACGGTCATGTGATTGGGTTTAAAGAATAAAGATTTTTTTCAATAAAAAAGTGCGTAAAATGTTACACACTTTTTTTGGTTTAAATCTTTGCAACGATTTTATTAAAACAGCATTAAACAGCGATTTTTGCTAAAACTTCATCGAGTGTTAACATTTGTTTTTCACCATCAGCACGATAAACGTACTCAAAGGTAACGTCGCCATTGTCAGCAATATTTTTCTCCGAAATCACGATACGATGCGGAATACCAACGAGCTCTAAATCGGCAAACTTCACGCCTGCACGCTCATCACGGTCGTCAAGCAATACATCAACGCCTTTTATCTTTAAATCGTTGTAAAGTTCAGTAGCCATTTGCATGGCTTTGTCATTGTTGGCATCTTTCATTTTGCCTTTAATCATCGGCACAATCGCCACGTCAAACGGTGCAAGGCTTTCGCCTGTTTCGCTGATTTTCCAGATAATACCTTGTTCATCATGATTTTGCTCAATCGCCGCCGCCACGATACGAGTTACCCCAATACCATAACAGCCCATCGTGGTGATCACAGGCTTGCCCTGCTCACCCATGACCGCACAGTTTAATGCTTTGGCGTATTTGTCGCCTAGTTGGAAAATATGACCGACTTCAATACCACGGCGGATTTGCAGTTTACCTTGTCCGTCTGGGCTTGGGTCGCCTTCCACTACGTTGCGAATATCGGCAACTTGGGTAATTTGGGCATCACGTTCCCAGTTTACCCCTATGGTGTGAAAATCAGGCTTGTTCGCACCGCTGACAAAATCTGCTAAAACAGACGCACTTTTGTCCACAATGACAGGCATATTTAAATCAAACACGCCAATATAACCCTTATGAAGCCCTGCAGTTTTCATGGCATCTTCTGTGGCAAAGGTTAATGGGGCTTTCACTTGGGCTAATTTTTCCGCTTTGATTTCGTTTAAGCTATGGTCGCCACGAAGCACCAACGCCACCAAGGTCGGCTTGCCATTTTCATCATCAATACCTTCTACAATCAAGGTTTTTACCGTTTGGGAAAGTGGCAATCCCAAATGCTCGGCAACCTGTTCACAGGTTGGCATATTTGGCGTTGCAACGTCTGTTTTGGCTTGGCTTGGGACTGGTCGAGTGTCATTACAAATCGCTTCGGCAAGCTCAATGTTCGCCGCATAATCAGAGGTATCGCTAAAGACAATATCATCTTCGCCAGAATTTGCCAAAACTTGAAATTCATGTGATGCAAAACCACCGATTGATCCTGTGTCCGCTTGTACCGCACGAAAATCCAAGCCAAGACGAGTAAAAATCCTGCTATACGCACCATACATATCATCATAAGTTTTTTGCAAAGAGGCTTGGTCAATGTGGAACGAATAGGCATCTTTCATGATAAATTCACGAGAACGCATCACGCCAAAACGTGGGCGGATTTCATCACGGAATTTGGTCTGAATCTGATAATAACATTGTGGTAATTGTTTATAGCTTTTTAACAAATTGCGAGCAATATCGGTAATCACTTCTTCATGCGTAGGTCCAAGCACAAAATCACGGTCATGGCGGTCTTTAAAACGCAATAATTCTGGACCATAATCCACCCAACGACCCGACTCTTGCCAAAGTTCCGCGGACTGTACCACAGGCATCAAAAGCTCTTGGCTATTAATGGCGTTCATCTCTTCACGGATGATTTTTTCGACCTTTTGCAAAGTTTTTAAACCCATTGGCAACCAACTATACAGCCCTGATGCCGACTTGCGGATAAGTCCTGCACGCAGCATAAGCTTGGCAGAAGCCACATCGGCATCGCTTGGCGTTTCTTTTAATGTGGCAAAGGTAAATTGGCTGGCTTTCATATCGCACCTTAAAATCGTTAATAAATAAGCTATTGTAACGGTTTGTTAAGAATTTGACAATCCTTATCCTCGTATTATAAACTGCAATCATACCTAATGATAGTAGCAACCACACCAATCATTTTAAAAATTCAAATCATCGTTTACAAAATATAAAACACCCTTACACAGGGCATATTGATTAATTCATTCATTGTCTTTACACTAAAGATTAGCAACGATAATTTCATTAAAGGTAAACTTATCATGATAAAATCTGTAAAATCCATGTATTTTTGGCTGTCGCTTGTGCTATTTGGCGTAATTTGTGCGATGGCAGTTGGGTTTTATACCTATCAAAAAAACGCCAAACCCAAAATTGACGTCTTAACCACAGACGGCGTGATTAGCAAAATCCAAAGCTTAAATCGCTTACAGACGGTCGTGTATAACGTGGATACCGTTATCACTGCCCAAAAACAGGGCAACTGGTACACCCTTTGGCAGGACGAACAAAAAGGACTGTTTGTCGCTCATGGGCGGGTACAGGCAGGTATTGATTTAAATCAATTAAAACCTGAACATATCACGGTGACACCGCTTGATGAAAAATCTGATAACCCCACGCAGTCGGTAAGCATTACCCTACCTCCCGCCCAAGTGTTTGAAACCTATTTGGACAACATTGAAGTATATGACATTCAGACAGGCGTGTTTGGCATCATGGACGTTGACCCCGAAATTTTCAAACAAGCACAACAATCTGGCAAGGCACAGGTGCTAAAAACCGCCTGTAAATCCGATATGCTCAAACTTGCCACTGACAATGCCCAAAAGCAAGTATCAGCACTGTTTTCCCTGGCCAATGTCAACGTGACAGTGAATGTAACTGAGCCAAAAAATTGTCGTTAATTTTTAAAAAAATATAATCTTTACTTGTAATAAAAATTGTCAAAAACACTGATTATTAATCAAAATTAATAATCAGTTATTTTTTGGCTAAAGATTGATACGCTTTTGTAACACTTTTTGCGTTTTTTGGTATGAAAGGTTATTTTTATGGGCTTTGCAACCTACCTTATTTGTTAAAATCTTGTTAAAATTTATAATTAAATTTCGGTAGCGTTTTTGCAACATTTATCCGACATAAAATAAAATAAAAGGAATGTATGTCCATGAGTCTAACTTCCAATGACAATACCAAAAAAGTTTTACGCATTGCCCTAGTCGGAGTCCGACCTGCTGACCAAGTGATTATTAAGGGTTATTTACGTCTGTTAATGCGGTTAGAAGCCGACCTTGAATGGGTATCTGCTAACCATGAAGCGGTTGATTTGTTTATGGTGAATGCTGAATTTCAGCACGCCGACAGCGTTCAACGTCTAATGTCTGCAAAACCGCACGCCGCCGCCCTATATATCGCCCGTACTGAGGGTGATAACGGCTATTTGACAGGTAATATTTTGACCTTGCCAATTAAAGATTTAGACCCGCTCAATAAATGGTTATATGCCAATTTACAATTTTTATCAGGACATACACCGACTCGTATTAGCTCAAACGATACGCCAGACAATTCTGCAAAACCACAAGGTCGCACCTCGCTAGACGACTTAATCGCCAGTCGCCAACAAAAACCTATGGCAAACCCACAGCCTACGGTATCACTTACCGCATCCGAAGCCCATGTTAACAGCGATAACAGTGTCGCTTTAGCAATCGCCCAAGTGTTAAGCCGTTTACATAAAAAAGAAGACCAACTGTTTAGTTTAAACAACGCTCAAGGGGCAGTTTTAGCATATATCCAGCCAAAACAACAACGCATTTGGTTACAACAAGCGACTTTAGAGCCGTCAGCTTGGACGTTAAACGTTGCCAATCCGCAAACCTTAGACCCAAAAAATTCACTAGATTTGGTACAATATTTTTGGCAATTTGGTTTAAAAAATGCCAAAGCATTGCAAGCTTTGGTCAATACTACCAACCCTTACCACATCACTAGTTGGGTAAAACCTGATAACAACAACCAACGCCATAACGCCCTAAAAGTACAATGCGTGTTAGAAGCACGTGAAGTTAGCCTTGGTGAATTGATTAGCTTAAGCGGTGTGGATGCCAATGTTACCAAAGCCATGCTAATCGCCTTAGTGATGTCAGGCGTTTTACAAACAGAAGTTTATGAGAACTTGACTCAAACTGTCAGCCAATTTAAAGGCACACACACAACGTCAAATCAAACTGTGACGGCAACCCCTACGCCGACAATGCCAACCAGTCATGCAACCAGTAGCTTACAACAAGAAATCAAGACAGAACAACCTGCCCAAACCGACCAGCAAGATGGCATGAAAGGTTTCTTATCTCGCTTACGCCGTAAACTGGGCATTTAATCAGTTATTTTCTGCTAAGATCGGTAATCACACACAAAATTGCTAGTATAAAATAGCATTTTAGTGTATGATAAGCAAAAGAATATTGTATTGTTAATATTTTTTAAATATCAACAAAAAATTATTTAGTAAGGCTTTATTATGCAACGCTTAAAAATCGTCTTTAGTGGCCCAATGGGCGCAGGTAAAACCCAAGCTATCTCAAGCCTGTCTGATATCCCTGTGGTGTCTACCGAAGTCAAAAACACCGACCTTGGCACGAACGCCAAACTATTAACCACTGTGGGCATGGACTACGGTGAGCTGACCTTAAGAAGGTGGCATGAGTATTGGGCTATACGGTACGCCGGGGCAGGAACGTTTTAACTTTATTTGGCCCATCCTATCGCAAGGTGCATTGGGTGTGATTATCCTAATTGACCATTCGGCTCAAGACCCGATTGGCGACCTAGCCAACTACCTGGAAACTTTTGCCAAAATCTACGATGGTCGTATTGTGATTGGTATCAGCCAAGTGGACAAAAAACCTGAATTAGACTTTGGCATTTACCGTGAATGGTTGGACAAACAAGGTAAAAACCTGCCTGTTTTTCCTGTTGATATGCGTAAACGTGAAGATGTATTGTTGCTCGTTGATACGATTATTTCATCGTTAGAGCTGAGCAATTAAAACCAATTTTAACTGGTATTTTTTAATCCATCAGTGAGTTTTACTTTATATTAACAGTTATCAATTAACCCAAACTTTGTGGATAGCAACATGAACGATAAATTATTTCAAATGGAAAGCCGTGTCAAACCAAGCGAAAAATTCGTTACTTTGTCTAACGAAATTTTGCACGAATTAGTTCATACCACTAGCGGTGTGGACGGCGTGTTATTGGCATCAACAGACGGCTTTGAAGTTAGCTCCATTTTCCAAAAAAACTATGATGGTGGCAAGTTGTCTGCGGTCGGAAGTTCAATTTTGGCTTTGGTACAAGCCTTAACGGCTGAAGCCCAGTTAACGGGCTGTCGCTCGGTGATTTTGGATGCCGAAAATGGTAAAATTATGATTAGTGCTGTGCCAAATGAGCATCAGCCGATGATTGTGATTGTGGTTACCAAGCAACAAGTGTTGCTCGGTCAAATCATGCACGGTATGAATAAGGCGATTAATGCGTTGGTTGAGTTGGATAAAGCTCATCACGGTTAATTTTTCGCTTTTTATCTCAAATAGAGCCACTAACGATTTGTTAGTGGTTTTTTTGTTTTTTACGGGTTTGTTAAATATTTGTAAAAACATTGCTTGACTTTATTAGAAATGATAATTATTATTATTCGTCTTTGTATTATTTATATTTTTTAAGGGTTTTTATGAAATTTTCTCAAACGCGTATTCATCTTGCATTAAAAACGGTGTTATTCGGTTCGGTTGCTTTGTCATTGCCTGCACTTGCTGAAGAAGTCGTACCAACGGCGACTTTGGACGAGATTGTCATTAACGCATCATCTAGCAATCCTACCCCCTACACCATCCGTGAGTCATCGGCATCAACGGGATTGGATTTAAGTTTAGAAGAAACGCCCCAGCTCGTGACAACGGTTACCGCTCAGCGTATCAAAGACCAAGACAATCAAAGTTTGGTGGATGTGATGAAAGATACCAATGGCGTTCATGTGCGAAATATTGACGGTGGACGGACGAGTTTTTATTCGCGTGGGTTTGGCATTAGCAAAATTCATGTGGACGGTATGCCGTTAGATTTCAATGGTCAGTTGGTAATTGGTGAAAATCACGTGAGTTCCGTTATCTATGATACGGTGGAAGTCACGCACGGTGCGACAGGCTTGGTATCGGGTTCTGGTGAGCCGTCTGCTCGTGTGAATGTAGTGCGTAAACGTGCAGAAAACGTCACACCCGCGAGCGAAATTACGTTAAGTGTGGATGAATTTGGGCATTATGGCGTGGTATTTGACCATGCTCGTGGCTTGAATGAAGATGGTTCGGTACGTGGGCGGGTGATTGTCGCACATTCGGACGGTGACACCTATGTGAACGGCGAAGAAAAAGGCGAAAGCCGTCTGTATGGCGTGATTGATGCGGATATCGGAGAAAAAACCAAAGCAGGCATCGGTATGACCGTAAGTGAACTGCGTCAACATGGCACGATGTGGGGTGGTTTGCCTGCGTATTATTCAGACGGCTCACGCACGGATTGGGACGTGAATAAAACCACTTCTACTGACTGGAGCGTTTGGAATAATAAAACTTATGAAGTGTTTAGTAATGTCAGTCATCAATTCACCCCAAATTGGCAAGCTGAGCTAAAAACCAATTATCGTGTAGTGAACGGTGAAGCCAAATTATTTTGGTTATACGGTGATACGTTAGATAAAAACACAGGTTTGGGCTTAGGCATTAATCCTTATCGCTCGGAAAATGATTACAAACAATTTAACATTCAAGGTGATGTAAAAGGTTATTTTAATTTGTTTGGCAAAACGCATCAAGCCATGTTTGGAGCAAGTCATACCAAATTTACCCAAGAAGCGGATACATTTTTGGATTGGACAAAAGCACAATTTCCACCACATGACAATTTTTTTGCGTGGGACGGCTCATATCCTGAATACAACTGGGATAGTGCCACCCAAAGCGTGAACACCACCATGAAAGAAAACAGTGCATATCTTGCCACTCAGCTAAAACCAACCGACAAACTATCAGTCGTACTGGGTTCACGCCTTTCTGAATACGAACGCACAGGCACGCAGTGGGGTACAGTGAATCAAAAAGCCGAAGACGCTTGGACACCGTATGCAGGAGTGACTTATGCGTTTAGCCCACAAACATCGGCTTATGCCAGCTACACCAGTATTTTTAGACCGCAATCCGTACGTGATGTCAACGGCAATCATCTCGATGCCGAAATGGGCGACACTTATGAATTAGGCTTTAAAAGTAGCGTGTTAGATGATAAATTACAAACCCAATTTGGCTTATTTTACACCCAAAAAGAAAACGCATCACAACGTCTCAACGGTACGTTTGTCAAAGGCACTGAAAATTCAACCAAAGAAATCGCCTACACCACGACTGACGGTGCAACCAGCCAAGGTTTTGAAATGGAATTATCGGGTAAATTTAGCAAAAACCTAATGGGAACATTGGGCTATAGCTATACCGATGCCAAAACCGCAACAGGCAAACCGCTAGATACGACTATCCCAAGCCACATGGTAAAAGCCTTTGCCACCTATGATATGGGTGATTATGTCAATGGCTTAACCGTAGGTGCAGGGGTGAATTATACCAGCGAGCGTTATGCGGTTTTAACCCATAGCGTGACCAAAAAACAGGAAAAATATAGCCAAGATGGTTTTGCCGTGGTGGATTTAATGGCTCGTTATCAAGTTAACAACAACCTTGAAGCTCAGCTAAATTTACACAATCTTTTTGATAAACAATACATCACCAATAACTGGGGTTCAAATCAGCTAAACTTCGGTGAGCCACGCACTGTTTCGGGAAGTTTGACTTACCGTTTCTAAAGCGTGTCATAAAGCCACTATAAACCGACTTCCGATATCATTGTGTTATCGGAAGTTTGTTTTTTAACCATGATTTAAATTTTTGATAAAACTGCTTATTATTATGAAAAAATCACGCCCAACATCATTTTATCTTCGTTTATTGTGTCAAATTTTATTGGCAGTTTTTGGGGGTTATGGCATGGCGGTATTGGTGGATATTGGTTTTATTTATTTACCAATTCAGCCATTATCTGCGATTTTTTGGGGACAAATTGCTAGTATCGTCGCCTTTACTGCCGTGATTTTGGCGGTTTTTTCTTATCAAATTTTGCAAAAAAATTCCAAAACTCATCACAAATCTAGCCACAAATCAAACGAAAAATCCAACAAAAAAGGCTATCGCCAACATATGGCAAGCGTGCATACGTGGTTTGGCGTGTTGGCAGGTTGGTTGTTGTTTGTGGTGTTTTTAATGGGAACGGTGAGTTTTTTTAAAGATGAAATCAGCGTTTGGACAAAACCCGAACTCTCCTATCAATCACTCAGCAATGATAATCAAGCTATCAGCCACGCTATCGGCAGTTTGCAACGCCATTACCCAAATGCTCAAAGTTGGTACATTTATCCTGCGACCGAGCGTTATCCACTCACGCAACAATACGTTAAAAATGCCGATGACCGTTTTGGCAAACCGAAATTTTTTGATCAACAGCAACAAGAAATTACCGAAATAAAAGACAGTAAAGGCGGTGAGTTTTTTTATAGGATGCACTTTGACTTGCATTATCTGTCGCCACGCACGGCACGTTGGCTGGTGGGTTTTTTTTCCATGATGATGTTAATCGGTCTGATAACAGGCATCATTGTGCATAAAAAAATCTTTAGCGACCTTTTTACCTTACGCCTAAAAAAAGGACAACGCTCGTGGCTAGATGCCCATAATTTAGTTTCGGTGCTGCCGTTGCCATTTCATTTGATGATTACCTTTACAGGCGTGGTCACGCTGATTGCGATGTATATGCCGTATGGTGAACGCTTTGCCAATATTGACAGTCATACCGTTTATCAGCAAATTTATTCCTTTCGTCCTGTCAAACCTGAAGTCGCAACAACTGCCAAACCCGCCCCCATGGTAGATATTGGCAAATTGATAAGCCAAAGTGAAAAAACTTGGCAAAATCCGCACTATCGTATCACATCAGTCAGTGTAAATTTACCAAATACCGACAAAAGTCAAATTATCATTGATGCCAAACCCATGCACCAAATCGCCTTGTTATCCGAATTTCACATTTATGACGGCACTACAGGCAAGTTGTTGGAAAAACATACGCCAAATGTGTCTGGGGCGACTGCCAATCGCTTGTTAGTCGGTTTACACAAAGGCAAATTTGCCAATCCATTATTACGTTGGTTATATTTTTTATCAGGGATGTTAGGCACGGCAATGGTAGCAACAGGGTTGATACTGTGGACGGTGAAACGGCAAAATTTGGCAAACCGTCAGCATTTTGGTTTTTTTGTGCTACAGCGGAGCAATATTAGCTTGATTGCAGGATTACCGTTGGCGATGTTAAGTTTTTTTTGGTTTAATCGCTTATTAGCCACCGATTTGGCAAACCGTGCTAACTGGGAAATTCACGGATTTTTTATCGTATGGCTCATCGCCACGCTGTTTGCGTTTTGCGTTCGCCCAACTGTGGCATGGCGTGGGCTATTGGCAAGCACCGCTATCGTTGCGTTCTGCACGCCTATGTTAAACGCATTTACCACCAACAAAGGCTTGTTGCAAAGCATCAAGCATAACGATTGGTTATTTATTGGATTTGACCTATTTTTTATCGGATTAGCAATTAGCTATTTTTTGGCATTACAAATTTATCAAAAATCACTTACAAAAAATTGTAGTAAAACAAAAGGATAACCTCATGAATTTAGGGATAATGCAAAGTTTGATTTTTTTGCTCATATTGCTTGGTGTAACGGCAATCATGCTTACCAAACCACGGCATCAAAAAACCTTAAAACCGTTACTTTTACGCCATTTTCCAATGTTAAACTTGGCTAATAAACCTTTTAACACGTTAGGAATTAGTTTGTTAATGTTGAGTTTTGGGCTAAATTTTACCGCAATCGCTGTCGGTCATGCGGTGGTCGTTTGGTTTGGACTGCTCACACTTGCTATTTTGCTAGTGGCAATGTTGCTGTGTTGGTTAGATAATTAAACCTTAAAAATCAAACCGCTGATTAACTTGATTTTGGCAAGTTGCGATAACGACACGGTTATGTTGATTAACAGTTAAGCATTTTCCTGTTAATTGGTTGCGTAATTGTTTGCCGTCGCTGTACCATTTTTGGTTAAGTTTGCCATGACATTGGTGCAAAATCACAGGCGTGCCGTTCGTTTGGCTCTCCCCTGCCACATCAAGGCATTTTTCATTTTGCCGAATGGTTTGGTCATCTTTGCCAACGAATAACTGATTGGCTTTACCATGACAACGGTGGGCAATCAAGGTTTTTCCATCATCGCCATGCACGGTATGAATAAGGCGATTAATGCGTTGGTTGAGTTAGATAAAGCCCACCACGGTTAATTTTTCTTCTACTTTTGACAGATAAAACCAGTCCATATTTAAAAGCACCAAATATCAAAAAGCCAAACAAATATGTTTGGCTTTTATCAATTCTAAACAAATTTTAGGGAAGCACTTAAAGCGGTACACCACCGAACACAAACATACCTACCAAGAAAAAGGCAAAAATGCCAATCGCCCATTTTGCTGACTGAATTTGCCATTTACCCATATCTACCCCTGTTAAATTCAGTAACAGATAAATAAAGCCAACCAATGGACTTAACAAATGGAATGCTTGACCTGCTGTACTGGCAATTGCCATATCCATCGCAGTAAATCCATATTTGATACCAACCTCGTTTAAAACAGGTAATACCCCTAAATAAAACGCATCGTTACTTAAGAAAAACGTTCCAGGTACAGAGACAAGGGCGACAATGAGTGGCCAATGGTTACCAAAACGCTCAGGAATCCATGTAGACAAGGCTTCCCCCATCGCATTACTCATTCCTGTGCCTGCCAGTATACCCATAAACACTCCTGCCGCTAATACCATAAAAATCACCTGTACCGCAGATGAGCCATATAACTCAATGATTTGACGCTGATCTTTTTGGTTGGGGTAATTTACGATAAAAGCGATTGCAATACCAATAGCAAAAATCAGGGCTGAACTGACCTTTGGAATGAACCATGTCCCTCCAAAAATAAGTAATGTCATTAAAACAGCAGTTAACAAAAAATTAAACCAAACCATCTTTGGGCGTACCAAACTGATATCGCCTTGGGAGTCAGCGATGATAGCGTTTAATTCGTGTTGTCCGATTGTATGAATACCTAGACGTTTACGCTCAGCTAACCCTCGCCAAATTGCCACACCAATCACCCAAATACTTGCCATTATCATACCCGGTATAATCGCTCGCATCAATGCCCCTTCATCAACCCGCAAGGCAGCAATGATACGTGCCGTTGGACCACCCCATGGTAATAAGTTCATGATTTGATTAGACAAAATAATGAGCACCGCCAAATCCATCATTTTCATATTAAGGCGTTTATAGATAGGAATCATCGCTGAGCAAACAACCAATGTGGTGGTTGAACCATCACCATCTACAGAAACACCCAGTGCTAAAATGGCTGTACCGACAAGCACCTTCAGTGGGTCGCCTTTTACTAACTTGATAATCGCTGTGGTTAATGGGTTAAACAGTCCTGCACTTAACATTAGTCCAAAATATAAAATAGCAAACAATAGCATGATTGCTGTACCTGCAACCCCTTTAATGTCCAAATCAGGGTTACTGGTGATGCCTGCAATAGCAAACTTACTAATATCATTTGCACTAAAATCTCCATAACCCATAACCGCCGCAAACAGACCTACAACCAGTGGTATAAGTACCAAAGCAGTAAATGGTGAAGCTTTTCGTGTCATAATAAGGGTCATAAAACCGATGACGATGATTAATCCTAATCCTGCTAGCATAATCCTAATCCTTGCTAAATCAATGTTACGAAAAAAACCTAAATTATTTTTGATATCAATAATTTAGGCATTTTTTCATACGGTAATAAACGTCCAAATGAGTTATCTCATTTGAGCTACTTATTTGGTGATAATTTTATTTACTTTTTCGTACAATTCGGTGGCTTTTTGTTTGGCTACGGCAACGATTTCATGTTCACCTGCTTTTTCGTCAATGAACTGATTTAATTTGTCAAACAATTCATGGGCTTTCGTATCAATGCCGATATTACGTTCGTACACAGGATATTCTTTGCACAGGGCACTGGCTTTTTCACGCACTTCGCCAATCACTTTTTCATCGCCACGGCTATCTAATACATCACAAATCCAGCCCGCTAATTCACGCACTTGCTCTTCTTTAAAGCCACGCGTGGTCACTGCAGGCGTACCAATGCGGATGCCCGACGTAACAAACGGAGATTTTGGGTCGTTTGGTACTGAGTTTTTATTGACGGTGATGTGTGCATCGCCAAGCCATTTGTCAGCTTCTTTACCTGTGATTTCTTGCTTGATTAGGCTGATGAGCATTAGGTGATTTTCCGTACCGCCTGATACCACCTCATAGCCACGAGCGATGATAACCTCCGCCATGGCTTTGGCGTTTTTAACAACTTGGTGTTGGTAAGCTTTGTAGTCATCGCTCATCGCTTCTTTAAAGCATACAGCTTTGGCGGCGATGGCATGCATGAGTGGACCGCCTTGGGTGCCGGGGAATACGGCTGAATTTAATTTTTTCTCAATTTCTTCATTTTTCTTGGCTAAAATCAAGCCTGAACGTGGGCCACGCAAGGTTTTGTGCGTGGTGGTGGTGGTTACGTCTGCAATTTGCACAGGGTTTGGATACACACCTGCTGCCACAAGACCTGCCACATGTGCCATATCTACCATCAAATACGCACCCACGCTGTCAGCAATGTCACGGAATTTTTGCCAATCAATGACTTGCGAATAAGCCGAAAAACCTGCAATAATCATTTTTGGCTTATGTTCTTTGGCAAGCCGTTCAACTTCATCATAGTCAATCAAGCCATTGTCATCAATGCCATAATGCACGGCATTGTAGGTTTTGCCCGAGAATGACACACTCGCACCATGGGTTAAGTGACCACCATGAGCAAGACTCATACCAAGCACGGTATCGCCTGCTTCTAATAACGCCAAATACACCGCACTGTTCGCATTAGAGCCTGAATGTGGCTGTACATTGGCATAATCTGCCCCAAAAAGCTCTTTGGCACGGTCAATGGCAAGCTGTTCTACCACGTCCACGTGTTCACAACCACCATAGTAGCGTTTATTTGGATAGCCTTCGGCATATTTGTTCGTTAGGTCAGAACCTTGGGCTTCCATGACCGCAGGCGAGCAGTAATTCTCTGAAGCAATCAGCTCAATGTGTGATTCTTGGCGAGTAGTCTCAGCGTCCATGGCTTTGGCAAGCTCTAGATCGTAGGTATGGATTGAAAGATTTTTGTACATAATGTCATCCTATTGATTAAAATAGTTATTGGCTAAAAGTTTGGTTAAAAAACTTCCTTAGTTTAGCACAATTTTACCCAAAAAATGTAGTGGATTTTTTCACAAAAATAAATTTTTTACCCCATTACGATTTTTTATCAATTCGATTGGCAATGTTAAACGTGGCGAGCAACCATTTATGCAAAGCTTGCAAACATGGACATACAGCGACATTGTGCATCACAAAACCACCCAAAAACCTACGCAAACAACCACAACCTACGCAAATAACCACCGAACATCTGCTTAACTTCTGATACGGAAACCAATGACGCTGAGCCTGTGAAAAGTGAGAAACACAGTTTCGCAAGAACCGTCATGGTTCGACAAGCTCACCACGAACGAAGAAAGTTGTTATATTTTGAATTAAATTTACTACAATTAAAAAAGCCGACAACTGTCAGCTTTTTAGTTTTTATCAATATCTTGGTAAATTAATCGCAACATTAATCCAATGGCACGCCCAAGCGTTTTGCCACTTCTTCATAACCTTCCACCACATCACCCAACCCTTGACGAAAGCGGTCTTTGTCTAGTTTTTTCTTAGTTTCTTTGTCCCAAACACGACAGCCGTCTGGCGAAAACTCATCGCCAAGTACAATGCGGTCTTTGAACACGCCAAATTCTAATTTAAAATCTACCAACATCAACCCTGCTTTATCAAACATGTTTGACAACACATCGTTCACTTGATAGGTTAATTTTTTCATTTCGTCAAGCTGTGTTTGAGTCGCCCAACCAAGTGAAATTGACAAACTTTCGTTGACGAGTGGGTCGCCCAAACCATCATCTTTGTAAAACAATTCAAAAGTTGGCGGGTTTAACGCTTGCCCTTCGGTTAAGCCCAAACGACGAACGATACTACCTGCGGCATAGTTACGCACGACGCATTCTACAGGTACCATTTTTAGGCGTTTTACCAATACCTCATCTTCGCTTAATTGTTGCTCAAAGTGGGTTTCAATCCCTGCTTCTGCCAATTTTTGCATAATAAAGGCATTAAAACGGTTATTCACTTTGCCTTTGCGGTCAAGCTGTTCAATACGTTCGCCATTAAATGCAGACGTATCATCACGAAAGTGCATGATGAGGTAATCAGGATTTTCGGTCTCATACACAGATTTGGCTTTACCTGTATAAAGAAGTTGTTGTCGTTGCATGATTTTTCCTTATAAAAATATTTAATAAAGATTAATTATTTCACCGTGCTAATCGGTGCAGGCATTTCAAAACGTTTGCCTTTTTCATTCTCGAGCATCAAGGTATTTTGCCCCGATGATGGCAGTTGATACAATGGCGTAAAAGCTTGAGTTTGGGCATTTGCAGGTAGTTGGATTGGGTCTAATAATTTGGTATTTTGATAATCCAATGAATTATCACCCACGTTGTTTCTAAAGGTAGAACACCCTGATACAACCACGCTTAGCACGCTTACAACTGCCCATACTGCGATTTTTTTTGTCAATTTCATAACTACTCTTTTTAATAAAAGTTAATATTAAATTAAGTTTGCTTTTGCCAATGCGTCATCTATTACTGAATGATATTGACTTGACAACCATGTCAATGGCAAGCGAATACCTTGCTCAATCCGTCCCATTTTATACAAGGCATATTTGACAGGCATTGGGCTACTTTCAATAAATAAATCTTGATGTAAATGGGCGATTTGTTGGTTTAAGGCATTGGCTTGGTCAAACTCACCTTTTAACGCATGGGCAAAAATTTGGCTCATAATTTTTGGGGCTATATTTGCCGTTACTGAAATATTGCCTTTTGCCCCCAACCGCACCAGCTCAATCGCTGTGGCATCATCACCTGATAGGACGGTTAACCGACCTTGTACCGCTTCAATTAATTTTGCCCCACGCTCTAGGTCACCTGTGGCATCTTTAATCGCCACGATGTTGTCAATATCGGCAAGGCGTTCCACCGTGCTTTGCTGAATATCTATCACGGTACGCCCTGGGACGTTATACAATACTTGGGGAATATCCACACTTTCGGCGATTTTTTTATAATGTTGATACAATCCTTCTTGGGTCGGTTTATTATAATACGGTGCAACGAGTAACACCGCATCCGCCCCTGCACGCTTGGCATCTTGGGTTAACTCAATGGCTTCAGCGGTGTTATTCGCCCCTGTCCCTGCGATGACTGGCACACGTCCGTTAACTTGCTTTACCGAAAATGCCATCACATCAGCGTGTTCCTGCATGGAGAGTGTAGCAGACTCGCCTGTCGTGCCGACCGTTACCAACACGTCTGTGCCTTGTTCAATTTGCCAATCAATCAGATTTGCCAATGACTGCCAATCCACCTCACCATAGCTGTGCATAGGTGTGACAATCGCCGTCATAGAGCCTTGTAATCTATCTTGTATTGTTGTCATTGTCCTACCTTTCGTTTTTAAAAAATAATGGCTAGTGTAACACAAAATTTAGCTGTCAGACACCACCGCTTTGATAATTTTTGCAAATTGTCTCAAAAAAATTATCGCAGTGTTAACACATCAATCTGTGGCGGACAATTCAAACGAAATGGCAAGCCTGTCATTCCCACCCCTGTGTTAATCCAAACATGATAGCAACGTTTTTGCAAATTAGGTTTTGATAGATTAGATTTTATGGTTTTGATTGTTTGATGATTTGAATAAACTGGATAATAACCCGACAAATACCGACTACCTGTCATGGCACGCACCATTTTTTTGGTAATCATCGGTAAACTGACTTGCCCGCCGTGGGTTTGTCCTGCGATAACCAAACTTTTTTCGGTTAATTTATTGACAAATTGCGGATTGGCTTGGCAAGTTTTGATATCGTGGGTGAGTATCACGTTTGGCTTGTTGGGATTTTTGTCAAGCCATTGATAAATCGCAGTCTTATTATTTTTTTGAGTTGGATGTTCAGGGCTTAAACCGATAACGGTAACACCATTTATCACGGTAAGTTGGTTATTTAACGTTTGGACGTTTAGTATATCTAATACATCTGTTAAGTTAACATTTGGAATAATATCGGCAAATTTGCCTTGTTGCTCGCTATCAGTTTGGCTCAACGTGGTGTAACACGGCTTATTAATAGCACGAAATAGCATCATCGTCCCAACCAAATCCGCCCCTGCGTGATACAACCAATCGCCTGTAAATAGCACCGCATCCACATCTAGGTGATTTAGGGTTTTTATCCAGCGTTTTTGTTGTTTTTTATGGTGAAAAATGCCAATATGCACATCGCCAATCACGGCAATTTTTAACAAAGGATTTTGATTAGCATTGATTAATTCGTTATTTAAATTTTTGTTTAAGTTTGTCTTTACATGGTTATTTAAATCAATAGTTTGATACACAATCCGCAAACGATTTGGCTCAATCCACGTCATATAAATATACAACAAACACAACGCCAACACCAACCAATATAAAGTGTGATTGTCAATCAATAACTGCAAATTTGCCCAAACAAACAGCCACAACACCCAATACCGCAAATAATACGCCAACAGTTGTAACCACACCACAAATCGGCTGGTAATGGGGTCGGCTTGCATGGTTCTTAGAAATGCGACAACCGCCATAACCACGGCAATCACATACCCAAGCACGCCAAACCCATGTACCAACATAACGCCTACATAATGTTAAAAAATGATTAAAAATCGGTTAACAAACCTAAAACTAAAAAGCCAGATAAAAGGGGTTATTATAAAACTTTCACCCCCTATCTGGCAATCTTTTAAGTTAAATCAAACAATTTTTGTTAAATTGTTGCGAAGTTTTAAGCAAAAACCCTACACTTATTCAATTCTTAAGCCAATAATCATCGGCACACCTTGACGAATGATTTGCAAGGTCACTACGCCTTTTTTGGGTAAGGTGTGGGTCACACTGGTAAAGTCTTCGACGCTTTCAATGGTTTTGTTGTGAAACTGCACCACGACATCGCCTGCTTGCACGCCTGCACTGGATGCCAACCCAAATGGGTCAACTGCGGTGACTAGCACGCCATTACCCCGCAAAAAGCGTTGTTCTTCCACGCTTAATTCACGCAAACGCAAGCCCAAACGTACAGGGTTGTCATCACTGTCTTTGTGCAAGGTATCGGCATTGGTGTCGCTTGGAGCTTGGGTTAACGTGCCTTGTAAATTGACAATATTACCATGACGTCGTACTTTTAATGTAAAATTATCATTGGGTTTAGCACGGCTTACCAAATTGCTAAAATCGCCTGCACTTAGCACATCTCGCCCATTAAATGCCAACACCACATCGCCTGGTTTTAGCCCTGCTTGCTCGGCAGGTGAATTGGGCGACACACGGGTAATCAACGCCCCTGCCAAGCGGTTTAAGCCATACGCATCGGCTAAATTACGGTCAATGTCTTGCGGAAACACACCCAAATACGCACGAGAGACTTTGCCTGTGCCACGAATTTGTTGATAGACATCCATCGCCACGTCCATCGGAATGGAAAACGACAGACCCATATAACCGCCTGTCCCTGTAAAAATCCGAGAGTTGACCCCCACGACTTCACCTTTTTGGTTAAAGAGTGGTCCACCAGAATTACCGGGATTTAAGGCGACATCGGTTTGGATAAATGGCACACTTGTGTCTTTGGCAAAATTGCGAGATTTGGCACTGACAATCCCTGCCGATGCTGAATAATCAAAGCCAAACGGCGAACCGATTGCCAACACAGGCTCACCGACTTTTAATGTTTCCGAATCCCCGATTGGCAACGCAGGAAAATTCACGCCTTCCACTTTTAATACCGCCATATCGGTGCGTTCATCACTGCCAATCACTTTGGCATCTAACTCTCGGCGGTCGTTGAGCGTCACCGTTACCGTATCTGCACCTGCCACCACATGATAATTGGTGAGCATATAGCCGTCCGCACTGACAAAAAATGCGGTACCAAAACTACGCTCGGTCGCAGGTGGTAAGCTATCAGGCACACTCGCTCCAAGATAACGGCGTAACATCAGTGCGGTTTGGATTTTTGCCATTTCTTCAGGCGACATTTTGGTGGTAACATTCACCCGTGCCACTGATGGGGCGACTTGTTCTACCAAGCCTGAAAAATCAGTTGCCATGACCGCAGCATGGGCGGTTGACAGCGTTTCAACGCTTGGCAATCCGACCAGTAATGACAAACTTAACACGCTGGCTGATAGTGAATTTTTGTGAAAATTTAACATAACGTTTCCTTTTTCTTTATAAAAATTAAAAAATTTTTACAACATTGGTAAATCCAAAACCTTTAACACACGATTTAATACGGTTACTTCATCACCGACCGCATCTACTCGTTTAAAACGTTCGGCTTGGTGCGTTGCCAAATAGTCAAAACCTTGATAAGTCCGCTCAAAAAATGCGACATTTTCTTGTTCAAAACGGTCTAAATCACCACGTTTTTTAGCACGTTTCATGCCTTCGACCACAGGAAAATCTAGCCAAATTGTCCTATCCGGCAATCTTGGCACAAAGTTGTCAATCAAAAACTGCACTTTTGCCAAGGCTTGCGGATTGCCATGTCCACGCCCAAACCCTTGATAAGCAAAACTTGAGTCGGTAAAACGGTCGCACAGTACCCATTTCCCACTATTTAATGCAGGTAAAATGGTTTTTTCCACATGGTCGGCTCGTGACGAAAACATCAACAGAAGTTCGCTATCGTCCACCATTTTGATATCTGGATTAATCAAAATTTTGCGTAATTCTTCGGCAAACGGGCTACCCCCCGGTTCACGTGTGCGGATAAAATCGAGGCTGCGTTCAGTTAAGACTTTCTCTAAATTGTTGATTAACGTGGTTTTGCCAACGCCTTCTGTGCCTTCAAAGGTGATAAATTTTGCGGTCATGCTTTATTTTTTCCAAATTTTTAGTAAGTTAAGCTTTTGTTTTACAAGCGTGTAAAATATCCAAATCTGCCTGATAGGTGCCTTGTTTTTTCAAACCCATCATGGCATATAAGGTGCTGTATAAATTATCGTGGGAATAGTTTTGGTGTTTGGCATTGTGTTGCAAACATTTGTAATCCAACGTTTTATCGTTTTGCCATGCTTGGTTAAACCACATTATCATGGGAACGTGGGTTTGATATTCAGGGGCAATGTCATACGGTGTACTATGTAGATAAATGCCATTTTCGCCCAAACTTTCGCCGTGGTCGGCAACATAAACCACAGAGCTTTTCCAGTCTTTATGGGCATCTAAACGCTCAATCACGTTGTTGATAAATTGGTCAACATATAAAATCGTATTATCGTAAGTGTTCACTAATTGTTGATTATGACACTGATTAATCTGATTTGTATCACAGGTTGGCGTGAACTGACGGTAATCATCTGTGTAACGCTCGTAATAAGTTGGACCATGGCTACCAATCGTGTGTAAAACAATAAATGTATCTTTTTTCAGTTTATCAACCTCTGCTAACGTCTTATCAAGTTCTGGTAACAAAATATTGTCCAAACACTCTCCATCTTTACAAAATTTTGGATTTGCTGTCTGAGTAACATTGGTGTAAGGCGTATTTTTGCACACCCCTTTACAGTCGCTATTATTGTTAAACCAAACCACATGAATTCCGACCCGTTGTAAGATATCTAATAAATTATCTTGTTTTTCAGCACGATCCACATTAAAGTTAGTACGTGTCATACTAGAAAACATACATGGTACCGAACCTGCCGTAAATGTATTACAACTTTTTACTTGGCTAAAATTAATCACTTGTTCACCACGTTTGGCAAGCAAAGGGGTGGTCTGACGTGAATAGCCATTTAGCCCCCAGTTATTTGCACGGGTGGTTTCACCAATAATCATTACCGTCACCTGACGCTGATTATCAGATTTATCAAGACTTGCATTGACATCCAACACTTGATAGGGCATTTGAGCTTTTTGATACTGGCGATATTTGCTCACACCCGCAGCGATAAAATTGCTAGGTACAATCAAATGCTTAACTGCCAAATTATTACGTCCAAATGAAGCATAATCTTGGTAAAAAACACTCGCAATCGCACCAATCCCCAATATCGCCAATACCGCACACCCTAAACGATATAATACTTCTTGATACCATTTTCGGTACAAAACCTTAACCTTTGTATATAAAATTGCAGGTACAACGCCTAAACCAATAATCCACGCCACAAAAGGCAAAGTCATCAATCGCCGACTTTCTGCAGGACTAGTTTGGAGTACGTTAGTTAGCATATCTCGGTTAAAATGCACATCAAAAAAAATCGCATTATACGCAATTGCTGAACTCACGATTAACAAAAATGGCACAATCACTTTATGCACAACGGGTAAAGTGAGCAAACTAAAAATCAAATAACAGCCACAAAAAATAAACACAGGCACGCTCAGCACGAACCAATCTTGGCTCGCCCCTGTAAACGAATGTGCTTGCCACACCTTAGCATACAAGGCATAATTTAACACTGTGGCAAAATAAAGCGACAACCAAGCATTAAGCTTGGTCTGCCCCATATGTAAATTATTTTTTTTAAAAAAGTGAAGAAATGAACGCATAATACCCTTGCCCAAAAATAAACCGACGAAAATGTAAGCGTATTTTACAAAATTTATTTGGCAAATTCATGGCTTTTACAAAAGATATTTTTTGCTAAAAAATCAAGCAAACATTGGGTAAAGTTTGGGTAAAATTTTTACTTATCATTGATTTGCTTTTTTCTCACGCATGACTTTTAAATACGCTTGCACCGCTTTGTTATGGTCAGCGAGATTACTGGTAAATTTATGCCCGCCATGACCTGTCGCCACAAAATACAGCGAGTCGGTCTGGTTCGGATTTAGCGATGCTTCAATGGATGCAATACTTGGTAACGCAATCGGTGTTGGTGGCAACCCATCAATTTGATACGTATTATAAGCGGTTTTTTCTTGCAAATCAGCTTTGCGAATATTACCGTCATATCGCTCGCCCATGCCATAAATCACCGTTGGGTCGGTTTGTAGTCGCATTTTTTTACGCAAACGATTGACAAACACACCTGCCACCTCACCACGCTCACTCGCCACGCTCGTTTCTTTTTCAATAATGGATGCCATAATTAAGGCTTCATACGGCGTGGCATACGGCAAATCCGCTTGGCGTTTTTCCCACGCTTTCATCAACGCCGTGTACTGACGGTTAAACAAATCCGCCAACACTTTTTTGTCGCTACTGCCTTCGGTAAAATAATAAGTATCAGGCGAAAACCAACCTTCCATATTGCCATTGGGGGCGTATTTTTCGGGCAAATTCACGCCCAAATCTTGCGGTGTTAACAGATTATCCGACAAGATTTCGGTCTGAATACCGTCATTATCACGTAATACATGGTATAAATCTTTGGCAGTTTTGCCCTCAATGATTTGCACTTTGACAAATGCCACTTTTTCGCCCTGTTGCAACACGCTGAGCATTTGGGCAAAACTTGGATTATCAGGCAGTTGGTAAATGCCAGAATGGAGCGGTTTTTTCACGTGCATTTTCACATATAATTTTGCCAACGGCTTGAGAAAAAAACCTTGATTTTTTGTCGACCATTTGTCAATTAAACCGTGATAAGTCTCGCCTTTTTCCACCGTCATCATCTGTTTTTTTTGTGAAATTGGACTAAAAACCGTCTGATAAACCGCCCAGAAAAACGCCAAAGCCAATAGCAAAATTGCCAATAAAATCCAAATTTTGGCGGATTTTTTTGGTGTTGCAACCAGCATTGGGGTAGTTGGTGTCGGTGTAATCGGTTGGCTATTTTCAATGACTGGATTTGGTTGATTATCATTTTCAACTTTAACCGCATTGTCAATGGGCTGACTGATTGACAAATGTTCATTATTTTTTTCATTCTGAGGGTTTTGGTTTGGCTGATTTTCGCTCATAACATACTCGGCAATCGTAAAAACTTAACGCAAATAATGACACGGCAACGCAAAAATAGCAATTGGATTTTGGTTAACTTTTGGCAAAAATCTCCACAAGATTAGCCCAAAAACCGCTCAAAATTTGGCAAATCTAACGACAAAATCCTTTCATCTGTCAAATAAAACCGCTCAATCGGTATCACGCCACGCACCGCATTACAAAAAAACATCGCTGATAAATCGTTAAAATCCGCATCTTGCAATCGGCGTTCTACGACAAGTTTTTGATTTTGCTTAATTTTATCCATGAACACCTGTCGCATAACACCGTTAACCCCCGAAATCGCAACAGGTGGTGTAAACCATTGAATTTTATCGCTTTTTAATTGATAAAATACATTACAAAACGTACCTTCTACCCAATTTCCGCACATATCTTTTACCAAACCGTCAATCAAACTCGGCTGATAGCGTTGATACGCCAACAATTCCGCATGAGCAAGGGCTTGGGCTTGGGCATTGAGCAGTTTTAGACCTGCTAAATTAGGCGGTAGCACAGGAATTTGTTGCGACAGACAGCGACTGTCGGCATACGGTTGCACAATTACCTGTTGAGCCATAGCTTGGACGGTCGGCAGTTCGCTTGGCATGACTTTTAGCCACACATGGGCATTAGTATTGATAAAACCGTAACCACGCACTGCTTGATTTTGCCGACAAATGACGAGTTTTAGCATACCATGCTTAATTTGTTTGGCAAAATAACATAACTGATTGATAATAAAGGTTAAATTTATCTTTAGTTGTAGGTTTTTCGCACTGATTTCACAGCGTTTTTGATGATAATGTAACCAGTTAACCTCACCATTCACCACCGCCATGGTGCTAAAAAAACCATCGCCATAGGCAATCACTCGCTCGTTGATATCAATGGCGGTTAAGGGTTGATGATTGGTAAGATCGTGGGTTAAATGCTCGGTCAAATCGTACCAAATCGGTGCATTTTTCGGTGAATGTTGTTGGGTCATAATCGTTAAAATTGTGCAAAGATTGGCTTTTTAAATGCTAAGAAATGCGGTATTATAACAAACTTGTGTACTTTTATCTGTGCTGTTAATCGGTAAAATATGACCACTTTAAAAAACCGCCTTGTGATGATTTTTGCTGTTAGCTTTATGTTGGCAGGCGGTTGGTATTTTGAAACTGTCAATTCCACCCAACAAATAACACTCAATGATGCTCAAGCGACAGCAGTTATTTACGCTAAAAATCAACCTTATTTAGCCATTAATGCTAACGATTTGGACATGATTTATTTAATTAATTGCCAAAAAGACCCAACTATTTATAAAGTTTGTCTTAACAAACCGATTTATGCAACCAATATTGTGTTGTACGATAGCAAAGATAGCCATGAAAAAGGTACATTTGCCAATTTACAAAAAGCCGTTTTTATCAATAAAAATCAGTCGGTTATCCAATATGTAAATAATGCTTATCAACAAAATATTATTTTTTCCAAAACCATTCGCTGTATTTTTACATTATTTATTTTATCCATTATCTTATTGATATTTCAAATGTTTTTATTTAAAAAATTGGCAAAAGATGACTTTAATCATAAGTTGAAAAATTGGTATTTATTCACCTTGTTTGGTTTATTTTTACTGATATTTTGGCAATTTTTTATGAATATAATATTTTAGGTAATCTTATGCAAAATCCACCCAAACTTGACACACTTAACCAACATACTTGGCAATTTGCCACGCCCAACAGTCAACATTTTATCGTCATCGGTAACCCAATCACTCACAGCAAATCCCCCGAGTTGCACCAAAAATTTGCCCAAAAAATCGGCATAACCATTCAATATCAGCGACAATTTTGCCCAAATGACTGGGAAAGCTTTATCGCAGTGGTATCGGCGTTTTTTCACGGTGGCGGACATGGGGCAAACGTTACCGTACCGTTTAAAGAAATGGCGTTTGAACTTTGCCAAATGGTGGGTGAATTGTCCGATGTTGCCAAAGTCGCAGGGGCGGTCAACACGCTGGCTATCAAAGACGGCAAACTGTTTGGTGACAATACGGACGGACGGGGATTGGTTGCAGATTTGATTTCACAAGGCATTGATTTAACGGATAAAAAAATTCTAATTTTGGGAGCAGGTGGGGCAACTCGGGGGGCGATTTTACCCTTGTTAAATGCAAACATTCAACGTTTACACATCGCCAATCGCACGCTTGAAAAAGCGGAAAATCTTGTCAAATTATTTAATAATCCTAAAATCACTGTGTCAAATTTAACCGATATTTCAGGGCATTTTGACGTGATAATTAACGCAACTTCTATTGGCTTAAGCGGTGAAACTTTGCCATTTAGCGATGATTTAACCGCTGATTTTGCCTATGACATGATGTATGGCAAGCCGTCTGCTTTTTTGGATTTTTTTGCACAAAAAAATGCCAAAATGTCTAACGGTTTGGGTATGCTCATTCATCAAGGGGCATTGGCGTTTGAAATTTGGGTAGGAAAAAAGGTGGATTTGGTGGGATTTGCGTTTGGTTAATCCAACACCAACACTTTCCCCTGCTCTACCAAATCTTGCCAAATTTTATCCACGCTGTCGCTCGGCGTTTCGATACATAGCACTATTAAACCCCACGCATCAGGCTCAACGTTATACACAAAATTCGTCATACCCAAGCCATAATTATCGGTAAAACTTAATACAGATTTTATAGCTGTTTGATTATCAATGACGATTGGCGAACGAGTTAAAGCGGAAAATTTGACGTTAATTTGCCAATCGTTTGCCAATCGTTCTGCCAACAAAAACGGTAACCAAACAAACTCATTACTACCCAATACCAGCACATTTTTTAGCTGAGATTTATCAAAATTTTCTAACTTTTTATATAGGTTTTCTAATAAATTTGGTAAAAATTCGCTACTATTTAAAGTTGGTTTTCGTCCCCAATTCCCCGTTGGTAATAATGGCTGACTACCTGCTTTGGTAGTAGCGACATTTGGCATTTGTATGGTTTTATCGTGTGGTTTGTCCGTCCAAGTCCATTGTCCTGATAGCAGATGATGGCGATTAAATGTTTGATTTTTAAATGGATTTTTACCAACTTTCCCTAGCGACCAATCCACCAATGTTGCCAAATGCACTTGTTGTAATTGGTTTAATCCTGCTTGTATTAAGGCGTTTACTAGATTTTGGCAGGTTTTACCTGTAGATGCTTCATCATCGACCATAATCAAGGTTTTGGCTGATAAAATTTGCTCTTTTATCAATGGATTATCACTTTGGTAAATCAAATGTTGACTAGCATGGCTGTGGTCTTCGCTAAAAGTCGCCAACAACTCACCGTCTTGGGCGTGGCGAGTGGAATTTAATAAAATTGCATTCGGATAGCGTTGTTGCAAGATTTGATGCACACCTGCTGATAGTCCAACCGCCGTTTCCGCCATACCAAACACTAAAATCGGCTCAGGCAAGCCGTCAGGAATTTGCTCAGCAAGCTGACGGAATGCTTGTCGTATCTGACTTGGGGCGACAGGAATGTGCCGTCCTAGCACTTTTGACACGAATAAAAACGCCCGTTTTGGGTTAATACGTTCGGCAAAACCGAGCAAATCATCAAGCTGATAATCGGCTTTTGTTTGGTAAGTGAGTTCAAGCGTGCCACGAGATAATGAAATAATTCTTTGCTGAATAGGATTTGGCATGGTTATTTTCCATAAAAAAGACTTACTGCAACTTTACAATAAGTCTTCTTAAAAATCAATGGCTTAAATGTGCTAATCGTTAGAACAACACTCGCACTTTAATCGTTTCAGGTACGGCTTTTAGACGCTCTAACGCTTTATCAGAATCATCATCATCCACATCCATCACCAAGTAACCAACATTGCCTTCTGTCATTAGGCTTTGTGCCAAAATATTAATGTTGGCTTCAGCAAATGATTTGTTAATTTGTGACAACACGCCCGCCACATTTTTGTGAATGTGTAGTAAGCGGTGCGTACCGTCTTTGAATGGTACGGTAACGTTCGGAAAATTGACCGCCGAGAGCGTGTCACCCACGTCCGAATAACGCACGAATTTTTCCGCAACTTCAAGCCCGATGTTGGCTTGGGCTTCTTGGGTCGAACCACCAATGTGTGGGGTTAAAATTACATTGTCAAAAGCACGAAGGGGCGACTCAAATTCTTCATCAGCAGATTTTGGTTCTTTAGGAAATACGTCCAATGCAGCCCCAATAATATGCCCTGATTTTAACGCTTCCGCTAAATCATCAATCACCACACATTTACCACGAGCAGCGTTGATTAGGTGTGATTTTGCTTTCATCTTGGCAAGTTCGTTTTTGCCAATCATATTACGAGTTTCTGGTAAGTCTGGTACATGAAGTGTTACCACATCCGCATTTGCCAATAATTCGTCCAAATTTGCCACTTGACGAGCATTACCCATCGGTAATTTAGTAACAGCATCATGATAAATGACCTTCATGCCCATATTTTCTGCCAAAACAGATAATTGCGAACCGATTGAGCCGTAGCCAACAATACCAAGCGTTTTGCCACGCACTTCATAGCTGTCTTTAGCAGATTTGCCCCAGCCACCACGATGCACGACCGCATTTTTTTCTGGAATGCCACGCATGAGCATGATAATTTCAGCAATCACCAATTCCGCCACCGAGCGGGTGTTAGAATATGGGGCGTTAAACACAGGAATGCCTAGCTCTCTGGCAGCGTCTAGATCCACTTGGTTAGTGCCAATACAAAAACAACCGATAGCGACCAGTTTTTCCGCTTTTTCAAGCACATTGCGAGTTAATTGCGTGCGTGAACGAATACCGATAAAGTGAGCGTCTTTGATTTTTTCAATCAGTTCGTCTTCCTCTAGGGCGGTTGAGATGTTCTCAACGTTGGTATAGCCTGCGTCCGCTAAGACTTTAAAGGCATTTGCGTGCAAGCCTTCTAGCATTAAAAATTTGATTTTGTCTTTACCGAGTGATAAATCAGCCATAATTTTTCCTTAAAACAGGGATAAGTTAGCAAGTGAATTTATCATAGCATATTTAAAATATTTTTTGGGCGTAATTTTTTCATTTTATGATGAATAAAGTTGCTATCATTATTCCTTTTACTTATCAATTGACTAAAATATCTGTTTGCAAATCACACCATTCATTTCATCAACATCGGCAACCATTGCTGTTTTTACCGAACCTTTTAAACAGCGGATACCGCCTTTTTTGGGTTTCATTAAAATTTAATCAAATTTTGCCAACATTTTGAGAGAAAAATCATAACTCACCCACACTTGCTTTTTTTATCATCAATAATCACAGGTTTAAGATAGGCTTGAACCTATACCGCTTGTGGGTTGTGTAAAAATTGTTGTATGGCAACTATCAGCATAGTTTTTGCGAAAATTAATCCAAACATTCCAGCATATTTTTTATAAAAAAATCCCCCAAGCAAAAAAATTTGTTTTATAATGAAACGCATTTACAGCTATATCAAAGGAAATGTTATGACACAAACAGCCAACTTTGTCCAAACCCTGACTAATCAAGGCTTTGAACCCAATCAATTCAAAACCCAAGACGAAGATTTAGAATTTTTTGGCAAAGACCAAACCAAACATTTTGAACCGAATCCCTGCGTCATTGTCTTTCCAAAATCCACCGAACAAGTGCAACAAATCGTCCAACTTTGCAACGAATTAAACCTTGTCATCACCCCAAGTGGTGGACGGACTGGTCTATCAGCAGGAGCAGTGGCGAGTAACGGCGAAGTGGTCGTCAGTCTAGACAAAATGAACAAAATTTTAAATTTTTATCCTGCAGACCGCATGGTAGAAGTTGAAGCAGGCGTCATTACCAAAAATTTGCAACATTTTGCCGAAGAACAAGGACTATACTATCCTGTGGATTTTGCATCAAGTGGCTCTAGCCAAATCGGTGGCAACATTGGCACAAACGCAGGTGGTATCAAGGTTATCCGTTATGGCATGACCCGTAACTGGGTGCTTGGCTTAACCGTGGTTACGGGTAAAGGTGAAATTTTGGAACTCAATAAAGGCATGATGAAAAATAATACGGGTTATGATTTTCGCCATTTATTGATTGGCTCAGAGGGTACGCTTGGCATCGTTACCAAGGCTCAAATCAAGCTAGAACGTCAACCAAAAAATCTGACAGTCATGGTGCTTGGTGTGGATAAATTTGCTGATATCATGCACACGCTGTCAGCTTTCCAAGCCAAAATTGATTTAACCGCTTTTGAATTTTTTGATAAAGTGGCGATGGATAAATTATTACAGGCAGACAAAGTCGTGCGTCCTTTTGAAAGCGATTGTCCGTTTTATGCCTTATTGGAATTTGAAGCACCGTATGAACCGATTATGGACGAAGCCATGGCGGTATTTGAGCATTGTATGGAATATGGCTGGGTGGTGGACGGCGTGATGAGCCAGTCGCTGTCGCAAGCTGAAGAGTTGTGGAAACTGCGTGAATATATTTCTGAAACCATAAGCCATTTTACGCCTTATAAAAATGACTTATCGGTTCTAATCACGCACGTCCCTGATTTTATTCGCGAAATTGATAAAATCGTGTCGGATAATTATCCTGATTTTGAAGTCTGTTGGTTTGGGCATATTGGTGATGGTAATTTACATTTGAACATTTTAAAACCTGAAAATCTGACTAAGGATGCGTTTTTTGACAAATGTAAAATCGTCAATAACTACGTCTTTGATACCGTTAAAAAATACAACGGCTCAATCTCAGCAGAGCATGGCGTTGGTATGACCAAAAAACCCTACTTGAACCACACTCGGCCTGATGATGAAATCGCCTATATGAAAGGCGTAAAAGCGGTGTTTGACCCGAACAATGTGCTGAATGTAGGCAAGATTTTTGATTAAATTATTTTATTTTAGCTGAACTTTTTTGGCAATAAAACCAATTAAAAAACCACTAAACGGCATAAACAACCAATTATGCCGTTTTTATTTGCATATTTTTAAGGAAAGCTTATAATAAATATTGATGATTATAAGCTAGCAAAGGGTAACTTTATGAATAACATTCTTATCAAAATCCACAAGCCACAACACGCGACACAACAATTTCAACTAACTCCAACCAATTCACAAACTTATACCATAAAAGCCACAGCGAACAACCATATTGAACTGCTTGACGGGCAAACTAAGCAAGTACCAAAACAAATCCACACCAAAAAAGTTAATCAAGACTTGCACATTTCATTAAATGGTGAACACGTAGACTTAATCGTACAAGATTATTATCAGCAAAATGCCGAGTTAGTTGGCTTATCGGGTGATCGCTACCAAACCTACACCTCTGTGAACAGTCATCCTACGACGCAAATGACCGTACAAACCCTAAGCCACGAAGCACCCGTAGCTTGGTGGACGAATATCGCTACAGGTAGTCAATCTGCATTGCCTTGGATGTTCGGTGGTTTAAGTGCAATTGGTGTGGCGACTGCCGTAAGTGGTGGCAGAGACACAGTAAGCCCAATAAAACCACCTGTAACCAAAACACCAAAACAGGAAAATCCTACCGAGCCACCTGTAACCGAAACACCAAAACAGGAAAATCCTACCGAGCCACCTGTAACCGAAACACCAAAACAGGAAAATCCTACCGAGCCACCTGTAGCCGAAACACCAAAACAGGAAGACCCTGCTAAGCCACCTGTAGCCGAAACACCAAAACAGGAA
>NZ_KB903775.1 GCF_000379845.1 Moraxella boevrei DSM 14165 | reverse complement strand
GATTGGTTCACTTTACAAGTTAAAACAATCTTAATAATTATCATTTCTCTATCCCTTTTCGCTGACGATTATAGCTTGTTGGTCCCACCTGATCCCTTCCCGAACTCAGAAGTGAAACAACAATACGCCAATGATAGTGTGGTTCGCCCATGTGAAAGTAGGTCATCGTCAGCTCCCCCTATATCTACCCCCTTCAAATCTGAAGGGGGTTTCGTCTTTGGGGTGCTATAAACGAAACACAAATAAAAACATGGTAAAAACCATGTTCTGGAAAAAGGCATAATCATGATTACGGAATAAATCCTTGGTTTTATACAATAAAAAAAGCCATTCGATATTTGAATGGCTTTTTAAAATATGGTAGGCGTAAACGGACTCGAACCATCGACCCCCACCATGTCAAGGTGGTGCTCTAACCAACTGAGCTATACGCCTAAAAGTGCTGCTATTTTAACAAAGTTTGAAAAATTTGCAAGCACTTTTTTACATTGTTTAATTTTCAAGCTCAACTTTTTCAAACCGAGCGATACTCTCCACATGACCCGTATGACAAAACATATCCATCACGCCTGCGTGGGTGAGTTTGTAACCGTTCTCAATCAAAGCCTTGGTGTCACGAGCAAGGGTAATCGGATTGCAGGAAACATAGACAATGCGTTTGGCATTAAACTTTGGCAAGTACGCCATAACCTCCCACGCCCCACTTCTGGGTGGGTCAATCAAAAGTGCGTCCACTTGCCCCACCCATGCTTTACCCGAAAAATCTTGGGTCAAGTCCTGTGCAAAAAAGTCGGTTTGATTTAGCCCGTTTGCCTTGGCGTTCATTTTGGCACGTTCTGTCATTTCTATACTGCCTTCCACGCCAATCACAAAACCTGTGTCGCCTACCTGTCGTGCTAATGGCAAACTAAAATTTCCCAGTCCACAAAATAAATCTAGCACTCGCTCGCCTTGTTGTAACTCCAACAAATCACACGCAAGTTTAGTCATTTGGCGATTGACGGATAAATTTACCTGCGTAAAATCCAAGGGTGAAAATTCAAACGTTATATCAAACTCAGGCAAATGATAAAACAGTCCCCCTGTCGGTGGAGTGGTGAGACTTGTGGCACGTCCACCCATCTCATCAATGCGGTGAACAGTGTCGCTACCTTTTGGCTGTAAATACAATTGCCAATTTTCTTTAGCAAAAAAGCCTCGCAATTTCGCCAAATCATCATCGGATAATGGTGACATATGACGGACAATCACCGCCACCGATTTTTCGCTGTCATTAACGTGCGATAATTTTTCGCCCATCGCAACTTCAAGCTGTGGAATGTCATTTTTGGCATCAAGCGTGCTAATTAGTTGCTTTAATTCAGAAATTTTTGTGCCAATTCTTGGGTCAAGAATTTTACATTCATTTAAATCCGCCAAAAAATTGCTACTGCGTTCACGAAAGCCCACCAGTGCCGTGCCTTTTTTCTCAACAAAACGCACGCCCATGCGAGCCTTGGTGCGGTAACCTAAACGGTCGCCAACCAGTGGTTCTAACCAGTTTTCTGGTTGTACGCCTGCATGATGTTGTAGTAATTCGGCTAAAATTGATTGTTTAAAGTTAATCTGCCCATCTGCTTGCCAATGTTGCAAGCTACAACCGCCACAAGTGCTAAAATGCGGGCACGGCGGTGTTTGGCGTTCTGGGTGTGGATTTGCTAGAACTTGTATCGTATCGCCTTCTTCAAAACCTTTTTTGCTGTTGGTGATTTTAACCGATACAGTCTCATTTGGCAGGGTGAAACTTGCAAAGACTTTTTTGCCGTGTTTTTCGGTGATATGGCTGTCGTCTGTGCCATATACGGCTACGCCACGCCCATCGTGGGTAAGATTTGTGATGACAAATGGTAAGGGTGGTGCATCGGCTAGACGCTTACGAGTACGAGCGGTCGGTTTGCCTTTTGTGCTTGGGGTGGCGGTGAGTGTGGGTGTTTGGCTTGTGTTCATGGTTTTCTCAAATTTTCTTCAACATATAAAATTGCGTGCATGATACCCCAAATTTGCTTTTTTTAAAAGCCTGTTTGTCGGTTGGATTGGTGTTATACAGTGTTTTTGCCGATTTGTGATTGATTATCGTTTAATTTATATTTTTTAATGATTTATAAAATTGCCAAAACAGCATATAATAGCTATTTTTCTGTTAACCATTGATAAATATGAAAAAGAACGCATCGCAATTTAGCTCCGTGGAAAAAAAAGCCGTGTTTGGGTTGGGTTCAATTTTTGCCTTACGCATGTTAGGGCTGTTTATGATTGTGCCTGTTTTTGCCATTTATGGTGAACAGTATCAGCACGCCACGCCGTTTTTGATTGGGCTTGCTATTGGGGTGTATGGGTTAAGTCAGGCAATTTTCCAAATTCCGATGAGTGTGATAGCGGATAAATATCCGAGAAAACCGATAATTATCGCAGGTTTGTTATTGTTTGCGTTGGGTGGGGTAATTTGTGCATTGGCGAGTGATATTTATACACTGATTTTGGGGCGATTTGTTGCAGGCAGTGGGGCGGTGTCGGCGGTGGTTATGGCATTACTGGCGGACCTAACCACTGAGCAAAACCGTACCAAAGCCATGGCAACCATGGGCCTAACCATTGCCATGTCGGTGATGATAGCGTTTGGGCTTGGACCGATGTTAACACAACTGATTAATATCAATGGCTTATTTTGGTTAACCAGTATTTTGGCGGTGTTGGCAATGGCAATGTTGCTGATGGTGCCAAATCCAAAACGGATGTTAAAACATAACCTTAATTCACATTCATTGGCTGAGCAATTTCGCCAAATTTTAACCATGCCAAATTTAAATCGCTTACATTTGGCGATTTTTAGTTTACATTTGACCATGACGGCGATGTTTACGTTATTGCCAAAACAATTTATGCAAGTGCTAAATCTAGGTGTGGCACAGCAAGGTTATGTGTATTTACCGTTGTTATTGTTGGGTTTTATTGTCGCTGTACCATTGATTATCATTGCTGAAAAAAAACGTAAAATGCGTCAAATCTTTTTATTATCCTTATTATTATTGGTGTTAAGCTTAGCGATGATGGCGTATTTTGGGCAAACCAGCGCGGGGCTGATTGTGGGCTTAGCCGTTTATTTTATTGGCTTCAACAGTCTAGAAGCTACTATTCCGTCATGGATTTCCAAACAAGCTCCAGTCGCCAACAAAGCGACTGTCATGGGTATCAATTCATCGTGTCAATTTCTAGGTGCATTTGTCGGCGGTGCGTTGGGGGGTATCCTGCTTACCGAGCCAGTCACCTTTGCGTGGGTTGTGTTGGCAGGTGTGGCGTTGGTATCGTTTGGGCTGATTATGCCAATCGTTTCACCGCCGTATTTGACGAGCTTTACTGTTGCTTTGCCTGAACAAAATCACCAACAATTTTCTGATAATTTGCTAAATATCGACGGCATTGATGAAGTGGTGGTCATGGAAAAAGAAGGCATTGCCTACTTAAAACTAGACAAAAGTCAAATCACAGACGAAAAACAACAAAAAATTGCCCAAATTTTGGGAACATCATTCAACATTTGACCAAATAAAAAGATTAATATTTTTTACCGATTGAATATGAAAAAATCACTAGCCAAAATTGTACAAAAATAGTATAGTATTTGTGCGATTTTGCAAACTATCAACTTTTAAAAAATGTAAACGATAAAAAGCAACATTTTGAAAAACGAACAAGTATATTTGTAAATATTAGCAATTTTAAATTAAAAAACTTTTAAATAGTGTTAAAGGAAATTTTATGCGTGGTGTGAATAAAGTAATCATCGTGGGACGTTTGGGCAACGACCCAATCACTCGTCAATTTGCCAATGGTGGCAGTGTTACCAACATTTCGGTAGCAACTTCAGAACAATGGACAGACAAACAGACAGGCGAACGCCGTGAAGCAACTGAATGGCATCGCATCAGTTTTTTTGGTAAGTTGGCTGACATTGCTGGCAATTATCTCAAAAAAGGTAGTGCTGTCTATGTGGAAGGCAGTCTGCGTACTAACAAATATACCGACCAAAATGGTATCGAGCGTTACTCAACTGAAATTCGTGCCGAAACCTTGCAAATGTTAGACGGCAATCCAAACTACCAAAATAACAACAATGGCGGTTATAACAATAACAATTTTAACAGCCAAAACAACGGTGGTTTTAATAATAATTACAATAATAATGGCGGTAATCGTTATCCAAACAATTACCAAAACAATTATCAAAATAACTACCAAAATCAAGGGCAACCGAACCAAAATCAGCAAAGTCATTTGCAAAATCAAGGTTTTAGCAACCCTTATAACACCAATCAATCAGGCGGATTTAACAATACACCGTCTAACGCACTACAAGCCAACAATGCAAATGCTGGCTATGAAAGCAATAGCTTTATGCAAAATAATAGCAATAATACTGCATCTGCATCAGATAGCAAACCTGCAACGCCACCTGTGCCAAAAACTGAAGCCAGCGATGATGATATTCCATTTTAATTGCTGGCTGTTAATGCCAAAATTAAAAAGCGTTCTTCATGGACGCTTTTTTGCTATGTTTTGATTGTATTTTTTATTTTGTCAAAAGCAAAAATTTACAGTAGAATAGCGGATATCCTGTTAATAAATGACATCAATTTACTTCAGCGTTTGAAAATTACCATGACCCAAGAATTACTTATCAATATCAGTCCCACCGAAAGCCGAGTTGCCGTCCTAGAAGACAGCGTGCTAAGTGAGATTTATATTGAACGCCATAACAAACTTGGCAGTGTTGGCAACATTTATCTTGGGACCGTAGTGCGAGTGTTAGCGGGTATGCAGGCGTGTTTTGTGGATATTGGGCAGGCACGCACCGCCTTTTTGCACATTAACGATATGCAGTTTAATTTGTCAAAAACTGAGTTAAACGCCACGCCGACCACGCCAAAACCGATTGAACAGCGATTATACGAAGGGCAACGCATTTTGGTGCAAGTTATCAAAGACCCCCTTGGCAGTAAGGGAGCAAGGCTAACCACCGATATTTCGTTGCCGTCTCGTTATTTGGTCTATTTGCCGTTTAGTGAAAATATTGGCATTTCGCAACGCATTGACGGTGATGAGCGAGAACGCTTAAAACAGGATTTAAGTGAAATTTCACACCAAGTCAATCTACAAGGTGGATTAATCGCTCGTACCGCCACCGAAAACGTGCCACGCCACAAGCTAGAAGCCGACATTTATTATTTGTTGCAACTGTGGAAAACTGTACAAGCTCGCCGTTTACAAATTAATAAAAAACACAAATCAGCTTTAATTTATCAAGATTTAGCTCTGCCAACGCGTGCCATTCGGGATTTTATTGGTGAAAATACCGAACGTGTGTTGATTGATAATTCACAAGTATTTGATAATATTCAACAATTTGCCAAAGAGTTTGTACCGCAAATTTCCCCAAAATTACAATTACACCAAGGTGAAGCAGGATTATTTGACTTGTATCGGGTGGAAATTGAGCTAAAGAATGCCCTAAATCGCAGAGTGGACTTGCAATCGGGCGGTTATTTGATTATTGACCAAACCGAAGCCATGACCACGATTGATGTGAATACTGGCTCGTTTGTCAATGGTCGTTCACAAGAAGAAACGATTTATAAAACCAACCTTGAAGCCACCCACGCCATTGCTCGCCAACTGCGACTACGCAATTTGGGTGGGATTATTATCCTTGATTTTATTGACATGGCGGAGCAAGCTCACCGTGACGATGTATTAGAAAGTCTAAAACAACAGTTAAAAAATGATTATGCCAAAACCAGTTTAAGCGAATTTTCTAGTTTGGGCTTGATTGAAATGACCCGCAAACGCACGCGTGAAAGCCTACAACAACAGCTTTGCGAGCCGTGTCTGAGTTGTGGCGGTAAAGGTTTTGTCAAAAGCAGTGAAACCGTCTGTCTTGAGATTTTTCGGGAGTTGATGCGATTTGCAAGGTCGTATAATACACCGAAAAAATTCACTGTGGTGGCAAATAGTACGATTATTGACCTGTTAGAAACCAGCGAAGCCGACACTGTGGCGGAATTGGCGTATTTGCTAGGGCGGAAAATTGATTTGGCGAGTGATAATCGTTATAGTCAAGAGCAATATGATATTTTGTTGGACTAAAAAGTTTTTTTTGTAATTCTTTTTGTGGTATATTATCAGCCATAATAATATGTATTTAGGAGTACAAAGTGTCGATTCCAATTATCACACAAGGAGCAACGACTGACCATGGTGGTATTGTGGAAGAATGCTTTGAAACATTTACAATAGATGGAAAAAAAGTGCATTTAGATGGTATGAAACATTTTTGTCCTAAGTGTAATAAAGAGGTGTCTGCAATAGCATCTAATCATACTAAAACGATGATGGGTAGGGCATGGGTGCTTGAGGGTGATAAAGCGAGTTGTGGAGCAACATTTATTGCGAATCAAAGTATGGGGTTTGTAGGTAAAAGTAGTAAAGACTCTAGTCAAATTGATACTTCTGGATTAGGTAATAATCTTCTAGAAAATACTGAGAATCATGAATATGGTAATAAATTCCAAATTTTAGACAGATTAACGCAAACCCCTTTATCTAATGTAAAGTATAAATTGGTATATGATAGTAAAGAGATTTTAGGAACAACAGATGAGCAAGGATATACTAAATTTGTATCATCTTCTCAAGCTTCAGAGGTGGAGATATTTGTAATTTCAAATGATGAAGAGGTTGTATAAAAATGGTTCAGTAATCATGCGGTACGTTTAGAATTTTAAAAAAAGATGAGATTGATACGTGTATCCCAGTACAGGTAGATGTAAAACGCAGTCTAACTTCAGGTGAAGAAGCACTTGCTAGAAAAGTATTTAAAGATAGTATTGATTATAGCAAAGTTTATATACACAAAGATGAATACCTTTGGCTAGGTTTGCAACACAATGGAACTGCTATGACTCCCGAAGGAGAAATATATTTTCCAGATGAGGTTTACAAAGATGATTTTTCTAAATCGAATGCTAGCGATAGACATTTTTTTATTCATGAAATGGTACATGTTTGGCAGCATCAATTAAAATATCCTGTTAAAAAAAAAGGTCTATTGTTACATCCAATGTGTAAACTTAAAGGTTGTGATCCATATAATTACTCATTAAGCGAAGATAAAAAATTGTGTGATTATAATATGGAACAGCAAGGAGATATTATAGCTGATTATTTCGAATATTTTATAGATTCACCACGTGCAGGGGCTTTAAGCAAATCGGGACATAGCTATAGAAACTATACCTATCTATACTTAAAGGTTTTATCAGAATTTTTGAGGAGTCCAAAAAGTGCTAGTAATTTACCGAAATAATTTAATCTTAGTAAGCCTTTTTTTAGCTTCTTGTATGTCTAGTAATCCATCGCATAAACCAGCTATAAGCGGGGATATTATGGTTAAATTTAAAGAAAATAGTTTATGTTTTACACCCGATTTTAACAGTGCAACATTTAATAAAAAAGATTTATCCGTCAGTAATGCTTCTTTCGATTTGCAGAAGCTATCTAAACCTTCAGATGGTGCATTTAATGGATTTATATGGGAAGAACAAGTAGGCAGTCCTATCAAGTATGGCTTTGAGATTTGCATTAAAGATGCAGATTTCATGGAAAAACATAATAAATATATGGTTTGTATGAGAGGTTTAGATAAAAAGGTAAATCAAAATGTATCATTTTGTACAGAATTTTTGTACGGTGATAATCGTGATATAAAAAGTTTACGAAGAGTTTGAATTAGATTTTGCAGACTACTATTTTTTGCAAGAGCAAAACGAAGCAGAAATACTATCTTGTTTGGGAAAAATCTATGCAATTTTGTTCGATTGCTTATCAAAAAACATAGCTGGTAATCTTCTAATATCAACTTGTCAGGAGTTAGAGCCTGTATTCACAACTTTAGGCAATCAAAGTTTGTTGTGAAATTCATAGATAAAAGTTTGCTTTTGCATAAAAACTAGCTAAACCTTGCTTTCCTGCGTCAAAAACTTGCTTGATAGAATAATTATCAATCTGCGTTTTTTCCTTGAAAAGCTGGTGATTTATCGTATTTTTCATTGCAAAAATGTTATGAATACAGGTTCTAAGTTTAAAAATCAGTTTTTGATAAAAAACTTCCAAAGTTGTATATTAACAGTATTTTGTTTGCTAATATTTGAATAATATAGTGCGATTGCACGCTGATTTAACAAATAGTATTGACACTCTAAAAAAAATCTGTATAATACGTACCAATTAACTTATTGCAGGGCGTGTTTGATAAAAACACAAAAAAATTATAAGTTTTTATAAATTTTTTCTATGAAAACCCTATAAAAAGAAGCCCTTTAATACAGTCGCTCCATTGTTTGCGACATCCAAACTAAAAAGTACAGTTTCATAACCAAATATTGGTAAGATGAAGCTGAAATTTTTTTGTTTAAAAATGCAAGTAAGTGCTTTTATTGTATAACAACATATCAACACCCAACGCATACAATTAACCCTATATCTATAACCCATATTTTAGGAGCTTACTGGCATGGCTAACCAGAAAATCCGTATCAGACTAAAATCTTTTGACCATCGTCTGATTGACCAATCAGCTCAAGAGATTGTTGATACCGCAAAACGTACAGGTGCTCAGGTGCGTGGTCCAGTACCGCTACCAACCCGCATTGAACGTTTCAATATTTTGACTTCACCACACGTCAACAAAGACGCACGTGACCAATACGAAATTCGCACATTTAAACGTATGGTAGACATCGTTCAGCCAACTGACAAAACAGTCGATGCACTGATGAAGTTAGACTTGGCGGCGGGTGTTGATGTACAAATCGCATTAGGCTAACCCCAATAGGGTAACAAACCTATATTGAACAACAGTAAAAAATAAGAGGTTAACAACATGGCGATCGGTTTAGTCGGAAAAAAATGCGGCATGACTCGTATCTTCACAGAAGCAGGCGTATCAATCCCTGTCACTGTTGTTGAAGTTGCTGCCAACCGCATCTCTCAAATTAAAACCAATGAAACAGATGGTTACCAAGCAATCCAAGTAACCACGGGTGTTCGTCGTGATTCTCGTGTTAATGCTGCCCAAAAAGGTCACTTTGCCAAAGCTGGCGTAAGTGCAGGTCGTGGCACATGGGAATTCCGTGTCGAAGAAAGTGAACTTGAAGGTCGTGAAGCAGGTAGCGAAATCCTTGCGGATTTATTCCAAGTAGGTCAAATCGTTGACGTAACTGGACAATCAAAAGGTAAAGGTTTCCAAGGTGGCGTAAAGCGTCATAACTTCCGTACCCAAGACGCAACTCACGGTAACTCAGTATCTCACCGTGTACTAGGTTCTACTGGTCAAAACCAAACTCCAGGTCGTGTATTCAAAGGTAAAAAAATGCCTGGTCAAATGGGTAACAAACGTGTTACCGTACAAGGCTTAGAAATCATTTCAGTAGATGCCGAAAAAGGTATCCTAGTAATTAAAGGCGCGATTCCTGGTGCCAATGGTGGCGACGTTATCGTACGTCCATCAGTTAAAGCTTAATCAAGGGGATTAACGTGAATCTAAATACAGTAACAGGTTCGGCGGTTGAGCTATCAGACGTAGCATTTGGTCGTGAATTTAACGAAGCCCTAGTGCATCAAGTCGTTACAGCTTATCTTGCTGGTGGTCGCCAAGGTACTCGTGCCCAAAAAACGCGTGGCGAAGTATCTGGTGGTGGTAAAAAACCATGGCGTCAAAAAGGCACAGGTCGTGCCCGTGCAGGTTCAATCCGTAGCCCAATCTGGGTTGGTGGTGGACGTGCATTTGCTGCCAAACCACAAGACTGGTCTCAAAAAGTCAACAAGAAAATGTATCGTGGTGCAATGCAATGTATCCTAGCTGAATTAGTACGTCAAGAACGCCTAATTTTGGTAGATAACATTAGCGTATCAGCACCAAAAACTAAAGAATTAATTGCAAAGCTAGCAGAATTAAATGCACCAAAAGCATTAATCGTTACCAACGAAGTTGACGAAAATTTATTCCTAGCTGCTCGTAACATTCCACACGTCAACGTATTAGGTAGTCAAGAAATTGATCCAGTTAGCCTAATCGCATTTGACAAAGTCATCATGTCTGTCGCAGCCGCCAAAGAAATTGAGGGAGTGTTAGCATGAATAACGCAAGACTGTATCAGGTACTAAAAGCACCTGTATTTTCAGAAAAATCTCAAATCTTGGGCGATACTCTAGGTGTGCAAGTTTTTAAAGTTGACACCAACGCAACAAAACGTGAGATTAAAAAAGCAGTAGAATTAATGTTTGACGGTGTTGAAGTGGTTAAAGTCAACACTTTGAATGTTAAAGGTAAGACAAAGCGATTTGGTCGCACGGTAGGTCGTCGTCAAGACTACAAGAAAGCCTATGTGACCTTAAAAGCTGGTCAAGATGTACAAGTAGCCGATGTAGCAGAACAACCTGCTGCTGATAACGAATAAGGATTAAACAATGCCTATCGTAAAAGCAAAACCGACATCACCAGGTCGCCGATTTGTCGAGAAAGTGGTGCATCCACACCTTCATAAAGGTCGTCCTTATGCAGCATTGGTCGAGTCAAAAGGCAAAACTGGTGGTCGTAATAACAACGGTCGTATTACCACTCGTCATGTTGGTGGTGGTCATAAACAACACTACCGTTTAGTTGACTTTAAACGTAACAAAGACAATATCCCAGCTGTTGTGGAGCGTATTGAGTACGACCCAAACCGTACCGCACATATTGCCCTATTAAAATATGCAGATGGTGAACGTTGTTATATCATTGCACCAAAGAAACTACAACAAGGTGACACTGTAATTTCAGGTGAAACTGCACCAATTCGTCCAGGTAACTGCTTACCACTTCGTAGTATTCCAGTAGGTACCGTAATTCATAACATTGAATTAAAGATTGGTAAAGGTGCTCAAATTGCACGTTCAGCAGGTGCTGCTGTTCAGTTACTAGGTCGTGATGGTATTTATGCAATTGTTCGTTTACGTTCAGGTGAAACACGTCGTATCCACATCAACTGCCGTGCAGTGATTGGTGAAGTGTCAAATACTGAAAACAACCTAAAATCACTTGGTAAAGCGGGCGCAAATCGTTGGCGTGGTGTACGTCCAACCGTTCGTGGTACTGCGATGAACCCAGTTGACCACCCGCATGGTGGTGGTGAAGGTCGTAACTTCGGTAAACACCCAACTAGCCCATGGGGTCAAAAGGCCAAAGGTCTTAAAACTCGCTCTAATAAGCGTACTGACAACATGATTATTCGTCGCCGTCGCGTCAATAAGAAATAAGGAATAATTTCATGCCTCGTTCATTGAAAAAAGGTCCATTCATCGATGCGCACTTATTTGCCAAAGTTGAACAAGCGTTAGAAACTAACTCTCGCAAACCAATCAAAACTTGGTCACGCCGTTCGATGATTCTTCCACAAATGGTTGGCTTAACCATTTCAGTTCATAATGGCCGTACTCACGTACCCGTTATTGTTAACGAACAAATGGTAGGTCATAAACTTGGTGAATTTGCCCCAACCCGTACATATCGTGGTCACGGCATTGATAAGAAATCTAAAAAATAAGGTGCTAACTATGGAAGTAACTGCAAAATTACGCGGTGCCGCCATTTCGGCACAAAAAGTACGTTTAGTTGCTGACGAAATTCGTGGCAAAAGCATAGAACGTGCATTAGACATTCTTACCTTTAGCAACAAAAAAGCAGCTAAATTGGTAAAAAAATGCTTAGAATCAGCCATTGCAAACGCTGAACATAATAATGGTTTAGACATTGACACCTTGCGTGTATCTACCATTTATGTTGATGAAGGTATCACACTAAAACGTATCATGCCACGTGCCAAAGGTCGTGCTGACCGTATTAGTAAGCGTACTTGTCACATCACAGTTAAGGTAGGGGTATAATATGGGACAAAAAGTTCATCCAATTGGCATCCGCCTTGGTGTTATTCGTAAAGCGAACGCCAACTGGTATGCAGATCCAAAAAAATATTCTGAATACCTAATCAACGACTTGCAAGTGCGTAAATTTATTGAAAAAAAGCTAAACAACCGTGATACAGGCAAAGAAAAAGCTGTTAACGCAATGATTAGCAACATTAATATTGAACGTTCAAGTGGTACAGCAAAAATCACAATTTCAGCAGCTCGTCCTGGTGTTATTATCGGTAAAAGTGGTGCAGATATCGAAACACTACAAAAAGAGTTGACCAAATTGATGGGCGTACCGGCACAAGTCAACATTGAAGAAATCACACAACCTGATTTAGATGCTCGCCTTGTTGCAGATGGTATTGCAAGCCAACTAGAACGTCGTGTCATGTTCCGTCGTGCCATGAAACGTGCTGTACAAAACAGCATGAAAGCAGGTGCAGAAGGTATCAAAGTTGAACTTTCTGGACGTTTAGGTGGTGCAGAGATTGCCCGTTCTGAATGGTATCGTGAAGGCCGTGTGCCATTGCATACCCTACGTGCTGACATTGACTATGCTAACGTACGTGCAGAAACCACATACGGTACTATCGGTGTTAAAGTATGGATTTTCCGTGGTGAAATCCTAGACGGCATGAACCGCATTTATAATCCTGTAAAAGAAGACAAACAACCACGCGGACAAAAACAACGTCGCACACGTGGTAGTAACCGTCCAGCCAAAGACAGAGGTTAATAAGATATGTTACAACCAAAACGTACCAAGTTTCGTAAAGTACATAAAGGACGTAATACGGGGTTAGCTCACCGTGGTAGTAGCGTATCTTTTGGTACTATCGGACTTAAATCAATTGAACGTGGTCGTATGACAGCACGTCAAATTGAAGCCGCTCGCCGTACTATTTCTCGTCGAATCAAACGTGGTGGTAAAATCTGGATTCGTGTATTTCCAGACAAACCGATTACCGAAAAACCACTAGAAGTTCGTATGGGTAAAGGTAAAGGGCCAGTAGAATACTGGGTATGCGAAATCAAACCAGGCAAAATGCTATACGAAATTGAAGGGGTTTCAGACGAACTAGCGACTGAAGCACTAACCCTTGCTTCTGCAAAATTGCCTTTCAAAACCACCATTGTTAAACGGACGATTATGTAATGAAGATCAGTGAATTACGTGAAAAATCAGTAGAAGAGCTGACCCAATTACTAGACGAAAAGCAAGTAGAAGCATTTCGTCTTCGTATGGCAAAAGCTACTGGTCAGTTAGGCAACACCCATGAGATTAAAGGCAATCGTCGTACTATTGCCCAAATCAAGACTCTTATCACTGAAAAACAAGGGGCCTAATCATGAGTGAGCAAAACACCAACCAAGAAATTGGCACAGTAACTGGTAAAGTTATCAGTGACAAGATGGACAAAACTATCACCGTATTAGTTGAACGTCGTATCCGCCACGCCAAATATGGCAAAATGATTCGTCGCTCAACCAAATTACATGCCCATGATGAAAATAACAGCTGTGGGATCGGCGATACCGTCCGTATTAAAGAAACACGTCCACTATCAAAAACCAAAACTTGGGTGCTAGTGGATATTGTAGAAAAAGCAGTTAATATCTAATTAACTAAAAATAACTAGTAATAATTGCAAAGCAAGTCAAATAGTGCTACAATACGCCACCTAAAAAATGGCTTATTGTGGCAAGACTTGTTTTGCCAATTTATGGAGTAACGCGATGATTCAGACTGAAACAATGCTGGAAGTTGCAGACAACAGTGGTGCAAAACGAGTACAGTGCATTAAAGTACTGGGTGGCTCTCATCGTCGTTATGCATCAGTAGGCGACATCATTAAAGTGACTGTGAAAGAAGCAATTCCACGTGGTCGTGTAAAAAAAGGTGATGTAATGAACGCAGTGGTTGTACGTACGAAATTTGGTGTACGTCGCCCAGACGGTTCAGTACTACGTTTTGACGACAATGCAGCGGTGTTGTTAAACAATAACAAAGCACCAATTGCAACACGTATTTTTGGACCAGTAACTCGTGAACTGCGTGGCGAACAATTTATGAAAATTGTTTCATTAGCCCCAGAAGTACTATGAGGTAAAAAATGGCAAAATTACGCAAAGGTGACCAAGTAATTGTAATTGCAGGCAAAGACAAAGGCAAGCAAGGTACTATCTTGGCATTAAAAGAAGACCGTGTAAAAGTTGAAGGTATCAACATTGTTAAGAAGCACCAAAAACCAAATCAAATGACTGGTAAAGCAGGTGGTATTGTTGAACAAGAAGCATTTTTACATATTTCAAACGTTGCAATTTTTAACGCAACAACCCAAAAGGCAGATCGTATTTCTTACCAAGTGAACGCAGAAGGCAAAAAACAACGTGTTTATCGTTCATCAGGTGAAGTAGTGGCGACTGCATAACCATCTAAGGGTATTGGTAATGGCTAGACTTAAAACACAATATAACGAACAACTTAAGCAACAACTACAAAAAGAGTTAGGCTTAACCAACGTTATGGAAATTCCAAAAATCACCAAAATCACTCTAAATATGGGTGTTGGTGCCGCAGCTCAAGACAAAAAAGTACTTGAAGGTGCATTGGCTGATATGACTGCAATTGCAGGTCAAAAACCAGTTGTAACAAAAGCTCGTAAATCTGTTGCAGGCTTTAAAATCCGTGAAGAATGGCCAATTGGCTGTAAAGTAACCTTACGTGGCGAACAAATGTACGAATTTTTGGATCGCTTAATCGCAATCGCAATTCCACGTATTCGTGACTTCCGCGGTTTTTCTGATAAAGCGTTCGATGGTCGTGGTAACTACTCACTAGGTATCAAAGAGCAAATCGTCTTCCCTGAAGTAGATTTTGATAAAATTGACCGTATTCGTGGTTTAGATATCACCATTACCACTACTGCAAAAACTGATGAACAAGGTCGTGCATTGCTTAAAGCATTCGGCTTTCCGTTTAAAGGCTAAACAGCAAGGATAAAGCAATATGGCAAAGAAAAGTATGATTAATCGTGAATACAAACGCGAAGCGACTGTTGCTAAATATGCTGAGAAGCGTGCCAAGCTTAAAGCAATTATCAGCGACATCAAAGCGACTGATGAAGAACGTATGGATGCAATGCTTGCACTTCAAGCATTACCACGTAACGCTTCACCAGTACGTTTACGTAACCGTTGTGCCTTAACAGGTCGTCCACATGGTTACTTCCGTAAATTTGGTCTTTCACGTAACATGATTCGTGAAAAAGTAATGCAAGGTGATGTACCTGGCGTTCGTAAAGCAAGCTGGTAAGAGGATACAATATGAGTATGCAAGACACCGTAGCTGATATGCTAACCCGTATCCGTAACGCACAAATGGCAGAAAAAGCATCTGTTATAATGCCAAGCTCAAAATTACGCAAATCAATTGCTGATTTGTTAGTTAACGAAGGCTATGTTGCTTCTGCAAGTGTGGAAGAAGTTACAAAAGGTAAGTCTGAATTAACAATTGAATTAAAATATTTTGAAGGTAAACCAGTGATCGAAACGATTAAGCGTTACAGTCGTCCTGGTTTACGTCAATACCGTGGTAAAGATGAACTTCCAAGCGTTAAGCAAGGTCTTGGTGTAGCTATCATTTCTACTAACAAAGGCATTATGAGTGACCGTGAAGCTCGTAAAGCTGGATTAGGTGGCGAAGTTATTGCTTTTGTTGCTTAATCAATGATTTCTTCCGAACAGACAGCGATTTTTTGCGTGTCTGTTCATTTTTTATTAACTTTTATAGGAATTACCGTATGTCTCGTGTGGCTAAAGCCCCTGTAACACTACCAACTGGTACAAGTGTTGCGTTGAACGGTCAGCAGGTTGAAGTTAAAGGTAGCAAAGGTTCTTTGTCTTTACGCCTGCATGATTTGGTCGAGCTAAAACAAGAAGAAAATGTCATTACGCTTTCTCCTGTTAAAGACAGCAAAGAAGCGTGGATGCATACTGGCACAACCCGTGCATTGTTAAATAACATGGTAAAAGGCGTTTCTGAAGGTTTTGAACGTCGTTTGCAATTGATTGGTGTTGGTTACAAAGCTGCTGTTGCAGGTAATAAAGTTAACCTAAACTTAGGTTACTCACACCCAATTGAATACACTTTGCCAGAAGGTGTCACTGCTGAAACGCCATCAGCAACTGAGATTGTTCTAAAGTCTACCGATAAGCAAAAGCTAGGTCAAGCAGCCGCTAACATTCGTGGCTATCGCCCACCTGAGCCTTATAAAGGTAAAGGCGTTCGTTATAGCGATGAGTATGTCGCTCGTAAAGAAGCTAAGAAAAAATAAGGTGAAATGATATGTTTGATAAAAAAGCTGCTCGCTTACGCAGAGCTAAAAAAACCCGTGCTCATATCCGTGGTTTAGGCGTTAATCGTTTATCGGTAAACCGTACCAATACTCATATTTATGCTCAAATCATTTCACCAACTGGTGGCGAAGTGTTGGCGCAAGCATCAACCTTAGATGCAACTTTACGTTCTGGTGCAACTAGTAATATTGAAGCAGCAACTGCTGTAGGTAAATTAATCGCTGAACGTGCAAAAGCCGCTGGTATTACCAAGGTTGCTTTTGACCGTAGTGGTTTTAAATATCATGGCCGTGTTAAAGCCTTAGCTGATGCAGCCCGTGAAAATGGATTGGAGTTCTAATCATGGCAAAAGTTGAACAAACAGATGGTTTAGTAGAACGCTTGGTAACCGTTGGACGTGTTGCAAAAGTAGTGAAAGGTGGTACAATCTTTTCATTTACCGCATTGACAGTTGTTGGTGATGGTAATGGTCGTGTTGGTTTTGGTCGTGGTAAAGCCCGTGAAGTACCGGCCGCTATTTCAAAAGCCCTAGAAGCTGCTAAACGTAATATGATTACCGTTGATCTTGATGGCACAACTTTACAACATCCTATCACCGCTCGTCATGGTGCAAGCCGTGTATATATGCAACCAGCTTCTGAAGGTACTGGTGTTATTGCTGGTGGTGCGATGCGTGCTGTATTAGAGGTTGCTGGTGTACAAAACGTATTGGCAAAATGCTATGGTTCAACCAATGCTGCGAACGTTGTACGTGCGACATTTAATGGTTTAAAAGAAATGTCATCGCCAGAAAAAATGGCCAACAAACGTGGCAAAACTGTTGAAGAAATTTTGGGCTAAGAGCTAAGGTGAGTTATCATGAAAAAAATGAAAGTTACTCAAATTAAATCGAGTGCCCACCGCTTAGAAAGCCACAAGGCTTGTCTAAAAGGTTTAGGGTTACGTCGTATTGGACATACTGTAGAAGTTGAAGACACCCCTTCTACCCGTGGTATGGTTAACCGTGTTAACTATATGGTTAAAGTGGAGGAAGCATAATGGGACTTCGTTTAAACGAATTATCACCTGCTGAAGGTTCGAAAAAAGCAAAACACCGCCGTGGTCGCGGTATCGGTTCTGGTATCGGTAAAACGGGTGGTCGTGGTATCAAAGGTCAAACTTCACGTTCTGGCTCAGGTATTCGCTCAGGTTTTGAAGGTGGTCAAATGCCACTATATCGCCGTTTGCCAAAATTTGGTTTTACCAGCAAATTGGCAATGGTAACAGCAGAAGTACGTCTATCTGAATTAAATCAAATAGAAGGCGAACTAGTAAGCCTAGAAACCTTGAAAGCGGCGAATATTGTACGTCGTGATATGCAACGTGTTCGTATCATCTTATCAGGTGAAGTAACTAAAGCATATACGTTCAAAGGCGTTAAAGTGACAAAAGGTGCTAAAGCTGCTATTGAAGCTGCTGGTGGTACTGTTGAGGAGTAATCCTAAGTGGCAAAGCATTCAACATCTATGAACCCTTTAAGTTTTATTCGTAAGTATGATGAGCTATTTAATCGCTTATTGTTCTTGTTGGGTGCTTTGGTCGTTTACCGTTTTGGTTCACACGTGCCGATTCCAGGCATGAACCCAGATAGCCTAGCAAACTTTTTTCAAACCAATGAAAATACCATTTTGGGACTTTTTAATATGTTCTCAGGTGGTGCATTGGAGCGGATGTCTGTGATGGCGCTGGGAATTATGCCGTATATTTCTGCGTCAATTATTGTGCAAATGATGACGGCAGTGATACCTTCACTTGATGCTTTGAAAAAAGAAGGTCAAGCAGGGCAACGTCAAATCAATAAATATACAAGGCAACTTACGTTGCTTTTGGCATTTGTGCAAGCCGTTGGTATGTGTACGGGATTAATTAGTCAAAACTTGACCCTATCGTCAGGTATAACTTTTTATGTACCTGCAGTAACTTCTTTGGTTGCAGGTTCTATGTTCTTAATGTGGCTAGGTGAGCAAATTACCGAGCGGGGCATTGGTAACGGTATTTCCATGCTAATTTTAGCTGGAATTGTTGCTACGTTCCCAACCGTAATTACGCAATCGATTACATCAGTGCAACAAGGACAAATGAACATGATTGCCTTGTTTATTTTTGCGATGTTGGCATTGGCGGTGGTTGCAGCGATTGTGTTTATTGAGCGTGCACAACGCCGTATTCCTGTCAATTATGCCCAAAAACAACAACAAGGACGTAAAATCTATGCACAGCAACAATCTCACCTGCCATTAAAAATTAATATGGCAGGGGTAATCCCTGCAATTTTTGCCAGTTCTTTGCTATTATTTCCTGCAAGTTTAGGACAATGGGTTGGACATTCTGCCAATCCAAATATGTTCCAAACCCTTTTGCAAAATATGGCATTGGTATTATCACCTGGACAACCGTTGTATTTGGTGATTTTTGGGGCATTGATTATCTTTTTCTGTTATTTTTACACAGCATTGGTATTTAGTCCAAAAGAAGTGGCAGAAAACTTGAAAAAAAGTGGTGCTTATATCCCTGGTATTCGACCTGGACAACAGACTCAACGTTATTTAGACCATGTGCTTAATCGTTTAACCTTCATTGGTGCGATTTACATGACCCTTATTTGTTTGATGCCAATGATTTTACAATCTGCCTTTGGAATCCCATTCCAGTTAGGTGGAACATCAGTATTAATCAGCGTGGTGGTGATTATGGACTTTATTGCACAAGTTAGAGCCCATTTAATGACTAACCAATATCATGATTATTCGTTGTTGCAGACTGGTGTTAAACAACCTTAACCTACTTTAGGAGCTTAAAATGAAAGTACAAGCATCTGTAAAAAAAATTTGTGGCAATTGCAAAATTGTTCGTCGTAAAGGTGTTGTGCGTGTAATTTGCAGTAGCGAATCACGTCACAAACAACGTCAAGGCTAAAAATATCAATTAGTGCTTGCAAAAATGTAGCGGATATAGTATTATCCGCTACTTGTTGTGATTTTGAAATTTTGTAGATAACCAAAGTTCAATTTCACACATAAGAGTAGATGAATTATTCATCTTGTTTTTAAAATTGGAGAAATGTCAATGGCTCGTATTGCCGGTGTAAACATTCCGGACAACAAGCATGCTATCATCTCATTAACTTACATTTTTGGTATTGGTCGTACCACTGCTGCTAAAATCTTAGAAGCGGTCAACATTGCACCAACTATCAAAATTGGTCAGTTAGATGATGCACAGCTTGATGCTGTCCGTTCAGAAGTTGCAAACTATACGACAGAAGGTGACTTACGTCGTGAAATTTCGATGAATATCAAACGTTTGGTGGATTTAGGTTGCTATCGTGGTTTGCGCCATCGTCGTGGTTTGCCAGTTCGTGGTCAACGTACTAAAACAAATGCGCGTACTCGTAAGGGTCCACGTAAAGCAATTAAAAAATAATTTACTTAGGAAGCTAAAAGATGGCAAAAGACACTCGTAGTCGCAAAAAAGTGACTCGCCGCTCAGTTTCTGAGGGCGTAGCCCATATCCATGCGTCTTTTAATAACACCATTGTAACCATTACCGACCGTCAAGGTAATGCTTTGGCTTGGGCCACCGCCGGTGGACAAGGCTTCCGTGGTTCACGTAAATCAACACCATTTGCTGCTCAGGTAGCTGCTGAAGTTGCGGGTAAAGCTGCACAAGAATACGGCGTAAAAAATGTTGATGTGTTGGTGAAAGGTCCAGGACCTGGTCGTGAGTCTGCGGTTAGAGCATTAGGTGCTTTGGGTTATAAAATTAACAGCATTAGCGATGTAACCCCGATTCCACACAACGGAACTCGTCCACCTAAAAAGCGTCGCGTATAAGGAGACTCTTCATGGCCCGTTATCTAGGTCCTAAATTAAAATTATCACGTCGTGAAGGTACTGACTTACAGTTAAAATCAGGCGTAAAAGCATACGAAGAGAAAACCAAAAAAGCTGGTCGTGCACCAGGTCAACATGGTAATCCTCGTAGCAAAACTTCAGAATACTCTGCACAATTACGTGAAAAACAAAAAGTTAAGCGTATGTATGGTGTATTAGAGCGTCAATTCTCTAACTATTATAAAGAAGCAGCACGTATGCGTGGTGCAACAGGTGAAAACTTGTTACAAATGTTAGAGCGTCGTTTGGACAACGTCGTTTATCGTATGGGTTTTGGTGCAACTCGTGCAGAAGCACGTCAATTGGTTAGCCACCGTGCGATTTTGGTGAAAAAAGCTGGACGTGATGAATTTGTTCGTGTGAATATTCCATCAATCCAAATCCAAGACGGTGACGTGATTGCTGTACATGAAAAATCAAAAGAACAATTGCGTATTAAAAATGCAATTGAGCTTGCAGGGCAACGTGGTACACCAGCATGGTTAGAAGTTGACCATAGCAAACTACAAGGTACTTTTAAACAAGCACCTGACCGCACTGAATTGCCAGCAGAAATCAACGAACACTTGATCGTTGAGTTGTACTCTAAATAATTAATTATACTAACTATAAAGTCGAGGTGACATATGATGCTAAATGCTACAGAGTTTCTAACACCGAAAGCCATTCACGTGGATACGGTCAATGAAACGCATGCCAAAGTCACGCTCGAACCGTTAGAAAGAGGCTTTGGGCATACACTTGGAAATGCCCTTCGCCGTATTCTATTATCTTCATTGCCTGGTGCTGCGGTTGTCGAAGCAGAGATTGAAGGCGTGGATCATGAGTATTCAACCTTAGAAGGTTTGCAAGAAGACGTTTTAGACTTGTTGTTAAATTTAAAAGGTTTGGCAATTCAGCTTCATGACCAAAATGAAGTATTCTTAACCCTTGATAAACAAGGTCCTGGTACAGTACTCGCATCTGATATTGAATTACCGCACAATGTTGACATTATCAACCCTGATTTGGTTTTAGGCACGTTAAGCGAGCGTGGGCATTTAAAAATGCGTTTACATGTTGCGATTGGACGTGGCTATGAACCTGCAAATGTGCGTAAAGAGGTAGCAGATAGCAAGGTGATTGGTCGTCTAAAATTAGACGCAAGCTATAGCCCTGTTGTGCGTGTGGCTTATCAAGTTGAAAATGCTCGTGTAGAACAACGTACCGACCTAGACCGCTTAGTGATTGAACTTGAAACCAACGGTACGATTGACCCTGAAGAGGCAATCCGTAAAGCTGCAACGATTTTACAACAACAAATCGCTGTATTCGTTGATTTAGAGGCAGAACAAACACCGGAGCCTGTTAAGGAAAAAGAAGAGGTTGACCCTGTGCTTCTACGCCCAGTGGATGACTTAGAATTAACGGTTCGCTCAGCAAATTGCTTAAAAGCGGAAAACATTTATTACATTGGCGATTTGGTACAACGCACCGAAACTGAGTTGTTAAAAACCCCAAATCTAGGTAAGAAATCATTAACTGAAATCAAAGATGTGTTGGCTTCTAAAGATTTAGAGCTAGGAATGCGTCTTGATAATTGGCCACCAGCTGATTTGCGTGTTGATGACCGTTTTTCTTACCGTAGCCGTTAAAATTTAAAGGAAGTTTGACCATGCGACATCGTAACAGTGGAGTTAAACTGGGTCGTACCAGTAGCCATCGTAAGGCCATGTTCCAAAATATGACGAACTCACTATTTGAACATGAACTAATCAAAACCACATTACCAAAAGCTAAAGAATTACGCCGTGTGGCAGAGCCACTAATCACTTTAGCCAAAGAAGATTCAGTTGCTAATCGTCGTTTAGCGTTCAGTCGCTTACGCAACAAAGCAACCGTTGGTAAATTATTCACAACTTTGGGCCCACGCTATAAAGCGCGTCCAGGTGGATATCTACGTATTATCAAGTGTGGCTACCGTGATGGTGATGCTGCACCAATGGCTTATGTTGAATTAGTTGACCGTGACTAATTGACACAATCCATTAGGCTGTTACAATCTAACAGCTAAGTAGCCCCATAAGTCGTTGTGCTTATGGGGCTTTAGCGTATCAATGGGGTGCTAGATTACAATGTTGGATTTAAGTTTGGAAATGGTCGCCATGTTGGTTGCGGTTGCGACATTGGCAGGTTTTGTAGATGCGATTGCAGGGGGTGGGGGGTTATTGACCATGCCAGCGATGTTAATGGCAAATATTCCGCCATTGTTTATGCTCGGCACGAATAAATTACAAGCAACTGCAGGTTCATTTTCCGCATCGATTACCATGATTTTAAATAAAAAAATCCACCCCAAAGAAATTTGGCAAGCGATTATGACTTGTTTTATTGGTGCGATGCTCGGTGCGATTGCCGTGCAGCTATCACCACCAGATTTATTAACCAAAGCCATTCCATTTTTGATTGCAATGATCGGGATTTATTATTTATTTGCTCCAAATTTGGGTAAAGTTCACACCAAACCACGTTTAACTTTAAACCAATGGCGATATGGTGCGATTCCATTAATTGGTTTTTATGACGGCTATTTAGGGCCAGGCACAGGCATGTTTTTGGGGTTAAGTGGGGTATTGGGTCGTGGTTATGATTTGATTAAAGCGACAGCAGTGGCAAAATTACTCAATTTTACCAGTAATATTGCATCTCTGACTTTTTTTATCATTGGTGGTAAAGTTTTGTGGAGTGTGGGTTTTGCCATGATGATTGGGCAATTTATCGGGGCAAGTTTGGGAGCAAATTTAGCGGTAAAAGGTGGTGTCGCTTTTATCCGTCCGATGATTGTGCTGATGTGCTTTGCCATGCTGAGTAAATATGTGTTTTTTAGTTAATAATATTTAAATAATTTTTTTAAAAAATATGAGAAATACGATGACAGCTGAAATATTTTTGAGCGTGTTTCTGGGAATTGGCTTGGCGGCAAGCTCAGGTTTTCGGGTGTTTGTGCCGTTATTTGAACTCAGTTGTGCTTCTTATTTTGGCATTATTCCGTTGAACGAAACGTGGATGTGGGTTGGTTCAGTTCCTGCGTTAGTGATTTTGGGCGTGGCGAGTATCGTTGAGTCGGTGAGCTATCTTGTGCCTGTGCCTGTGCTGGATAATTTGTTAGACACGATTGCCGTACCGTTGGCTGGGGTGGCAGGGACGTTGGCTATTGTTGCAGGTGGTGGGGCGGCGACTATTAAAGGTACGAGTGCGACCACTCGGGCGGTCTCCACCGCAACTACAGGTGGTTTGGTAAATCCTGCAATCTCTATGGCGGAAACGGGTACGGCGATTGGCTTATCGGTATTGTCAATTTTTGCCCCAATCATTGCCATGGTTGCGTTAGTGATTGGTTTAATTGGTTTTATTTGGTTAATTACAAAATTAAGAAAATCCAATAATATTCGTTAAAAAAATAAGGAAATTATATGCAAAACAGTGGGCCAACTTTACAAAGTAGCTTAATGGATTGGTTAAACTATATGCACAATATCCATGTCTCTGCTATTGATATGGGGCTAGAACGTGTGTTCCCCGTATTTCAAAATTTAGGTATTGATAAGCCGAATGCCTATGTGTTTACTGTGGCAGGGACAAACGGTAAGGGCTCAACTACTGCCACGATAGCCAGTATTTGTGAAAAAGCAGGTTATAAAGTTGGGCTGTATCAATCACCACATTTGTTAGTTTTTAACGAACGTGTAAAAATTAATCAAGACATGGTATCCGATGCTTTGTTAATTCAAGCTTTTGCCAAAGTGGAAAAAGCGAGAATTGAATGTGGCTTGACCTTGTCGTTTTTTGAAATGACCACGTTGGCATCGTTTTGTATTTTTGCCGAACAACATTGCGATGTTTGGGTGCTGGAAGTCGGTTTGGGTGGTTGTTTGGACGTGGTGAATGTGATTGACCCAAATTTGGCGGTAATTACTAATATTGGCATCGACCATGTGGATTGGCTCGGCGATACGCGTGAAAAAATTGGTGTTGAAAAAGCAGGTATTTTACGCAATGATATCACGTTAGTGTATGGTGAAAGTGATATGCCGAATACTATTCCGCCGATTATTGCTGAACATCACGCCAAGTTATTACAGTTTGGTACGGATTATTTTTATCAACAAAAGTCGGAAAGTCAATGGCAATATAGCAGTGCAGGGGTTACCTTGGGTTTACCGTTACCGAATTTGTCATTACACAATACTGCAACGGCGATTACAGCAGTGTTGGCGAGTCAGTTAGATATTGACGTATCGCATATTTGTCAAGCATTGCCCAACATTCATTTGGCAGGACGTTTTGATAAACGTCAGATTTTAGGGCGTCAATGGGTGTTTGATGTCGCTCATAATGAACATGGGATTAATTTTTTATTAAGTCAATTTTTACCATTTTGGCAAAATTATCAACAAAAACAAGCTGATGCCAAATTGTATTTGATTTTTTCAATCTTAGCTGATAAAGACATTGATAAAGTTTTGGCGAAATTAGTTACTTTGCCGATACACAAATTATTTAGCGGTGAAATTGACTTTTTTAGAGCCACGCCAAAAGCCGATTTGCAACGCCAACTCGCCAATTATTTCGATAATTTTATCGTGTATGATAATTTGGCACAAGCGACCGAGCAGGCGATTGCCGAGAGCAAACCGCAGGATGTACTGTTGGTTTGCGGTTCGTTTCACACGATTAGCGACGTGTTACAGAGCGGTTTTGTCAAATAATGTAAAAAAATATTTATTATTGGCACGTTTTACGCTAATATTATCATTGGCTATTTTATTAAAAATAAGTTAATTAAAAATTTGGATTTTTTATTATGCTAAAAAATAAAGCCTTAGTCGGTGTATGTGTGTTGCTGGGCGGTAGTGTGTTGCTATATGCGACGCTTAACCAAATTATGACGGAACAAAATTCGGTAGAAAATCAAGCTCCTGCCAAACCGGTTGTCGTGCCCAAACAAGACCACAATATGATACAACCGCTGACTGCCGATATTCAAACTGAACAAAATATTTTGGCCCAAAAACAAAAAGAACGTGAACAACGCGTAGAACAGCAAGAAAAAGAAGCCCAACGCTATTTGACCGAGCAACAACGCATTGAAGCCGAAGCAATTGCCCGTAGCCGTGCTGAAAATCAACTGTATGTCAAAGAAGACGAAATCGCTCGTCCTGTGGTAACGCCACGTCCTGTCGATACCACAAAGCCATCGGCAACCACACAGCCACAAGTCGTTGAACAAGCAAGCCCTGAAATTGTACAAAAAAAAATTGAATTAACTCAGCAAGAAACTCGCGCGGCCGAGCGACAAGCCGAGCAAAAACAACGTGAAATTGCCCAACAACAAAAGCAACAACAAGAAAAACTGGCAAAACAAAAACGTCAAAAAGAACAAGAGCAAGCGAAACAACAACAAGCTCAACTTGAAAAACAAAAATTAGAAAAACAAGCTCAAGAAAAAGCTGAACAAGCCCAAAGACAAAAAGTTGAAAAACAGCAATCAGAACAACAAAAACAAGCCCAACTACAAGCCCAGCAACAAGAAAAAATTCGCCCAAGTACGTATCAAGTGAAACGTGGTGAAGGTTTAATCCAACTATCTCGCCGTTACAACGTGCCTGTTGATGCTTTAGCACAAGCCAATGGTTTAGATAAAAATACATCGTTAAGAGTTGGGCAACAACTCATCATTCCGAGTGAAAAACAAGCAAAACGCTTGCAGCAAGAAGCCCAAGCCCAAGCCCAACAAAAACAACAATTTCAAACTGCCAATGACAAACTCAAAGAAGCGCGTCAAACCGCAAAAACAACCGATGCTAAAGGTACTTTTGGTGTACAAGTCGCCTTAGCATCTGACCAAAAAAAAGCGGATGAAATCGCAAAAAAACTGCAATCAGCAGGTTATAAAGTTAAAACTAGCCAAACTAGCCGAGGCGTGCGTGTGGTTGTCGGACCAGAAACAGGTAAAGATACTGCTTTGGCACTTAAAGATAAAATTAATGCCGACTCACGCGTGGATGTGAGTAACGCATGGGTACTTTATTGGTAAAGTATTAGCAAGATTTTGAGTGATTTTTGGTAAAAACTCACAAAAAAATGCAAAAATACTTGCAATTTGTCAAAAACGAAGTATAATACGGTTTCCTAACGATTAAAGGCGATTAGTTCAATTGGTAGAGCGTCGGTCTCCAAAACCGAATGTTGGGGGTTCGAGTCCCTCATCGCCTGCCATTTATTCGTTTTATTAAAATGATTTTTCATCATTTTAATGTGTCAAAAATGTCAGACAGGACAGCCTTATGAAAAATATGCTAGAAAAAAAACTAGCAGAGCTTAACGGCGAAAGGGTGTCTGGTGAACCAATAATTATCCGTGAAACACCTGCGATTGAAGTTGCTAAAAGGCATTCTGCAAAAGACATTGCACTATGGCTGTATGCGATTGTCGCTTTAATTTCTGCAACCTTGGTAAATCAGTATTTACCAGCTTATTGGCAACCAGCAAACAATGTTTGGACTCGCATCGGCGTAATTGCAACATTGATTATTTCTGCCTTTATTGCTTTGGCATTTACCAACCAAGGTAGTGCGTTTAAAACCTTGTTATTAGACGCTCGCATTGAGTTACGCCGAGTCACATGGCCAACTAAAGTAGAAACGAGCCAATATACTTGGCAAAGCGTGGTGGTTAGTTTGATATTGGCATTTTTAGTTTGGGTATTGGATGTGACATCCTCCCAAATTATGCAGTTGGTGATTGGTTGATTTTCAATGATTAATTGGTTTTGACCAACATTTTTAAGTTGAATTTATAAAGTATAAAAGCCCACAATTGTGGGTTTTTATGTATGGTTTTTAAACAAGTTATAGGAATCTCGCCCATGCGTTGGTATATCGTACAAGCATTTTCAGGTTTTGAAAAACAAGTGCAACGTTCACTGATTGAGCGTATCAATCGCAGTGAACATAAAGAGTTATTTGGTCAGGTACTTGTGCCGACCGAAGAAGTGATTGAAATGCGTGACGGCAAAAAACGTAAAAGTGAGCGAAAATTTTTTCCAGGTTATGTGTTGATTGAAATGGAGATGAATGACCATACCTGGCATTTGGTAAAAGAATGTCCCCGTGTGATGGGCTTTATTGGTGGTACACCTGAAAATCCTGCACCAATTACCCAAAAAGAAGCGGATACCATTTTAAATCGTTTGAACCATAACGAAAATAAACCGCGTCCAAAAACGTTGTTTGAACCAGGTGAAGAAGTGTTGGTGATTGACGGTCCATTTACCGAGTTTAAAGGCTTGGTGGAAAAAGTGGATTATGAAAAATCCCGCTTGCAGTTAACGGTAAATGTGTTTAATCGTCCAACCCCTGTAGAGCTTGAGTTTAACCAAGTGGAAAAAGCCAACGCTTAATTTAGACCAAATTTTAGCAATCCTTTGTTTGCAATTTTGTGAAAAACTTCAAAGAATGCTTTACCTTTTATAAAAAATCATTATAATAGTGTCTTTTTGTGGCTAGGCCTTTTATTTTTTGGTTTAATTTACAAGAAAACGTTATATATCACAGGGGAGCTATCGTTAAAGATAGCGTTATACCCACAATAAGGAGTCTATTATGGCTAAGAAAATTGATGGCTACATCAAATTGCAAGTGCCTGCTGGCAAAGCAAACCCATCACCACCGATTGGTCCAGCATTGGGTCAAAAAGGTGTTAACATTATGGCGTTCTGTAAAGAATTTAACGCTGCAACTTCTAACATGGAACCAGGTTTACCAGTTCCAGTAGAAATCACGGTTTACAATGATAAATCATTTACTTTTATCATGAAATCGCCACCTGCCGCTTTCTTAATTCGTAAAGCTGCGGGTGTTGCAAAAGGTTCTGGTGTGCCAAACAAAACCAAAGTGGGTAAAGTAACCCGTGCTCAATTAGAAGAAATTGTAAAAACCAAAGAAGCAGACTTGACCGCTGCTGAGCTAGAAGCTGCCGTGCGTACAATCGCTGGTACAGCTCGCTCAATGGGTATTGATGTGGAGGGTCTGTAATGGCTAAATTAACTAAACGTCAAAAAGCAATTGCTGAAAAATTTGATGCAAACAAACAATACACCCTTGCAGAAGCGGTAGCGATTTTAAACAGCTTGCCACCTGCAAAATTCAAAGAATCAATTGATATCGCAGTAAACTTGGGCGTTGACCCACGTAAATCTGACCAAGTGGTTCGTGGTGCAACTAACTTACCTGCAGGTACTGGTAAAACCAAACGTGTTGCTGTGTTTGCACAAGGTGCAGCAGCGGATGCCGCTAAAGAAGCGGGTGCAGATATCGTTGGTTTTGAAGACTTAGCAGATAGCATTAAAGCAGGTAACATGGACTTCGATGTGGTCATCGCTTCACCTGATGCAATGCGTATTGTTGGTCAATTAGGTACAATTCTAGGTCCACGTGGCTTGATGCCAAACCCAAAAGTTGGTACCGTGACACCAAACGTTGCGGAAGCAGTTAAAAATACCAAAGCTGGTCAAGCACAATACCGTGTTGATAAAGCAGGTATTATCCATACCACGATTGGTCAAGTCGGTTTCACGGCTGAACAAATTGAAGATAACGCTCGTGCGTTGATTGCGGATTTGAAAAAAGCAAAACCTGCGACTTCAAAAGGTATTTATATCAAGAAAATTACTTTGTCTAGCACCATGGGGCCGGGTATTACTTTAGATCCAGTTCCATACCGTCTAGCATAATTTGGTAATTTGACAGATTTTCTAAAAATTTCAAAATTTAGTTCAGCACACGGGTTGTGCTGTCTAAGACCGTAGGTTCGGTGCTTTAATACTGTTACACATATTTAAAGCACTGTTTAATAGATAGCTGCCTACGCAGATGGAAGGTTTAAATTGGTTTTAGTTAACTTAAACCCCATACATTCACGATAATTGGCGTTCTTTAAACGTTGATTATTAAAATTGGCTTTATTAATGACAATTTGTTGTTAATTTTGTTATTAATAATATGGAGACAACCCATGGCATTAAATCTTCAAGACAAACAAGCGATTGTTGCTGAAGTAAGTGAATCTGCCAAAGGTGCCCTTTCTGCTGTTGTTGCTGACGCACGTGGTGTGACAGTCGGCAAAATGACCCAACTTCGTAAAGATGCTCGTGCAGCAGGTGTTGAAATGCGTATTGTGCGTAATACTTTGTTACGCCGTGCCTTAGAAGACACTGACTATGCAGTATTGAATGAAGTGTTCACAGGTCCAACACTAATTGCTTTCTCAAATGAACATCCAGGTGCAGCAGCACGTTTGTTTAAAGAGTTTGCAAAAACAAACGATAAGTTTGAAATCAAAGGTGCAGCTTTTGGTGGTGAGTTTATTGCGGGCAAAGATATTGACCGTTTGGCAACCTTACCAACTTACGACGAAGCGATTGCGCGCTTGATGGGTACAATGAAAGAAGCTGCGGCTGGCAAACTTGTACGTACTCTTGCGGCTCTACGCGACAAAATGCAAGACGAAGCGGCTTAATTTTTCGCCAGTTTTGTATTGTAATATTTAAACAAATTCACTTATTTAGGAATATTTATCATGGCATTAACTAACCAAGAAATCCTTGATGCAATCGCTGAAAAATCAGTAATGGAAATTGTAGAACTTATCTCTGCAATGGAAGAAAAATTTGGTGTATCAGCTGCGGCAGCTGCGGTTGCAGTTGTCGGTGGTGGCGACGCTGGCGGTGCTGCTGCTGAAGAAAAAGATGACTTTAACGTTGTGTTGACTGGTGCTGGTGACAAGAAAGTAGCTGTTATTAAAGCAGTTCGTGAAATCACGGGTTTAGGCTTGAAAGAAGCGAAAGACTTAGTTGAAGGTGCACCACAAACTGTTAAAGAAGGTGCAAATAAAGCTGAAGCTGAAGAATTGAAGAAAAAATTAGAAGAAGCAGGGGCAACTGTAGAGTTGAAATAATTCTCGTTGCGTGAGCTTTGGGCTAATTTAGTCTGATATTTCACTTCACAATAGTCATTATTGTTCTTGCAATAATGACTTTTTTTTTGTATAATAAAAAACTTGACCTTTCGTGTCAGACGTGGCACAGCGACAAAGGACACTTTTGTTTCATGCAAAAAAATAACATTGCTAATCAATGAATTTCGCTAAAAGCTAAATGCCAGTTGGGTGTTTGGCTTTTTGTCGTTTTCGTGTGTTTTTTGTTGGCGGTTATTTTTCCACAAGAATAAGATAAGTTAGATGTTTGATCTGATTTGTTGGTTAAGTTAGTTGTATTGATGATGTTTGGCAAGATTTGATCTTTTTAAGGTTAAGCTAAGCGGTTAAAGTTTTGGCTTTAAAAATGGGTTTTGTTAGACGATAAATTCCAGCATTTGGGTTTGTTTGTGGTTACAAATAGGCTAGGTGTTTGGGTAGCATTAACGCTTTGAATGTTTAAGGACTTTTAATGGCATACTCGTATACTGAAAAAAAACGCATTCGTAAAAGTTTTGCTCAATTGCCCACCGTGATGGATGTGCCGTATTTGTTGGCAATTCAGGTGGCTTCTTATGAGCAGTTTTTGCAAGAACATAAAAAGCCTAAAGGTCGTGAGAACATTGGTTTGCAGGCTGCTTTTAATTCTATTTTCCCGATTGAGAGTCATACGGGTAATGCTGAGTTGCAGTTTGTTGAGTATTATTTGGGCAAACCTGAGTTTGATGTGCGTGAGTGTATTTTGCGTGGTTCAACTTATGCAGCACCGCTTCGTGTCAAAATTCGTTTGATTATTAAAGATAAAGATGCGAAAGATAAAACGGCAACGGCGGCGATTAAAGATATCCGTGAGCAAAGTGTGTACATGGGTGAAATTCCACTGATGACCGAAAACGGTACGTTCGTGATTAACGGTACAGAGCGTGTGATTGTGTCACAGTTGCACCGTTCGCCAGGGGTGTTTTTTGACCATGATAAAGGCAAATCGCATTCAAGTGGCAAGGTGCTCTATAACGCACGTATTATTCCTTACCGTGGGTCTTGGTTGGATTTTGAGTTTGATGCCAAAGATTTGGTATTTGCTCGTATTGACCGACGTCGTAAATTATTGGCAACGGTGATTTTGCACGCTATTGGTATGAATACGCAACAAATTTTGGATGCGTTTTATGAAAAGATTAGCGTGTATAAAGGCGAAGAACAATTTGAAATTGACCTAGTGGCTGACCGTTTGCGTGGTGAAATGGCTCAGTTTGACATCGTTGCACCAGACGGTAAAGTGTTGGTAGAACAAGGCAAACGTATTAACGCTCGTATCATTCGTCAAATTGAGCAATCAGGTATGCAAAAGTTAGCGGTGCCTGATGAATATTTGTATGAGCGTATTTTGGCACAAGACATCGTTGTGAATGAAGAGGTCATTGCGTATGCTAACCAAGTGCTTGACCATGAGACTTTGGTAAAAATCAGTGCCAATAATGTCAAAGAATTTAGTATTTTGTTTACCAATGACATTGACCATGGTTCCTATATTGCTGATACGTTGCGTGCGGATACCGCTTTGACACGTGAAGAAGCTTTGATTGAAATTTACAAAGTGATGCGTCCAGGTGAGCCACCAACCTTAGAAACGGCTGAAAAACTGTTTGAAATGATGTTTTTTAGTTCAGAACGTTATGATTTGTCAAACGTAGGGCGTATGAAGTTTAACCGCCGTTTGGGACGTGAATTTGAGCCAACGAATGACCCAGAGTTACAACGTGAGCGTGGTATTTTGACCCATGCTGATATTATTGATACCTTAAAAATGTTGGTAGATATCCGTGATGGTCGTGGTGAAGTGGATGATATTGACCACTTGGGTAATCGCCGTGTGCGTTCAGTTGGTGAGATGACCGAAAACCAATTTCGTGTTGGCTTGGTGCGTGTGGAACGTGCGGTCAAAGAGCGTCTAAGCTCAGCCGAATCGGATAATCTATCCCCACAAGATTTGATTAATTCAAAACCTGTGGCAGCAGCGATTAAAGAATTCTTCGGTTCATCACAACTGTCACAATTTATGGATCAAAATAACCCGTTGTCAGAGATTACCCATAAACGCCGTGTTTCTGCGTTAGGACCAGGAGGTTTGACCCGTGAACGTGCAGGTTTTGAAGTGCGTGACGTGCACCAAACACATTACGGTCGTGTGTGTCCGATTGAAACGCCTGAAGGTCCGAATATTGGTTTGATTAACTCGTTGGCAGTTTATGCCAAAACCAATGAGTTTGGGTTCTTGGAAACGCCTTATTTAAAAGTGGTAGATGGTCAAGTTACTGATGAAATTGAATATTTATCAGCGATTGAAGAAGTTGGCACGGTGATTGCACAAGCGGACTCACCGATTGATGAAAATGGACGTTTGACCGAAGATTATGTATCAGTGCGTAATTATGGTGAATTTGTGCGTATGTCGCCTGATAAGGTCACTCATATGGACGTTTCACCACGTCAAGTTGTGTCGGTTGCGGCGAGCTTAATTCCATTCTTGGAACATGACGATGCGAACCGTGCTTTGATGGGTTCAAACATGCAACGTCAAGCCGTGCCAACCTTACGCTCTGATAAACCACTCGTCGGTACAGGTATGGAACGCCACGTTGCACGAGATAGTGGCGTATGCGTCATTGCCAAACGGGGCGGGGTGATTATGGATGTTGATGCCAGTCGTATCGTGGTTAAAGTTAACGAAGATGAAATGCAAGTAGGTGAAGCGGGTATTGATATTTATAACTTGATTAAATACACCCGTTCTAACCAAAACACTTGTATCAACCAACGCATTATCGTGAACCTTGGCGATGAGATTGCCCGTGGAGATATTTTGGCTGATGGTCCTTCTACCGATTTGGGTGAGTTGGCATTAGGTCAAAATATGCGTGTGGCGTTTATGCCGTGGAATGGTTATAACTTTGAAGACTCGATTTTGTTATCAGAACGTGTGGTGAAAGAAGACCGTTTTACCACCATTCACATCCAAGAATTAACCTGTGTGGCTCGTGATACCAAACTGGGTCAAGAAGAAATCACAGGCGATATTCCAAACGTGGGCGAAGCTGCGTTGGCAAACCTTGACGAAGCAGGGATTGTGTATATCGGTGCAGAAGTTGAAGGGGGTGATATTTTGGTGGGTAAAGTAACGCCAAAAGGCGAAACCCAACTTACCCCAGAAGAAAAACTACTGCGTGCGATTTTTGGTGAAAAAGCCGCTGATGTCAAAGACACCTCACTGCGTGTACCATCAGGCACAAAAGGCACAGTGATTGATGTACAAGTATTCACTCGTGATGGCGTGGAAAAAGATAGCCGTGCATTGGCGATTGAAAAAGCCCAACTTGACAGTTACCGTAAAGACTTAAAAGAAGAGCTAAGCATTTTTGAAAATGCCGCTCGTGGTCGTATCGTCAGCTTGTTAAGCGGTCAGAGTGTGAGCGGTGGTGCAGGTTTAAAATCAGGCACAGTATTAACCGCAGACATGATGCAAGATATGTCGCTTGAAACTTTGCTTGATATTCAAGCGGTACAAGAAGAAACCGCAGAACGTTTAAGTCAAATTGCGGAATATTTAAAAGACAAGCAAGCCGAAATTGATGAAAAATTCACCGAGAAAAAACGCAAATTAACCGCAGGCGATGATTTGGCACATGGGGTACAAAAAATTGTCAAAGTGTATCTAGCCGTGAAACGCCGTATCCAACCGGGGGATAAAATGGCGGGTCGTCATGGTAACAAGGGCGTTGTCTCTCGTATCATGCCTGTAGAAGATATGCCATATGATGAAGACGGTAACCCTGTTGACGTCGTACTAAACCCGCTAGGCGTACCGTCTCGTATGAATGTGGGTCAGATTTTGGAAACCCATTTGGGCGGTGCTGCCAGAGGTTTGGGGATTAAAATTGACGAAATGCTTAAAGCCCAACGTGCAGTAAGCGATTTGCGTGAATTTTTGGACAAAATTTATAACCAAATCGGTGGCGAAACCGTTGATTTAAACAGCTTAACCGATGATGAAATTATTGCGATGGCTCAAAACTTGCGTGCAGGTGTGCCAATGGGTACGGCGGTATTTGACGGTGCGAAAGAAACCCAAATCAAAGGTTTGCTAGAGCTTGCCAATATGCCAACTAGTGGGCAACAAGTGTTGTTTGATGGACGGACAGGCGAACAGTTTGACCGCCCTGTAACTGTGGGTTATATGTATATGTTAAAACTTAACCACCTCGTTGATGATAAAATGCACGCTCGTTCAACAGGTTCTTACTCGCTTGTTACCCAACAACCGCTTGGTGGTAAAGCCCAGTTCGGTGGTCAGCGTTTTGGTGAGATGGAGGTTTGGGCATTGGAAGCGTACGGTGCTGCTTACACCTTGCAAGAAATGTTAACCGTGAAATCGGATGATGTGGAAGGTCGTACCCGTATGTATAAAAACATCGTGGACGGTGAGCAAAACATGGCACCAGGTATGCCAGAGTCGTTTAATGTATTGACCAAAGAAATTAAATCACTGGGTATTAACATTGAACTAAAAGACCACAGTAACCAAAAAAACTAAGCAGGGTTTGCCAAACTTGATTTAACATAGGTCTAATACTGATTTAAAAAATAAATTAGGTTTGGCAATTTGCACCATTTTTATCAAATACTCAATCAAAATCAGCCTTGATAAACCGTTATAAACAAAGCGATTACGATTGAAAAAGATTATCCTTGACTCACGATGGAGAAGTAATTTGAAAGATTTATTAGAAAGCATAAAAAACCCTGTGGACTATGGCAATCCAGAGTTTGACAGTATTCAAATTTCTTTAGCATCGCCAGACACCATCAAATCGTGGTCGTATGGTGAAGTGAAAAAACCTGAAACCATTAACTATCGTACTTTTAAACCAGAGCGTGATGGCTTGTTTTGTGCCAAAATTTTTGGACCTGTAAAAGATTACGAATGTCTCTGTGGTAAATACAAACGCCGTAAATTCCAAGGTATTATTTGTGAAAAATGTGGCGTAGAAGTAACCGCTGCCAAAGTTCGCCGTGAACGCATGGGGCATATTGAATTGGCAAGCCCTGTTGCACATATTTGGTTTTTAAAATCCTTGCCGAGCCGTATCGGTTTGTTGCTTGACATGACGTTGCGTGATATTGAGCGTGTGCTTTATTTTGAAAGCTATGTGGTTACCGACCCAGGTATGACCAGCCTTGAAAAATACCAATTGCTTGATGATGAAGATTATTTCAAAGCCTTAGAAGAATTTGGCGATGAGTTTTCAGCAAAAATGGGTGCAGAAGCGGTTCAAGATTTGCTGAAAGACATTGATGTAGATTTGGAAATTGACCAATTGCGTGAAGAAATTCCACAAACAGGTTCAGAAACCAAACTTAAAAAAATGTCAAAACGTTTAAAATTGTTAGAGTCGTTCCGTGATTCTAATAATAAACCTGAGTGGATGGTGATGAATGTATTGCCTGTGTTGCCACCGGATTTGCGTCCATTAGTACCACTAGAAGGTGGACGTTTTGCGACAAGTGATTTGAACGATTTATACCGCCGTGTGATTAACCGTAACAACCGTTTAAAACGTCTGCTTGAGTTAAATGCTCCTGACATCATCGTGCGTAACGAAAAACGTATGTTGCAAGAATCGGTTGATGCCTTGCTTGATAATGGTCGCCGTGGTCGTGCGATTACAGGGTCAAATAAGCGTCCGCTAAAATCATTGGCAGACATGATTAAAGGTAAACAAGGTCGTTTCCGTCAAAACCTGCTTGGCAAACGTGTGGACTATTCAGGTCGTTCGGTGATTACCGTAGGTCCATATTTGCGTTTGCACCAGTGTGGTTTGCCAAAGAAAATGGCGTTAGAACTCTTTAAACCATTCACTTATGCCAAATTGTTACAAAATGGTATTGCAACCACCATTAAAGCCGCCAAGAAAATGGTTGAGCGTGAAGAGCCAGCCGTTTGGGATATGTTGGCAAGTGTAATCCGTGAACACCCAGTGTTGTTAAACCGTGCACCAACCCTTCACCGTTTGGGCTTACAAGCCTTTGAGCCAGTATTGATTGAAGGTAAGGCCATTCAGTTACACCCACTCGTGTGTAGTGCATTTAACGCCGATTTTGACGGTGACCAAATGGCGGTACACGTGCCATTGACCTTAGAAGCACAGCTTGAAGCTCGTGCCTTGATGATGTCTACCAACAATATCTTATCACCCGCCAATGGTGAGCCGATTATCACGCCGTCTCAAGACGTTGTTTTGGGCTTGTATTATATTAGCCGTGCGGACGTGCGTGTGAAAGGGAATGACATGACCTTTGCCGATATGAATGAGGTATATCGTGCATTGGGAACGGGTGAATTAAGTGTTAATGCTAAAATTAAAGTACGTGTTACCGAAACGCATTTTGACGAAAATGGCAACGAAAGTATCACTACTCGTATGGTTGATACCGTGGCAGGGCGTTGTTTGATTTGGAACATTACGCCAAAAGGCATGAGTTTTGACGAAGTTAACAAAGAGATGACCAAGAAAAACATCTCAAAGTTGATAAACTCATGCTATCGTCAAATGGGCGTAAAACACAGTGTTATGTTCGCTGACCAGTTAATGTATCTCGGTTTTGCCCAAGCGACTTTGTCAGGTGTTTCAATCGGTATGGAAGATATGGTAATTCCACCGACCAAAAATACCATTATCGCCAGTGCCGATGCTGAAGTGCGTGAAATCGAAAGTCAGTTTGAGCAAGGTTTTGTTACCGCAGGCGAACGCTATAACAAAGTGATTGATATTTGGTCGCGTACCAATGACCAAATCGCCAAAGCGATGATGGATAATTTGTCATTTGACGATGTTACCAATTATAAAGGCGAAACAGAAAAACAAAAATCATTTAACTCAATTTATATCATGTCCGACTCAGGGGCTCGTGGTAGTGCGACCCAAATCCGTCAGTTGGCGGGTATGCGTGGCTTGATGGCAAAACCAGACGGCTCAATTATTGAAACGCCGATTAAAGCGAATTTCCGTGAAGGTTTGAGCGTTTTACAATACTTTATCTCAACCCACGGTGCACGTAAAGGTCTTGCCGATACCGCATTGAAAACCGCAAACTCAGGTTACTTAACGCGTCGTTTGGTGGACGTGGCACAAGACTTGGTAATTACTCAAGAAGACTGTGGCACTGAAAAAGGTATTTTGATGAAACCACACATTGAGGGCGGTGAAATCATTGAGCAACTTGCCGACCGTGTGTTGGGGCGTGTTACCGCAAAAGATGTGCTTTCTAGCAAAACTGGTGACGTGGTTATCTCTGCAGGCACGTTACTTGACGAACATCTTGTCAAAGTGCTGGATGAGCATGGTATTGACGAAGTTTGGGTGCGTTCGGTAATTACTTGTGATGTGCCGTATGGCGTGTGTGCAAAATGTTACGGTCGTGATTTGGCCCGTGGTCATCGGGTTAATATCGGTGAATCAGTTGGCGTTATGGCAGCTCAGTCAATTGGTGAACCAGGTACCCAGTTAACGATGCGTACCTTCCACGTGGGTGGTGCTGCAAGTGCCGAATCAGTACAAAATAGCATCCAAGTTAATAATGCAGGTACCGTACGTTTCCAAAACTTAAAATCGGTAACCCATGCGGACGGACATTTGGTCGTGGTTTCACGTTCAGCCGAAATCAGCATTACTGATGAGCTAGGACGTGAGCGTGAGCGTTATAAAGCCCCTTATGGTTCTTCGGTTATGGTGAATGACGGTGACAACGTGGATGCAGGGCAAACCATTGCAAAATGGGACCCACACACCCACCCAATTATTACCGAAGTTTCAGGTAAAGCACGCTTTAACGATATTAATGATGGCGTAACCGCCACCATGAAAATTGATGAAGCAACGGGTATGAGCTCGTACGAAATCCTTGCGGTGAAAGACCGCCCAAGTAGTGGTAAAGACTTGCGTCCAGCCATTATTTTGGACACGAAAGACGGCAAAGAAGTGGTGTATTTCTTACCACAACAAACCATTATCCGTGTGCATGAAGGTGATGACGTAACGACAGGTTCGGTATTGGGGCGTGTTCCACAAGAAAGCTCAGGTACTAAGGATATTACAGGTGGTCTGCCACGGGTTGCTGATTTGTTTGAAGCTCGCCGTCCAAAAGACCATGCGATTATGGCAGAAATGAGTGGGACGGTCAGCTTTGGTAAAGAAACCAAAGGCAAAAACCGCTTTGTCATCACCAATGAAGACGGTGAAATCCATGAAGAGTTGATTCCAAAATGGCGTCAAATTAACGTGTTTGAAGGTGAACATGTGGAACGTGGCGAAGTGATTGCTGACGGCCCTGCCAACCCGCACGATATCTTACGCTTAAAAGGTGAAACGGCTTTGGCAAATTATATCGTGAATGAAGTGCAAGACGTTTACCGTTTACAAGGTGTGAAAATCAATGATAAGCACATTGAAGTCATTATCCGTCAAATGCTTCGTAAAGTTGAAATTGTGGATGGTGGCGACTCAAGCTACTTTAAAGGTGACCAAGCCGAATATGCCGATATCGTGGCGTTAAACCAAAAACTTGACAGCGAAGACAAATTCCCTGTGAAATTTGAACGTTTATTGCTCGGTATTACTAAAGCATCGTTGGCAACCGAAAGTTTCATCTCGGCGGCATCGTTCCAAGAAACTACCCGTGTGTTAACAGCGGCTGCGGTCACTGGCAAAGTTGACGACTTGCGTGGATTAAAAGAAAACGTAGTAGTCGGTCGTCTTGTACCGTCAGGTACAGGTTTGGCATATCACACACACCGCCAAAATGCAGGCAACCAAGAAACAGAAATTAACCTTGATACCGTGTTAGAAAATAGCTTTGTAGAAGGGGTAATTCCTGCAGATGTGGCTGGATTTGCGGATTTTGATGAAAAATTTGCTGAAGAATTTCATCAAGACAAATAATCATTGATTGTTTGTTAAAGTTTAGCTTAAACAAAAGGGTCAGTCAAGTTGCTGACCTTTTTGCTATTATAAAAAACTGACAATAACGGTAGCGTAAATTTAGCTCAAAATTCCGTAAAGTTTTTTGGTTTACGGTGAGTTTGTGAGCATAACGGAAAAACCGTTACCTTTGTATAAGCTTGGTTATCACAAATTAAATTCTTTAATGAAATAATCTATTCACTTAACGTATGTTATTTATCAAAAGGAACTCATATGGCAAATCGTGTCGCCCGTTATCAAGCGGATAGAACCAATCAAAAACTGTACTTTTGTCGGATTTATTGTGAATTAGCAGAAGAAACCGAACAAAAGCAACTCGCCGATGCTCATTTGGAAAGTGCGATTTTACATTTATACGGTGGTTATTTGGCGTTTTTGCAAGAAATTGCCCGTTATTATCAGCTAAAGATAACCAACCCAACTTTGATGATAATTGCCGATAAATTGGCAGAAAAAACCCAAATTTCACCGGAAATTGTACGGTTACGCCAATTAAGCAAAACCGATTTTTTGTCAGACATTGAACAAGCGTGGCAACACGTTAATTTTAAACCCATTTCTAAAGAAATCACACAAGAAGCTAATCAAGAAATTAGCCAACAATCAAGTGATAGCAACCGCTTGCCAACCGTGGATGTCATGGCAAATGAAACGTTTGGCAAAAATCTACCCGGTGCGGTGATTTCGGTGGATATGGTACGTCAATGGCGAACGGATTTGTTGACAGTAATTGAAGATTTACGAGCGGGTATGGTGGAGTTTTAAGATGTCAAACACTTGAAGCAAAGAAAGCCCCAATCTGTTGATTAGGTTTCTGTTTTTACGCACGTTTGCTAAAAAATTAATTTGATTAGTCTTGTGCATTGATACGCCGATTGGTTTCAATTTGTGCATTATTACGGTTTGGTTTCGCTGGCTTTTTGGTGTCTGCCGTTGTGGATGCCGTTTCGTCTTCAGGCTGTTCTTCAGGGCGTTTTTGGGTGACTGCTTGTGGTGGCTTGCTGTTATCTTCTTTGATTTCACGTCCTTTACTATCTAGACGGCGTTCACCATCATCGGTCAGTTCAATGGTTTCTTGCTCTTGTTTTTTGGACTTAGCACGGTTGTTTACCGAAACCCATTCAACAGGCATGCCTTTAAGCATTTTTGAGGTAAAATCCATCCAAATTGGCAAGGCAGCCACTCCACCAAACTCACCTTTACCAAGACCTTTTGGTTGGTCAAAACCGACCCAAACGATGGTTGACATGGTTGGGTGAATACCCGCAAACCATGCATCTTTGGCATCATTGGTTGTCCCTGTTTTACCACCGACATCAGAACGTCCAAGTGCTCGGGCTTTTTTCGCCGTACCACGTTGGATAACGTCACGGAGCATATTTGCCATTTGGAACGCAGAGCTAGATGCGATGATACGTGGGGCTTGTTGGCTTGGATTATACTGAATGGCAGATGGTTGTAGTTTATCACTATCAGGGCCAGCATCATACAGTTCGGCTTCAAGCATGGCTTGACGAGCGAGCAAATCTTCTTTGGCTTTTTCGTGCTTCCTGTCTTTGTCGATATCTTTGTCTTTGCTGTTTTTATCAGTGTCTTTTTTGTCCGATTTTTCAGCTTTGCTATCTTCTGTGTCTTTATCAATCGGATTTTCATTTAACAAATCAATTTTTTTATCATCAATCTTTTCGCCATTTTTTTGATATTCTTCAAATGCTTTTAAGGTTTCGGCATTGATTTTTTTCAATTTACTGTTAAAACAAGTGGCACACGCTTGTTGCGGATTGGCTTGATAAATTAATTTCCCATTATAATCGAACAGTTGTTCAATAAAATACGGCTGAATACGATGTCCACCATTGGCAATCGCTGCATACGCGGTTGCCATTTGCACAGGTGTGGCTTCACCTGCACCAAGTGCCAACGACAGTGTAGTCGGCATACGGTCTTTTTCTAAGCCAAATTGATTGAGCATTTCACGTGTATCAGGAATACCTGCTGAACGTAGAACGCGAATCGAAACAAGGTTACGCGATAAAAATAGCCCTTGACGTAGTGGAATCGAGCCAAGAAAGCGACCATCTGAGTTTTTTGGTGTCCAATTACCTACCTTTAATGGGCCATCAGAAACTAGGGTATCGGGGCTAAAACCCTTTTCCAAGGCGGTGGTATAAACCAACGGCTTAATGGTTGAACCAGGTTGGCGATAGCCTTGTAAAGCTCGGTTAAACTTACTTTTGTTAAAGTCAAAACCACCTGTGGCGGCGATTAACGCCCCTGAATCAGGGTCAACCGATACCAAGGCCCCTTCCACCGCAGGTAATTGCACCAAATTCCAAGCTGTATCGTCATTGTTGCGGGTGATATAGACCACGTCGTGTCGACGTACACTTGCACCGCCATAAGATTGGCGAACATATGACATCGATGCGGTGACTTCTTCGCCATTTTTCATTGTGGCGGTAAAACTACCCCCCATATTTTTGCTGACTTCCACAGGATAAAATGGTGGAATATCAGGAAATTTGTGTAAATCTGCAGGTTGTTCTTTGTCTTTGGTATTGGGTGGTTTTCGCCAACCGTGACGGCGATCATAGGCGAACAAACCACGTTTTAACGCATTATCCGCAATTTCTTGGTCGTGGCTGTCAATGGTCAAACGCACTCGCCAACCTGAATCCATCACGTTTTCGCCATATTGTTCCACCAATCCAACACGAGCCATTTCTGCCAAATACGGGAAATTTTTATCCAGTTTTGCTTGATAGAGTTTTAAATTAATCGGTGCTTTCACAGCCTCTTCATATTGTGCTTGTGTGATGGAACCATTTTTTAACATTTGACCCAAAATCCAATCTCGGCGTTCCAAAGAACGCTTTGGATTCAAGACAGGGTTGTATTTACCAGGGGCTTTTGGTAAGCCTGCAATCATTGCCATTTCAGCAATGGTAAGATTTTCTAAAGATTTACTATAGTACTGCTTTGCTGCAGCCTTAATACCATAGGCTCCCTGCCCCAAATAAATTTTATTCACATATAAAGTAAAAATTTCTTTTTTGCTAAGTTTTTCTTCGATTTTTCGGGCTAAAAATAATTCAACCAATTTACGGTTTAAGGTACGTTCAGGTGATAAAAAATAGTTTTTTGCTACCTGCATGGTAATGGTTGAGCCACCTGTTTGCCCTTCATCGTCACTGACAGCTTCGGTCAACGCACGCCCAATCCCTTTAACACTAATCCCACTATGCTGAAAAAATGACGCATCTTCCGCTGCCAAAAACGCATTGACCATGTCTTGCGGTACTTCTTCATAAGTCACAGGCAGGGACATGGTATTGCCATATTGTCCAATTAATTGGTTGTCTTTGGTATAGATTTGTAGTGGCATCGCAAGTTTGGCTTGTTTTAACTCATCAAGGCTAGGCAGGCTTGGTGAAATATACATTGCCATGCCGTAAAAACCAATCGGAAACGCAAGTACCAAAACAAATGCAAATGCTAACATTGCCAATATCAAATTGACAAAAAACCTTAACAACGAAAAAGAAGCAGTTTTAGACATAAAATTTAATTAGCAACAGAAAATAAAACGCTATTATACCCAAAAATTTGGCATAGCAGTACAAAATATTTACCATTTATCATTTTTTTACCCCAATTATGAGATAAAATTTAAAAAAGGGTTGAATAATGTAACTTAATGCAGTATCTTATATCTTGTAGAAATTTTCTGTTACCGACATTAGAGTTTTAAGGAACATTCTTGTGAGGTTATTTACAAAAAGTAACAAGCAAATTATCGGGGTTGATATTACCACAACCGCGGTAAAAATGGTGGAAATTACACGCCAACAAGGGCTATTCCACCTAAAAAACTATGGTATTGAGCCATTGGCTCGTGGCATGGTTGCAGACAAAGAGATCAAAGACACCGAAGCAGTGGGCGAAGTGATTAACAAACTTAGCCGTTCTTTGAACTTATCTAGCAAAAATGTTGCAACTGCGGTATCTGGTGCTTCTGTGATTAGTAAAATCATTGATATGGATACAGCAATGTCAGATACAGATCGCGAGGCTCGTATCCGTCTTGATGCTGACCAATACATTCCCTATCCGTTAGAAGAGGTGAACCTAGACTTTGAAATGCTAGGTCCTTCAACAGCGACTGAAGGGCAATCACGTGTCCTGTTGGTTGCTTCCCGTTCTGAAAATGTTGACCAACGTGTGGAAGTCATGAGTTTAGCAGGACTGGAAACCAAAGTGGTGGACGTTGAGTCGTATGCGATTGAACGTGCATTTCAGCTGATTGTGGATAGCCTACCAGGTCAACCCCAAAATGTTGCCTTGATTGATATCGGTCATAACCAAACGACGCTTTATATTGCAAAAGATGGTGATTTTGTCTATAGCCGTGAACAATTGTTCGGTGGTGGTCAGTTAACGGAAAGTATTCAAAACCGTTATGGCTTGACCTATGAAGAAGCGATGGCCAATAAGCGTAACATGAGCTTGCCTGATGATTATCACTCTGATGTATTGATGCCATTTTTGGACTCAATCGTGCAACAGATTACTCGATCGTTACAGTTTTATTTTTCATCCAGCCAAAGTCATCAAGTTGATCACATTCTATTATCAGGTGGTACTGCGAGTTTGGCAGGCTTGGCAACAATGGTTGAGCAAAAACTTGGTAGTCGTACTAGTATTGCTAACCCATTTGCTAATATGACCATTGATGGTAAAGTAAATACTGAAAGTTTGTTGGTAGATGCACCAAGTTTGATGGCAGCCTGTGGCTTAGCGTTAAGGAGTTTTGACTAATGGCAAGAATTAACTTACTGCCTTGGCGTCAAGAAGTTCGTGAGCGTAAAAATAAAGAGTTTATGACACTGATTGTGGCGGTGTTGTTATTATCTTTATTGGCTGCTTTTGCAGCATGGAGTTATTTTAATAACCAGCTTACTGACCAACAGGCTGCCAACGAAAAAATTAAACAAGAAAATACCAATCTTGATAAAGCATTGACTGAAATTGAAACGTTAGAGCAACAACGTGATGATATCGTTGCTCGTATGAAAGTGATTCAAGACTTGCAAGGTCGTCGTCCTGTGCCTGTAAGAGTTTGGGATGATATTGCCCGTGTGATTCAGCCACAGATGTATTTGACCAATATGAAACGTGAAGGGGATTTAATTACCTTTACAGGTCAAGCGGCGGATAATACTGTGGTGGCGAATTTTATGCGCGCGTTAGACGGTTCTGAGTGGTTACAAGATTCGGCCGTCGTCAGTATTCAACAGCCGAATGCCGTCGCTTATCAACAAGCACCGCAAACACCACAGCCAACTGCTAATGGTAAACAACCACGTCCTGCTTATCCAGAAGATAATTATATCACCTTTGTGGTGACCACCAAAATTAGCCAGTCTAATGTCGCAAGTAATGCCAGTGCAACGGCAAGTACCCCAGCACCAATCGCAAGTGCACCAAGTAACACGATTGTCACACAGCCTGCTTCTAGCAACGCATCAACCGCAAATGCTTCAGCAAGCCAATCTGCTAGTCAGTCAGCCAACCAACCTGCAAGTGTAACGGCGACAGTCAAACCTGCTAGCACCACAACCGTGAATAACTCAACTGCATCATCTGCTAGTACGGCAAAGGAGTAACCAATGGTTAAATTAACAAAACCAACGAAAAAGCCGTTATTTGCAAAAAAAGCCAAAGTTGCCAAAGACAAAGCACCCAAAAAACAATTTGATTTTAAAGAATTTGCCGATAGTTTTAAGTCATTAGACCAAAACAACTATGGTAGCTGGCCTTTACCTGTTAAAATCACGACCTTAGTATTTATCGTCGGTTTGGTAGCAGCGTTAACTTGGGCATTGCCAATTAGCAAAAAGCGTGAAGAGATTGCCTCAGCAGAAGCAGAAAAGCAAACTTTGCTTGACCAATACCGCGAAAAAGAATCAAAAGCACGTCATTTACAGGCTTATAAAGACCAAATTGCCCAAATGGAAAATGATTTTAAAGAACTTTTAAACCAATTACCAAAAGAAACCCGGATTTCAGATTTAGTAGACGGTATCAATGCAGTGGGATTGGGCAGTAATATCAAATTCCAAGATATCAAAGTTGAGCCTGAAATATCGCAAGAGTTCTTTATTGAACAACCAATCCGTATCGCAGCTTTGGGTAATTATCATGAGTTTGGTGCGTTTGTCAGTGGTTTAGCCCAATTACCACGTATCATTACTTTGCATGATTTTGAAGTAAATAACAGTAAACCAAGTTTAGATGAAACACCACAAACGAATTTGGTGTTAAATACCAAAACGTATCGTTCTAAAGAAATTGTAGAAGAAAAAGCTAAAGAGGCAAAACCTGAGGAGGCAAAAGATGAGAAAAAATAATTATTCTATCCTTTGCTGTCTTTTGGCAAGTTTAGCCCTAGCAGGTTGTGCAGATGATCGCGTCAGCTTGGCAGAGCAAGATATGCAAAAAATTCGTGAAGCGTCTGCCCAGCCAATTGAGCCACCACCGCAACCCCAAGTGGTGCAAGCGTTTAACTATAGTGCAAGTCAACTACGTAGCCCGTTTATGCCACCAAGTTTGACCTTAAAAGCGACGCAAGAAGCCAATATTCAAGGTATCCGCCCTGATGAAACGCGTATTAAAGAACCATTGGAGCAGTTTGAGCTGAATCAATTGGTGTATCGTGGTATCGTGGTATCTGAATCAGGTGAATTGTATGGCTTAATCCAAAGTCCAGATGGACGGATTGCGAGCGTTAAAGTGGGTAATTATTTAGGTCAAAATCATGGGCGTATTGCCGAGATTACCCCAACTCAAATTAACCTAATTGAAATCGTCCCAGACAGTCGTGTGGGCTATGTTGAACAACCTACTAGTATTGCTGTGACAGCAAGTTAAGACTAAGCTAAGACTAAGTATTTAAGGATAATTTTATGAATTTTACAACCTATCCAAGCCGTACCACGCTATCAAAACTTGCTGTTGCAATCACTACGGCGACCATTACCAGCATGGCAATGGCGAACACCAGTATTCACCAAGTGAGTGTCGGGCAAGCATCGAATCAATTAACTGAATTAAACGTTGATTTTGCATCAGGTGCCGTACAACCGAACGCTTATCAGTTAAACAATCCAAATCGCTTGGTACTTGATTTTCCAAATGTGGATAATCAAGTCGCAAGCCGTGTCCAAACCATTAATCAAGGTCATGTAAGAGACGTTACCACGATTAGTAGTGGTAATATGACGCGTATGGTGGTTGGCTTAAATGATGAAGCTAACTTTAGTACGCGTGTGGAAAACAACCGTCTTGTGGTAAGTATGCAATCTGTGCAAGGTAAGGTAGTAACTGCACCAGTGGTTCAACCTGTGGTAACGACAAACAGACCTGTCCAACCACCTGCCGAAACCATGGTCGTTAAAGTTAATCCATTGTTAAACCCTGCGGTTGCTACGAATCGTCAATATAATTATGACGGCTTAAATGGCATTAATGTCAATGGCTCATCAAGTGGTGGTGCAAATATTAACATTAGTTTACTAAATGACAGTATTCCTGTTGATGTACAACGTACTGGTGATGAGCTGATTGTGCGTTTAACTGGAGCAACTGTACCAAGCCATTTGTTAAAACAAATGAGCGGTGCAGGTTTGGTGGGTAATATTACGGCTAGTAATCAAGGTCGTAATGGTGTAATTCGGATTGGTATGACAGGCGATTATGAATATAAAGCCTATCAAATGGGTAATCAGCTGAGTATTAATGTTGAACCACCGAAAAAATTGCGTGAACCTACCCTTGAGGAGCGTACCTACACAGGGGCACCGATTTCGCTTGAATTCCAAGATGTACCTGTGCGTCAAATTTTGGAAGTGCTAGGTCAACATACCAATACTAATATCATCGCTAGCGATACGGTATCAGGTAATATTACTTTACGTTTGATTGAAGTGCCTTGGGATCAAGCCTTAGATATTATTCTAAAAAGTAAAAATTTAGACAAACGTAGCAATGGTAATGTGGTTTGGGTTGCACCTTCATCTGAACTTGCTTCACAAGAAGCGGCAGAGCTAGAAGCGATTCAGAAAAATGCGGGACTTGCACCACTACGTACGGAATATATTCGCTTAAATTATGCCAAGGCCCAAGACTTACGCACGATGATTGAGGCACAAAATTCACGTAATACAGGCAGAAATGATACAGATTCAGGCTCATTGCTATCTAATCGTGGTACTGTAACCATCGATGCTCGTACCAACACTTTAATCATCAAAGATACTTCTGCTAGTATTGCTAATATCCGTGATTTGATTTCAAAAATTGATATTCCTGTGAAACAAGTAATGATTGAAGCTCGTATAGTCAATGCGACGGATAGTTTTAGCAAAGAAATGGGTGTTAAATGGGGAATTTTATCCCAAGGGGCTGCACATAACCGTAATCTTTTGGTAGGTGGTAGTGATCAGACCTTGTGGGATTTAAAGACACCAACAGTGGATAATAGTACAGGTGGGGCAAAGTATACCATTACTCGTCCAGACAACCTTAATGTAAACTTGGGTGCAGCAAACCCAACAGGTAGAATTGCGTTTGGTTTATTAAGTATCTCTGATTTATTATTAGATTTAGAGTTATCAGCGATGCAGTCAGATGGGCGTGGTGAGGTAATCTCTAGTCCAAAAGTGTTGACCGCAGATAAACAAAAAGCCAAAGTAATGTCTGGTCAACAAATTGCTTATCAGGAAGCGTCAGCAAGTGGTGCCACATCTACGAGTTGGGTAGAAGCAGCCTTAAGTCTAGAAGTAACCCCGAATATCACACCTGAAGGGCGTATTGGCATGGATTTGTTGGTTGAAAATGGTAGACCTACTACTGCTCCTGATGGTTCGGTAGCGATTGCCAAAGATTCTGTTCAAACCAATGTAGTGGTGGATGATGGTCAAACGGTTGTATTGGGTGGTATCTTTAAAAATAGTATTAGTAATGGTGTTCAAAAAGTACCATTTTTAGGTGATTTACCTTATGTCAATCGCTTGTTCAAAAGAACAACAAAATCTGATGCTAAGGAAGAATTACTGATTTTTGTCACACCAAAATTAGTGAACGACGGTGTTAGCCGTGTAAATTAATAAAAAAATTGGATTATCTTTGACGAATGTTGTTAAAAGATAGCGATTTACCACAAATCATCGTATAATATTCCCTAATATTATCATGATTTGTGGTTTTTTTATGGGATATACTCAGCAACCGCCGTTAATTGTATTAATTGGACCAATGGGGGCAGGCAAGACCACTATTGGCAAACTGTTAGCCAATCAGTTGGGTTATCGGTTTTTTGACAGCGACCACGAGATTGAAAAGGCAAGTGGGGCAAGTATTAGTTGGATTTTTGACAAAGAAGGCGAAGTGGGTTTCCGCCAACGTGAGTCACGTACCCTTGATGAGTTGACCCATTGTCAACAAGTGGTATTGGCGACAGGTGGTGGTGCGGTGATGACACCGATTAACCAAACTTATCTAAAGCGTGGCATTGTGATTTATTTGCGGGCTCAAGTGCATACACAGTACGAACGCACTCGTAAAGATAAAAATCGTCCGTTGTTACAGACGGAAAATCCTAAACAAAAACTGGCAGATTTGTTTGCTATTCGTGATCCGATTTATCACTCATTGGCAGATATTGTGATTACGACAGGCTATTTATCGCCTAAAAAAATGGTGAAAGAGATTTTGTGGCAGTTACAAGATTTTAGCCAAACCTATCATTTGGACAAAGACACGCCGATTGTATCGGTGACGGTGACGAAAATTCAGCGTTAATTTGATGATGAGAGTGGATTATGAGTACAATTATTATGGAACAATTGTTGGTAAAAACCCGTTCGCATGATTATCCGATTGTGATTGGCGAAAATTTATTAGTAAACTTCGATTTTAACCCGTTTATCAAAAGTAAACAAGTTTTGGTAGTTACCAATGAAACCATTGCACCGCTTTATTTGCAACCTTTGGTTGATAATTTACCGAAAGACAAAACGGTTGTAACCTGTATTTTGTCAGATGGTGAACAGTTTAAAACCCAAGATAGTATTAATCAAATTTATGATGTGCTAATGGCAAATCATTTTAACCGTGATTGTACCTTGATTGCCTTGGGTGGTGGCGTGATTGGCGATATGGTCGGTTTTGCATCAGCAAGTTTTATGCGTGGGGTGGATTTTATCCAAATTCCAACGACCTTGTTGTCCCAAGTGGACTCTAGTGTGGGGGGAAAGACAGGTATTAATCATCCACTGGGTAAAAATATGATAGGGGCGTTTTGGCAACCTAAATTGGTGCTTGCCGATATGGCGACTTTGGCGACTTTACCTCAGCGTGAATTGTCCGCAGGCTTGGCGGAAGTGATTAAATATGCCTTAATTGGTGATATGGAATTTTTAGTTTGGCTTGAAACTAATATCGATGCCTTGGTTAATTTGGATTTGACTTTGTTGGCAAAAGCTGTGTTAATTTCTTGTCAACATAAAGCCGACATCGTTGCGGAAGATGAGTTTGAAAGTGGTAAGCGTGCTTTGTTAAACTTTGGGCATACCTTTGGACACGTCATTGAAACGCATGAAGGTTATGGCAACTGGTTACATGGCGAAGCGGTGGCAGTGGGTATGCTTCAAGCCATGCAGTTATCACAAAAAATGGGTAATTTAACCCTTGAGGATGTAGAACGCGTTAAGTCTTTGTTAAGAAAGGCAAAACTACCTGTCTTGCCACCAAAAATAGCAGTTGAGACGGCGTTGGATTTGATGAGTCATGATAAAAAGGTCAAATCAGGGCAAATTCGTTTGATTTTACTCAAAAAATTGGGGGAAGCGTATATTACTGCCGATTATGATGCAGAATCTTTGCGTGACGTTTTACTGTAATTTTACAGTAATTTTTTTATTATTATTTAAATAAATATGAATGAAATAGGGTTTTTATGCTAAATTCTTTATCAAGTAGCTATCGCTCATTGGCGTTGCAAGTTACCGTGTGGCTGTTGTTTGCAGGGATTGCAGGGGGGGTGACTTTTATGGTGTGGGTGGCATCTGCAGTAAAACCAACTAGCAAAAACAACCAAGATACCGAAGTTTCTACCGTGGTTGACCCCAATATTTTGTTGATTAACCATAATCCTGATGAAATGCATAAGTTGGTTCAGCCGATTACTTTTGATTCGATTGTGCGTGATAAGCGTAATTATCCGAAAGAATTTAAAGACAGCCGTTTTTTAAAAGCCAATGCAGGCAAATGGACGGTGCAAGTCATGAACGTCGTGCAACATGAAGTGATTACCGATTATCTCAATGGTCGCCCTGACCGTGATAAATTTAACTACTTTCGCATCGTAGATACCAACAATCAAAAACGTTTTGTGTTGACGTATGGCATTTTTGGTTCACCGCAAGAAGCGATTGGCAATAGTAAAATAGTAAAATTTAATTTGCCAAATAATGTGCAAGCCTTTCCTGAAGAGCTTAATTTATACGCATCACAAATCGATGAATACGAAATCACCCCACCTTTAGAAGATATCGGCAGAAAAGCCCCAAAATCGGTGAATTTACGTGAAACGAAAAAAGAAATCCCTGCACCAAAAGCCGAAGAAAAGACCGAAGAAAAACAAAGTATTGAAAAATCAAGCGATGGCAATGATACCTTATCGGTGGAAGAAAAACGTAAGGTGGTCAATCCCAATGAACCAGAGTTGCCTGTGCCTGTTATTCCAAAACAAAATTCGGGCAATCAACCTGAAAATTTTGATAACAATGTGAATAAAAACGCTGAAAATACTGCAAGCGAAAAACCAGCTCGTAATGCAAGTGAACCAAAAGCCCAAGACCAAAAACCTGAAAATAAACCCAAAGAAGCCAAATCTGAAACCAAACCCAAAGAAACGGCAAAAGAGAGTAAGCCAAAAGAAGAAAAAGCAAAACCTGCTCAAGTGAAAGAAAAAGCATCAGCAAACGAAAATAGTGCTGAAAAAGCTGAATAATATTGTGAAACACTATTGTGAAACACTTCCTAAAAAATAGCGATAATTTACCCAAAATTATCGCTATTTTTTTAGGTTTAATGCCATTTAAAAACTTTTGTTTATTATTGTGTAAGAATAGGAAACGGTTGGAAAATATTGCCCCAAAAATTGGGAATTAATTTGTTGCAAATAACAGTAGCTTTTTTGTTGTCAATTCGTTAAGATAGCTATCCTACTAAAATTTTTGGACGACAGTCAGCTTACGCCAACTATTTCATTTAATCGTTTTCGCTTTGCATTTTGGGAATACCGCCATGACTTCATATTATGCCAATCACACCAATCTTTACCAACCTGATGAATTTAAAGACAACTGCGGTTTTGGGCTGATTGCTCATACGCATGGCGAACCTAGCCATGATTTGGTGGAGACTGCTATTCACAGTTTAAGCTGTATGACTCACCGTGGTGGGGTTGCCTCGGATGGCAAAACAGGCGACGGTTGTGGACTTTTATTGGCAATGCCAAAAGAGTTTTTCCAAAAAGTCGCATCCGATAATGGGTTTGCGTTAACGCCGATTTTTGCGGTGGGGACGATTTTTTTGAATTTGGACAAAGCGTTAGCCCAAAAATCACAAGATATTTTTAACCAAGAAATTGAAAATCAAGGTCTAAGCGTGGCAGGCTGGCGTGATGTACCTGTAGATTTACGGATTGTTGGTGAGATTGCTCGTGAGAGTTTGCCGGCGTTTAAGCAAATTTTGGTGAATTGTCCAACCGATATGGACGAAGAAACTTTTAACCGTAAATTATTTGTCGCTCGCAAAAAAACCGAATTACAACTGACCGATGACCCGCTATTTTATGTGACTGGTTTAACATCACAAACGGTGATTTATAAAGGTTTGGTGATGCCTGCGGATTTGCCTGCGTTTTTCTTGGATTTGCAAGATGAGCGGTTGGCATCGCATATTGTGGTGTTTCACCAACGTTTTTCTACCAATACGCTACCACGTTGGCCGTTGGCACAGCCGTTTCGCTATTTGGCACACAATGGTGAGTTAAACACGATTGACGGCAACCGAGATTGGGCGGTGGCACGTACACCAAAATTTATGAGCGAATTGATGCCAGAATTGCAAGAATTGCATCCGCTGGTGAACCGTACAGGCTCGGACTCGTCTAGTCTTGACAATATGTTAGAAGTCATGGTGAATGGCGGTATGGAGCTGTTTCATGCGTTGTCTATCCTTGTGCCACCTGCTTGGCAAAATGTGGATACCATGGATATGGATTTGCGAGCGTTTTATGAGTTTTATTCACAGCACATGGAAGCATGGGACGGCCCTGCAGGGTTGGTTATCCAAGACGGTCGCTATGCGGTATGTATGCTTGATAGGAATGGTTTGCGACCTTCACGTTGGGTAACGACCAAAAACGGCTATATCACCGTGGCATCGGAAGTTGGCACATGGGATTATCAACCTGAAGACGTGGTGGCAAAAGGGCGTGTTGGGCCAGGTCAAATGCTAGTGATTGACACCGAAACAGGCAATATCATGGATACCCAAGCAGTGGGTAGAAAGTTGAAAAAATCGCACCCTTATCGCCTATGGTTGCGTGATAATGCTTTACGCTTACGCAATGATGCAAAACTAGAAGAACAAGCATTACAGTCGGTGATAAAAGGCAATGATTTGTTGGCTTTACAAAAAATGTTTCACATCACCCATGAAGAACGCACCGAAATTTTACGCCCATCTGCCGAAAATGGGCAAGAAGCCGTTGGCTCAATGGGTGATGATACGCCAATGGCGGTGCTTTCTCGCCAAATTCGTCATGTTGCGGACTTTTTTCGTCAACAGTTTGCGCAAGTTACCAACCCACCGATTGACCCATTGCGTGAAGCAATTGTGATGTCGTTAGAAACTTGCCTTGGCACCGAAAAAAATATCTTTGACCCAACGCCTGAACACGCCAACCGTATCGTGCTGTCTTCCCCTGTGTTATCAGCGAGTAAAATGGCACAAATCCAAAATATTGACAAAGACGGTTTTGCGTTGCAAGTCATTGATTTAAATTATGATAGTGAAAAATTCACCCTTGAAAAAGCCCTAAAACATATCTGTAAACAAGCCGAAAAAGCGGTAAAATCAGGCAAGGTGATTTTGGTATTGTCGGATAAAGCCATTGAAAAAGGAAAAATCCCTGCCAATGCGATTATGGCAACAGGGGCGGTGCATCACCATTTGATTAATATTGGGTTACGTTGCGATGCCAATATCGTGGTAGAAACAGGATTGATGCGAGACTCGCACCATTTGGCAGTATTACTTGGCGTGGGGGCGACTGCTGTTTATCCATATTTGGCGTATAGCGTGATTGCTGATTTGGTTGAAAAAGGCGAGTTGCTCGGTGACCCATTATACGCCCAAGAAAACTTCCGTAAAAGTATGGACAAGGGTTTGCTAAAAATCTTGTCAAAAATGGGCATTTCTACCATTTCTTCATATCGTGGGGCTCAACTGTTTGAAGCGGTGGGCTTGTCTGATGAAATCATTGAGCTATGTTTTAGCGGTTTAGAAAGCCGTATTCAAGGGGCGACTTTTGACGATTTAGAAATTGACCAACGTTTGTTGGCAAAAAATGCGTTTAGTCAACGTACACCGCTTGACCAAGGTGGTTTGTTAAAATTTGTGTTTAACAAAGAATACCATGCCTTTAACCCTGATGTTATCCAAGCCTTGCACAAAGCAGTACGCACAGGTGATTATGCCAATTATCAAGCCTATGCCGATATCGTCAACACACGCCCTGTCGCAACTTTGCGAGACTTGTTACAGCTAAGAACGGATAATCCAATTAGCATTGATGACGTGGAAAGTATTGAGCATATTTTAAAACGCTTTGACTCAGCAGGGATGTCGCTTGGGGCGTTGTCACCAGAAGCCCACGAAGCGATTGCCATTGCCATGAATACCATCGGCGGACGTTCAAACTCAGGCGAAGGTGGTGAAGACCCTGTGCGTTACAATAGTATTCGCAATTCCAAAATTAAACAAATCGCTTCAGGGCGGTTTGGGGTGACGCCTGCATATCTGCGTTCGGCAGAAGTCATGCAAATCAAAGTCGCACAAGGGGCAAAACCGGGCGAAGGCGGACAATTACCAGGTGGTAAAGTGAACAGTTTAATCGCTCGTCTGCGTTATTCTGTACCGGGAGTAACCTTGATTTCACCACCACCACACCATGATATTTATTCGATTGAAGACTTGGCTCAGTTAATTTTTGATTTAAAACAAGTCAACCCTGATGCGTTGGTTTCGGTAAAATTGGTTTCTCGTCCGGGAGTTGGTACGATTGCGACAGGGGTTGCCAAAGCCTATGCCGACTTGATTACCATTTCAGGTTATGACGGTGGCACGGCGGCCTCGCCATTGTCATCTATTCACTATGCAGGCTCGCCTTGGGAGCTTGGGCTGTCAGAAGCCCATCAGTCTTTGCGTGTCAATGGCTTGCGTGATAAAGTGCGTATCCAAACAGACGGTGGCTTAAAAACAGGGCTTGATGTGGTAAAAGCCTGTATTTTGGGGGCAGAAAGTTTTGGTTTTGGCACAACGCCAATGATTGCGGTGGGTTGTAAATATTTACGCATTTGCCATTTAAACAACTGTCCAACAGGGGTTGCCACCCAAAAATCGGATTTGCGTGATGAGCATTTTATTGGCGAAGCCGAAATGTTGATTAACTTCTTTAAATTCGTTGCGACTGAAACCCGTGAATGGCTTGCCAAATTAGGCGTGCGTTCTATGGAAGAGCTGGTCGGACGCACTGATTTATTAAGTATTTTGGACGGTGAAACGGCAAAACAAAATCATCTTGATTTAAGTCCATTATTGTTTAGCCATACCAAAGCCGATGGCAAACCACAAACCTGTCAAGTGGCAAAAAATGACCCGTTTGATAAAGGCTTGCTCGCCGAAGACATGGTGAATGACATGATGGCGACCATTCGTGCGGGGACAGGCGGTGATTTTAGTTATCGCATTGGTAACTGTGACCGCTCGATTGGGGCAAGAATTTCAGGTGAAATCGCCCAAATTTATGGCAATCTTGGCATGAGTGGCTCACCGATTAACCTACATTTAACAGGTACTGCAGGGCAAAGCCTTGGCGTGTGGAATGCAGGTGGTTTAAACATTGAGCTAGAAGGCGATGCCAATGACTACGTTGGCAAAGGCATGGCAGGTGGCGAAATCGTGATTTACCCACCAAAAGGCTCAACATTTGCCAGCCAACAAACCGCGATTATCGGTAATACTTGCTTGTACGGTGCGACAGGTGGACGTTTGTTTGCATCAGGTACGGCAGGCGAGCGATTTGCGGTGCGTAACTCAGGGTGTCATGCTGTGGTGGAAGGTACAGGCGACCACTGCTGTGAATATATGACAGGCGGTATCGTAACGGTACTTGGTAAAACAGGCTTGAACTTTGGGGCAGGCATGACAGGGGGATTTGCCTATGTGCTTGATTTGGAAGGGGATTTCTTTGACCGTTGTAATCATGAATTGATTGATATTCATCGTATTTCTAACGAACAAACCGAAAGTCATCGTATCCATTTAATGCAAATTATTAAAGAACACGTTGCCAAAACAGGTAGCCAATGGGGGCAGACGATTTTGGGTGATTTTGAGCACTATGTGCGTAAGTTTTATTTGGTAAAACCCAAAGCCGCCAATATCGCCTCCTTGTTAAAATCAACCATGGCAGACCCACAATAATTAACGATAATAAGATAGGTTATCCGTTTATTTTTGGGATAATCTACCTTGCAAAAATAATTCTCGGCAGGTAATATTTTTAACAAAATCAAAATCTTAAAAACTGTTAAAAATAAAACTCACTTAGGAAAAAATTATGGCAAAACGCTTAAATAACGATTTTCAATTTCTTGACGTTGCACGTACCGACCCAAGCAAAAAAGACATTGATACCCGAACGCATCAATTTGTAGAAATATACAACCCATTTGAACGTGATGAAGCCAGCGAACAAGCCCACCGCTGTCTTGGCTGTGGCAATCCTTACTGCGAATGGAAATGCCCTGTGCATAACTATATTCCCAACTGGCTAAAACTCGCCACCGAAGGGCAAATTCTACAAGCAGTGGAACTCTGCCATCAAACCAATACGTTGCCTGAAGTCTGTGGGCGTGTCTGTCCGCAAGACCGCCTATGCGAAGGGGCGTGTACCTTAAATGACGGCTTTGGGGCAGTGACGATTGGTAATGTTGAAAAATATATTACCGATACTGCTTTTGCCTTGGGCTGGCGACCTGATATGTCAGGTGTGGTTTGGACGGATAAAAAAGTAGCGATTATCGGTGCAGGTCCTGCAGGGCTTGGCTGTGCCGATATTTTGGCACGCAATGGCGTGAAACCTGTGGTATTTGACAAGCGTCCAGAAATCGGCGGTTTGTTAACCTTTGGCATTCCTGAATTTAAAATGGAAAAAAATGTCATGCGTCGTCGCCGTGAAGTGTTCGAAAGTATGGGCGTGGAATTTCGCCTAAATACCGAAATTGGCAAAGATGTGCAGATTGAGCAGTTATTACAAGATTACGATGCGGTCTTTATGGGTATGGGGACTTATACCTATATGCGTGGCGGTTATACAGGTGAAAACTTGATTGGTGTGTACGATGCGTTGGACTTTTTGATTGCCAATGTCAATCGTTGTCAAGGTTGGGAAACCGATGCCAACGACTATATTGACGTACAAGGCAAAAATGTCGTGGTGTTAGGCGGTGGCGATACCGCGATGGACTGTAACCGCACCAGTATTCGCCAAGGTGCGACGAGCGTCACCTGTGCCTATCGCCGTGATGAAGAAAATATGCCGGGTTCTCGCCGTGAAGTCAAAAATGCCCGTGAAGAAGGGGTAAACTTTTTGTTTAACCGCCAACCGATTGAAATTATGGGCTTAAATGGCAAAGTAACTGGAGTAAAAGTCATCACCACACAACTAGGACAACCTGACAACCGTGGGCGTAGAAATCCAGAACCTGTGCCAAATTCCGAAGAAATTTTGCCAGCTGATGCGGTGATTATGGCGTTTGGCTTTCGCCCAAGCCCTGCTGATTGGTTCGCCAGCCAAGGCGTGACATTGGATAATGGCGGACGTGTGATTGCCCCAGAACAACAAACTTATCCATTCCAAACCAAAAATCCAAAAATCTTTGCAGGTGGTGATATGGTGCGTGGCTCTGACCTTGTGGTAACCGCCATTTGGGAAGGGCGACAAGCGGCGAAAGGGATTTTGGATTATTTGGAAGTTTGATTTTTGGTTTTTATCAAAATAAAGATGAAAATAAAAAATCCAAGCATAAAAAACGCTCCAATTTTGGAGCGTTGTTATTGGTGCTTTTAGCATTTTGTTAAGCGTTTTGTTTTGCTTTTTTCAATGCTTGGGCTTCTTTATGACTTGTTTCCATACGTGGACGCACTTCAGACATATAAATCCAAATTAAACTCACCCACACCACACCAAACATAATCATAAACGCCGATGAACGAATGCCTGTGATATCCACTGCCATACCGAACATAATTGGCAAAATAAATCCACCCAAACCCCCTGCTAAACCAACCACGCCAGACACCGCACCCATGTTGTGTTTGTAGTCGTCTGATAGATATTTAAACACCGATGCTTTACCAACGGCAAAGGCAATACCTAGGGCAAAAATTAACACGGTAAAGATAGTAGAATTTAGTCCAATGTGGAATTCTTTCACGCCGTCCACCGTCTGAATGTGTAACTGAGTTTGTGGATAAGATAAAATAAACAATAAAATCATACATATCCACAACACCCACCAAGTTACGGTATGAGCCGAATACTTATCCGACAACCAACCGCCCAACGCACGCAGTACGCCACCAGGTAAGCTAAAACACGCCGCCAAAAACGCTGCTGTTTGTAGGGTAAAGCCGTATTCATTGACATAATATTTGGTCATCCATAGGGCTAACGCCACATATCCGCCGAATACAATCGAATAATACTGCGAATAACGCCACACATCAGGGTCTTTTAATACGGCTAATTGGCTTGATACACTTGCGGTACTTGCCGTACGGTGGTCCTTATTGTCATAGCTAAAGAACCAAAACATCACGGCGGTGGCAAGCATAATGCCTGCATATACCTTTGGTAACATCCGCCAACCTTCGGCTTGACCGAGAGCGGTAGCAGCCCCAGCGGTGATGATGGAAGGCCCGATGATTTTGGTTAAAGCAGAGCCTGCATTACCTGCCCCAAACACGCCCATGGCAAAGCCTTGACGCTCCTGCGGAAACCATTTGGCAACATAGGCAATCCCAACGGTGAACGAACCACCTGCCAAACCAACAAACAAACCCAACACCAAAAAATGCCAGTATTGATTGGCAAAACTCATCGCATAAATTGGAATGACGGTAATCAGCATCAACACAAAAAACACAATACGACCGCCAAATTTATCCGTCATCAGACCAATTGGCAAACGCACAAGCGAGCCTGTGAGTACAGGCGTTGCCGCCAAGAGACCAAATTCGGTGTTGTTTAAGCCTAAGGTTTTTTGAATGGGAATACCCAACACCGCAAACATCATCCATACCATAAAACATACAGTAAAGGCGATGGTAGATGAAGTCAGTACCGCCATTTGTTTATATTTTTCACTTGCCATAACAAGCTCCTTTTTTATGATTACACCGATTATCATAGCAAGGTTTTCACAAAAATGATTGATTTAAATCAATATCCTATCGGCAAAAACACGTTAGAATAACCAGCTATACGCCTTTAGGTGTATGGTAAAACCAAACGGATTAGCGTATAAAGTCACCTATTTTCAATAAGTTAGTTAATACTTTGCTGTAATGTGTCTGATTTGCAATCTGATTTTGCCAAATCCAGTGCAAAGTAACTATTTAGGGGTAGTGTAGGAGTTTACTTGCTAAAATTACCAACTTTTATCCAAAAATATATCAACTCATTGCCAATCCGTGCATCAGGGGCTGTGGCGATTATTGCCTTTTTGATGGTGATGAGTGCGATGATTAGCGGATTTTTGGCGTGGACGGCAGAGCTTGATGCCAAGGCGGTGAATACCGCAGGCTCAATGCGAATGGCGACTTATCGCATGAATTTTGTGCTTGCTGATGATTATCAACACATTGCCGAATTGGACAAATCGCTGAGATATAATATGACGGTGTTGCCAAGCGAGCAACTTATCCAAGATATGCAACAAAAGTTGGTAAATTTGCACCATTATGAAAATTCTCGTAATAACCGTAGCCCCGAAATTTTGGCACAATTGGCAAGTATTGACACGATTTGGCAAACCAAATTATTCAATGAAATTAAAAATAACGATAAGGAGCAGTTTTACCAAAATTCGATTGAATATATCAATCAAGTGGATAAATTGGTTTCGTTAATCCAAGAACGCAACGAAAATCGCCAAGCTTTACAGCAGTTTTTTCAAATTGTGATGTTGATTATCAGCATCGTGGTGATGATGATTGGGCTATATGAACTGCACCAAAATGTGTTGCTACCCATTCGCCAAATTGGGCGAGCGACCCATCAGTTAAAAGCGGGTGAACCTGCCAAAGTGACCCTCACGGCATATGATGAACTGAACGAATTGGGGCAGGTGTTTAACGAGATGAGCCAAACCATTCATCATCATCAAGAACATTTGCAAGGCGAAGTGGCACGCAAAACTTATCATCTTAGCCGTTCAAATCAGGCATTGGCGTTATTGTTTGAGTTTGCCAAACAGATTAACACGCAGACCATGTCGTTTGCCAAACTGCAACAACTGATTAATGAAGTAGGGGGGTTATTACCCAATACTGATTTGACCTTATGTTTAAACAGCGAAATAACACAAAAAAAAGATGCCTTTGCGTTACACAATAAAAAACGCAGTAGTTTTTGTCAAATAGATGATTGCAATCATTGTGAAATCAAGCACAATAGCCAGTTAACCGTGTATAATATTACCAATCAAAATATCGTCTTTGGTGAATTAATGGCACAAACACATGAACGTCGCCTGATTGACGAGCCGATGTTTTTAGCCAAAGACCCCAACAAAATCCCAACGCTGACCATTCATGACGATGTGGATACTGGCTTATTTTTTGACCATGATGAGTTATTAAAAACTTTGGCAAGTTTGATTGGCATCGCATTGGCGGAACAAAAACTGCGACAACAAGAGCACCAAATCGTGCTTTTTGAAGAACGCAGTATTATCGGACGAGAATTGCACGACTCGCTAGCACAGTCTTTAACCTATCTAAAATTTGAATTAACTACTTTAACAAAAGCCTTGGAGAGTCAACAAAATAACCCTGTGGTGAATGAAAAAGTGATGAATTTAAAAGATGGTTTAAGTGGTGCTTATCTGCAATTACGTGAGTTATTACAAACGTTTCGCTTAAGTATTGATACCGATTTTGAAACGGCTCTCCAAAATGCCTGTGAAGAATTTGGGCAAAAAGGCGGTTTTCACGTGGCATTAGATAATCGCATTATGGCGATGAATTTGTCCGCTAACGAACAAGTTGACGTGATACAAATCGTGCGCGAAGCCTTATCCAACGCCCACAAACACGCCAAAGCGAGCGAAGTTGTCGTCAGTCTCAGCCAAGACCAAGATGGCAACATGGTGCTAGAAGTGGTGGATGACGGCGTTGGCATTGATTTTAATTTTAACCCAAAACACCATCATGGCTTAAAAATCATGAAAGAACGTGGTAAAAACTTGGGCGGTGCGGTTGCAATTCAGCGACTAGAACAAGGCACAAAAGTGAGTTTAACGTTTATACCACGTTTATTTATTAGCTAATATGATTGGCGAATAATAGTCAATTCAATTAAGAATAAGATTTAGCCAGTTTTTATGCAAAAGCACATTTTTTGTTTTATATTTTTAAAGTAAAATTCAGTTGCGTAAGGTTGTGAATACAGGTTCTAAGGTTTTCATTCGTGGTACACCTGTTGAGCTAGGAAGAAGCCCGACACTTTGACAAACGCAGTGCGAACGGTTTTATTTTTTTACTTTATTGAGGTTAACAACGATTTTTACTAACTTTTGAGAAATTTATGAACTTAAATAAACCCCCTGTCAAAAACAAAATTTTTACCAACATTACACCTGCACGCTTGTTGCTCGTGGACGACCATCCGATGATACGGCGTGGTTTAAAGGATTTGTTAAATCTTGAAACTGATGTCACCGTGTGCGGTGAAGCCAACCACGGGCTAGAAGCACTGGATTTTTTGGCAAAAAATGTGGTGGATTTGATTGTGCTTGACCACAATATGCCGATTTTAAATGGGATTGAAACGCTGAAAAAACTGCGTGAATTGCAGATTGATGCCAAAGTGTTGCTATTTACCGTGTCGGATAATACCAAAGATGTGCAAGATGCGTTGGAGCTCGGTGTGGACGGCTATCTGCTCAAAGATATGGAGCCTGAACAGATTATTCACGATATTCGGCGGATTTTACGCGGTGAGTTAGTGATTAGTCCTGCGTTAGCCCCGATTTTGGCTCAAGCCATGCGAAAACCGACCAAAAATGAGCTAAACTATGACTTGACTGAGCGTGAATTGCAAGTGTTACACATGATTAGCGACGGCATGAGCAATAAAATGATTGGTAATAAATTAGGCATTGCCGAGTCCACGGTGAAAGTGCATGTCAAACATATTTTGGGTAAAATCGGCTTACGCACACGGGTAGAAGCGGCGGTGTGGGCGGTGAATAATCTGAAAAATTAATTACTAAAGTTAAATTACGGCAAAACCGCCATACGCTTAAATTGGACGGTACAGAAATTTATTCGGTCAAGGGCGATATTTCGGCTCGCTGTGAATTAGAGCTGGTCATTGAACGCAACAATGGCGAGACCCAAACCGTGCCTGTCTTATGCCGCCTTGATAGTGATGTCAAAACCTATAAGGCAGGGGGTGTGCTTAGGGAGTTTGCGGGGAAATTTCTAAGTTAATGGGTGTAAAAAATTGTGGTATAATTGGCAGATAGCGTGGTGCTGTCTGTCAGTTTTTCTAATTTTCAATTTTTTAAGGGTAACAAAATGAATGAAGTTTTATTCCAAAAGCCACATCACGAAATTGTGATGGAAAATGTCAATAGCTTTGACTATGCACTTAATCAATTTTTAAAAAATTTGGGTTTACCGCAAGAAAATGTTCTTGTTGAAGTTTCTCAGAGAAATAAAGTCATTAACAATCTATTAGACACAATCAATATTATTAATTCGGAACAAATTGGTAATTCATTGTATCTGTCAAAATTTGTTGCTGCGTGTGGAGTTGGTTTATTTGATGCGGCTTTAAACTTCTTATGGGATGAAACAATATTAAATTTAAGACAAAAAGTATCAAATTTTGACTTAGGGTATTTTTTTGATAGCACTATTTCAGATCAAAAGAGAAGAAGTAATTTGCGTAGCGAAGAACACTTGGTTGATTTGACAGACTGTGAACTTATTGAAGGATGTAAAAAGATAGGCATTATATCTGATATTGCTTACAAACATTTAGATTATATAAGAGATATGAGGAATTGGGCTAGTGCAGCCCATCCAAACCAAAGTGAATTAACTGGCTTAAACTTATTAAGCTGGCTTGAAACTTGCCTAAAAGAAGTTATATCCAAAGAACCCGAACAGTCAGCCATTGAAACAAAACGTTTATTGGACAACATCAGAAAAAACTCCTTAACCGAACAAGATGCAGAACCAATTAAAGAACACATAGAGCGACTTTCTGTGGATAGAGTAACCTTTTTATTGCGTGCTATTTTTGGTATGTATACTGATACCAAAACATCAGTAACCATAAAGAATAATATTAAATTAATAGCAAAAAAATGTTGGAATGTAGTTTCAAATGAAGAAAAGTATAGATATGGCATAAAATACAATTCATTTTCTGTCAATGCAGACATTGAAAGAAAAAAATTGGCAGAAGAATTTTTAAATATTGTTGGCGGAAATTCTTTTTTACCAGAAGATGATTTGTCTTTAAAGATATCGGAAAGTTTAGATAATCTAAGAAATGCACATTATGGAATGAACAATTTTTACAATGAACCAGCCCACGCAAAAATATTGTCAGATTACATTCCCGAAAATGGAATTATACCAAAAAATATTAGATTTGATTATGTTAAAATATTAATTTTAGCAAGAATAGGAAATGGGTATGGGTTATCTAATTCTGCAGTTCCTTACTATGATGAAATGATAGATAAGTTTCAAGATAATGAATTTAAAGAATTTACAAAATTATTACTTGATGAACAGGTAGCCTTGAGACTGGACAGACACTCAAGTTGTGCGAAAAGATTTATAAAATTAGCTCAATTTTTTCAACAGAAATCTAGCAATACAATTATACAAAAAGCTTTAGATTTAATAGCAAAATCGACACCTGCACAATTACCAAATTTAGGCAAAGATAGCCGTTATAAAGACGCTTTGAAAGGTTTTGATAATTAAAAACGGTGCGTAATACGCACCTTACGCCCAAAGGACAATTTTATGAGTAACAAACTTTCAAAATATGGCGTTGCCCCAACTAATCGCCCAAAAATCCCCGCAACCAAAAAGCTAGATTTAACAGGCGAACAAGGGCAACAGATTATTAAATCTGAAACCAAACTTGTGTTACGGACACATAAAGAAACCTTTAAACGCTTGGCGGATATGTAATGGAGATTATTTGTTTTCCATTTGAGAGAGTAATTGAAATTAATGCCTACATTCTTTCTACCGAAAAAGGAATGAAAGGACAGGCGGATATTGGCAAATTACAAGGAGCATTATCTCGGATTGATAATGCGATTTTGTATGAAGGCTTAAATGATGTGTTTGAAATCGCCAGTAAATATGCTAATAGTATTGCAATGGCTCACGCTTTATCTGATGCCAATAAACGCACAGGGTTAGCGGTTGCATTAGAATATTTATCGCTCAATGATTATGAAATCACAATAGACCATATTTTAATGGCGGACGCTATGCGTGATTTGGTGATTGGCGAATTATCTGAAAGTGAATTTGCGGATATTTTGTATTATCAATATTTAAGTAGCATAAACCCACAAAAGGACTAAAACAATGCAAACCCCAATCCCAGCCTCTTATATGAGTGGTGGCACATCAAAAGGCACATTTTTTAATTTGGCGAAGTTACCCAAGTCAGTATTCATATCACACATCATGTTGCCCAAGAAATCGGCTTAAATCTACCGTCAACATTAACTTGTAGCATTATGCCAACATCATTAAAATCAACCAACCCACAATCGCAATGCTTAACCCAAAACCAATCGCTTTTAGTAACCCTGACGAAAAACCATCATCATCATTTGGGTGCTTTTCATCGAGCGTAATATTAAACATACCAAACACAACATCCAACCCCTTTGCCCCAAAAAACCAACCCGAAACTACGCCTAATACCGCCAAACAGGGCAAGAAAAACCAGACCATTTCCGCCGAATTACTCTCACCAAACGCCTTGCTTAGATTGATAACCCAATCCACCAACAGTCCAACCAATGCAAAAATCGATCCGACCAACACCATGTGTAAACAGCGTTTGCCAACAGTCGGCTTAATGTCAATATAATGGGCTTTGGCTTTGCCAGATAGTTTTATCTTTTTTTGCTTATGCGTGGCTTTTTCTTTAATTTGGGCTTTGCTGGTAGGTGAGCTAGTTTGGAGAATTGCATGATTGCTAGCTTGAATAGTATCGTTATGCGTTTGGGTTACATTTGCAGTCACGGGCTGTATTGTAACTTTGCTTTGCTCTGTGAAATCTGATGAAATTTTATGCCGATTATCAATTGCTGTGATATTTTTAGCAGGATTGTCAGCTGTAACTTTTGCGGTGGCTATTAGGGTTGGTGTGACTTTCATAGGGGCAGGGTTGACGGTAACGCTTGGTTGGGGCGTTGGTTCAGCATTTAACACATCTGTTTTTGCTAAATTTTTGCTGTAGGTCAACCCTAAATTATCTAAATCAGGCGTAGCGAATACATCATCAGTATCAATCGTGGTACTAAGGGGTTGTTTTTGTAAGAAACCGTTATCTTTTGGCAAAGATTCCGTGCGTGGGTCAATGTTTGACTGGATACTTGGCGGGGTAAAGTCAAACAAATCGTCAAAATCCAAATCCACCGCACCAAGGGTAATTTCACCGTTTGCGGTTGCGTTGTGGGTTAATATATTGGTTGGTATTGTTTGAGTAGACATTGATGTTTATCCCTTTACAAGCGTTCCAAGAAAAAATTAATAATAAAAAAGGCAAAATATCTATTTTGCCTTTTTGGTCTTGTTAGATAAAGTTAAATATTAACATAATTAACTTGATGAAACTACTATTTAATCAATTTTTTCTAACAAAGTTTTAATCTTTGAAGCAAACTCACCGCTTGCAGTCGCTTGGATTTCGTTTAACAAACGTTTGGCACTGTCATACTCGCCAAGGTGAATGTACTGTTCGGCAAGGTCAATGTTAAGTTGATTTGCGTCCAAGTTTTTAATCACATCAAACGCACCGCCAAGTTCAACATCCATGTTGCTTAGCCTGCTATCGCTTGCAACGCTGACAGGTACGGTAGGCGCCACAACAGGCTCATCAGCCAAATCTTCACTAAAGCTGTCGGTAATGCTATCATCTGCAATTTCTAAACTTTCTTCAACAGCTGGTGTAGGTTCAGCAACGACAGGCGTCTCAACTTCAATGGTTTCATTTGGTAAATCAAAGTCAAAATTGTCTTCGATGTCTAAACTTTCTTCTATAACTGGTGTAGGCTCAGCAACGACAGGCGTTTCAACTTCAACCGTTTCGCTTGGTAAATCGAAGTCAAAATTGTCTTCGATGTCTAAACTTTCTTCCATAACTGGTGTAGGCTCAGCAACAACAGGCGTTTCAACTTCAACCGTTTCGCTTGGTAAGTCAAAATTAAAGTCTGCTAAAGCCTCTTCTTCAATCACAGGTGTAGAAGCAACCGGTGTTTCAGCTTTTTCGCTTGGTAAATCAAAGTCAAACTCCGCTAACGCCTCTTCTTCAACGCTTGCAACAGGCTTATCAACAACGGAGATTGGAGCAACAGGAGCGGTTTCACTTGGCAAGTCAAAATCAAATTCTGCTAAAGCCTCTTCTTCAATCACAGGCGTAGGAGCAACCGGTGGTTCGACTTTTTCGCTTGGTAAATCAAAGTCAAATTCTGCTAAAGCCTCTTCTTCAATCACAGGTGTAGGAGCAACCGG
>NZ_KB903774.1 GCF_000379845.1 Moraxella boevrei DSM 14165 | reverse complement strand
CTTTGGTTATGGGGTTGCCTCGTTTTTCTCTGCGATAACGGGTTAGCCAGTTTTCGAGTGTGGATTCGGCTATTTCATATTGGGTTGCAACATTACTTGGTTTTTGCCCTTGTTCTTCTATGAGTTTTATCATTTCTAATTTGAATTCGGGTGTGTATGTTTTACGTACTTTTGTCATGAGATTATGCCTCCGTTTGGGGTATTATAATCTCTTATCAGCTGTCTAGGTTTATTATGCCACTACAGTACAATAACAAATAACGATTGCCAGTCGCCACCGATAGTGGCTCGCCTGCCCATAAAATTTCGTCATTGATTTCGTCAATGTGCTGGCTTGAATCTTTGACAACATCGCCATTGACGGTAATTTCGCCTGCGTGTAAAACTTTTTTGCAGTCTTTACGAGACAGTTCGGTGGCTTTACTTAAAAATTTATCTAAACGCATTCTGTATCCTTATCAAATTTTACTGGGTTATTTTAACAGAATTGTGGATAGAATGTGTTAAAATAACCACGATTTCCACCATTTTTATGTGATATCAATGTCCTATTCTACTCTTGCACAGCCTTGCCAAGCCAGTTTGACCATAAAAAAAAGCGAGTTTTTGGCATTTGCCTATCCGATTAACAACAAAGAGCAAATTATGTTCCACGTGGAACATTTACGCCAAACTTACCCAGATGCTCGCCATATTTGTACCGCCTATATTATTGGCAACCCCAATAATACCACGTCTGCAGGTTTTGATGATGATGGTGAACCAAATGGCACAGCAGGCAAGCCGATTTTAAATGTGTTACAGCACAAAGCGATTGGCAACTGTCTGGTGGCGGTAGTGCGTTATTTTGGTGGCATAAAATTGGGAGCTGGCGGACTGACACGAGCCTATAGCAACGCTACACAAGCGGTGGTGGATAAGATGATTTTGACCGCTTTTATACCGACTACAATTTTAACTGTACAAATGGATTTTGCCAATGAAGCCTTTGTTAGGCATATTTTGACAAGTTTTGATGCGGTCATTTTATCGGTGGATTATGACAAATTGGTCAATTTATCCATTGAAATTGCCGAAAATCAATGCCAACAATTTGAGCAAAAACTGGGGATTTATGCTAAAATAGTGAAAACAGTTTACAAGTGATAACTAAAATGCAAGCATTACATCATTTATCTTTACGCCCCTTTTCACCACCAAAATGGCTAAAAAATCGCCATTTACAAACGATTTTACCAAAATTCATCAAGCAACCAATGCCAAACTATCAACGTGAAACCCATTTTGATAGCAGTGGTGAAGTACTGGTCGCTTATGACTTTGTCTTTCATAGCACAAAACAAAACCAAAAAACATTAGCGGTGATGTTTCACGGTTTGGAAGGAGGTAGCGATAGCCATTATGCAAAATCCTTTGCCAATGGGGCAAAAAGGCATGGTTTTGATGCGGTGGTGGTACATTATCGTGGCTGTGGCGGTATGCAAAATCCGTCCGCAAAAGACTACAATGCGGGCGATACGACAGAAGTTCACCACGTTTTAACCAATTTACAAAAACGTTATGACAATCTTGTAGCAATTGGCGTGTCATTGGGCGGTAATCTATTGGCTCGCTATATGGGCGAATATGGCGAAAATGCCTTGTGTCAGGGGGCGGTAATTGCATCTGCCCCTGTGGATTTGACCACATCAGCCGTCTCTATGCACCGTTTTGTCGCTCGCCATGTTTATACACCGTATTTATTAAATTCTTTATTAAAAAAGGTTCAAGATAAAATTGACGACCCTGAACTTTTAAAAAAAATTAAAGAAATTAAAACCTTAGACAAATTTGACGACTTATATACCGCCCCACGACACGGCTATGGCACAGGGCAAAACTACTTGTTTTAACAAAAATTTGTAAGCCAACGTTGATTATCACTGCCAAAGATGACCCATTTTTGGGAAAAATCGCCACACCGTCAGACATCTCGCCTACGGTTCGGTTGCTGTATAGTGAACATGGCGGTCATGTTGGATTTTTGGATTTTGATAAACAACAACGGCGGTTTGACAATACGTGGCTAGCAAGGACGGTTTTTTGTTTTTTTGAAAATTTTAGCCAATCGTATTAAAAACCACACAACAAAAAACCTTTTAATCATTCGTTAAAAGGTTTTTCTTTTTAGGGGTAGATTTATCAAAAACTGGGCTCTTTTGAATATTCCCAACTTCAACCATGGGTAGACAAAGGCTAAAAAGTTGCTTTTTAACTTATCAAAACGTGTGACAATCACCTGATAAACTTTAAGCAATAGGAAGGATATTTTATGATTACTTACAAGTTATTTGATAAAGTGTCAGAAAAAGCAGGCAGTCAAACCAAATTAAAATCCCAAAACGCAAACTTGTGGGAATTTTTGGTACGCCCAGCGGGACTCGAACCCACGCCACAGGCTTCGGAGACCTGTACTCTATCCAGTTGAGCTATGGACGTAAAAAGAAAGGATAAAAATCAGCCTTACATTTTACCAAATTTTATGGTATAAATGCAACTTTATCCGTTGATTTATCCCAACTTTAACACCAAACTTTGATAAATTATCAAAGCAACCAAAGGATTTGCCTTGAACCAAGCCGAGATTTTTTCTGACAGCGATTTTGCACAGCGACTGAGCTACGCCAAACACAGCGACTTTGCTAGGCGTATTTTAGCGTGGTTTGACCTACACGGTCGCCATGATTTGCCTTGGCAACAACACAGGCTTGCCACGCCCGACCCTTATCCTGTTTGGATTTCCGAGGTGATGTTGCAACAGACCCAAGTCACCACGGTTATCCCTTATTTTCAGCGATTTATCCACAGTTTTCCCACCGTTTTTGCGTTGGCAAAAGCTGATTGGGAGCAGGTTGCGATCCATTGGGCTGGGCTTGGTTACTATGCTCGTGCCAGAAATTTGCATAAAGGGGCAAAGCAACTGGTTAAAATCCTTGAAAAGACAGGCGATTTTCCGCAAACGGTTGATGATTGGCAAGCGATTAGTGGCGTTGGGCAGTCCACCGCAGGGGCGATTGTGGCGATGGGCATACGAGATTTCGGTGTGATTTGCGATGGCAATGTCAAACGTGTGCTAACCCGTTGGGCGGGGATTGATGTTGACATCAACAAATCCGCCACCACACAACAGCTCTGGCAACTGGCGACCGCACTCACGCCACGTAACCATAGCGGACATTACGCCCAAGCCATAATGGACATGGGGGCGACCCTTTGCACCAAAACCAAGCCCAACTGTACGTTTTGTCCTGTGCAACATGACTGTATCGCTAAGCAACAAGGCAAACAAACTGCTTATCCTGTAAAATCAAAAAAAATGCCTAATCCGTCAAAATATTCGCTTGCGTTACAACTCATTGATAATCAACAAAAAACCTTGTGGTTACAACGTCCTAACACAGGGATTTGGGGCGGTCTTTACTGTTTACCATTGGCATTTATCAAAAAACAAAAGGCCCAAAAAATCTTGTCAAATTGGCAAAACTTGGACGATTTTCAAACCGAATACTTACTAATTGAACAAGTGATTGTTGAATTTTTACAACAACAAAATTTGTTAAATTTGACCCAAGCCATTGATTTTTTTAGCAATCCGATAAAGCCGATTAAACACAGCTTAACCCATTTTCATTGGTATTTGTCGCCTGTGCACATTGCGTTAAGCGATGAGCAAAAACATAACCTATTACAGCGTATCCAAGATGCGGATTTGAATGTACCATTAACGTGGCAAAACCCCTATACTATCAAGGATTTAGCAATCCCAACTGCCATGCAAAAAATTTTACGCAATTAGCAAAACATTACAAAACTGTGATAGTTGTTGACAATTTTTTGACAAAAAATCGCAAAAACCGCCATATATCAACAGTTTATCCACACAATTAACAAATTTAGCGTTTATTTTTCCAAAAAAAAGCATTATTATCATCTTAGCAAATCAAAGATTAAATAATTTTTGAATAACATAATTATTTTTTTAATTATTTAAATAAACTTAAAGAAGGAATATGAAAATGATGGCATTTATCGGCATGTTGATTTCAGGTTTGATTGTGGGTGTTTTGGCACGTTTTATTAAACCTGGTGCGGACACAATGGGCTGGATTATGACGATTGTACTTGGTATCGTCGGTGCGATGGTTGGTGGATTTTTGGCGAGTGCCTTGGGTATGAATGCGAACGGTGGTTTTATTGGTTTAGCCTTCTCGGTTGTCGGTGCGATTTTGGTGCTATTTATCTATGAATTGGTAACAGGAAAACGCAAAATTGGTAATTAATTTTACCAAAACCCTATCAAAATTATCAAAACTTGTTAATTTTTCTAAAAGAACCTGCTTGCTAGCAGGTTTTTTTATTTACCTCTTTTAGCAAGTCTTTGTAGGATAATAAACCTAATAATTCACTAAAAATAGGGGCATTTTGATGGCTTTCAATAACATGACGGGACAAAAAGTCCCAAGCGTAAGTTTCCACACACTCAAGGTGACGCATGGGCAGAAACCTAAGAATGCGGTAATATGAAAGTCATTCCGCACGGTAACGGCGAATTCACCAAAGCCATGGGTCGCCTTGTGACTAAGGATAATTCGAGGTTCGACGTGCGTTTATGGCGTTATTCTATACGTGTAGATAACGGCACTATCGTCAAAATCTTTGATAAGCCAGAAAAAGATTTGAAGTGTCATATGTGGACACCATGATTAAATATTTAAAGCCTGAATGGCAAGATAAGCCGTCTGTGGCGATTATTAGCAAGTCTGGTTGCCAACACTGTGCCAAAGCCAAACAAACTTTGAAAGAAAAAGGCTATGCTTTTGAAGAAATCGTATTAGGCAAAGATGCAACAGTGACATCAATTCGTGCCATTACAGGTCGTGACACTGCTCCGCAAATCTTTATCGGTGGCAAACACATCGGCGGTAATAATGATTTGCAAGCATATTTTGCCAAATAATTGTTAAAATTTAACGATAAAAAGACAGGCAATTGACTGTCTTTTTTGTTGGGTAATTTAAAAGTTATTTAATACGCTGACAAATAGAACTATTATAATCACTCTGCGAATCTTCATCATTCATCACTTCTTTAAAAATTATTTTGTCCACTGATAGCTGATGAATGCTATATTCAGAAAAAGATTTGTCATTTTCCAAGTATTCTCTAGTTTGATAATAATCTTCATAAGCTTGGTTACTGGCTTGATAATGGTCAATTTTTTCAAAATTCTCAAACAAATGATTGTCTTTAATATACCATTTGCCACGCCCTTTTATTTCAATCATATTTTTTCCAAAATCGCTCGTATGGGCATTAATAACACTCACTTGTTTGTGATTACCATCATTATAGTAAATAGTCTTGTAGTTTTCAGTACCTTTAAAACCAAGTCTAGGATAATTAAATTTTGCTTCACATTGCCATTTTCCCAAAACCATATCAGAACTGATAGTTTCGGCAAAAGTCATCGGCGATATCGCAAGTAAAGCGGTTAAAAGTAGTTTTTTCATAGGGTTTTCTTATTCATTTTCATTTTTTTCCACTTTATCTCCTAGCTGTTCCCAAGCATCTAAAAACGTTGCATGGCGTAGGGTGTCATCGCTATTTTTGATGCTTTGTAGATGTTCATGGGTGTATTTTTCCCACGCCAAACTTTCATCAAAGGTCATCTTACCGACCAAACGCAGATAGCGTAAGTACAATAGCCATGTATTTAACACATCACTTTCGCAATAAGTGGTGAGTTTTTGCCAGTCGCCCGCTTGTACCATTGGCACGACGTCATAGCCGTCAATCGCTTGCTTGCCTGCAAAACCGCACGCTGTCGCTACTACGTCTAGTTTTTGGTAAGTGCCACTCATGGCGGTTTTTAACATCAAATCGGTGTGGCGGTCATGGTAGCGGTTGATGTAGTTGTTGTATTTCATATCACCACCTGTTTCAGCAAACAGTTTTGGGGCAGAAAGCCCATAATGCAAGGCACGATACGTCATCACAGGAATGTCAAAACCTTTACCATTCCAACTTACAAGCGTAGGTAATTTCTCAATCGAATTAAAAAAAGTTTGTAAAATTTCTTGTTCACTGTGTTCATTTAACGACAAGGTTTTTAAGGTCATTTTGCCATTATTAATCCACAATACCGACAAACACGCAATTTTATGCAACGGCAACGGCATAAATGGATTGCCCGCTTCTGCTTCACGCAATTCAATCATTTTGCTTAATGCGTTATTGTCATCCAGTTCGGCAATTTCTGGATACAGGCGTTTGCCAATGCTGATATCAGGAATGGTTTCAATATCAAAGACCAAAATCGGTGGAAAATTCATGCTTAATCCTTGTTTTTATTAGTTTTTTAAAATCAATCATCAATACCGTACAACCCTGTGGACAAATATCTATCGCCACGGTCGCAGACGATGAACACAATCACCGCATCGGGATTGTCTTGATAAATTTGCTCAGCGATTTTTAACGAAGCAAAACCCGCTCCACCAGACGATACACCACAAAAAATACCTTCGCTACGAGCCAGCTTACGCATGGTTTTTTCAGCGTCGGTTTGGTTAATATCTATCATTGTATCAATGTACGAGCTGTCAAAAATCTTTGGCAAATATTCAGGTGTCCAACGGCGAATGCCTGCGATGTTTGAGTTTTCATCAGGTTGCAATCCGATAATTTGAATGGCAGGATTTTTTTCTTTTAAAAATTTTGCCACGCCCATAATCGTACCTGTCGTTCCCATTGAGCTGACAAAATGGGTAATTTTACCACCCGTCTGTTGCCAAATTTCTGGTCCAGTGCTGTGATAATGGGCAAGCCAATTATCATTGTTGTTAAATTGGTCAAGCACCACGCCTTTGCCATCCGCTTGCATGGCAAGGGCTAAATCTCGGGCTTGTTCCATATTATCTGCATCAATCAAAGTCGCCCCGTACGCACGCATGGCGTCTTTGCGTTCTTGGGTGGAGTTTTTTGGCATGATGAGCGTCATTTTTAAACCAAGCATCGCTGACACCATGGCTAGGGCAATGCCTGTATTACCGCTCGTTGCTTCAATTAGCGTATCGCCGATGTTGATGTCGCCACGTTCTAGGGCGGATTTTATCATGTTCAGGGCAGGGCGGTCTTTGACAGAGCCAGCAGGATTGTTGCCTTCAAGTTTGGCGAAAATGTTCATATCGTGCGGTGCAAGGCGTTGCAATTTTACAAGAGGCGTATTACCAACGGTTTGTTGTAAGGTAACGGTTTTTACGGTAGCATTAAGCGTTTGGTTCGATTGCATGGGTTTCTCTTTATTAATTTTTTAAATGAAATTTATTTTACAAATACAATTAGGCTTAGACTTGATACAACGACCGCACGGTTTCACCGATACAGGCGATGCCTTTTTGTAGCACATCATCGGATTGGGCGATACTCATGCGGATACATTCATGAGCGTGGCGGTAATTCTCGGTGTCCAAACCGACAAAAAAATGTTCACTTGGGATAATCAGCGTACCTTTATTTTTTAATATTTCGTATAATTGTTGGGTTTTGATTGGCAGATTTTCAAACCAAATCCATAAAAAAATCGCCCCTTCAGGTTTGTGAATTTTGACTTGGGGAAAGTCTTGAAATTCCTTTTTTAGTAGTTTAATCGCCAAATCTGATTGCGTGCGATAAAACGGACGAATGTGTGTTAGCGATAATTGTTTTAAACGGTCGTCATTTAATAACGGCGTGGCAATCACCCCGCCAAAGCGAGTTGGGGCAAGGTTGACAATCGCATTTAGACTGCTAATCGCTTTTACCACGTCAGGATGTGCCACCACGATGCCTGTTCTCGCCCCTGCCAAGCCAATTTTTGACAAACTAAAACACAAAATAACATTGTCGTGCCAAGTCAACGTCGCATCGGTATGAATGATGTTCGGAAACGGCATGCCGTATGCATTGTCAATAATCAGCGGAATTTGATATTTTGTTGCAATTTTGTCTAGTTTTGCCATTTCGTCATCGGTTAGCACGTTGCCTGTCGGATTGGTCGGACGTGAACAGCAAATCGCCCCGATATTGCCATTGTTTAACGCATCCAAAGTTTCCAATTTGTCAAAATCCACCCGATATTTAAAAAAGCCGTCCTGTCCGTCATGCGTGCAGTCGTCAATCTCAGGTTGCACCGCAATAAAATGTTTATCGTCAATATGAGCATCACTGTAGCCGATGTATTCTGGGGCAAGCGGTAACAAAATTGCCTTGTCACGACCGTCCGCAAATTTGCCACTAAACAAATTAAACAAATAAAAAAAAGCATTCTGCGAACCATTGGTAAGTGCGATGTTGTCGCTGGTCAATTGCCAATCATAATGACGATTAAAAAAATTCACCAACGCATCAATAAATGCTTTATCGCCTTGTGGCGTGGCATAATTGGCAACGCTGTCTAGGGCAGGATTTTTGGCTAAATCATGTTTATCATCTACGATATTTTTTAATATATCTAAATAAATTTGGTTTATTTCTTTGATAAAAGCAGGATTGCCACCACCGAGCATATTGACAGGTTTGTTGCTTTTTAGGGCATTTCCCAAGTCGTCCATGAGTTGTAAAATACCGCTATGTTGGGTGAATTTTTCGCCAAATTTGGAAAGTTTAAACGTCATAAGATTGCCTATGATTAAAAAAATTAAAAACAATACACGGAATTTTGGATAAAATGTTGAAAAATTAAAAAAATTTGCCGTTTTATCAGAATTTTACTATTATAACAAGGATTGACAAAAAAAGGTAATTTGATGAAATCTGTGCAAACCTCAGCAAAAGGCTACAGCAACACTTGGCAAACCACGTCAATGGTGATGTTAATGGTGATATTGGCGGTGAGTTTGACCTTGTGGTTTTTTTGGCGAAGTTTGTATTTGCCTGAACTCAAAATTCACGCCAATTATTTGGCCAATCAGCTGGTCATGTTGGATAAGTTACACACCGATTGGCAAGATAACAAAACCGTACAAGATTGGGTCATTCGCACCTCGCACATTGACATCGTTACCACAGCTGATGCCTTTCCTGATGTAGAAGAAAAACTATTTGTCGGATTTTTTACCGATAAGATGCAAGCCCAAATCCAAGCGGTAACAGGTCGCCCTGCGGTGGTGTATTTTAAGTTTAAACCGATACCGATGTTGTATATCCAAGATAGCAAGCACCCTGAATTTTGGCTACAAGAACCTGTGAAATTTTATGCACAATATAGCCCAACCACGATTTTTTTCTTTGTGTTGGGTATTCCATTTTTGACGTTGTTAACCATTATTTTTTTGGTGCGTCAATTAAACCGACCGCTCAAAAGGTTGCAAAAAACCGCCTTGGATTATATCACACTCGGACATGCCAACCATTTGCCAACCAACGAAGGTTCAACCGAAATCCGTCAAGTTAACCTTGCTTTTAATCGGCTATTTCATAATTTAAGCCAAACCCAAAAAGAACGTAATATCATGCTCGCTGGAATTTCGCATGACTTACGCACACCGTTAACCCGAATGCGATTGACTGCTGAAATGTTGCCTGATGAATTTTTAAAAGACGGCTTGGTGTATGATATTGAAGACATGGATGCGATTTTGGAACAGTTTATTTCATTCATGAAAGACGGCTCAGACGAAGCGGTGCGATTGACCGATTTACGACCGATTATCCATGAAATCGTGGTACAATTTGCCCCATTAGCCTTTGAATTGGCGATTGATGATCACTTGCCGAACATTGCGTTGCGTCCGATGTCAATCAAACGTTTAATTGTGAACTTAGTGAATAATGCCAATCGCTATGGCAAACCGCCGATTGCGATTGCGGTTAATGTGATAAATAGTACGGTGCAAGCCCAAAATGACAGCGGAGAACCCCCCCCCACGGACGTATTATCCCCACAAAAATTTTTGCAAATCAGCGTTAGCGATGCAGGTAAAGGCGTGGCAGAAGACCAACTTGAGCGGATTATGCAACCGTTTGAGCGTGGTGAAACCGCTCGTACCACGCAGGGCAGTGGCTTGGGGTTAGCGATTGTCAGTCGGATTGCCCATTTGCATAACGGAAGTGTCTTGGCAAAAAACCAAACCAAAGGCGGTTTGGTCGTTACCGTGTTAATTCCGATTGTGGAATAAAATGCTAAAATAAAGTTTTTGGAAAAATTTACTTTTTCGTACCAATCATCGGCGGTAACTCGCTACTCACGTTAGTGGCAGTGACAGGATTGGTTAGGGTTGCTTGAGTTTGGACAACGCTTTGGCTAACGCTCGGTTTGTGCAAGTAGCTGTAGTAGCCGAATGCGACCACATTGAGTACCAGTAGGGCTAAAAAAATGTAACGCATAAAAAAATCCTTGCGATGGGGTAAAATTTTACCAATTTTAACAAATTTTGCAAAATTTGTTAACTTTTTTTTGCTTAGATTTCAAACTTACCAAAACCGTTACGCATCAGGCAGGCGAGCCATCCAAATCGTTGTCAATAAACAAATGGTACTGGTGGTACACGCAATCCAAATCATCTCATGAGATAGCCGATAAAACAGCATGGCACATGACAGTGCCATCATACTCCACGCCAAATACTTGGCATAGCGTGGAATAGCCCTGCGTTCATGCCAATTTTTAATAAGCGGTCCAAAGGTTTTGTGATTGATAAGCCAATGGTGAAATTTTTCCGAGCTTTTGGCAAAACAAGCGGTCGCCAACAGTACAAAAGGCGTGGTTGGCAACACAGGCAACACAATGCCAATAATCCCAATCCCTAAAAATAAAAAGCCTAAACATAAAAAAAACCAGCGAATAACTTTTTGCCAAAAACTCGCTTGCATTGGCAACTCAATCGGACTTTCTAACATTTCTTCAAGGCTGTGTTCGTTGTGTTTGGCGGTTTGTGCCGTTGGGTGTTGGGTTGTCATTCTCTGCGATTTCCGTTCAATTTTTGTCAAAAAAGAAAATTTTTCAAAAAAACAGTTTACATTATAGTTACAATAGGATAACATAGCAAGCATTTATAAGTGCAAATAATTATCATTTTTAATTATACTTTTATTTTATCATTATTTCTTATTTTTATTAGGATTTTTCTATGACCAACGAAACCAACACCGACGCTAAAGATTTAAGTATTGATGAGGTACTTGCCCAAAATTTAACTTTTAGCGAAAGCCTAAAACTGTCATCTCGCCAAACCCACGATAGCGTAGATGACCTTGTCATGTCTATGGAGCCGTTTGCATCGCATGATAATTATCGCAAGTTTTTACAAGTACAACATGAATTTCATAAAGCAGTCAAACAACTACACGATGCCGAAGATTTAAATGCCCAAATTGATGGCTTAAAAGATTTATCTCGTCATGATGCCGTACTTTCTGATATGAAAGCATTACAAATTGACCCTGTGAATGTTACCGTAACTGTACCCAATATTGATGATGCAGAGCGGTTGGGCTGGTTGTACTGTGTGGAAGGCTCAAACGTGGGGGCGGCGATTTTGTACAAAGAAGCAGGTAAAATTCAGCTAGATGAAAATCATGGTGCAACCCATTTAGCTGCTCATGAAGACGGACGTATGCGTCATTGGCGTGCTTTTAAAGAAAAATTAGATAACTTAAACTTGAGTAAAGAAGACCAAGCCAAAGCCTTAAAAGGTGCTCAAGATGCGTTTAGTTATTATAAATCAGTGGTAAGAGAAGTTTTTGCTTAATTAAAAAAATCCCTTTTAATATAAAAGGGACTTTTTTCATTGGTTTTATTAGGAATAATTATCAATTTTATTTTCATTACGAGGCATTTTATGCGTGCTATTTTTCAGACAGTGAAATCTCCAACTCAGCTAAAACCTGTGGCGTTGCTCACAGCCATGACCCTTGCATTAACCGCTTGTGGTACGGATAGTAAGCCAAATATTGGTGGTGGTAATACGGCAAATCCAACAGTTAATACAACAAAAACTATCCAAAATACACCTGTAACATTTTTGGCAGATGTAAAAGCGAGCAATCTTTCGGAAGGGGGCGAGCTGGTTTTTGAAATTACGCTAACAGAAGAGGCAAAACAAGCTATTAACAACAGTGATAAAGCCGATTTTAGCGTAGCCTATACTTTGACGGGTAATAACATTGCAGATAGTGATAAGACTGGCACGGTTACATTAAATAAAGATAACTTGAGTAAAACGATTAAAATTCCCTTAAAATCTGATGGCAAAGCCAGCGATAATAACAAGATTTCTTTGGTATTGTCTAATCCGACTACAACAGCCACAAATGCCAAACCACCAGAAGTTAGCCCATTGACAGCGACATTGGAAAGAAATATTGCCAATAGCGACAGCGGTGTACAAATTGCCAATGCGACTGTGACTAAAGGTAGTGGCGAGAGTAAAGTTTCACTTGTCGTGAGTGTGGCTCCAAATGCGTTGGACAAAGACACCAAAGTATTTTTTGACCTTGTTCAAGGCTCTGCCAAAGAAAATGTGCATTATCAACAACCTACTCAAAAATTTGTTGTAATTAAAAAAGGTGAAAAAGAGGCGACAATTGATATTAATTTGATGGGTGAAGTACCGACTGCTCCATTGGAATTTTCAGTAAAACTGTTGAATACCGACAACGGCACACCATTATTTGACGGCAAGAACTTAGCAACGGTTCGTATTGATAGCTATGTTGCTGAAAAAGCCAAATTGGGTGCATTAAATGACACAGGCGTGACGGTTGCAGGTAATCCAAGTGTGGGTACATTGGCGGACTGCTCAGGCACGACTCAAGACTGTCATGTGGGACGTGATAAAACAAACAATGACGACACAGACGGCAAGGCAGGTTTTAGCTTTACCAAGCTGGATAAGTTTGGCAAATCATTAACCAATGAAGCAACTGAATGGGCGTGTATCAAAGACAACGTGACAGGTTTGATTTGGGAAAGCAAAACCTATACACCAGCCGTTGAAGGCAAATGGGGCGAAGAAGCCAATGTGAATAAAGATATCCGTGATGCAGAATGGGTATATACTTACTATGATGGCAAACGTGGTCTAGGCATAAAAGACACAGGCAAAGGCGTTGGTCGTGATAAAGAGCATTGTGGCAATGAACAACATATCTGCTCAACCGAACAATATGCGGTAACACTTAATACCCAAAATCTATGTGGCGTAAAAAACTGGCGATTGCCAACCCGTAATGAAGTGTTAGGCATCATGAATTTAAGCAGTAAAAAAGCTGAAGTTGTGTTACATAAAGGTTGGTTATTCCCCAATCATATGAATGATAGCAAATTCCCAAACATTTGGACAAGCTCGCCTGTTGCCTCAAAAGGTCGTGGCGAATCAACCTTTAAATTTGGCAAAAATGTTTGGGTAGCCTATTATGACGGTACATTTAGTGCAGAAACATTCTCAAGTAGTTACGACTATAAGGGCGTGATTTTGGTGAGCAATGGTCAATAATTGAAAGGAAAAAACACATGAAAAAATTTACAAAAATTGCCCTTGTAACGGCGACAATCGCCAGTAGTTTTGCCATTGCCAATAATTTAATGCCTGAGACAAAACTCGCTACCGAAGTGTTAGCAGGCGACTATGAAAAAACGGCAGATACCAACGTCTTTAGCGTAGATATTGATAATTCACAAGTGGTAGATAAAGCCAGAAAACTGGTTTGGTCTCGTTGTTTGGTTGGACAAACTTACAACCAATCTACCGCAAATTGTGATGGCGTGGCGACAGAGTTTGACAGTTGGGAAAAAGCACTCAATGCTCAAAAAGACGGCTGGCGTGTCCCCAATGTGAAAGAACTGGCGACTTTAGTAGAAGAAACCCAAGCCCTACCTGCGATTAATACCAGTATTTTTCCTTTTGGTAAAACCTTGAGTTTTTACGGACACGCTGACACCACCGAAACAACTGACCGTAGCAAATGGATAACAAAAAGCGACTTATTCCCCAACGAAAAATGTATTGAAGACGCATCAGGCTGGTATCCACGTTGGGTCGGTGAAAAATCAGGCTGGGAATGTATTAACCCCAAACTGCCTGCAAAATATGCCTTACAGCCTAGTTCTGCTTATATCTGGTCGGCAACGCCTGTGGCAAATACTGACGCAACCACGGCAGACAAAGTCTATGGTTTGGACTTGGCAGATGGTAGTTTACAAATTGCAAAACGCTCAGGCGAAGCGATTGGTGGCTATCAAGACAGTGCCAATGAAAGACGAGCCAGATATGTGATTTTGGTAAAAGATGCCAGCTAAGTCTGATACATCTGATAACAAAACTGGGCAACACGTCCAGTTTTTTCAAATTTTGTTTGATGACAATTTACCCAAAAAGTTTTAACAGCTAGGCTTAGCCCAGTTTAAATTTTGAGATTGGACGCATGAATAACGATAACATACCCAGATTTTCTTATAAAGCCTTGAGCATGGCGGTTGGTTTTGCCATGCTTGGACAAAGTCAAATTGCCCTTGCCAACGATGAGCCAGAGGCGACCTTAGACACCATTGTGATTGAAGCTACCAGTGGCGACAACGATATCCCCACAATCAGTGCAAAACCATTGACCGATAAAACCACCGCCAAAAAAATCACCGAAGAGCTTATCATGGATAACCGTGATTTGGTGCGTTATAATCCTGAAGTCAGCGTTGGCGAAGTTGGGCGTTACGGTTCAAAAGGGTTTAACATTCAAGGTATGGAAGGCAATCGTGTCGCTATGCTGATTGACGGCGTGCGAGTGCCTGAAGTGGAAACCAATGAATTTTTTACCCCGTATGGGTATATGAACGAATCTCGGTTTATGGCAGATGTGGAAACCTTGCAGTCGGTAACCATTAACAAAGGGGCGGATTCTTTAAACAGCGGTAGCGGTGCGATTGGTGGTGCGGTGATGTTTAAAAGCCGTGAGCCTGATGATTTAATCAAAAATGGACAAAGCGTTGGCGGTTATGTCAAAGGCGGCTATACCAGTAAAAATCAAGAATGGCTAAAAGCCTTTGGCGTGGCTGGACGTAGCGAAAAATGGCGTGCATTGATAAATTATGCTCACCGTGAAGGACATGAACTCAAAAACCATGATATGCGAAATTTTGACAGCAGTCGGTTAAAATTTGACCATGTTTTCCCAGCAGATGAGTTTGGCGAAGTGTATAGCACAGGCGAAGGCAAAGAAAGCAGTTATCTGTACCCAGACCCAACCCATTATACCCAAGATACCACGTTGGCAAAACTGTATTATCAGCCAACTGATGAACATAAGTTTGGTATGCATGGCAGTTTTCAATATATGATTAACCAAAATGTGCCCGTCAGCAAAATCAATCACACAGGCAAAGCCTATGGTTTTGATGAAAATGAACGCAGGGCATATGGGGTCAATTATGAATATATGCCAAGCAGCAGTACTTGGTTAAACAACCTAAAATTTGACTATACCAATCAACGCATTGTAACCGTTGGCGATACCTTTGTACATACCTTTTCTAATAACTGGACGAGACGCTATCGCCCCAACTATTTTGACACCAAACAATTTAGTTTACAAGGCGAAACTGTGAACATCATGCCACCTGATAACAAGACATGGCTTGGTGAACATAGCATCAACTTTGGGGTAGAATATGCCAACCAATATTACGATCCCTATACCATTTATGAAGATAAAAACATACGCTATGAAGACCCTGCTATCATGTCTTTGCCTGTGAAAACCGATATTTATTCGCTCTTTTTAAAAGACAATCTTTATCTAAATGACAAATTTCAGCTCAATGCAGGCGTGCGTTATGATAATTATAAGCGTCAAGTGACAAATATCCGAAAGCCTTATTTAGACGCAATCGGTCGCCCAGAAAAAACATCAGCCATTGCACAGGCATATAAAAATGGCACATTAACCGCCCCACAAACCAATCACGCAGTTACATGGCAAACGGCTTTAAGCTATCAACCAAAAGCGGATTTGCAACTGGATTATCAAATTGGCACAGGATTTTTGATGCCGTTGGCAATGCAAGCTTACGCAGGTTTTGCCCAAAACTCGGTTGAACAAATGCCAAACCCTAACCTAAAACCAGAAAAATCATTAAACCAACAAATCAGCGTACAAAAATCGTGGGACGAAGGTTTTGCTAAGCTCACCGCTTATTATAACAAATACGATAACTTTATTGATTCTGAAGAATATTTCAGGGGTGATAATGTACCCGTCGGCGGTCAATGTGGCATCTCGCCAAATCTGATTTCAAGCAGTCAATGCTTTTTGTACATCAATCGGGACAGTGCCACCAGTAAAGGTGTAGCATTAACAGGTAGCTACCGCCTGCCTTATCAAAGCTATGGTAACTTTGATGTGCTTGGACAGCTTGCCTATCAACAAGGCGAAGCCAGCGATGGCTCAAGTTTGTTTGCCATTCAGCCATTAAACGGACTGATTGGACTGCGTTATCAGCCACACAACGAACGTTTTGAAATCAATGCCGTTGCCAATTACTTTGGCAAAAAGAATGCCAACGAAACCAAACGCTGGCGAATGAATAACGGCATAAACCGAGAGCTAGATGTTTTGCGTATCGGCAACACAGCACGGCTTACCACCGATGACTTTATGAAAAATACCTGGGTATTTGACCTATATGGTAATATCAAGCTCAAAGATGACCTAAGCCTACAGGCAGGCGTGTATAATATTACTGATGAAAAATACCTGCCATGGGATAACGTCAGAACATTGGCATTAACAGGGGTAAATACCATGGTGGACAGCCAAGCCAAAGGCTTAAACCGTTATACCGCACCGGGGCGGAATTTTGCTGTATCGCTCAATTATGCGTTTTAAACAGTTTACTTTAAGATAAATGTTAACAAAAAAAGTAAATCAACGGATTTGCTTTTTTATTTTTACTAGGTTAAAAGACTTAACTTCTAGCCAATTTATCTACATTATCCACGATAATCTTACCTTGTTCCACGTGGAACACTTTGACATTCTTTTGCCAAATTTCTTGTAAAATCGGTACAATAGTTTCATCCAAACTACTGATAAATAACTGCGAATTTACCTGTTTTAAACCCATTAACAAAGTGTGTAACGCCCGTTCATCAAGCTCTGCACCAATATCGTCTAATAGCACCAACGGTACTTTTCCCACGTCTTGCAACAATGGTAATTGTGATAAACGTAACGCCATCATCAACAATTTTTTTTCGCCACGAGATAGTATATCAGTCGCAGGTAAGGTCTGTTTGTGACTTTGTCCGCCATCATCATGCACCAAATCAAGTAGCACCATCATATCAGAACGATGACAACCAAGCCGTGTATAGCCCAACTCTTTGTCAGATTGCCAACGCTGTGCCAACACATCGGCAAAGGACTGATTGACGTCAAACCCTGCTGAATAGCGTAGTCGCAATTTGTCGGCATACATCGGCAAAAACGCTTGGATTTGGGAATCAAAATGCGGTTGCCACGCTTGTAAAATCTGTTCACGATACTGATGAATAACGTGGGCGTGTTCGCTTAATTGCCAATCCCACGCTTGTAATTGCTGTTGATAAAAACCTGCATTTGGCTGTTTTAACAAGCAATTACGTTGTTTTAACAAACGCTGATACGCCAACCAATGCGGATAAAAAGATTGTTCCACGTGGAACACTAGCCAGTCTAACAATTCTCGGCGTGGCTGACTGCCGATTTCCAAACCGTTTAAACTGGCAGGTTCAATGAGTAAGGTGGGTAATAAGGCGGTGATTGGACTTTGGGAAATCACGCTTTGACCGTTGTGGCGAAGCTGGGTACTAGCATCATCAGATTTTTGAATGGCGACAGTTTGCTCGTCAGTTCCATCTGCCGATAGCCATGTATGAAAATTGGCGTGCAGTTTGGCAAAAATGGTGGTAGATTTTTTGCCGTGCGTGATGTAGTGTTTAGGCTGATGATGCCGAAAACTTTTGCCACGCGACAACAAATAGATACTTTCTAATAACGCCGTTTTGCCACTGCCATTTTGCCCCAAAATCACGTTACAGCGACTGGGGGCAAGGTGTAAAGTGTGTAAATTGCGAAAATGGTGAATATGTAATTCGCTGATTTTCATGCATTCAGTTCGCAACTAAATTCGCATTGGCATGACCACAAATTCATGCAAGCTGTCGCCCACTTGGCGGAGCAACACCGAGCCATTCGCCTGCCCCATACGAAACTCAACATCGCCATTCACCGCATTTAACACGTCTAACAAATAGGCTACATTAAACGAAATTTCTAACGGCTCACCTTGATATTTGACGGTTAATTGTTCGCTGGCTTCATCATGTTCACTGTTACTGGTTTTAATGTCCAAATTTTCGCTATCTATAAAATAAAACACCACACCACGGGTTTTTTCATGACTCAGCAACGCCACACGACGCAACACATTGACCAGTTGGTCTTGCTTGATATGGGCAAGTTTGTCAGTATTGTGGGGCATTACTCGGCGATAGTCGGGAAATTTGCCGTCAATCAAACGGGCGGTAAACGACACCAAAACCGGATTTTGCATTTGCCCTGTACTGTCCACGTCACCAAATGGTAAAATCACCTGTAAAAAGTCATGTCCCACATTCAAAGTAATTTGATTATCATGATGTGATAAGAGTTTTTTGAGTTCACCGAGCAAACGTTGCAATTCATGCACCGCTTTTCTTGGTAAAATCGCATTTAATTCCGCACCATCTGCGTGTTCAATGACAGTGCGTGCCAATGCCAAGCGGTGTCCGTCTGTTGCCACTGTTGCTAACTGGTTATCTTTAAGCTCAAATAACATACCTGTTAAGTAATAACGAACATCTTGGATTGCCATCGCAAAATGAGTTTTTTCCATTAAATCACTTAACACATCACGACCGATTTGAACGGGTGTCACTTTTTCAGGTTCGCCAAGCATCGGAAAATCTTCGGCAGGCAACGTGCCAAGTTTAAAAGTACTTTTGCCGCTTTTAATCACGCATTGCAAATCATCACCAACGATCAATGACACATTCTCTTCGGGCAACAACTTAACAATGTCTTTAAATTTATTGGCAGGCACCGTGATTTGCCCTACTTGTCGGCACGCACCTATTGGCAAATTTAGCGTGGCTTGAAGTTCCACTTCCAAATCTGACGCAGTCATTACCAACTGTTGTTCAGTCAATGCCAGTTTTAAATTGCCCAAAATCGCCATGTTGTGACGTTTGTCAGAGGCTTTTGAAATCAGGTTAACAGCGTGTAACAACACGTCTCGGGACATAACTAATTGCATAACACTTCTCAAAAATGGTTAAAGGATAAAATTTTTTAAGTTTGCAACATCAATTTTAACGAACGATAATCTTTTTCAAACATCGCATCGGTCAAACACAATTCTTGCACTTTCTCACAAGCGTGCATCACAGTGGTATGGTCTCGCCCACCAAACGATTGCCCAATATCAATCAAGCTATTGTTAGTCAATTCTCGTGCCAATGCCATGGCAACTTGGCGAGGGCGAGCAATGTTGCGAGAGCGTTTTTTGCCCATGATATCTTTAATGGACACATTGTAAAATTCGGCAACAACTTTGCGAATATTTTCCATACTCACCGCTTGCACACGAATGGCAATGACATCTTTGAGCGCCATTTGTACCAAATCCAATGCCACATCTTGGTTTAACAAACGAGCCATCGCTAAGACTTTGTTTAACGCCCCCTCCAATTCTCGCACATTTGCCACAATGTGTTGAGCCATAAAAATCGCACAATCTTTTGGCAAAATCACGTCTTGGGATTTTGCCTTTTTTTGTAAAATCTGAATACGCGTTTCTAACTCAGGTGGTTCAAGTGCAACCGACATCCCACCCAACAGCCGAGATTTGGTATATTCATCAAAATCCACCAAGGCACTGGGGTGGCGGTCAGATGCCAAAATCACCTGTTTGTTATTCCCAATAAAATCATTGAACAATACCAAAAATTCTTCGCTACTTTTGGGCTTTCCCGCAATCACATGAATATCGTCAATAATCAGCAAATCAACTTTTTTAATTTTTTCTTTAAACTCATCAATCTTACTCGTACGCAAAGCGTGTACCAAATGATTGACAAATTTATCCGAACTAAAATAATAAAAACTTTTGCCTTGCTTGATTACATCATGAGCGACCGCTTGCATTAAATGGGTTTTCCCCAAGCCCGTTGAGCCATACAAAAACAACGGATTGTTTTTGGAGTCGCCCAAATGATTGACCGTCTCTTTACAAAAACTATAGGCAATCTGGTTGGCTTTGCCCGTCACAAACTGCTCAAAAGTAAACATTTTATCTAAGGTTTGAAAGGCTTGTAACTTTTCTGCCTTACCCCCATTAACGTTCGCCTGCTGATTATTTTGCGTGCCAAAATTTGTAGAAGCGGTTGTTGGGCTGGTGCTTTCTTGATTAACAGGCATCAAAAAAACAGGGTCTTTATTCACCTGAATTTTGACCAAAATATTCCGCTCGGGTTCAAGTTGTTTTACCAAATCCTGAATTTGAGATAAATAATTTTTTTCCACATAACTGGCAAAATAATCATTTGGCACAGTCACGACTAACACATCACCAAATTCAATTGATTGGGTTTCATGTGCAGACAACGGACGTATCCACATGGTAAAAATATTATCAGGCAATTGATGTTTTAACTCATCAACACAGCGTTGCCATAAAGTGCTTAACATAGGATATCCTCCAAAATCAGTGTATATTTTAACATAAACTGCGTGAAGAGAGAAGTATTTTATTGTGGAAAAGTATGTGGAAAAATATATGGATAACTTTTTTAAGAGATTTAATCACAAATTATACACGAGTTATATACATATTTTTCAACAATTCAAAATATTGTTTTTGATATTATTTTTTAAGTTTTCCACAAAAAACAAAACTATTAATAATAATAAATTAAAATATATTATATTAATATTAGGGAAAAATATTTTGTGGATAACTTTTTAAATTTCAAAAATTAAATACGACAAAGTTAAACTGAAAAAGTATAAAATTTTGTTTAATTTAAAAAATATATCAATCTTAAAATTTAAAAATGAATTTAAATAACTGTTTAGAAATTTTAGATAAAAATTTGTAGGAGTTTCATTGATTTAATTATATTATTTATTTTTATTTAAATTATAGTTTATAAATTAAAATAATTAAGATTGTTAAATTAGGACAAATTTTAAACCTCAATTAAATTTTATACTTGACTTTAATCCATAAACATAAGATAATAGCAAGTTATCTATTTTTGTAAAGAATTTAACCCCTATCGGTTAAATATTTTTTGGCATTTAACCCCAAAGGTGAAAATATTATGAAACGTACTTTCCAACCAAGCGAAATCAAGCGCAAACGCACTCATGGTTTCCGTGCTCGTATGGCAACAAAAAACGGTCGTCAAGTGTTGGCACGTCGTCGTGCAAAAGGTCGTCATCGTTTAACCGTGTAATTCCTATCTGTTAAACGTTTGATTGTTTTAGTGATAAAGTGTAAAAAGCGATGTAAGTAATTATATCGCTTTTTTTCTATTTGTTGATTATAAAATATAAGTGCATTTTTGGTGGGTTACACTTTGCTAACCCACCCCACTACGTGTTGGGATAAAAAAAATCAATGAAAATAGGCAGTTTGTTGGAAAATTGTGGGTTAAATTGTGAATAATGTGAATAAAAAGTCGGTGTTTGAGTTTGATAAATCACAACGCTTGTTAGCATCGGCTGATTTTAAACCTGTTTTTGATACACCAAGTTTTAAGGTGCATCAGCCAAATATTTTGTTTTTTGTCAAAATGCAGGAACAAAATCCAACTAAACCTTGCCGTTTGGGTTTGGCAATTACCAAGAAAAAATTGAAACGTGCCAATCAACGTAATCGCTTAAAACGCTTGGTGCGTGAGTATTTTCGCTTGAATCAAGCTGATTTTGTAGCAAAAAACATGTGCTTTGATGTGGTGTTGATAGTAAAAATTAGTACGCAAGATTTGCCAAATGAAGTGTTAAATACTCAAATTCAAGCAGGCTTTCAACAAATTATCCACAAAGCCCAACGCTTTTCATCCGTTCAATCTACCGATGAAACAAGTATTGGATAAGTTATTATCTCAACTTTTGTTGGGATTGATAAAGTTTTACCGTTATGTAATCAGTCCATTATTGCCCGCTCGCTGTCGTTTTTATCCGACTTGTTCGGCGTACGGTTTAGAAGCGGTACGCTTGCATGGCGGTGTGCGTGGTGGTTGGTTGGGGGTTCGGCGGATTTGTCGTTGTCATCCGTGGGGCGGTTCTGGGGTGGATTTTGTGCCCTTGCCGTTATACCGTTATCGTTTTGTGTGGGTACCAGCGATGCCAAAGGGTTATTTTGTGCGGTATTGGCGGCGTGGTTAGTGATTGTTTTTGACAGTTTTTTTGTTTTAATTGTTGATAAAAATATCTTTTTTACGGTTTTTTTAGTAAAATAGAGTGTTTTGGTATTTTGCCAAGGTGTTTTGTGCTTGATAGCTGTCTTTTGGATTTAACAATTTTGATAAAGTTTGTCAAAGTTTACCAAAGGGCGGTAGGAATGTTTGATGATAATTGTTTTAATGGTTAAACAATTGTTTAGAGTGTTCTTTGGATAGGATAGCGATATGCAAAAAATTTTACGGACGTTGATTATCATTGCCATGTTGATTACCAGTTATTTGCTGATTTTGGCTTGGCGTGATGATTATGCCAATGTTGGCTCAACGGTGGTCTCAGGTGCATCACCTGTGGCTCAATCAGTGAGTGGCAATGATGTGCCAAATGCCAATCAAACCACGCTTGGTTCAACTGGTAGCGATGTGCCTGTGGTGGCGACTAAAGGCGTGCCTGCGGTGCAGTCGGCTGAGCCAACGGAAGGGTTGATTTCGGTGTTGACGGATAAATATGATATTCGGATTAATCCAGTTGGTGGTGATGTGGTTTACACGGCGTTACGCAATTATAATGCGACGCTTGGCAGTCAACAGCCGTTTGTGCTGTTAGAAAGCGATGCCAATCGGGTGTATGTAGCACAATCTGGGCTGATTGGGCGTGATGGCATTGATACAACAGAAGGTCGTGCTAAATACCACTCGGCAAGTCAACAATATGTGATGAAAGACACCGATAATCAGCTTGTCGTGCCGTTGACCTATGAAAAAGACGGCGTGATTATTACCAAAACTTACACCTTTACCAAAGGGCAATATCCGATTGCGGTGAGTTATAACATTAATAACCCAACGGGTAAAGGTTGGCAAGGTCAACTTTATGCCCAGTTAAAACGCGATGGCAGTACCGACCCAGGGCTGGCTGGTAAAGGCATGATGAGCGTTGCCACTTATTTGGGTGGGGCATGGGGAACGCCTGCTAGCCCTTATAATAAACTAAAGTTTGGTAATTTTAATGATGGTGAATTAAAAGGCAGTAGCGACAAAGGCTGGGTGGGTATGATTCAGCATTACTTTGTCTCGGCGTGGGTGCCACAAGGCTATGTGGCGAATTTTTACAGCCGTGAAAACGCCAATGAGCATATTATCGGCTTTACCAGTAACCCTGTGGAAGTCTCTGATGGCAAGCAATTAACCTTGACAACAACGCTATATGCGGGTCCAAAAGTACAAGATAACCTACGTCCATTGGCAGAAGGGCTTGACCAAACTGTGGATTACGGCATTTTGTGGCCAATTTCAAAATTCTTATTTTGGATTTTGGACAGCGTGCATAAAGTGATTGGTAACTGGGGTTGGGCGATTATCATTTTGACATTAATTGTTAAGATTGCCTTAATGCCGATTGCCAATAAAAGCTATTATTCTATGGCAAAAATGCGTGCAGTTGCCCCACGGTTACAAGCGTTAAAAGACGAATTTGGCGACGACCGGATGCGGATGAGCCAAGAAATGATGAAAATCTACAAAGAAGAAAAGGTCAATCCGATGGCGGGGTGTTTGCCGATTTTCTTGCAAATGCCGATTTTCTTAGCGTTGTACTGGGTGTTAGTGGAAAGCGTGCAGTTACGCCACGCACCGTGGATTTTGTGGATTAAAGACTTATCATCGATGGATCCTTACTTTATTTTGCCATTGTTAATGGGGGCGGCGATGTTCTGCCAACAAGCTTTAAACCCACAACCAACTGACCCAATGCAAGCTAAAGTATTGAAATTTATGCCAATTATTTTTACGGTGTTTATGTTGTTCTTCCCTGCAGGTTTGGTATTGTATTGGACAGTGAATAATGTGTTTAGTATGGCTCAACAATATGTCATCAATAAAAAAGTAGAAAAAGAACAAGCCAAAAAAGAGGCGTTAAAAAATTTGGTTTAATCTAACGTTCAAATTGTAAAATCCCTGCTAAAAAATTAGTGGGGATTTTTTTTTGAAGGAATGTTAAAATAACGCCAATTTAATGGTAAAGAAAAATAATGATGAATAATGCAAAAATAGATCAACAACCCACCATTGTTGCCATCGCAAGTCCTATCGGACGGGGTGGTGTCGGTGTTATTCGCTTATCAGGGAAAACCGCCCATGAGATTGCTAAAAAGCTTACAAATCGTACAAAAGATTTTACGCCACGTTACGCACATTTTTGTCGTTTTTATGATGAAAAACATGTGATTTTAGACGAAGGATTGGTGTTATTTTTTAACGCACCACACTCATTTACAGGTGAAGATGTCGTTGAAATTCAAGGACATGGTGGGATGATTTTACAAGAGCAATTGCTCGCTCGCTGTTATGAACTTGGGGCAAGACAAGCTACCGCAGGCGAATTTTCCATGCGTGCCTTTGATAATGAGAAAATGGATTTGGTGCAAGCCGAGGCCATCGCCGATGCGATTGATGCGACCAGTATCGCTGCAGCAAAAGGTGCGATGCGGTCTTTAACAGGTGAATTTTCTAAAAAAATCAATGCGTTGTTAGAAAAATTAATTCATTTAAGATTGCACGTTGAAGCCACCATTGATTTTCCTGATGAAGAAGATGTGGATTTTTTAGCCGATTCAGCCATTAGCAACCAATTAAACGCCCTAAAATCACAGGTAGCGGACGTGCTTGCCACTGCCGAGCAAGGGCAACTTTTGCGTGACGGCGTGTCGGTGGTGATTGCAGGACGACCGAATGCAGGCAAATCAAGCCTGTTAAATCGTTTGGCAGGTATCGAGCGAGCCATCGTGACCGACATAGCAGGCACGACGCGAGATATTTTACAAGAAACCTTGATTTTAAAAGGTTTGACTGTGAATATAACGGATACTGCAGGTCTGCGTGAAACCGATGATGTGGTTGAAAAAGCAGGTATTGACCGAGCTAGAACAGCGATAACCACCGCTGATTTATTGCTCCTTGTTTATGATGTAACGATAACGGATAACCCTGTTTTGCTTGCCGAGGAACTCTTTGGCGAATTGCCAAATCCTAAAAATATGTTATTCATTGGCAATAAAATTGATAAGTTAAATTCTCAAGAACTATCACAAGAAATTGACGGATTTAATCCTGTGTATGTTTCATGTGAAACCCAAAGCGGGCTAACCGAATTGATTGACAAAATCTGCGAAAAAGTTGGCTTTCACCCACCAGAAAACACGCTGATTGCACGAACTCGCCACCTTGATGCACTAAAACGTGTACAAACGGCGTTAAATGACGCTGATGAACAGTTGCACGTCTATCACGCTGGGGAACTCGTGGCGGAGAGTTTGCGACTTGCCCAAACAAGTTTAAGTGAAATTACAGGCGAATTTACTGCCGATGATTTACTGGGTAAGATTTTTGGCAGTTTTTGTATTGGTAAATAATTGATTTATAAGGATATTTTTTATGTACTGCCCATTTTGTAACGCTATCGACACCAAAGTGCTAGACTCACGCCTAGCTGCCGAAGGGGCTCAAGTTCGCCGTCGTCGCCAATGTATCACCTGTAGCGAACGGTTTACCACCTTTGAGATTATTGAAGCCGTGATGCCACGTATCGCCAAATCTAGCGGACGGGTTGAGCCATACGACAGCCAAAAACTGCGTCGTTCTATCCTGTTGCCCTTGCAAAAACGTCCGATTGCCACCGATAGCATTGAAGCCATGATTAGCCGAATTGAAAAAAAATTGCGTCAATCAGGCGAGCGAGAAGTAACAAGCCACTTTTTAGGCGAGATTGTCATGGCGGAATTAAAAGAGCTTGATGACGTGGCGTACGTACGTTTTGCTAGTGTGTATAAGGATTTTCAGGATATTGAAGCCTTTAAAGAAGCCCTCTCCACGCTCTCTGATGACAATAAACCTGACAACGAGTGACGTAAAACGTATGACAAATTTAATAACAAATACCAATACAAAAACTGTATCAAGCCAAGACCGTTATTTTATGACGTTGGCAATCAATTTGGCAAAAAAAGGGCAATTTACCACTCGCCCCAATCCGTGCGTAGGCTGTGTGATTGTCAAAGATGGTGAAGTTATCGGACAAGGCTATCATTATAAAGCGGGGCAACCGCACGCCGAAGTCTTTGCCTTGCGTCAAGCTGTGCAAAATACTGGCGATGATTTAACAGGGGCTACCGCTTATGTAACGCTTGAACCATGCAGTCATTATGGACGCACGCCACCGTGTGCCGATGCGTTAATCAACGCAAAAATCAGCCGTGTGGTCATTGCCACCACTGACCCCAATCCCAAAGTCGCTGGTGGTGGGATAGCTAAATTGCAAAATGCTGGCATAGAGGTCATCATACCTATATGCCAGAATGATGCGAAAGCCTTAAATAAAGGTTTTTTAAAAACCATGTCGGGCGGTCTGCCTTATGTCCGTTTAAAAATAGCGTGTAGCCTAGACGGTAAAATCGCAATGGTAAACGGTGAATCCAAATGGATAACAGGTGATGATGCACGAGATGATGTACAGCGACTGCGAGCGATGTCAGGGGCAATCATTACAGGCAGTGAAACCATAATGACAGATACGCCACGCCTCGATGTCAGAAGCGGTCAGATTGCTAATTTAGCGGATATTGAACAGCCATTATTAGTTGTCCTAGACCGTCGTAAGCGTTTAAAATTAACCGATGAGTGTTTACAATATCAGCAAAACCGCCCCCTTTGGTTATGTCAAGATGATATGGATTTAAAAGAAGTTTTGCAAACTTTAAAAGACAAATATCAAATTCACGATGTTTTGGTAGAAGCTGGGGCAAGTGTGGCAACAGCGTTTTTACAGGCAGATTTGGTTGACGAGTTGATTGTTTATCAAGCACCATGTTTATTGGGGAATTCTGCTAAATCGATGTTTACAGCAGACTTTAACAGCATTAGCGAGCAGTTGCGATTTAGCTTGGTTTCACGTGAAACCATGGGCAATGATTTAAAGTTAACTTTTACAGCACTGTGAGTAGGATTGATTAGCAAAAATACATGATGTTTAACGATGTAAACCGCTATAATGGGCGTTTTTTTTGTGGATTGAAAAGTTATCCACAGCTTTAATAAAGATTCTGCCTTATTGGAAAAGTGATTTTTAAAATGGTGGATAACTGTTTCACGTGGAACGTTAAAAAAGGGTATTTCAAGTGAAACGTATTTTAAAAGCCTTATCTTTACAATGTTTCACGTGGAACATGATTTGCTTGTGATAAATTTAATCTTACGACGTTAATTGTGGGTAACTTTTTAAAAGGGTCAAAAAATTGTTCATAAATAAAGTTATCCACAATATTGGTAATTTTTGCCAAAACTTTTTAATGAAAATTTAATTTTAAAAGTTTACAATGCTTTTTTTTAGTAAATTTTAACAATATTTTTTTGTTTACGTGCGGAGTAGACAGGTTTTTTGGGATAAAAGCAAGGTGTTTATTTGTGTGGTTTGTGCTAAAATAAGGAGGTTTTTTATTCATTTTTTTAGCAAATTTTATTAAGATAATAGGTGGATTATGGCAAAAATTATCGGTATTGGTAACGCCCTTGTGGACATTGAGTTTTTGTTAAATGATGCACAGTTGACAAATACAGGCTTAGAAAAAGGCAATATGACCTTGGCGAGCCAAGCGGAACAACAGGCGTTGATGCAGTCGCTTGAAGAGCAACAAATCAGCGTGAGCAAACAGGCAAGCGGTGGGTCGTCCGCCAATGCGATTGTGGCAATGGCGAGTTTGGGCAGTGAGACCTTTTATATTTGTCAAGTGGCGGATGATGCGTTGGGGCGGTTTTATTTGCGGGATTTAAACCAAATTGGGGTAAAAACATCGAAAAAATCTTTGTCAAAACAGGGTGTTACTGGGACTTGTCTATCGCTGGTTAGCCCTGATGCGGAACGGACCATGCAGACGCATTTGGGTATTTCAGCAGAAATTGACGAAAATGCCGTGGATTTTGGCCAATTAGCGGATGCCGATTGGTTGTATATTGAAGGTTATTTGGCGATGTCACCGTCCATTCAGTCGGCGATTGTGACATTAAAACAGCAAGCGATGCAACATGGCGTAAAAATTGCCGTGAGTTTTGCCGACCCTGCAGTGGTAAAGTTTGCCAAAGACGGCTTGGATACGATGTTGGCAGGTGGCGTGGATGTGGTGTTTTGCAACTGTGAAGAAGCCAAACTTTACACCAATGCAACCACACATGACACCGCTTGCCAATCCTTGTTAAATGTGGCAAAAATGGCGGTGGTAACCAATGGGGCAAGTGGCACAATGGTGGCGTATCAAGCCGATTATTTGGTGGAAAAACATGATAATAATCAAGTATTTATCCCTGCATTAGCGGTAGAAAATGTGTTGGATACGACAGGGGCAGGCGACAGTTATTCAGGGGCATTTTTGCATGCCTTTGCCAGTGGACAAGATTTGTTAAGCTGTGGTAAATTGGCAAGCGGTGTGGCAAGTCAAGTCATTGCACAATTTGGGGCAAGATTAACTGCTGAGCAATATCAAAGTGTCTTATGATTTTTGGTATTTTTCATTAAATATACTTTTCTGGAAAAACGTTCATGATGTGAGACGCACTGCTTCGCAAGAGATAGCATAGCGAAGTGGTTCTCCTAGACTTCGACCACCTCATTCCGAATGGAAAAACTTAAAATCTATTTAGGGCTTATCTAGTTCAGCCCCATGATTAATACTTTCTTTTAATATAATCAATATTTTGCACGAAAAACGCTGAATAGTGAGAACGCATGAACTGTTCGCTAAGCTTGGCGATTTTCCCTAAAGGTAGCTTTTGACAGCACTCGCCAAAAGGTGCATTCGAACTGCACAGACACATCATTTGTCTGTTAATGCCTTCACGAGTTTACCATGAATACCCTCAAATCCACCGTTAGACATGATAATCACTGCATCCTCTTGACCAATATGTTGGACAACGTAATTGATAATGTCATCAACTGAATTTAACACGATTTGATTTTTCGCTTGCCCAATCGCATTTTTCACCGACCAATCAAGATTTTTCGGCTCATACCAAATGACATGGTCAGCAAGGCTAGCAGATGGTGCAAGTAATCCTTGATGTGTGCCAAGTTTCATAGTATTGGAACGTGGCTCAATGATTGCCCAAATTTTACGATTGAAGTTGTTGGCGAAGCGTTTTTTTGCTCCGTCTAGCGTGGTTTCAATCGCCGTTGGGTGGTGGGCAAAGTCGTCATAGACTTCTATACTGCCACTGTTTTTGGCAACGTGTCCGACTAACTCCATACGGCGTTTAATCCCTGCAAAATTTGACAAGGCTTCGCACGCCTTTTCTACCGACACACCGACATGGTAAGCGGCGGCAATCGCCACAAGCCCGTTGTTTACGCTGTGTAAACCGCTCATGGACCAATTTACTTCGCCTTTGTCATTGCCAAATTGTATGCCAAATGATGAGCCATCGTCTTTTAATAACTTTCCTTGCCAATCAGATTGATTGTCAAAACCCGCTCGCCAAATCGGTGTCCAATAACCTTTCTTAATGGTTTCCTCCAAACTTTCGGTATTATTTGGCATGATGATTTTGCCATCACTTGGAATCATGCGTATCATGTGGTGAAATTGGGTTTGAATGGCGTTTAAATCGGCAAAAATATCCGCGTGGTCGTATTCAAGATTATTTAAAATCGCTGTGGCTGGGCGATAATGCACGAACTTTGACCGCTTATCAAAAAAAGCCGAATCATACTCATCCGCTTCAATCACAAAATAGCCATCTTTGTCAGACGTTTTGTCCGTACCCAAATGCGAGCTGTGTTTAAAAGCTTTTCTTAGACGCTCATCGTCAGTGCTAACGAGTGGCACACCGCCAATCAAAAAGCCTGTATCAATGCCCGCATATTGCAAAATCCACGCCAGCATTGTGGTAGTGGTGGTTTTGCCGTGCGTGCCTGCCACCGCTAGAACATGGCGGTTTTGTAAGACGTGTTCAGATAAAAACTGTGGTCCTGATGTGTACCGCAAGCGATTGTTTAACATATATTCCACCGCTTCCATACCACGTTTGCAGACGTTGCCAACCACAACCAAATCGGGAGCAGGCTGTAAGTGTTCAGCCTTGTAGCCTTCCATAATATCCACGCCAGCGGTCTGTAATTGGGTGGACATGGGCGGATAAATGGCAGTATCCGAGCCTGTGACCGTGTGTCCAAGTTCACGAGCGAGCAAAGCAAGCGACCCCATAAATGTGCCACAAATGCCTAAAAAATGAATGTGCATGGTATTGCCTTTTTATTAAATTTATTCAAAAAATTGACTGGAAAACTGACCGAACATTTTAACACAAATTAAAAAATTTGACATATCGTAAAATTTCTATACCAAAAAATAACACACTTTTATCAATTTTCTGCTAAAATAAACGCAACTCTTAATAATTGTTTAAAAGTTTTAATTAATTATTAGGTCTTGTTTTGTAGAAATTTTATACAAAAAATTAACCTAACCGAGCTGTTTTTATTTTAAAAATTTAATAAGTTTAACTAAAAATTAGCAAGGCAAACATCAAGGAACTTCACAATGTCAACGATTACTTTACCAGAATTACCTTACGCCAAAAATGCCCTTGAGCCCCATATCAGTGCTGAAACCCTAGAGTTTCACCATGATAAGCACCACAATGCCTACGTGGTAAAATTAAATGAATTGTTGCCAAATTCTGGACTTGAAGGCAAAGAGCTTGACGAAATCATTCAAGCGACTGCCAAAGACGACAGCAAAGCAGGGATATTTAACCAAGCGGCACAAGTATGGAACCATACATTTTACTGGAACTGCATGACGCCAAACGGTGGTGGTGAGCCAACTGGCGACTTAAAAGCCAAAATTGAAGAGGCGTTCGGTTCATATGCCAAATTCCGTGAAGAATTTAAAAACGCCGCCGTTAGCCAATTTGGTTCGGGTTGGGCGTGGTTGGTCGCCGACGAAGTTGGTGGTAAACTGTCAATCATGAAAACCGCCAACGCAGACACACCAATGGCTCACGGTAAAGTTGCTGTATTGACTTGTGATGTGTGGGAACACGCCTATTACATCGATTACCGCAACCGTCGTCCAGATTACGTGGATACTTTCCTTGATAACTTAGTAAACTGGGACTATGCCAATGCTAAATACCAAGGCAAAGATGCAGGCGTCGAAAAATAATTAAATTATTTAAACGGTTCAAATCCGTGTTTATATAACCCACTTGAAGCCTATTGTTTTAAGTGGGTTTTTTGTTAACTTAAATCTATTAAAATATTCCAAGTATTTATAATGATATCACATGAAATTCTTGATGGTTGGTTTTATGATTTTGCTGTTACTTAGTACGGCGTTTTTGTAAACCATTTTATTCGGTCGTCAGCCGACTGCCTAGTGATTTGCCCGTATTCAAATATCACCCCATTATAAAAACGGGCAATTTGAAAACCTTGAGTCAATCCAAACCTTAACCAATCCTTTCTTATCGCTGATGTGGGAAAGTTGGACACAAGAAAGCCCATAAATCACTTGGATAAAAAAAGACCTTGTTAAAAAACAAGGTCTTTTTTTGTTCTATTTTTTAAAATGCCAGATTTAGCGGATTATTTTGATGTTTTTACATCATAATCTTCGCTGTATTTTTCGGCTAATTTTTCATCTAGTTGCAAGTCAGGATTAACATCGCCGTGAGGGGCAGGTTTGGTATCAAATTCTTCATCAACGTGCTGTGAAAAATCCACAAAATTGCCTATTTCGTCGGTTTTTTTCTCATCTGCTTTTAAATCAGCGATTTTTTCTTTGGTTTCACCACTCACTGCATCAATTGTTGCGTTGACATCAGCAACTTTTTCTTGAGCGGTATTTTTTAATTCGTCAAGTTTTTCTTTGCCTTCCTCAAGTTTGATTTCGGCTTCTAGTTTGACTTCGTCAAGCTTGTTTTCGGCGGTATTTTTTATCTCGTCAAGTTTTTCTTTGCCTTCCTCTAGTTTGATTTCAGCTTCTAATTTGACTTCCTCTAACTTATTTTCGGCGGTTTCTTTTAGCTCGTGGGCTTTTTCCTTTAAATTGTCCACAAGCGTTGATTCAGATTTTTCCTGTGTTTGGCTGTCGTCTGCTTTAAAGTATTTGCTTTCACCCTGCACGCCTTTTTCGTCAGCTTTTGCAGTATCTGATTTGGTTTTGTTGTCAAAAAATGCGGTCGCCTTACCAAATAAATCTTGGGCAAATGGGGCGACTTTTGCCAATAATGGTTTGGCTTGCTCAACGATTGGTTGCAGTGGTTCAGGGATTTTTGGCACGATAAATTTGGCAACTTGGTTAAACCACATCAATAACGAATAATCGCCCGACATGGTCAAATCGCCATTTTGAATCCCCACCATAAATGCGGTCGCATCGCCTTTGGTGAGAAGTTTTGCCCCTGTCATAGAGTCTTTAAAGGTAATGCTCAACGCAGGATTGTCCACTTTACCAGACATTTGGGTAAAATAACCATTGTTGACAGTGAAGGTGCGGAAGATTTGCTCGGTTTCGCTTCCTAATTGGATGCTAAAATTGCGGTTTTCTAGTAAGCTTTTAAACTTGCTATCGCCTGTTTTGGCAAGCTGTGCTAAACGCAAACCAATGCTAAAAAGTAGGACGTCTAAAGGGTCAGATTTGACATTACTAAACATGATTTTTCCTTAAAAATTTTTAAAGGGTTAAAAATTAAAATTTCACAAAAATTTAGCCTTATTATAGAGAATTTTTTGGTAAATTATCGTAAATTTTCACGCTGGCGTATGGGTTTTTTGTAACAAGTTACACAACTTTGTCAAAACTGGCTCAATTTTTTTGTAAAAATACTAAAAACTATCTGGTATTATCAAATACCGAGCGATGTTGTACCCAATGCTGATAAAAATTGGTATCACGCTGTAAATCAAATCGGCGTTGCCCTGCTTGATAGGTTTGTTGGTGTTGACCAAGTTGTTCAACCAACCATTTTTTTATTAGTTTTTTTACCACCATTAAGCTAAAAATTAAAATACCAGTCAAAACAAGCAGATACATTATTTATCTCCAAAAAATTAATCAAAATCAAATACATATAGAATATTTTCACAAATTTATTTGTAACTATTATGACGATTGTTTGTCAAAATTAAAAGCCGAAATTAAAACTAGACGACAATGATTGTCGTGTTGTTTTTTTAATTAATTTGATAAAAATTTTTGCAAAAATTTAGCAAATAATTGTAGAAAAACCGTGTAATCGTTTGGCGTTTCGACGGATTAATGGGTATAATAGGCAAATTTTGATGATTTTTAACATTTTAAAAACGGTGATGACATGATGACTTTTCAACAAATTATCCTAACTCTACAAAACTACTGGGCAGAGCGTGGCTGTGTGGTTTTGCAACCTTATGACATGGAAATGGGGGCAGGGACGTTTCATACCGCCACATTTTTGCGTGCTTTAACGCCCGAAAAATGGAATGCCGCCTACGTTCAGCCGTCCCGCCGTCCCACAGACGGGCGTTATGGCGACAACCCCAACCGCTTGCAACATTATTACCAGTTCCAAGTCGTCTTAAAGCCAAACCCTGCCAATATCCAAGAGTTGTATTTGGGCTCTTTGCAGGCGTTGGGTATTGATATACTAACCCATGACGTGCGTTTTGTGGAAGATAACTGGGAGTCCCCAACGCTTGGAGCGTGGGGGCTTGGTTGGGAAGTGTGGCTAAACGGCATGGAGGTTACCCAGTTTACCTATTTTCAGCAGGTGGGTGGGATTGAGTGTTTCCCTGTAACGGGTGAGATTACTTATGGCTTGGAACGCCTTGCTATGTACATTCAGGGTGTGGACAGCGTCTATGACCTTGTGTGGACGGACGGCGAGTTTGGGCGTGTTACCTATGGCGATGTATTTCATCAAAACGAAGTGGAGCAATCTACCTATAATTTTGAATATGCAGACGTTGCCAAACTCTTTGAATTATTTGACTTTTATGAGCATGAAGCTGACCGTCTGGTGGGCGTAAATCTGCCCCTGCCTGCCTATGAAATGGTGCTAAAAGCAAGCCACACCTTTAACCTATTGGACGCTCGTGGGGCGATTTCGGTTACCGAACGTCAAAGATTTATTTTGCGAGTGCGGACTTTGGCAAGAAAAGTGGCGGTCAGCTATGTGCAAGCTCGTGCTAAACTGGGCTTTCCGCTTGCCGATGAAGCACATAAGAAGGACGCTTTGGAGAAGTGGTTGCTCAAAGAGGGGGAGTGATTGGCTATGTCTGGGCAAACCAAGGTTGGAAATTATTGCTATAGCTGTATTGCTTACACAAATCATTTAGTATTACATGAAGTAAGGCGGGGTGTTGACCTGTATGATTATCCAGAAGAAATATTGTATCAAATTGTTCGTTGTTGTGGTTGCGACAATATTTCTTTTAGAAAAGTTGCAATAGATTTAAATACAGAACATGAAAATGAATTTGGGGAAATAGAGTATCAAGAAACTATTGAGGTTTTTCCTAAGTTTCTAAAAAATCATAAGCCTTTTAGTTTTCCTGAATTTTATGAATTACCAAAAAATGTTCGGAAAATCTACCAAGATACCTTAAAAAGCTATGCTAATGATTCAAAAATATTAACTGGTGCAGGTTTGAGAGCTTGCATTGAATCTGTATGTAATGATTTGAAAATTACAGGTAAGAATCTAGAAAATAGAATTAATAAATTGAATAAAGATGGTTTTATTTCAAAATCTAGTGTTCATTTATTGCATGGCATTCGTTTTATGGGTAATGACTCCATTCATGAAATAAAAGAGCCCAGTAATGATGAGTTGGATGTTGCTCTAAAAATAATAGAACATTTATTTGAAAATGTTTATATTTTACCCAAGATTGCAAATGGTACATTAAAAACAACAGTTGAAGATTACACTGACTTTTTAAATGTTTTAAAGCAAAATTTGCAAAATTTTAATAGTGGCGATGAATTTGACCTATACAAATTACTAGGTAAGGATTTTAGGCGTTGTCAGTCTGAAATTGGCAATTTTCAACAGCGGTTAGATAGTGATATTGATTTGGGTGTTTTTACATTGCTCAAAAAAGGCAAAGTGGATACTTATGGTGGAAAGCCTGTTCAGCATTATATATTAACTTGACTTTGAACTACCGAGAATTTCTAAGTAGTTGGCAACTGTTGCAAAAAATGCAACTGTTTTCTATCGACTTGGAAATAAAAGCAGTATGTAAAAAATGCATATTCCATTTAATATAAAGAAATTAAAAAATGGCAACTTCATCATTTTTTAAAAGTTTTGTGGTAACGGACGAAAAAGCAATAGAGCAATTTTTATATGATTTGGAAAACGCCAAGCCAAAACCCATGCCACCCAAACAAGAACAACCAAGTGTTGATAAAATGTTAAAAATTTTAGAAAAACGCTTGGCAAACCAATCCCAAAAACTTAATTTGTCAGATACAATGAAAAAGGTCAAACAATGAGCACAATCCTATTTGAACTTGGCACCGAAGAGTTGCCCCCAAAATCCCTAAAAACCCTACAAAATGCCCTATACGACCACGTCAAAACGGCATTGGGCGAGCAAAACATTGCTTTTGATGACATCAAGGCATTCTCTGCCCCACGCCGTTTGGCACTACTCATCAAAGGCGTGGGCGACTATCAGCCCGACCGCACCGAAACCAAAAAAGGCCCAAACATCAAGGCAAGTTTTGATGCTGACGGTAATTTGTCTCGTGCAGGGCAGGGCTTTTTGCAGGGGCTTAACGCAAACGGTCTAAATCTCACCAAAGACGATTTAATCACAATCAGCGACAAAAAAGGCGAATACATCGCCTACGAGCTGACTATTAAAGGCGAGAAAGTTACCAACCTGATGCCAAGCCTTATCCAAAAGGCATTGGACGACTTGCCGATTGCCAAACGTATGCGCTCTGGGGCGAGCAAGGACGAGTTTGTCCGTCCTGTACAATGGGTGGTACTCATGGCAGACGATACTGTCATTCCTGCACGCATTTTAGGGCATGACACAGGCAGGCAGTCTCGTGGTCATCGCTATCACGCCCCTGATTTTTTTGTGATTGACCATGCCGAGCATTATGAAAGCCTGCTTGCCGAGCGGTTTGTGGTGGCGGATTTTGCCAAACGCCAAGCGAACATTGTCGCCCAAGTCCAAAAACTCTCCGATGAAATCGGTGCGACCGCCATTGTCCCTGATGAGTTGCTGGATGAAGTTACCGCCCTTGTGGATTATCCTGTTGCCTTGCGAGCAAGTTTTGAAGAGCGTTTCTTAGCCGTTCCCCAAGAAGCCCTTATCAGCACCATGCAAGCCGACCAAAAATATTTTTGTCTCACGGATGATAACGGCAAGCTAAAACCCAACTTTATCTTTATCAGCAACATTGACAGCCTTGATAAATCTGCGGTGATTTTGGGCAATGAAAAAGTGGTACGCCCACGCCTGTCGGACGCTGAATTTTTCTTTTTGCAAGACCAAAAACGTCCGCTTGCCGACTTTGCCGAAACCCTAAAAACACGAGTGTTCCAAGACAAACTTGGCACGATTTGGGAAAAGGGCGAGCGTATTGCCAAACTGTCCGCTTTTATTAGCGAAAACTTGCGTCCGCACGGCTGGGACGTGCCAACCGATGATGTGGTGCGAGCGGGTATTTTGGCGAAGGCGGATTTGGCGACCACATTGGTGGGCGAATTCCCCGAATTGCAAGGCATTGCAGGGACGTATTACGCCCACAAATCAGGCGAAAAAGCGGACGTGGCGAACGCCATTAGCGAGCAATACCTGCCCAAATTTAGTGGCGATGAATTGCCAAAAACACCAATCGGTATCGCCCTTGCCTTGTCCGACCGCCTAGACACTTTGGTGGGGATTTTTGGGATTAACGAAGCTCCAACAGGTTCAAAAGACCCATTTAGCCTAAGACGGGCAAGCATTGGCGTTTTGCGTATTTTGATTGAAAATAAATTGCCATTAAACCTAGCAAGCCTTGTCTACGAAGCCATTAAAAATTATGGCAATAAAATCAATAACATGAGCGAGACTTTTAATGCCGTCATGGAATTTGTCAGCTCACGCTATCGTGCCATGTACACCGAGCAGGGCGTAGCGGTGGACACCATTCAAGCGGTGCAAGCGATAAATCCGCACATGCCCCTTGATTTTGATGAGCGTATCCGTGCGGTGCAGGCGTTTCGTGCGTTGCCACAGGCACAGGTGCTGGCAGAGAACAACAAACGTGTTGCCAACATCCTTGCCAAAGCCGACAATGTGGGCGAGAATGTAGATGAGAGCCTATTGACCGAGACGGCAGAAAAGGCGTTGTATCAGGCGATTTTGAGTGCCAAAGAGACGGTAAAACCCTTGCAGGATAAGGCAGATTATCAAGGGGTATTGACCGCCTTGACCGCTTTGGCAAGCCCATTGACCGACTTTTTTGATAATGTCATGGTAAATGCCGATGATGAAAATCTCAAAAACAATCGCCTAGCCCTGCTTGGGCAGGTGCGTACGCTGTTTTTGAGTGTGGCGGATATCGGACTGTTGCAACTATAATTAGTTATTTTTATTATTAAATATTTTTAACAATAAGGAAAAAAATTATGCCTTCATTTGATGTTGTTTCTGAATTACAAACCTTTGAAGTCAAGCACGCCGTGCAAAATACTGAAAAAGAAATCGCCACTCGCTTTGATTTTAAAGGCAGTGATATTAAAGTTGAGCTAAACGAAAAAGCCAAAACTATCACGATTAGCTGTGATAATGATTTGCAAATGGAAAATGTGTACGCTATGTTGGAAAAAAATCTGATTAAGCGTGGCGTGGATTTACAATCGCTTGACCCTAAGGAAAATCAAGGCTCGGGTAAGCAAATCAAAAAAGTCATTGATTTAAAAGATGGTTTGGACGGCGATACAGCCAAAAAAATTAGCAAGGCGTTAAAAGAGTCGGATTTGAAAGTGTCGGCAAGCATTCAAGGCGACAAAATCCGTGTTAATGACAAGAAAAAAGACAATTTGCAACTTGCCATGGCGTTCTTAAAAGAAAAACAATTTGGCGTACCATTGCAGTTTAATAATTTTAAAGATTAATTTGGTTGATTAAAAATACCAAAAAACTGCCCAATTACTATAACTAAATGACGGTAATTGAGCGGTTTTTTGGTAAAGTAGCTAACAAAATTTAAACTAACCTTTTAATTCCAATACATCTTGCATATCAAACAAACCTGATGGTTGCTCGGCAACCCACACCGATGCACGCACTGCACCTGTGGCAAACGTCATACGGTCTCGGGCTTTATGGGTGATTTCCACAATTTCGCCATCGGCAATAAACATCACCGTGTGGTCGCCAACAATCTCGCCACCACGAATGGCATGAATACCGATGCTACCTGTTTGGCGTTCGCCTGTTTGACCTTCACGTCCGTAAACAGCGACATCTTTTAGGTTTTGCCCACGAGCATCGGCAACCGCTTGAGCCATCATGTAAGCCGTGCCTGATGGTGCGTCAATTTTGTGTTTGTGATGGGCTTCTATCACTTCCACATCTGCCGTATCGCCAAAGGCTCGCCCTGCGATTTCTAGCAGTTTTAGGCTTAAATTCACCCCTGTAGAATAGTTGCCCGCATACACAATCGCAATTTTTTCGCTCATCTGTTTTACAAGCTCATTTTGGGCATCGCTTAAACCTGTCGTACCAATCACCATGTTAACACCCTGTTTGGCACAGATTTCTAGGTTTTTTTCGGTAGATTGTGGCAGGCTAAAATCAATCAATACATCAATTTTATCAATCACTTGGCTTAGATCATCCACCAACTGCACGCCAATGTTGCCAATATTGACTAATTCACCTGCATCCACGCCGATAAGGGTAGAGCCTGTGCGTTCAATCGCCCCTGTTAACGTGGTTTGTGGGTTTTGCTGTACGGCTTGAATAAGCATTTTGCCCATTCTGCCATTTGCCCCAATGATACCGATATTTGTCATAATTTTTTACCTAAAAATGGATTTTAAAATGCCAAAAATTTGGCTAAATTGTTCCACGTGGAACAGTTTTTTCGTTTTATTTACCAAAATTATTAAAATCAGTCAAACATATCTTTGACTTCGTCTTTTAGCTTGTCAAAAAACGATTTTTTCTTGTCCGATTGCTGATGTTCACCCATAGATGCTTGTAATTGGCGTAACAAATCTTTTTGTTCGTTGGTTAAATTCATTGGCGTTTCAACAATCACTCGGCATAGCAAATCACCTTTCATACTGGTACGCACGGGGGTAACACCTTTGCCTTTGATGCGAAATACTTTGTGGCTTTGCGTGCCTTCTGGAATGCGTAGGCTGATGCGTCCGTCAAGGGTCGGTACTTCAACTTCACGTCCAAGGGCGGCATCGGCAAAGCTAATCGGCACGTCAAGGTGCAAATCTGCCCCATTTCGCACAAATTTGTCATGATTTTTGACACGAATTTCTACGAATAAATCGCCACTTTCACCGTTTTGAATGGCTTCACCTTCGCCTGATAAACGAATACGGTCGCCATTATCCACCCCTGCAGGAATGGTAACGTCTAGGGTGCGAGATTTTTCTTGTATACCTGAGCCGTGGCAGTCGCCACATGGATTTTTGATTTGTTTACCAGAACCGCCACAATGTGGGCAAGTTTGTTGTACGGCAAAAAAGCCTTGTTGAATGCGTACTGCACCATGACCGCCACAGGTGGTACAAGTTACCACGTCGTCAGGATTTTTTGTGCCTTTGCCATCACAGCTATTACAAGGCGCAGGAGCGGTAAAGGTAATTTCTTTGTTAACGCCTGACACCGCTTCTTCAAGGGTCAATTCTAGTACATAGCGTAAGTCCGAGCCACGGCGTTGTCGGCTTTGCCCACGTCCGCCACCACCAAAAAAACTGTTAAAAATATCATCCGCACTAAAACTTGCACCACCGCCACGACCACCAAATAAGTCGCCAAAGATATCACCAAAACCACTAAAGCCACCGCCACCCATGCCTTGTTCAAAGGCGGCATGACCCATTTTGTCATAAGCCCCCCGTTTTTTGTTATCACTTAATACTTCGTATGCCAATGACGCTTCTTTAAATTTTTCTTCGGCTTGTGGGTCATCTGGGTTACGGTCTGGGTGATATTTCATCGCAAGTTTGCGGTAGGCTTTTTTGATTTCTTGTTCATTGGCAGTTTTGTCAACGCCCAACACTTCATAAAAATCTCGTTTTGACATGGTTTTCCTCTGGCAATTTTTATATTTTTTGCTAAATTTATGCTAAATTTTTTATCAATATGGTGCTAAATCCGATTTTTTCAATCTATTTTTGCTAAACTTGCTAAAATTTCTCCTGTAAAAGGTTAATGTTAAACAAAAAAAATCACCGCCCTAAAGCGATGATTTTTTGCTAAACTTGTTAAGATTATTTATCGTTAACTTCGGTATACTCGGCATCTACCACGTCATCATCTTGTTTGGTTTGTTGATGTGATTGTTTAGCTTGGTTAAATGGACTGTTTTCACCACCAAATGCTTGCTCTGGGGTTGGACCACCTTGCTCTGCGTAGATTTTTTGGCTAACTGGCAAGAATGCGTTATCTAATGCTTCTAGTTTGGCTTTGATGTCGTCTAGGTTGTCTTCTTTGACTGCCAATTCTAGTGCAGAAATCGCTTCATTCACCGATTTTTTGTCATCTTCGGTGATTTTGCTTTCGGCATCTTTCATGGCTTTTTGTACGCCATGAATGCGTCCGTCTGCTTCGTTACGCACATTGGCTAGTTCAGCAAATTTTGCATCTTCAGCAGCATTGGCTTCGGCATCACGAATCATTTGTTCAATTTCGCTATCAGATAGACCACTATCCGCTTTGATTTGGATAGATTGGGCTTTGCCTGTGCCTTTGTCTTTGGCTGAAATGTTCATAATACCGTCAGCGTTGATGTCAAAGGTTACTTCAATTTGTGGGATACCACGTGGAGCAGGTGGAATATCCGTCAAGTCAAATTGTCCTAACAGTTTGTTTTGATTGGCAATTTTACGCTCACCTTGATAAACTTGAATGGTTACCGCAGGTTGGTTATCGGCAGCCGTTGAGAACACTTGTGATTTTTTGGTTGGAATCATGGTGTTCTTTTCAATGATTGGCGTTAATACACCGCCCATTGTTTCAATCCCTAAGGTTAATGGCGTTACATCAAGCAATAATACATCTTTGGTATCACCTGCCAATACTGAACCTTGAATAGCAGCACCCATTGCCACCGCTTCGTCAGGGTTTACGTCTTTTCTTGGCTCTTTACCAAAAAAGTCTTGTACACGTTGTTGCACCAGTGGCATACGGCTTTGACCACCGACCAAAATCACGTCATCAATGTCGCTCGCTGATAAACCTGCATCGCCTAACGCAATTTTACAAGGCTCAATGGTACGGTTTACCAAATCTTCAGTCAAACTTTCCAATTTAGCACGGGTGATGTTTAATACCAAATGTTTTGGACCTGTGGCATCAGCCGTGATGTATGGCAAGTTGATTTCAGTAGATTGACTGCTTGATAATTCAATTTTGGCTTTTTCGGCAGCTTCTTTTAAACGTTGCATTGCCAATGGGTCGCCTTTTAGGTTAACATCATTTTCTTTTTTGAATTCTTCTACTAAAAAGTCAATTAACGCCAAGTCAAAGTCTTCACCGCCTAAGAAAGTATCGCCATTGGTTGATAATACTTCAAATTGTTGTTCGCCGTCCACATCTGCAATTTCAATGATAGACACGTCAAATGTACCACCCCCTAGGTCATACACAGCGATTTTGCGGTCTGTGCCACCTTTTTTGTCCATACCATAGGCTAGGGCAGCAGCGGTTGGCTCATTGATGATGCGTTTTACGTCCAAACCTGCGATTTTGCCTGCGTCTTTGGTTGCTTGGCGTTGGCTGTCGTTAAAGTAAGCAGGTACAGTAACAACCGCTTCAGTAATGGTTTCACCAAGATAATCTTCGGCGGTTTTTTTCATTTTTTTCAACACTTCTGCTGAAATTTGTGGTGGTGCAAGTTTTTTGCCATTGACTTCTACCCACGCATCGCCGTTGTCGGCTTTGGTGATTTTGTAAGGCACCATGCCAATGTCTTTTTGTACCACTTTGTCTTCAAAACGACGACCAATTAAACGTTTGATTGCAAATAAGGTGTTTTTTGGGTTGGTTACTGCTTGGCGTTTGGCAGATTGACCGACCAAAATTTCGCCGTCTTCTTTATAAGCCACGATTGATGGGGTCGTTCTTACACCTTCTGCATTTTCAATCACTTTAATAACTTTGTCGCCTTCCATAACAGAGACGCAAGAGTTGGTTGTACCTAAATCAATACCGATAATTTTAGCCATCTTAATAACTCCAAATTTTAAAAATTTTTGATAAATCATCATCAGATATAGCCCATAAATTTTAACTTATGTTAAAAATTTTGTGTTGCAAATCTAATAATATCTTGTTTGTTTATATAGGTTTTATGGTGAGTTTTTTCAAGGGATTTTTTTAAATTTTTGCAAAATTCACCAATTTTTTTGAAAAATTACTGTCCTACTCGCACCATGGCAGGGCGTAATAAGCGTTCGTGCAAGGTATAGCCCTTTTGCAACACTTGACCGACTTTTCCGCTTTGGGCATTTGGGTCAATACCGACCGCTTCATGTAAATCAGCATTAAAATCTTCACTTTCTGGATTGACTACTTGCACACCGTATTTTTCTAAAACACTTAACAACGATTTATGGGTTAATTTTACACCTTCCAAAACAGGGTCATTTTCTGCTTGTGAATTGTCAATCGCCCGCTCCAAATTGTCCACCGTATCCAGCAAATCTTTGACAAAACGCTCAAGGGCAAATTTTTTGGCTTTTTCGGTCTCTTGCTCCATACGGTTGCGAGCATTGTAGGCATCGGCATTGGCACGAGCATGGGCTTCTTTGGCTTCTTTGACTTGCCCTTCAAGTTCGGCAATACGATTTTGAAAGGTGGTTAAATCCACTTGGCTCTCAACAGTTGTTTGCTCATCAGTTGGGGCAAACTCATTGATAGCATCACCTAAAATGGTTGAGGTAGCTTCGGTTTGGTTCGCTTGTTCGTTGTTGTCGCTCATGGCTTTTCCTTAAAAATAAATGGATAAAATAAGATTAATTAACTAAATTTAATCCATTGATAATGCCAAATCTTAAAAATTTCAAGCACATTACCCCAAAAAATTGACAAAAAAAGACCATGGAAAACTTATTTTGCCAATTCTTGAACATAATTTGATTGAAATTTTATGAAAATTGTTTGATAATAGATTGGTAATATATTTTTTATTTTTATTGAACAAACGTTTAACTTTAGAGGTTTTATGAAAAAACTATCTACCCTTACATTAAGCCTGTCAATTGGCGTTTTGTCTGCTTGTTCTAACAATACTGCTGAAACCTCAACAACACCTGAAATAAAGGCTGATACATCTGCAACGGCAACTAAATCAACCACCACCGAAGCAACAACCGATATGTTTGGAAACATGCCCAGTAAAGAAAAGGCAAAAGCAAGCTATGTGGTTATCAGCCAATCATCTTATCCACCCTTTGCCTTCCGTGATGAAAAGGGCAATGCAACGGGATTGGATATTGATATGTTAAGTGTCATTGGTGAAAAAGAGAATATCCATTTTGAATTTATTGCCAATGACATGACAGGATTATTAGAATCTGTCAATACAGGGAAAGCCGATATTGTGGCAACAGGGGTGAATATCACACCAGAGCGTCAAGCACTATACGATTTTTCTAAACCTTATATGCAAGCAAACTGGGTCGTCCTGTTAAATGGTGCAAAAGGTGAAAAAATCACCGATTTTAACCAATTAAAAGATAAAGTAATTGCGGTACAAAAAGCTAGTCTGTCGGAAACACAACTGCAATCTACCCAAATAACGAATAATGCCATGCCTGTCAAAACCGTATTTTTGGGGATTAGTGCGATAGCTCAAGATAAGGCCGTTGGGGTTTACGATGTGGATAGTGTGCTTGATACTTACATAAAGCCAGATAATCAATTTTATACCGTAGTAGATAAAAAATCAGGGACGATACCGTTTGGTTTTGTCGTAAAAAAAGGCAACACCGCGTTAAAAGATATCTTGGATAAAGGCATTGATGATATCAAAGCGGATGGCACTTATGATAAAATTTATCAAAAATGGTATCCAAATGTAGCACCTACGCAGGTAAATATGGCAACAATTGCTAGTTCAGCTCAATAAAAATGGTTGATATGATTCAATTAAACATACGCCCTTTATTTTGGCAAAAATACCGATTAGCTGAATTAACTACCGCCGAGTGGGAAGCTTTGTGCGATGGTTGTGGGGCGTGTTGTTTGATAAAATTGCAAGACGAAGACAGTGACACGGTAGAATATACCGATGTGGCGTGTCGTCTGCTAGACTGCGCGACAGGTGCGTGCAAAAATTACGCCAATCGGCGAGCATATGTGCCTGATTGCATCGGTTTAACTGTCCAATTATTGGCGGATTTGCCGTGGTTGCCTGCCAGCTGTGCTTATAAACGCCTATATCAAGGGCAAGATTTACCAAGTTGGCATTATCTCATTACCAAGGATAAAGCCAAAACCACTGAAGCCATGTACCGCAACAATATCAGCGTAGCAGGACGCTGTGTCTCCGAGAATGATGTCAATGAAATAGAGCAAGAAGAGCGGATAATTCAGTGGGTGGAGCAGTGAGTTTAGCTAAAAAACACAAAAAAATTGATTGTTAACAAAAAAATATTGCAACAAAGGTTAATTTTAGTTAAAGTGTGGCTAATATTAGCAACAAGAGGCTTTTTTGCGTCATGTCAGACGACCATTCACATCCCCAATCAAGCTTAGTTACATCAACCAGTAGCTGGTCAAAAGGATTGCGACGTTGGCTATCAACTGCCCCAGAAACTCGGGACGAACTCATTAAACTTATTCACAATTCTCGTCAATTATTAGAGCCTGACACGGTTGCGATGTTAGAAGGCGTGCTGGATTTGCCCGCAACCCAAGTGTATGAAATTATGACACCGATTAGTCAAGTCGCTCGTATTCAAATCCACGACAGCCCAAGTGATATCATGCACGCTTATATGGCGACGACCCATTCTCGCTATCCTGTATTTGGGGGAAATCCTGAAGAAGTGATTGGTATTTTATTGGCAAAAGATTTAATTCCGTTTTTGGTGGATAAAGCTCAAGGTGGTTCGCAAGTCTTTGATTTAATAAGTGTGTTACGCCAACCAATTTTTATCAGTGAAACCGCACGTTCCGATAATTTATTGCGGTTATTCCAAAAAAATCAAATGCACATGGCGATTGTGATTGATGAATTTGGCAATACGGCAGGCGTGGTTACGCTAGAAGATTTGTTAGAAGAAATCGTGGGTGACATTGAAGATGAGCATGATGAGATTGACCATGCCAATGAAATTAACCCAATTGCCCCTGTGATTGGCAAAAATGACACCTGGATAATCCAGTCTAGCACGCCCATTGAGCTATGTAATCAACAGCTTGGCACACAGTTTAACCACGAAGAAGTAAACAGTATGGGCGGTTTGGTGATGCAACATTTGGGGCAAGTTAATGAAGTATTGGGGCAAATGGTGCAAATTGATGATTGTCAATTAACAGTTTTGTCGGTAGATGAGCGATTTATCCAAGAAATTGAATTAAAAAAAGATTATAATGGGCTGTCAAATTCGTTAAACCCTTAATAATCAAAAATCTGTCACCACATTATTTATAACTCTATTATGCGTCTAACTACCCAATCGCTCAAAAAACAACTACAATTTCAACAAGTTAACCCCAATAAGTCGGGTGCAATTAATCAGTTTGCTTTGTTGCCACGTTTAGCCATGGCGTGGTTGGCTGGAGCGGTATTTTTATTTTCCCTTGCCCCATATTATATTTGGGGGATTGCTCTGATTTCTCCTGCGATTTTGTATGCGTTGCTGATTGCACCGATGAGTCATGCTCGGGCGTTTTGGATTGGTGAAATATATGGCATGGGACTTTGGTGCGTGGGGGCATTTTGGCTATACACCTCCATTCACACTTATGGCAATACGCCGATGCCGATAGCGATTGGCATGATTGCGATAATGGGCTTGATTATGGGGTTGTTTCATGGCTTATTGGCGGTGGGATTTAACCATTTTTTTGCCAAACAACCGTTTAGTTTTACGGCGTTATGGGTGGTGCAAGAATGGCTCAAAACGTGGCTTTTTACAGGATTTCCGTGGCTATTTGTTGGTTATGCTTTTACCGAACAAGTGTGGCTAAACAGTCTAGCTCCGTTATTTGGCGTGTTGGCGATGAGTTTTGTGGCAGTGTTTTTATCATCAAGCGTGGTGGAAATTGCCAAAAAACAGTATCATTTTAGCGTATTAGCAAGCGTGATGCTAGTGGCAAGTAGTGTGCTTTGGTTGCTAAATCCTGCGTGGACAACACCAAAAAATACGCCAAATTTAAGCGTTTCGCTCATTCAGGGCAACATTCCACAAGATTTAAAGTGGTTATTAGAGTTTCAAGAAAAAACCCTAGAAATTTATGCCGAACTGTCACAAAGCGAGTGGGGACAAGACATCGTGGTGTGGCCAGAGTCGTCCATTCCGATGCTTCAAACCGAAGCATGGCCGTTTATCAGCCAAGTGGCAGAAGTTGCCAAACGCCATAATACCACATGGATTACAGGTATTCCCTATGCTGACATCGCCGAATACGACCCAAAAGTGGACGATTATGAGCCATTTTATAACAGCGTTATGGCACTGGGAGCGGAAGCCAAAGGCTTGTACAAAAAACAAAATCTCGTCCCCGTCGGTGAGTACACGCCTTTTGAAGGCTTGCTAAATTGGGCATTGCCAGAGCTGATGAGTGGTTCAGTGAGTTTTCGCTCGGGCAAACCTTATCAAGACCCACTACTTGTCAAAAATAACCAAGTCGGCGTGGCAATCTGCTATGAAGTTGCCTATCCTGACACCACCAGACGCAACGCACGCAACACCGATTTTTTATTAACGGTATCAAATGATGCGTGGTTTGGCACATCCGCAGGTCCATTACAACATTTACAAATGGTACAAATGCGTTCGCTAGAAACAGGACGATGGTTCGTGCGAGCTACCAACACAGGTGTTACCGCCATTATCAACCACAAAGGCGAAATCGTCCGCCAAGCCCCACAGTTTGAGCGAACTGTCCTGCGTGGCGAAGTCCAAGCTAGACAAGGCACGACCCCATTTATGCAATGGGGTAGTTATCCGATTTTGATGTTAAGTGGTGTATTATTGCTGATAAGCTGGCTGTCAAACTTGGCAAAACGCTCAAAAAATCAGCGATAAACCAAATTTTTTCACAAAAAACCATAAAAACAGTAAGGTTTTATACAAAGCCTTGAAAATTTAGTATATAATGGCAAATATTTTTTGTATAATTAGCAGTCTTTTTGTTAACAGTTTAGCATTTAGCGAGGTTTAGCATGGCACACCATGAAATTGTGGAAAACAATGTCAAAAAAGAATTGAGCATGGCATTGGTCGGTATCGTGTTGTTTTTGGTCATGGTTGCGTTTATTGCAGTTATGGCATTTTTACGTCCTGCAGGTCAACATCACTCTGTAGAGTCTCTAAATGCCCAAGCATCGGCAACGGCATCAACCTCAAGCGTTACAAGCACCGCAACCGCCACTGCCACCAATGATGCATCCACCGTCGCATCAACAGCGACAGGAACCACCGCAACGGCAATCGCCAGTACAACCGATGCCAAACCTGCGGTTGTGAGCGAAGCCAAAGCCCAAGTTGCATTGGCATCGGCTGAAATTGAAGCCAAAACAGGCGAAAATGTGGACGTAAAAGCCCCAATCGCATCTGCGACCAACTAATTTAAAGTTTTATTTAAAAAATATTTTAATTAAAATCTAATAGAAAAATTCATGATTTAATCCCACGCTTGACCTAAAATATGAGGGCTTTAGGGGTGGATTGGTATGAATTACGCCTATTATACCTAATGTTATGGTAAATTATAGTTGAAATTTAGGTAAAATTAAGACAGATAACCCTTATCCAAAACAGTCTGTCTTGGTAAGGGTTGTCTGTTTTTAACCTGAAAAATGTCTATTAAGCTTAATTTAGAAAAATCCCATAGGTTTTGGTGAATAGCTGACTAGCAAGCACTTGGTTTGCTGATAATGTTCAAGCATCATCTTATGTGTCTCACGCCCAATACCTGACTTTTTGTAACCACCAAAAGCAGCGTGTGCAGGATAGATGTGATAACAGTTTGTCCAAACACGACCTGACTCGATGGCTCGTCCTGCTCTATAAGCGGTTGTACCATCTCTTGACCACACGCCTGCACCCAAGCCATACATGGTGTCATTAGCAATGGCAATTGCTTCATCAAAATCTTTAAAGGTGGTGACCGACAATACAGGTCCAAAAATCTCTTCTTGAAAAATCTGCATATCATTCGTGCCTTTAAAGATGGTTGGCTCAATATAAAAGCCATCGCCCACTTCTTTGCGTTCACCACCACCTATCAAAACTTCGGCACCTTCTTCACGACCTTTGGCGATACAGCTCAAGATTTTGTCTTGCTGTTCTTGTGACGCTTGTGCACCAATCATGGTTTCGGTATCAAGTGGGTGACCTGTTTTGATTTTTTTGACACGTTCGACCGCCTTTTTCAAAAATTCATCAGCAATCGACTCATGCACCAATGCACGCGATGGACAAGTACACACTTCGCCTTGATTTAGGGCAAACATGGTAAAGCCTTCTAACGTTTTTTCTAAAAATTCATCATCTTTATCCATCACGTCCGCAAAGAAAATGTTGGGAGATTTTCCGCCCAATTCTAAAGTAACAGGAATGATATTTTTGGTAGCGTACTCCATGATAAGCTGACCGACTTCGGTAGAGCCTGTAAAGGCAATCTTGCTAATGCGTGGGTTGGTGGCTAGGTGCTTGCCAACTTCAGTACCGTAGCCATTGGCGATATTCACCACACCTTTTGGTACGATGTCCGCAATCAATTCCATGAAGACCAGAATACTCGCAGGCGTTTGTTCAGCAGGCTTCAATACCACACAGTTGCCAGTAGCTAGGGCTGGAGCAATTTTCCACACTGCCATCAAAATTGGGAAATTCCACGGAATAATTTGTCCAACCACGCCATGTGGTTCATGAAAATGAATAGCAAAGCAAAATTATGTGTACAAGTGTTTTTACAAAAGTTTAACACTTATGCATTTGATAAAACTTTATCAAGAATTTTTAATTTAAAATCAGAAACTTATACTCTATTACACACTCGCCCCAACTTGCCGTGCAATGGCAATGCCTTGTTCAATGGTTAAAAATTGTTTGTCAATCGGCGTATCTTGGAACACCATTGCCCCATTTTCAAACACCAAACATTCATTCACCGCCATCTGTTGCCATGTTTCGTTACTGGTTAACGGAATAGTCGCCAAAATCGTTACTCGGTCGTGGTCGCTCGTGACTTGACTAAAATCAATGCTCAGCTCATCATCAGACAGCATCGCTTGCCCAAAGGGTGCTTGGCGGGTCAAATAAAACAGCAAACTACCCGCATATGCCAACTGCCAACACCCGTTGGACAACAGACAATTAAATAAACCCTGCTTGCTTAACGCACGGCATTTTTCGGTTAAAAACGCAAATAGCGTGGCATCATCAGGCTTTTGATTAAAGGCAGTTTTTAACGCATTTAATAAATAACAAAACGCCATTTCTGAGTCAGTTGAGCCTATCGGTGCGTAATGGTCGGTTGTATTTGGTTTATTTACTAAAAATTGTTGGCAAAAATCCTGCCGTAACTGTCCATTATGGGCAAAAACCCACGGCTCACCCCATACTTCACGCACGAAGGGATGGGTATTTGCCAAACAATTGTTGCCCTGTGTGGCTTTACGAATATGGGCAATCACGTTCATCGCCTTGATTGGATAATGGTTTATCAAGTCGGCAATGGGTGACGAATGGCTGGGTTTGTCATCGTGAAATAGGCGTAAACCCACGCCGTTACTGGCTTTTGCACAGCTACTTTTTTCAAAAAAAGCAATGCCAAAACCATCTTCATGGTGGTCGGTTAATCCGCCACGCTTGCGAAAACCTGCAAAACTAAATCCGATATCGGTTGGCACATTACAATTCATGCCTAATAATTGACACATAATTTTTCCAAGTATTGTTAATTTATTTTAATTAATTTTGATAAGGTTTTGGTAAAAATTTAGCTTAAAAAAGGAATGCACGACCGCCACGCTTCGCAATTTTCGGCACGTTCGCGCCGAATATAAAAGTCTTCCACCATGCGGGCTTGTTGCTCCACACCATACGCCAAAAACGGCTTGCCAAATTCCAAAATATAGTCATATTTTCGGTTAAATAACGCTTTAAAAAACACCGAAATCCCTTGTTGTACTTGCCAAACATGGGTAAGTTCATGTACGAGCCACGCCCGAGAGGACAGGCTTTGCGTGGAAAAATCCGTTTGCCAATCTGCAGGGTGATAATAAATATTGCCGTTGGGGCTGACCGCATAGCCTTTTAGCACCCACCAAGCGGTTTTTAGCTGAATATTTTCCAATTGCAAGGTATCGCCAAACACACTTTTTGCTAAATTTTGTTCACCAATGGTTAAAGAGCGAGACTTGACAGGGGTAAAGCAATATTGCCAAAATCTACGCCAATAACTTGCCAAATGCGTTGGGCTAAAGTTGGATTTATTTTTTAGTAACATTTAACAATTTCCAAAATAATTTAACTTTTTGATGAATTTTGTTAAAATAACAAAATCTTTGGCATTTAGCAAGCCAATTTCATATAAAAGCCACCTATAATCTTATTCATTTTTTGCCAAAACAAACTCAAAAAACAGGAATGCTTATGCCCCTAGAAGCCCTTGCCATTCGCCAATTTGATGCCCTGCAACACAACCAAACCTACAAAATTGACATCAGCGAAAATGAGCTACAACAACGCTTAATCGCTCTTTACCAAGATTATCCAACCGAAAATGGGTCACATAATGCCCAAAATAACAAGGAAAATAACGCCGAAAACGGCGAAGCAATTTTTGCAATTTTACAAAAAAGTGTGCAAAAAAATCCAAATAACCTGCTGTTTTTGGGGCTTTTTAACGGCAAACCGATTGCGTGTATCGGCTGTTTTGATGATGGCTTAACGGACAATCGCCGTTTGCAATATTTGACAGTGCATCCTGCCAATCGTGGGCGTGGTATTGCCAAAAAGTTTTTAAAGCAAGTGATTAGCCAGCTAAAAAAACAAGGCATTCACCAATTTAGCCCAAGCGATACTGCCACGCATCATATTTTGCAACAGTATGAGTGGATTTAACTTAAGGGTGAAATTTGGCAAAATAATGCAAATTGTACAAAAAACAACCAATTAAGCAGTTTTTTTGGCTTTTTTGCAAAAATAATTTGACAAGATAGGCAAAAAATGGTTTAATAACGGCTCAAATGATTACGGCGCGATAGCTCAGTCGGTAGAGCAACGGATTGAAAATCCGTGTGTCGGCAGTTCGATCCTGCCTCACGCCACCATCATTTCGTTTTCATAGACGCTCCTATATATGACCCTAAATCACTTATTTTGATTTAGGGTTTTTTTTGGCTTTTTATCAAGTTATCAAAATTTTTGTTAAATCATTTTCCACGCCATGTCATTGGCATCGCTTGGGTTGATTTCATCGGTTTTTAGCATCGGATAATCATCAGTGTCCACGCCAATCAAGTTATCCAACGCTTGTACCAGTGCGTCGTAATATGGCGAGAGCATGGCAAATTGGGTGGGCGACGTGTTTTGCACATTGAGTAGGCATTTGTCTTCTAGGTGTTGACTGGCGTGGCGTAGCTGTGGCACGCCCGTGTAACGGCTCGCTCCCAAAATCCGATGGGCGATATTTGCCAACATTTCACGGTCGTGGGCTTGCCATGCCTGCATGAGTTCGACTTTGTCTTTGCCACTGGTTTCAATCATCAGCATTAATAAATTGCTCGCCAAATCTGCTTTGCCAGCCACCCGATTTAACGCATCTTGCCAATCAATCACCGCCAGATCTGTGATTTTTTCAAGATTTTCTGTGGTTTCTCGTTTTTCATTTTTTTCTACCCTTTTTTCTACGCTTGGGCTTTTTAGCTTGTCGCTTAATCGGGGGCGTTGTTGATTGTTGGTTAGCCAATGTTGTAACACTTGAATAAGCTGTGTTTGGTTAATTGGTTTGCCAACATAGTCGTCAATACCTGCGGAGAGTAATTTCGCCCGCTCATCAGATAAGCTGTGAGCAGTCAAGGCAACAATCGGTGTGTGTGATTGACGGTGATGTTGTTCGTTCGTTAGTTTTTCAAGATGGCGGATTTGTAGCGATGCTTGTTTGCCTGACATTTTGGGCATTTGAATATCCATAAAAATCAAATCAATTTTTTGCCAATCGTTGTTATTTTCACCTGATAACTGCAGGCTATTTCGCATATATTCCACCGCTTCAAAACCACTATTCGCCGTTACTACTGCCACGCCAAGCTCATTTAACAAGGCTTCTATCACCAATAAATTTGGTAAATGGTCGTCAACCGCCAACACGCACGCCCCTTGCCATTGCGGTAAATTTGGCTCGGTGTGTGAATTTGGGTTGTCGTCTAACAGTTGGTACAACTGACGGCGGTCAAGCGGTTGATACAAGCTTTGTACTTGGAATTGTTGTAATAACGCAGGGTCAAGGTTGACATGATAGGCGAATAATGCCAATTTTCCCGAATAATGTCGGCGAATTTGACTTAACAACGATGCGGTATCTTCGGCAACACCTTTATCCACCAACACCCAATCCCAAGAGTTCGGTTCATTTAACATTTCTAACAAATGACTTAATGAATTGGTAAAATTCAATACCACTGCTAAATTTTGCAAACTACCACGAAGTACTTGTAAACTGGCATGATGTTCTATCCAAACTAAAATTTGCAATGGTTTTGTTTTAACAGAATTATTTGTTAAATCCATCGGTTGCAGATGTTTTGGTACTTCCCAAATGTCAAAAAATGACGTTTCATCAATCGTTCGCTGTTGCTCGCTAATCGCAATCGGCAAAGTAAACCAAAACGTTGAGCCTATCGAATGGCTATCGTGATTATCGTAACTGTTGCTGTTATGGCTATCAGTATTGTCAAAAAAGCCGATTTCACCACCCATCAGGTAGCTTAACTGCTTTGAAATCACCAAGCCAAGCCCCGTACCACCGTATTGACGGGTGATAGACGGATCGCCCTGTGAAAAACTTTGAAATAGCAGTTTTTGGTGTTGCGGGTCAATACCACGCCCTGTATCTTGAACGCTGATGTGCAAGGTGTTATCTTGAATATCATCAAGGCTGACACGTACCAGCACTTCCCCTTCATCGGTGAATTTAATGGCGTTATTTACCAAATTTGTCAACACTTGTTTAATGCGTAACGCATCGCCCAACAAATAACGTGGCACATCATCGTAAAAAAAAACCGCCAATCGTAAGCCTTTTTCCGCCGACACAGGCGATAGCATATCTACCACGTCATAAATTGTCGCATACAAATCCAATTCATGATTGTCTAAAATTAATTTTCCTGCCTCAATTTTAGAAAAATCCAATACATCATTTACCAATGCTAATAAATGTGCTGATGATTTGCGAATAGTTTGTACATATAAATCTTGCTCATGGGTTAGCCCGCCATGCCTTGATAATAGGTTGATAAAGCCATCAATACTGTTTAACGGCGTGCGTAATTCGTGGCTGATATTTGCCAAAAAAGCTGATTTGGTTTGGCTAGCAGACACGGCAGCATCACGAGCATTGCGAATAGAAATATTTTGCATTTCCATTTCATCAAAGGCAAGGCGTAAATCATCTTCGGTCTGTTCCGCATGATTTTTTAAATCTTGAAAACTGGTGTGCAATCGGCGTAAGGTTTTGACCAGATCTTGCTGTAACTGGTTGATTTCACCGCTAGAATTGACCGTCATGGGCTTATATAAATTATTGGCATTGGTGCGTTGCAAATGCAGTCGCATTTCATAAATCGGTGTAATCCAACGTCTAGCGTACACATGAATGGAGAGCAACAATAACAAAATTGTCAACAGCCCTGTAATCGCAAGGGCAAGCAGCACCTGATAACGGGCGATTTTGAGCGGTTCATTATCCACATTGACAACAATCCATAAATTCTCAGTTTTTTCGTGATTTTCACTCAATATCAAGGACTTAGCATACAACGTACTGTCACCTGTATCAAGTAAATAATCGTCTTGCTTGCTAAAATGGCTTAAAAACTGCATCACCGCATTTTCTGCTGGCGTTGGATGGTTGCTTAAACTGCCTTTTAGATAAAAATCACTGGTTGGCGTGTGGTTATTGGCATTTTTTAACAAATCACGGGTTTTGGCAATGTTATCATCTATCTGAACATCAAGCGGATAAATATTACCAAAACTTAACAATATCTGTGCATTGTCATTGACAATTAAAAACCCTTGTAAATGGGGGTCTTGAATGGTGTTTTGTAAAGGGGTTAATAAAGACTGTTGTAGTTCGGCAAGCTGTTTTTTGCTTAAATTTTTATCAATATTTTCTGAAGAATTTGGCAGATTTTGACTTAAATTTTGGTTAATTTGTTGTAAATCTTTGGCATAGTCATAAGCAAATGTTTGGTATTGATTTAACAAGGTATCAGCATTGGCTTTTTGGATAATTCGCCCTGCACGGCTGGTATCGTACAATACCAGCACGCCACCGACCATTGCAAGCACGCTAATTGGCAAAAATACCAATAAAATCAATTGCCCATAGGCAGTTGAAAAATCTAAGCGAAAGCGTCTTGCCACGGTTTTCCCCAAATTTTAGCCACTTCTTTAATTGGATTTAATCAGATTTAATCAAGTTACAAATTAACTTTTTGGTTGTAAATCAATCACTTGCCCTTTGATATCTATGGTTTCATCACTCATTAAAGCGATGTAGGCGTTGAGCAAGTCTTCAGGAGCCTTGAGCGTGTTCGGGTTTTCGCTCGGATAGGCGGTGGCACGCATTTGGGTGCGAGTTGCCCCTGGATTGATACAGTTAAAACGTAGGCAGGTGGTTTTTTGAGTTTCTTGAGTGAAAATATCGCTCATACCTTCTAAACCCTGTTTGGATAAGGCATACGCTCCCCAAAACGCCCGTGGTTTGGCAACGCCACTGGACGTAAAAATAATCGATGCCGTTTTGGCACTGGTTAACAGCGGAAATAAGGCTTGGGTCAGCATAAATGGGGCGGTAAAGTTGATTTTCATCACCTGTTCAAACGTAATTGGGTCGTACATTTCAAGGGGTGTAAGCGTCCCCAAAACCCCTGCATTGTGCAATAATCCGTCCAAATGTCCAAATTCTCGCTCAATCATAATCGCCAATTCTTGCATCTGTGAAAAAGGGGCTTTTTCTAAATTAAGCGGTAAAATCGCAGGTTTTGCACCACCGTTTTGCTCAATTTCGTCATACACGCTTTCTAGTTTGGATTGGTTTTTACCGAGTAATAACACGGTCGCACCGTAGCGAGCATACGCCAACGCCACGGCTTTGCCAATGCCGTCGCCTGCCCCTGTTACCAAAATATTTTTGCCCGCAAGGCAGTTGTCAGGGGCTTGAAAATGACGGAGTTGTTCGTGGCTGAGCATTGACTTTCCTATGTTTTAAATTTTGATAAATATTTGGTAAAATGATTTAAACTTTAACCGTTTTAGATGATTTTACAAACTCTCTTTGGTGCTTGGCAATCTATCTAACGCACGCTTATCATATTCCACCGCCATGCGTAACGCACGAGCGAACGCCTTAAAGGTGCTTTCAATCTGATGATGACTGTTTTTGCCTTTGAGATTATCAAGATGCACGGTAATCATCGCGTGGTTGACAAAACCATAAAAAAACTCGCTAAACAAATCCACATCAAACCTGCCAATCATCGCTCGTGTAAACGGAATATCCATGTGCAAACCAGGGCGACCTGAAATATCTACTACCGCACGGCTTAGGCTCTCATCAAGCGGTGCATAAAAATGCCCATAACGTACGATGCCTTTTTTGTCGCCAATCGCCTGTTTAAAGGCTTGCCCAAGGGTAATGCCCACGTCTTCCACACTATGGTGGTCGTCAATATGGGTGTCGCCGTTACATTTAATGTCAAGGTCAATCAATCCGTGGCGTTTGATTTGGTCAAGCATATGGTCAAGAAATGGCACGCCAGTGTCAATCGTACCAACCCCTGTACCATCAAGGTTAATAGACACCGTAATTTGGGTTTCGGCGGTGTTGCGTTCTACCGTAGCGGTGCGGGGAGGGTGTAATGGACGCGTTTTCATCGTTATTCCTTATCGCACTTTTTTGTGTTCAGCATCTTTTTCACGTTGTTTGATGACTTTTCGTACTTTGTCACGAGCTCGGTCTTGCTTTAGTTTTGACAAATAATCCACGAACAATTTACCGTTTAGATGGTCCATTTCATGCTGAATACATACTGCAAGCAAACCTTCAGCTTCCAGCTCAAAATCTTCGCCATTACGGTCTTTGGCATTGATTTTTACCTTTTTTGGTCTATCCACTTTATCATAATAATCAGGGATAGACAAACAACCTTCTTCGTAAGTGAATAATTCCTCTACAAGGGGCGTAACCACAGGATTAATGAACACTTGTGGCTGATTGCCGTCTTCGGATAAGTCCATGACGATAAGCTGAACATGCTCGTCAATCTGCGATGCCGCAAGACCAATACCCTTAGCGGTATACATGGTCTGAAACATATCATCAATTAATATTTGTAAATTGGCATCAAAATTTTCTACAGGCTTGGCAATGGTACGTAAGCGTGGGTCAGGGTAATTTAAAATGGTACGAATGGTCATAGCTTCCAACTTTTGTTTAATAATTTATGAAATTCTAACAGAAATTCTGTGCTTATTTTACATCATAAGGGGTATTTTGTCGCTTAACAAGGCGATTTTTTTAAAAATTTTGTTAAATTTTACCAATTAATCCAAAAAAATACGATATTTATAGACAAAGAGTGCCACTTTTGCTAAAAATTATGCTATGCTAAGCCAAATCTTTTACAAAACAAAACGCTTGATGCAAATCCCTGTAACTTTTTTAAAAATTTTTGTAATTTTTGTGAAATTGGGATTAATTTTAGGAACATACCATGAAGCATAGCTTAAAAAAATTAACCACAGGTATCCTTGCGGTTGCCAGTTTAACTTTTGGCTCTCAAGTCTTGGCAAACAACCCTGCACCGACCATCAAAGCCGATGCCCCAAACCGTTATATCGTGAAAAAAGGCGATACGCTTTGGGATATTTCTGGCAAATATTTAAATAAACCTTGGCGTTGGAAAGAGATTTGGGCAACCAATCAACAAATTAAAAATCCGCATTTGATTTATCCAAATGACGTGATTATTTTGTGCGTGATTAAAGGTCAACAACTAATCGGTGTGGATACAGGCGAAGGCTGTGCAGGCTTGGAAAAAGCGATGTCTGCCCCTGCTCCTGCTGAACCACAAAATATCGCAGGGAGCATTCCTGCCATTCCGTTGACAGCGATTGAAGCGTGGCTTGACCGTACCGTGATTGTTAATCCAGAGCATTTTAACACCACACCTTATGTGATTGCCTCAAAAAACAAAAATATCATCACAGGGGCAGGTAATAAAATCTACACCAATGGCGTACCGCTTATCGTGGGACAGCGTTATGGCGTGTATCGTGAAGGCGAGCCGTACATTGATCCGATCAGCAAAAAAGTTATCGGGCTAGAAGTTACCCAAGTGGCATCAGGTGTGGTTACCGATGTGGCAAGCAGTGGCGTATCTAGCATTGAAATCCAAAAATCATTTGGACAAGAAGTGCGTGAAGGCGACCGTGTGTTTGTTGAAGTTGGCAACTACCTACCACCTGCGTTTTACCCAAAACCTGCCCAAGCCAGCCGTGGTGGACGTGTTATCCGTGTGCTAAACTCAATCAGTAGTACAGGACGTGATGGCGTGGTAGCGATTAACCTAGGTTCACGTCAAAATGTGAGTGCAGGTGATGTGTTGACTGTGTTCCAAAAAGGTGCGTTAGTGCAGGATAATTTTGCCCAAGTCAAAGGCGGTGGCGTACGTTTGCCAAGCGAAGAAATCGGTCATGTTATGGTATTTAAAACCTTTGACGATATTAGCTATGCTTATGTGCTAAACGCAGAATTGCCAATTAGCGAAACAGATTATTTAGCAAATCCAAACTAATTGCTAATTGCTAGTTGCTGATTATTAGTAGCAATCGATTGGGTATAAAAAACCTTTTAACAATTCGTTAAAAGGTTTTTATTTTTGATAAATAATTTGCCAAAAATTGAGCCATTAACCAAAAGTTTTTTTCGCTAATTTTGCCACTTCTTGACCTTGGAGTTTTGCTATAGTAAAAGAAATTAATTTTTGTTACGTAAGCCGTTCTCCCTGAGCTTAACGAAGGGCCGGTTTCCCACTTCGCTACGCTTCAATAAATCGCTCAAAAGTCAATCATTGTTAGTAAAAATATAAGAACTTGCCGAATTTTTTACATTTTTTTCTCAAAATTTAGCATGATACCCTATGATGTTTTCATCAACAAAACCACATTTGCTAATAGGATTTATCCTTTAGAAATGTTACAATAACCCAAATTTTTGATAAATGGTAACAGCATGACGACAAATATTACTCAAGACCGCATTTTAATCCTAGATTTTGGCAGCCAGTACAGCCAGCTGATTGCCCGCCGTGTCCGTGAGGCAGGTGTTTATTCTGAAATGTACGCCTACGATATGTCAGCGGACGACATTCGTGCATTCAACCCAAAAGGCATTATCCTATCGGGCGGGCCTGAAAGTGTCCATGAAGAAGGTTCGCCACGTGCTCCACAAATCGTCTTTGAACTTGGTGTGCCTGTTTTGGGCATTTGCTACGGCTTTCAAACAATGTCCGAACAGTTAGGTGGAAAAGTAGAAGCAGGCGAAGTCCACGAATTTGGTTATGCCAAAATTGATGTGGTACAAGCCGACAAACTTTTACAAAACACCCAAGACCAACACAACCAATCACAAGTATGGATGAGTCATGGCGACAAAGTTACTCAACTGGCGGACGGATTTACCGTAACATCTAGCACGCCAAGCTGTGCTTTTGCGTCAGCGAGTGATGAAAAGCGTCAATTTTATGGCGTACAATTTCACCCAGAAGTGACCCACACCGACAAGAGCGAAACCTTAATCTCAAATTTCGTGCATGCCATTTGTGGCTGTGGCAATGCGTGGAATAGTGAGAATATCATTGAGCTTCGTATTAAACAACTTCAAGAACAAATCGGCGACAATCAAGTGCTTTTGGGCTTATCAGGCGGTGTGGATTCATCGGTGGTGGCAGCGTTACTGCATAAAGCGATTGGCGACAAATTGACCTGCGTATTTGTGGACAACGGTTTGCTTCGCTTAAATGAAGGCGATGCAGTGATGCAAATGTTTGCCGACAACATGGGCATTAAAGTGATTCGTGCAGATGCTGAGAGTCGCTTTTTGACCGCTTTGGCAGGGATTACCGACCCTGAGTCCAAACGCAAAATCATCGGACGAGAGTTTATTGAAGTATTTTCCGAAGAAGCTCGTAAGTTAGACAGTATCAAGTTTTTGGCACAAGGCACGATTTACCCTGATGTCATTGAATCCGCCAAAACCAAAAACGGCAAGGCGCATGTCATCAAATCGCACCACAATGTCGGCGGGTTGCCCGATGATCTGGCGTTTGAGCTGGTGGAGCCTTTGCGTGATTTATTTAAAGATGAAGTGCGAAAACTGGGCGTGGTACTAGGCATTCCTGCCCATATGATTTATCGCCACCCATTCCCAGGCCCGGGGCTTGGCGTGCGGATTTTGGGTGAAGTGAAAAAAGAATATGCCGATATTTTGCGTCTTGCCGATGATATTTTTATACAAGAATTGCGTGCATCTGGCTGGTATGACAAGACCGCCCAAGCCTTTGCCGTGTTTCAGCCTGTCAAATCGGTGGGCGTGGTTGGCGATGGCAGACGTTATGCGTGGGTGATTGCGTTGAGAGCAGTGGAGACAGTGGATTTTATGACCGCTCGTTTTGCCCACTTGCCATATGATTTGGTGGATAAAATCTCCACGCGTATTATGAATGAAATCCGTGATGTCTCTCGTGTGGTCTATGATGTGTCCAGCAAACCGCCTGCGACGATTGAGTGGGAATGATTTAAGTTATTGATTTTTAATAATAAACAGTCAAGAAATCGGTGGTTTTTTAATATTTATTATTTAATTATATAATAAAAATTATTTTTTTTATAATAAAAAATATGTTTACTTGTAATTTTTAATATTGTATAATGACCATATCTTTCACCGTAAGATATATTTTTAAATATCCCAATAGCCACAGGAGCTTGTTATGAGTTTTATTGAACGTCAGCTTAAAGAACAAAACCAACGCAATCAAGATAAAATAACCCTAAGTATCCGTATTTCTGTGAAACAAGATTTGATTTTACAAGAACTTGCAGATAGCTTGGAAATTACTCGTCAAGAAATTATCACTCGTTTGATTCAAGATTATATTGTGAATGAATGGGAAGAAGTTTATTCAAAAGATGCAGATAATCCAACTGATGAGAATGTAGCAGAAGACACTCAAAAAGTTCGCTATTATTTGTTAAATACAAATAGTGTCAATGATATTGATGACCATAATTTTATGTTAAAAAATCAATATGCAGCAGCATTTGAGGACGGTTATAAAGAAAAAATTTGTCGCTTTAAAAAGGGCGATTTCGTCTTTTTATATGCTTCAGGGCAAGGGATTGTTGGTTACGGTACGGCGACTGGAGAGGTTGAAAAAACCCACCATTATGGTATTGAGGATAAAACCTATTTCCAAAAATTAGATAATTTTGTGGATTTGACACACAGTCCGATTAATGCTCGTAACATTAAATCAATTCTAGGGCGTTCATTTCCGTTTGCTTCAACGCTGTCCAAAATTTTTGATGGTCACAAGATTATTGAATTTATTGAACAACATCAATTAGCCAATCAACAAAAATAAACAGATAAAACAAAAACCACTTGCAACCTAACAAGTGGTTTTCGTGTTTATCAATCAATCATCTTAACTTGGCTTTTATGGATATAACCTTCCACCACATGATTATCCTGCTTGCTGTCGCCTTGGTTAGTATAAAGTAACCAATTACCTTCAGTCATTTGTGGATTGACAAAAAACGTCTTGCCCGTCGGTAATGTTGTCTCAACGCTACGTTCTGTCATTGGTAAGATTTGAGAACTCGTACGCACATTAGCATAACCATCTGGGCTGATAACCTGATATTTTTTGGCAATGTAACCTTGTGAGTTATGCACATAGCCTGTCATTCCGTTCATGTCTAACTTATACCAGTTACCACTTTTCCCTGTGATTTTGTAAATTTGGCTGTCAAAATCAAGCTTTGTTAAAACTTGGCTATCAGTTGTTGGTTTTGCTCGCACATTTACATGATTATCACATTCCACATCTGCCATAAAATAATCGGTAGCATGCGTAAATTGGGCTAAAAATAGGCTGATAATAAGGGATAATTTGTTCATAAAACATCCTTTTGACAAAATATTTTAGCAGATTTAAGCTTCAATTAAAACACCATCTTAATCCCAATGCCGATTAACACCAATCCGCCAAAAATTTCTGCTTTGCTTTCTAAAACTGTGCCTGATTTTTGCCCTAAAAACACGCCAAACCCACTCAACACACCCGTTACCAACACAATCACTGCACACGCTACATATGCATTGATGTCAATTAGATTTAAAGTGAAACCTGCCACCACCGCATCAATACTGGTTGCAATCGCCAATATCATCATGGTTTTATGCGAAATGATTACCACCTTATCGTCAGCCTCATCGTCATGCTTCACCCCTTCGTAAAGCATTTTTGTCCCAAGTCCGCATAAAATCAGGCACGAAATTATCGGAGCAAGCCAAAAAATCTTATCCAACACCGAGCGTCCTGCCAAATAGCCAATGAGTGGCATCATGCCTTGAAACATCCCAAAATACAGTCCTGCTAATAACGCCACTTTGCCGATATGTCGATGCGGTTTTGCCCCAAGCCCGATCTCCACCGCAAACGCATCCATTGACAATGCAACCGCCAATAATAAAAGTTCAAGCATAATCCACCTGTGGCTACAAAAACCGCTGACAAAAGCAGTTCCTTGGCTAAAATTAGGTGAATTTTAACACATTTGATAAAAAATTACTTTTTTAAATCCTAGATTGTAAATGAGTGCTTATTCGGTGCTAATCACAGATTTGTGTTGGATTTTTTGCCAAAATTTTTCATGAAAGAAAAATGCAACTGTGTTAATCGCAGGTTCAACCAATGCCATTAAACTACCAATCAATACACTACCAGTTAACATATACGCCACACTAAACGCCACACAAAAATGTAATACTGCAAATGACACCGTTTTTGTCATGGCTTGACGGTTATGAGTTTTCGTGACAAATTGTAAGGTTTTTTGAATAGGAATATTTGGCGACATGGTTTTTCTCTTTTAATTGATAACATTTATCATTATTCTATAGTTTTTGATAAAGATCCAGTCTTTATTGTCAATTTTTACTATTTGTTTTTTAAATTAATTTTTATTTTTTAATAAAAAAACCAAAACATAAAGGTTTTGGTTTCGTTTGATAAAACAATGCTTAAATATCCAAATTGGTTACCGTCAAGGCATTTTCTTCAATAAAGGCACGGCGTGGCTCAACGTCATCACCCATCAAACACGAAAATAAATGGTCGGCGGCAATCGCATCTTCTATGGTGACTTTTAGCATATGGCGATTTTCTGGGTCCATTGTGGTTTCCCAAAGTTGGTCGGCATTCATCTCGCCCAAGCCTTTATAACGCTGAATGGACAAGCCACGGCGTGCATCATTCATGATAAATTGCCACAGATACGCCATGTCTACAATTGGCAGTTTTTTGTCGGCTTTGGCGATGTAGGCGGTGTCTGATAACACGTCTTTCCACTGTGATGTCAAACGGTGCAAACGGCTATATTCGCCAGAACCGATAAAGCTGGTATCTAGCAAATATTGCTGTGGTAACTGATGCACATAAATCGTCAAACGTGGCAAATAATACGCCACTTGGTTGTCGCCGTCTTGTTTGTGGAAAGTTTCTAATGCCACTTGTGGGTTAAAGTTGGGCGACGTTTTTAACAATTCTGCTTTGATTTGCTCTGTCCAATCTCGCATTTCTTGTTCATTTTCAATACTTTGTAAACTGATTTTTGGTACAACCGCCAATGCGTCCAAAATACTGGCTGGATATTTTAATTGCAAACGATTTTTTACTGCTTGGGTTTGGTTATAATCGTTTAGTAACGTTTCTAAGGCTTGACCTGTGATGGCAGGTGTGCCGTCGCTTAAATGTAACTGGGTTTCGTCAATCGTTGACGACAACAGATAGGCTTTTAACGCTTCATCGTCTTTTAAATATAGTTCTTGGCGGTTCTTTTTCACCTTGTACAAAGGCGGTTGGGCGATATAAATATGCCCACGCTCCAACAATTCAGGGGTTTGGCGGAAAAAGAAAGTCAACAGCAAGGTACGAATGTGCGAGCCGTCCACGTCTGCATCGGTCATGATAATGATTTTGTGATAACGCAATTTATCAGGATTGTACTCATCTTTGCCAATGCCTGTGCCAAGTGCAGTAATCAGCGTGCCAACTTCGGCTGACGACAGCATTTTGTCAAATCTGGCACGTTCCACGTTTAAGATTTTACCTTTTAATGGCAAAATCGCTTGGGTTTTACGGCTTCTGCCTTGTTTGGCAGAACCACCTGCCGAGTCCCCTTCCACAATGTAAAGTTCAGATAAGGCAGGGTCCTTTTCTTGACAATCCGCCAATTTTCCGGGTAAGCCTGCGATGTCCAAACTGGTTTTACGGCGAGTCATTTCACGGGCTTTGCGGGCGGCTTCACGAGCTCGAGCAGCGTCAATGATTTTACTGGCAATTGCCTTACCTGCGTTGGGGTTTTCTAGCAAATATTCGCTAAATTTGGCGTGCATGGCAGATTCTACCGCCGATTTAACTTCGCTAGAAACAAGCTTGTCTTTGGTTTGGCTGGAAAATTTTGGGTCAGGTACCTTGACCGACACAATGGCGGTCAAGCCTTCTCGTGCATCATCACCCGAGATTTGCACTTTTTCTTTTTTTATCAGATTTTCGCTTTCCATGTAGCTGTTTAAGCCACGTGTCAAAGCCGAACGAAAGCCTGATAAATGCGTGCCACCGTCTTTTTGTGGAATATTATTGGTAAAACATAAGACTTTTTCATTATAGCTATCTGTCCATTGTAATGCCACTTCCACGCTGATGCCATCATCTTGCTCGCTAGTAAAATGGAACACGTCGTTTAAGCCTGTTTTACCTGCATTGATAAACTGGATAAACTCAGACAAACCACCTGCGTGTTCAAATTCATGGTGTTTATCCGTGCGTTCATCCACCAACACAATGCGTACGCCAGAATTTAAAAATGACAATTCACGCAAACGTTTTGCCAAAATTTCATAGTCAAAAATCGTGCCTGAAAAGGTTTTACTACTTGGATAAAAACGGATTTGCGTACCTGTTTTATCAGTAGTTTCTAGCTGTTGGATTTCTTCTAACGGAGCACCATTGCTATAAGTTTGGCGATAATGATAGCCTTGTCGCCAAATTTCCAAAATCAACTTTTCTGATAACGCATTGACCACAGACACGCCCACACCGTGCAAACCGCCTGATACTTTATAAGAGTTATCGTCAAACTTACCACCTGCGTGCAAAATCGTCAAAATCACCTGAGCCGCCGATACGCCTTCTTCTGGGTGAATGTCCACAGGAATGCCACGTCCATTGTCCTTGACCGACACTGACTCATCTTCATGGATAGTAATGGTAATCTCATCGCAATGCCCAGCTAAGGCTTCATCGATGGCGTTGTCCACCACTTCAAACACCATATGGTGCAAGCCTGTGCCGTCATCGGTATCACCGATGTACATACCGGGGCGGACTTGCACGGCTTCTAGCCCACGCAACACACGGATACTATCCGAGCCGTAATCGTCTTGTTTGTTGGGAATTTGGGTGTTGTCAGTCATAGTGACTCCATTTTTTATTCATTTAAAATCAATGATTTAAATAAAAAGAATTTAGAAAAATTTGGTTGTTTTTTTATGCAAAAAATATCTTTCTATTTTAGCAAAAAATGGGCTAAAAGTCATGTATTATCGGATTTTCGGTGGATTTTTTATCACAATTTTTTTGCCAATAGTGGATATCAAATTTAGAAAAATAATTAATCTTGGTGCAAATTTAACGCTCAAGATATTTGTATAAAAAATGTAGAAATAAAACTAAATTAATAACAAACACTTAGCTAATTTTTTTAGCAAAATGATGCTATTTTTCACCGCAAAAACCTTGCTAAAATTTGAATAATTGTCAATGATTTGTTAAGGTTAATCCTTCATAAAATTTTTTTATGGATTTTTTTAAATATTTGACCATAAAAAAATTTTTGGTTTTTTGGCAAATGTCTAACTTTTAGAAAAGTTTTATTTAAATAATTTAAAAAAAGGAGTGATGATGTCTTTGACAAGATTTTTAACCGAAAAATCATCATTCAATATGCTAGTAACCAGCGTGACGCTACTTATGGTATTAAGCCTTGTGGCGGTGACGCTACTGTTGCCCCAGCAGATGAATGATGTGTTAAATATAGCTAAGGCGGGGATTTTTAAAAATTTTGCATGGTTTTATATCCTTGTTTTTTCAGTATTTTTATTTTTTATGCTCTTTACGGCGTTAAGTCAGTTTGGTGATGTCAAGCTCGGTGCGGATGAAGAAGTACCCGAATTTAGCTTTATGTCGTGGCTTGCCATGTTGTTTGCTGCGGGTATGGGTGTGGGTCTGATGTTCTTTGGGGTTGCAGAACCATTGTCACATTTTACAGGCAGTATTTCTACAGGCAGTGCTGAAAACCAAGCCAAAGAAGCGTTATTACACACCACATTTCATTGGGGCTTGCACGCTTGGGCGATGTATGGTGTAATTTCGCTTGCTCTGGCGTATTTTGGTTTTCGTTACAAATTACCACTGGCGTTGCGGTCGTGTTTTTATCCGTTGTTAAAAGATAAAATTCATGGCAAATTGGGCGATGCCATTGATATTTTGGCACTGATTGCGACCTTATTTGGGATTATTACCACGCTTGGCTACGGTTCGGCTCAAATGGGGTCTGGACTCGTGGAGATGGGCTGGGTGCCGGAAAACGGTTTTGGCTTGCAGATTGTGGTGATTGCGGTTGTGATGATACTGGCGGTCGGTTCGGCGATTAGCGGTGTTGGTAAAGGCGTAAAAATCTTATCAGAAACTAACTTAGTTTTGGCGATTTGCCTATTATTATTTGTACTAGGGACAGGTCCGACATTATATTTATTGGGTGCGTTTAGTGATAATTTAGGTGCATATTTTGGCAATGTGTTAGAATTAAGTTTTAAAACTTATACCTATGAGCCTGATAATGTTAAATGGTTTAATGATTGGACGGTAATTTATTGGGCGTGGTGGTGTTCGTGGGCACCGTTTGTTGGTTTGTTTATCGCTCGTATTTCTCGTGGACGTACTATCCGTGAGTTTGTCTTCGGAATTTTGACCATTCCGACGATTTTTAGTATTTTATGGTTTACTGTGTTTGGTAATGGGGCGATTTGGCTCGATACCCACGTAGCAAATGGGGCATTATCCGCCCTCACAGGCTCGCCTGATGTGTTGTTATTTCGATTTTTGGATTATTTGCCGTTGTCAGGTTTGACCAGTATTGTGGCACTAATCAGTATTGGGTTGTTTTTTATCACATCAGCGGACTCAGGTATTTATGTGTTAAATAATATCGCTTCTCGTGATAAAAGTTTGACAAGTCCTGCTTGGCAAGCGATTTTGTGGGGTGTGCTGATGTCGGTGGTCGCCATTGTTCTGATGAAATCAGGCGGATTAGGAGCACTCCAAAGCGTAACCATGATTGCTGCATTGCCATTTGCCCTGCTGATGTTGGTGATGTGCATTAGTTTATGGTATGCCTTAATTGCCGACCATAAATATTTTAACAGTGGCTTTACAGCAAGTTCAGCGACTTGGACGGGCGATAAATGGAAACATCGTCTAAATGCCATGCTAAACCAAACCGCCGAAAAAGATATTTTAGCCTTTTTAAAAACCACCGCCTTGCCTGCCATGCGTGAGCTAAGTGATGAGTTAAACAATAAATACGGCTTAAATGTCTCGGTAAATGCCTTATTTGACCAAACAGAACCTGCGGTAGAGTTGGTCATTCATCAATCTTCGGTGCGTGATTTTATGTACGGTATTCGATCGGTAAGTAGTGAAGTGGCGGAGAGTTTGTTAAAAGATGAGCATTTGCCCCATTTACAAAATGCTGAAATTTATCGTCCGATTACTTACTTTTTTGATGGACGTTTAGGTTATGAAGTGCATTATATGACCAAAAACGAAGTCATTAGCGACATTTTAAAACATTATGAGCGTTATCTGTCGCTTATGGGCGATGTCGGTCAACAAATTATGGCACATGAACAGACGGAGCTTGCAGAATAATTTTCTTGCTAAACATAAAAAAAGACGGCTTTGGTCGTCTTTTTTTTTAATCATACAAAAGCAAAGCTTTATTGATTTTTTGCAAAAAAAATTAGTCAAAGCCCATTATTGTTAATGAGCTTTATTCATTGGGTTAAAAGTTTAAATTGTGAAAAATTAAATCACTTTCTCTACGCTAAATCCCAATTTTTCTAGCATTTCGCCTTTATCATTTGGGGCAAGGGTCGCTTTGACAAAGGATTTATCTTTGAGATAAGCTTTTGCCACACGTTGCAAATCGTCCAGTTTTACCGCCAAAATTTTGGCTCGCATGGCTTGTTGCCAAGCTTTGTTGCGTCCGTGTAGTTCGGCAAAAAGGGCTTTTACCGCCTCACCTGCAGGACTTGCAGGTTTATCCATGCCCGCCATAATACCCAAAATCGCCTCTTCAATCCACAAATCAGTATTTTTATCAACTTTTTGTTCAAATAACCAGTCAATACTTGCCAAAAAGTCAGCAAAAGTCGCCTCACAACGTGGGTCTCGGTAACTGTAAAATTTAAACGCACAGGCATTGCTATCGTAGCTCGCTCCACCGCCATATGCTCCGCCTGTTTCACGAATAGCACGGTGCAAATAGTTGTTTCGCAGAACTGCTGATAATACCATAAAAGCAGGTGCATCGTCATGCTCGGCAGGTACGGCAGAAAATACCATCGCATTATGAAATACATTGGTCTGTGCAAGCCAAGCAATATGACGATTGTCAGTATTTATATCTTGATTTTGCAACAGATGTTCGCTTGATACGATAGAATCTTGCCAACTTTGTTCAATATTTTGTTTTAACATCGGTAAATGTTCTTTTTCGGCAACGATTAACACTTGTTTTGGCAAGGTTTTGATAACAGCGTGCAACTTGGTTAATCGTGTTTGTAAATCTTGCCAAAGCTCTGGTTTTTCTTCTGCCTCTTGCAAAAAATTGGTCAAACGATTTAACGCAGGTAAACCACCATTCATATATTCTAAACGGCTGATTTTACTCATGTTTCTGCTTGCTGTTTGCAGGGCATAGGCGTGTCCAGAATTGGCAAGACGAGATTGCCAGCTCATTTGTTTTTGGGTTAGAAGTTCGCTAATACGCTCGGTTTCGCTAAAAATCGTATCATTTAACACCATTTTTAACAGCTCAATTGCATCGGTTTTTCGGCTTAACGAACGAGTGGCAAATACCAAAAAACTGTCCATTTTTTCAGGGTCAGTCGGTGAAGTGCGTTGGCTGACTCGCACGGTTACACCGCTAGAGTGGCGAGCTTGCAGGGCTTGAAAACTGCGTGCATCATAGTCTTTTGTACCAACTTCGCTGATTAAAGTCAGATAACTTGGCAAATCTGGGTGATTGATAATCGCCTCATGTTTATCTAGTGGTAAAATGACCTGATAATAATACAAACCATTCGTTCCTGCTTCATACTCATACAACGTACTATCTTGACCACTTAAACGGATTGGCAACGCTTTACCCTCTTTAAAGCTGATGTGGGTTGGTATATCCTGTAAATCCACTTTTGGTAACAAATTCACATCGTCTATCATCGCCTGACGTTCGGCTAAATCTTTGGCAAATTGTTGTAATTGTTCACGTTTTTTATCGTCCAAACTTTCAGCAATTTTTGCCAATTTATCTTGTTCGTCTTTGGCAAGTTGGGCGTTTTTTGTGTCATCAGGCACAAGGGTCAAAAGCACTCGGTGCGGGTTGTCAAGCAAATGTTCTTTGATTAAGTTGCTGATAAATTTAGGATTTTTGGCTTGTTCGGCAAGCCATGTTAAATTGTCATCAATATCCCATACGTCAATTGGATTGCCATCATGAATGGCTGTGCTAAATCCTTCTAGAATCAGATTTAAGCCATACGGCATACTATCGCCACCGATGTGACGTTGGTCAATTTCAATTTGATGTAAAATTGTTTCAATTTCATCTTCAGAAACAGGATTATCGGCGAGCTGTTGCAACAACGCTAAAATACCTTGTTCAATCGCTTGTGCGTGCTGGGGTTCAGAGCCTCGCACTCCTGCATAAAATACCATTTGATAATGGCTGTCGTCCAATCCCAAAATCGGCGTGGGAGCAGAAGCAAGCTCATGACTTTCCAAATACGCACGCAATGGCGAGCCAGAATGCTCCACCAAAATCCCCTCAAGCAAGCGTAACGCAAGGCGTTGTTTTGCATCCAAAATAGTTGGAAGTAGCCATGCCATCAGGTGATGGGTTTGTTTTGGTTTAATGCTATCCACACTATAGCTTTCTTGCACGGCAATCGGTTTGCTTAATGTTTGTTCAAGTACCGAATGATGTTTATGCCCTTTGCCAAAGGTTTTTTCGCCTACTGCCAGTGCATCATTATGTAATTTTTCCTGAATATCTTTTACATCAATATTACCAAAACTCATCACAACCGCATTGCTTGGGTGATAGTGGCTTTGGTGAAATGCAACCAAATCTTCATGGGTTAAATCGGTAATCGCAGACGGTTCACCGCCAGAATTATAGTGATAAGTAGTGGTTGGAAACAGATGACGAGCCATGGTATGATAAAGTTGGTCAATCTCGCCACTCATCGCCCCTTTCATCTCATTAAATACAATGCCTTTAAATTCAGGATTGCCATTGTCATCAAGTTCCACACGAATGCCCTCTTGAGCAAAATCTAGTGGATTTAAATTTGGGAAAAAAGTTGCGTCCAAATAAACAGATAATAAATTAAAATAATCTTTACGATTTTGACTGGCAAATGGATAAGCCGTCCAATCAGAAGCGGTAAACGCATTCATAAAAGTATTAAGAGAACGTTTAATCATGCTAAAAAATGGGTCTCGTACAGGATATTTTTGCGAACCGCACAAACTGGTATGTTCCAAAATATGTGCCTCACCCTTATCCGTCATCGGTTGCGTGCGAAAACCAATCAAAAACGCATTTTCATCACTGGGGTATGCCAAATGATAATGGATTAGCCCTGTGTTAATATGTTCACTGACAATGATATTTAAAGACAAAGCGTCGATACGATGATGACTAACTTGGGTAAAATTGGGGTTTAACGTAAGATTGGGCTGAAAAGACATTATTTATCCTATATTATTGGTAAAAATCTAAAAAAGTTAACTTATAATGGGGCAAATAAAGCATTTTATCAAACTTTTTCACAAAAAAATCCAAAAATAACACCAATATCAAAATCAAACCTAAAACAACTAAAAAAATAAAAATTATAATTCTTTAAAAACAATAATTTAGAAACCAACCCAACAAAAAACCCGATTTTTTTCACAAAAACTGCTTGACTGGAATTAAAAAGACTATATAATACGCACCCACGATAGGGGCAAAGCGAAAGTATAAGGTATAGCGAGCTTTCTTTCAAAGAGAAATCTTTTTTATATTAAATATTTATTTTTTTTTAAAAAAGAAAATAAAAAAAAGCATAAAAAAGAAAACAAAAAAAGCGAAAAAAGTTCTTGACAGCTTAAAAAACTGTGATAGAATATGCGACCTA